>NZ_JAKZKT010000036.1 GCF_022808645.1 Bacillus litorisediminis
ATGGCGAGAAGGTCACACCCGTTCCCATCCCGAACACGGAAGTTAAGCTTCTCAGCGCCGATGGTAGTTGGGGGCTCTCCCCCTGCGAGAGTAGGACGTTGCCAGGCAAAGCAAAACAACCTAGGGTATTGAATCCTAGGTTGTTTTTTTGTAAGAAAATGATTAATTTCTAAACATGATGATTACCCGTAAATCAAAATATAGATGAATTAGCAAAATTCGTTGATAAATTTAAAAATTTGTTGATATATTCTAAAAATCCATTGATTAATCAGCAAATCGATTGATAAACAGTAAAAAGTCATTGATAAAACCAAAAAAGTCATTGATAAATCACAAAATTATATGTTCAACAATAATGATAAGAAACCAGCTGTTTGAATGGACAGCAAGAAATAAAAGTTACTTGTAAATTTTCCACTTGAAAGGTATAGAAAATGAATTGTTTAAAAGGCTGGTTATAAAAACCGGATTCATTTATTTTTAAACTTTCCTTCTTAAGTTTTTCACTCGCAGTAGGATATACTAAATAAAGTGAAAAATTACCATGAGCCTTTCTCCTGCCAACCCTTCGCAAACAGAAATAAGTTTAGTAAAATTAGAAGTCAATGTTCTTTTGCGATATTGAACGGGAGTAGTAAAGGAGGGTTTAGATTGTTGGAAAATGGCTTGGTGATGGTGGCGATTATTTTAATAATTAATGTGGTCTATGTATCATTCTTTACGATTCGGATGATTCTAACTCTTAAAGGCCAACGGTATTTTGCTGCTGTCATAAGCATGTTTGAAGTGTTGATTTATGTGGTCGGTTTAGGACTGGTTCTTGAAAATTTAAATGAAATTCAAAATTTAATTGCATATGCGGTCGGGTATGGCATAGGTGTCATAGTTGGAATGAAGCTTGAAGAAAAACTGGCTTTAGGATATATCACGGTTAATGTCATTACAACGGAAGAAGCCAAAGATTTGCCAAATGCATTACGTAAAGAAGGGTTTGGGGTAACGCATTGGATGGCAAATGGCAGGGAAGGAGACCGCCTGGCTATGCAAATTCTTACCCCGCGAAAGTATGAACTTCGTCTTTATCAAACGATAAAAGAGCTAGATCCAAAAGCCTTTATTATTTCATATGAACCGAAGACGATTTACGGGGGATTTTGGGTGAAAAGTGTGCGTAAAGGAAAATTAGGAAATGAGTAAATCCAAAAAAAAGAAATGGTTTACAGTACTAGAAAATGAAACGGTTGATGATTGCCTAAAGCGGATGGCCGCTGAAGGATATGTACCGATTCGGCGGATGGAAAAGCCGATTTTTGAGGAAATCTTTGAAAATGGCAATAAAGTGGTGAAACCGGTGAATCAAGAAATCCAGTTTCAAGGTGAACTAGCAGATCAATAAAGAGAGAACGGCTGTGTCACCATTAAAAATGGCTGAACAGCCGTTTCATGTCGTGGAAATTACTGCCTGGCTCGTCTTCTTGACCTGTGAATATAGACAAAAAGCAAAGCTACAATTCCGCCTATTATAGAAATTAATACAAAGGACATATCCATTAAATACTCCCAAAACATTTGATAACATCCCCTTATTTAGAATAAGTCTGTCCAATGTTAAATCCAGCTAATTTCAACTGTTTTAAATGACATAGTCTTCTTGCTTATCCCTCTCATTTCCAGCTTGCACTCCATTTTTAATAAGCTCGGTGACTGGACAATAGCGAACGATTCCTTCTCCAACCTTCATTGCAGCTAAAAGAGCAACGATTAAATAAGACTCTCTCCATGGCTGTTTCACTAATTTTGCTGTTACCCATGATAATAGGGTTAAACCGCAGGTGATGCGAACAAGTGCATTAAGAATACCGATATTTGGCTTAATTTGAAACATAGTCGTTCACCTTCCTTAATTTAGAAGAAATTTCTTTTCTTTAATGCGTTAATATTCAAAATATGATAGTATATGACTAAAGCTATAAGCCAAAAGGGGGAGAAGAAAGAAAATGTATCAAACTTACAACTGGAGAATTAAGCAACAAAGAGAACATACCTCTATCATTGATGGATTGAAATCCCCCACCCTTTTATTAAAAAACGCTCGGTATTTGCATCCATATTTTAGAAAATGGTTAAGCGGTCATATATGGATTTATCAGGACCGTATTGTTTATGTTGGAGATAAAATGCCTGAACGCATAGAAGAATGTGAAGTAATAGACTGTACGGATTCACTGCTTGTTCCAGGATATATTGAACCTCATGCACATCCTTTTCAAGTTTATAATCCCCTTTCCCTAACTAACTATGCATCACAAACAGGGACGACAACATTGATAAATGACAGTCTTAATCTGGTTTTATTGAACGATAAAAAGAAAGCGTTTTCTTTGCTTGATGAATTTAAAAAACTGCCAGTTTCCATGTATTGGTGGTGTCGTTTTGATTCACAAACCGAGCTTTTTAGAGAAGAAACTATTTTCTCTCATGAAACGGTTCAGGCATGGATTGAGAGAGAAGATGTGATTCAAGGTGGGGAGTTAACGAGTTGGCCACGATTAATGGCAGGCGATGATTCATTGCTGCATTGGATACAAGAGATAAAAAGGAATAGAAAAAGAATAGAAGGACATTTCCCAGGTGCTTCTGAAAAAACCTTGGTGAAGCTCAAATTACTTGGTGCTGATGCCGACCATGAGTCTATGACCGGACAGGAGGTATGGAATCGACTCCAGCATGGGTATGCTGTCGCTCTTCGATATTCCTCAATCCGTCCTGATCTGCCCATTCTATTAAGGGAAATGAAAGAATTAGGCATTGAACATTTTGACCAAGTATTTTTTACAACGGATGGATCAACCCCAAGCTTTTATAAAGAGGGAATGATAGACCTAATGATCAAAATGGCTCTTGAAGAGGGAATCCCTCCAATCGAGGCCTATTTGATGGCGAGCTTTAATGTCGCACGATACTATCAAATTGATGACCTTTATGGAAGTATTACAACTGGCCGTGTGGCAAATATCAACTTCCTTCATGATGAAAATGATCCGACACCTCATTCGGTTTTAGCTAAGGGCAAGTGGGTAAAGCGACATGGTGAGAATACATTTGGAGATTACTCGATTAGCTGGTCAAAATATGGGCTAAAACCATATGAGAGTAATTGGGAACTGACAATGGATGACCTTCAATTTTCGATGGCTATGGGGATTGAAATGATCAATGCAGTCATCACCAAGCCCTATTCAGCTAACCTAGATTTATCAGTTGATAGCCTTTCCCATGACCATGATCAATGTTTCTTTATGCTTGTGGACAGAAAAGGCAGATGGAAAGTCAATACCGTTTTAAAAGGTTTTGCTGATAAGATTGGCGGTTTTGCTTCAAGTTTTTCGATAAGCGGGGATCTTGTTGTAATAGGCAAAAATAAAACAGATATGCTGCTTGCATGCAGAAGACTGAAAGAGCTTGGCGGCGGAATCGTATTAACGGAAAACGGCAAGGTGCTTCATGAGATTCCTCTTACTTTAAATGGTGTCATTTCTGATAAACCGATGGAAGAAGTTATGGAGGAAGAAACGAAGCTTAAAGTTTTATTAGAGGAGAGAGGATATAAATTCGGAGATCCAATCTATACCTTATTATTCTTCTCATCTACTCATCTCCCATATATTCGGATTACGCAGCAAGGATTATTTGATGTTATGAAAAAAATGGTACTCTTCCCGAGCGTAATGCGTTAAAATAGTAATAATGAAAAACTTTACAGAACTAAAATGTTTTTTGCTGCGCCTAGAACACAGACACCGAAGATGAAGGCAAAAATGCAAAAAATCAACTTAGGGGTGTATAAAGGTGTTATGGAAAAAGATGGCTGCAGGAATTGCCATAGGGGTTGGATTTTTACTTGCCGGATGCAGTAAAGATGAGGCTGGTCCGGATGAGGAAGCCTCTCCCCCCGCCCAACAGGAGGAGTCCGAAAATACATCAGATCACGAAGCAAAAGAATATGCATTTCACTACCCTCTAACAGGGCTTGGGACTGATGAAGAAATTAAGGGTCGTTCTGTTGCCGTTATGATTAACAATGATATTCGTGCACGCCCGCAGACGGGTTTGCCTGAAGCGGATCTTGTCTACGAAATTTTGACAGAAGGAAACATCACTAGATTTTTAGCAATTTTCCAAAGTGACCAGCCGAATGAAGTGGGACCTGTTCGCAGTGCGAGAGATTATTTCATGGATATTGCAAAAGGATTCAATAGCTTATATATTGCTCATGGCTTTAGTACAGAAGCAAAAGTTCTGTCTGACAATGGGTATGTCGATAATATTAATGGGATGTATTATGATGGGACTTTGTTTTATCGCTCCTCAGAAAGACGGGCTCCCCATAATTCTTATATAACCTTTGAGAATATTGCGCAAGGTGCAGAAGATCTTGGGTATGATATGGCAGAACTGCCTCCAGGTCTGTCCTTTATGACTGATGCGGAGGAAGACGCAATCAGCGGGGAAACAGCTAAGAATTTAATGGTATCTTATAATTCACCGCTTTATGACGTAATTTATGAATATGATCTGGATTCAGAAAAGTACAAGAGATTTACAAATGGTGAACAAACGGTTGATTATCAGACTGGGGAACCGGTACTGATTGATAATATTGTGATTTTGGAAGCACCTCATCAGATAGCTGATAATAAGGGCAGAAGAGATATAGATTTTAGCTCTGGCGGTGAGGCTTATTTAGTCCAAAAAGGAAAATGGAAGAAAATCGAATGGAAAAATGTCGATGGGCGCATCCTTCCCTATGAAAATGGGCAGCCAGCCAAGCTAGTTAAAGGGAAAACATGGATCAATGTTGTTCCCGATAATCCAGGATTAATGCAATCCGTATCTTTTGAAGCGATTACTTCTTAAAAGAAGGAGAACGAATATGCAAATAGATAAACTTAGAGGAAGAGAATTAGATCAATTATTTAAAGCTGTGCTTTCTTTAAAGGATCTAGAAGAATGCTACCGCTTTTTTGATGACCTTTGTACAGTGAATGAGATTCAATCTCTAGCACAAAGATTAGAGGTAGCGAGAATGCTGCAAGAAGGAAAAACGTATCACAAAATTGAAACAGAGACTGGCGCAAGCACAGCTACGATTTCAAGGGTGAAACGCTGTTTAAACTATGGAAACGATGCATATGTCATGGCATTAAACCGAATTAAGGAACAAGAAGAAACAAATTCATAAAACAGGAGGCCCGTCATCATTGTTTGACGGGCTTTTTTTCTTACATTTGGCAAATTGGAGATTGCTTTAGTCATAGGACAGACAATGGTATAATGACTTCATGTGAGCAGAAACGGGGGCATATTCATGTATAACATTCGTGAATGGCGACATGTTTTTAAACTCGATCCTAATAAAGCGATTAGTGATGAGCAGCTTGAGTCCGTATGTGAATCGGGGACTGATTCTATCCTGGTAGGCGGGACAGATGGGGTCACCCTTGATAATACATTAAATCTGTTAGCCAGAATTCGCAGATTTTCAGTTCCGTGTGTTTTAGAAATTTCCAACTTAGAATCGATTACGCCTGGGTTCGATTTTTTCTTTGTTCCTACAGTTTTGAATAGCACTAATCCTAAATGGATGACTGACTTACATAGAGAAGCAGTCAAAAGCTATGGTGAATTTATCAACTGGGATGAAATGCTGGTGGAAGGCTATTGTATGCTTAATCCTGATAGTAAAGCGTTTCAGGCAACTGATTCTAAGCTGATTGATAATGAAGATGTTCTGGCATATGCGATGATCGCTGAAAAAATGTTTCATTTGCCGATTTTTTATATCGAGTATAGCGGAATGTACGGGGACCCTGCATTGGTCAGACAGGTCTATCAGAAATTAGAGAACACCTTGCTATTTTACGGCGGGGGAATTGAAAATTCTGCACAGGCTAAGGAGATGGCAGAACGAGCTGATGTGATCGTAGTTGGGAATCTTATTTACGAAAATACGGAAGCTGCTCTGCAAACTGTGAACGCTGTGAAAACCACTCAAAAACTTGAAAAAAGGAAAGCATTCAACTGAGTGTTTCGGTATGATATAGTTAAGCAATAGAACAAATGTTCCTTTAATTGGAGGAAGAATAGATGCAATTTTTAACGAATCGACTGTTAGAAGGTTTGAACGAGCAACAAAAGCTGGCGGTCAAAACAACAGAAGGGCCTTTATTAATTATGGCCGGGGCCGGCAGTGGGAAAACAAGAGTTTTAACCCATCGCATCGGTTATTTACTTGTGGAAAAAGCGGTAAACCCCTACAACATTTTAGCTATTACATTTACGAATAAAGCAGCTCGTGAAATGAAAGAAAGATTACAAAAAATCGTGGCATCAGCTGCTGATGAAATGTGGATTTCAACCTTTCACTCTATGTGTGTCCGCATTCTTCGCCGTGATATTGACCGCATCGGCTATAACCGGAATTTTTCAATTTTGGATACAACAGATCAGCTCTCTGTTCTTAAGGGAGTTCTAAAAGATTTAAATATTGATTCGAAAAAGTTTGATCCAAGAATGCTGCTTGGATCGATTTCATCAGCGAAAAATGAACTGATTGACGTCGAAACCTTTGAACAAAAACAGGGTAGCTACTACGACGAACTGGTGGCAAAGGTTTATAAGGAGTATCAAAAGCGGCTTCGAAAAAATCATGCGCTGGATTTCGATGATTTAATTATGATGACGATTAAGCTATTTGACCGTGTACCTGAGGTTTTAGAATATTATCAGCGTAAGTTTCAGTATATCCATGTTGATGAGTACCAGGATACCAACCGTGCTCAATATATGCTGGTAAAAAGATTAGCCCAGAAGTTTGAAAATCTTTGTGTGGTCGGAGATTCGGATCAGTCGATTTATCGCTGGCGCGGTGCAGATATCGCAAATATTTTATCCTTTGAAAAGGACTATCCGAAGGCAAAGGTCATTTTACTAGAACAAAATTACCGTTCGACAAAGAGAATCCTTGAGGCTGCCAATGCGGTTATTGCGAACAATCTTAATCGGAAGCCCAAAAATCTTTGGACTGAAAATAGTGAAGGGAATAAAATTGTTTATTATAAAGCCCTTAATGAGCAGGGCGAGGCCCAATTTGTTGCCGGTAAAATTAATGAACTAATAAAGTCAGGCCAGTATTCGAGTTCTGATATTGCTATCTTATACAGAACGAATGCTCAGTCGCGTGTGATGGAGGAAGTACTTTTAAAATCAAACATTTCTTATTCCATTGTAGGCGGAACAAAGTTCTACGATCGGAAAGAGATTAAGGATATTTTGGCCTATTTACGTTTAATTTCAAATCCGGATGATGATATAAGTCTCGAGAGAATTATCAATGTCCCGAAACGAGGAATTGGTGCCAGTTCTATTGATAAAATCGCTAATTACGCGGCAGAACGTGACATGAGTTTGTATCAGGCGTTAGGCGAAGTTGATTTTATTGGTCTTTCCCCGAAGATTACGCAGGCTGCGGCGGATTTTCATCAATTTATCAGACAGTTTTCCAACATGCAGGACTATTTATCGGTAACAGAACTAACGGAAGAGGTTATTCAAAAGACAGGGTACGAGGAAATGCTTAAAGCAGAAAATTCACTTGAAGCCCAAAGCCGCTTAGAAAACCTGGAAGAATTTTTATCTGTAACAAAAAGCTTTGAAGAAAGAAACGAAGACGATAAGAGTTTGATTGCCTTTTTAACCGATTTAGCTTTGGTAGCGGACATTGACCGCTTGGATGAACAGGACACGAACGAAGGCAACGTTACGTTAATGACGCTACATTCAGCTAAAGGTCTTGAATTTCCTGTTGTCTTTCTCCTTGGTATGGAGGAAGGCGTCTTTCCTCATAGCCGATCCCTTATGGAAGAAGACGAAATGGAGGAAGAACGGCGCTTGGCATACGTTGGTATAACACGGGCTGAGGAGCAGCTTTATTTAACAAGTGCTGAAATGCGGACGTTATTTGGGAGAACCAACTTTAATCCGGAGAGTCGTTTTATTAAAGAAATCCCGGATGAATTAATCGAACCTTTAAATATCAATGAAAAAACAGGTTCTTCTTATTCAAGTGTATCTAATCATAAAATCAATTCTCCGTTCGCTAAGCCGGTACAAAGACCGCAAAAGACAGGAAATGATGAGCTTGACTGGAAGGTAGGCGACAAGGTCAACCACAAAAAATGGGGTCCCGGCACGGTTGTCAGTGTAAAAGGTGAAGGGGAAGGGAAGGAATTAGATATCGCCTTCCCAAGTCAGGGTGTGAAGCGGCTTTTGGCGACGTTTGCACCGATTGAAAGGGTATAAGGGTTGAAGAAAGCGAGGAGCGTATATGGAGCAGGTACAAGCTGAAAAAAGGGTTAAAGAGCTTCAGGAGCTGTTAAATCAATATAATTATGAATACCATGTTCTTGATAAACCTTCAGTGCCAGACAGTGAATATGACCGTTTATTAAAGGAATTGCTTCAATTGGAAGAACAATACCCTCATTTAAAAACTCCTGATTCCCCTACTCAGCGTGTAGGCGGGGATGTATTGGATGCATTTGAAAAGGTTCAGCACCGGACACCGATGCTAAGCCTTGGAAATGCATTTAACGAAGCAGATTTAAGAGATTTTGACCGCAAAGTCAGACAGGCGGTAGGTGATCGCTTTCAATACGTATGTGAATTAAAAATTGACGGATTAGCTGTATCGCTTCGCTATGAAGACGGTCAATTTGTACAAGGCGCGACCCGGGGAGATGGGACAGTAGGCGAGGACATTACCGCTAATCTGCGTACTATTAAATCCATTCCATTAAAGCTAACGGAGCCTGTATCTATTGAAGTAAGAGGCGAAGCATACATGCCAAAGCGATCATTCCAGACGCTCAACGAAATTAAAGAAGCAAATGGAGAAGAGCCTTTTGCTAACCCTCGGAACGCTGCTGCCGGCTCATTGCGTCAGTTAGATCCGAAAATAGCTGCTTCACGCAATCTGGACATCTTTTTATACGCGATCGGGGATGTTGGCACGACCGGGGTTGAGTCTCATAGTGAAGGCTTGGAACTGCTTGAGAGACTTGGTTTCAAAACGAACAAGGAAAGAAGGATCTGTCCGACGATTGATGATGTGCTGGAGTATGTCAACAGTTGGGTAGAAAAGCGGAATTCATTAGCCTATGAAATCGATGGTATCGTGATAAAAGTAGATTCTCTTCAGCAGCAAGAGGAACTCGGAACCACTGCGAAAAGTCCGCGCTGGGCCATTGCCTATAAGTTTCCGGCCGAAGAGGTTGTCACCAGGCTAATCGATATAGAATTAACTGTAGGAAGAACAGGGGTGGTAACACCCACCGCTATTTTAGAGCCTGTTAAAGTAGCGGGTACAACTGTAAAACGGGCTTCTCTTCACAATGAGGACCTGATCCGTGAGAAGGACATAAAAATAGGAGATTATGTGGTCATTAAAAAAGCGGGTGACATCATTCCGGAGGTCGTTAAAGTATTAGCTGAAAAAAGAACAGGTGAAGAAAAATCATTTTCAATGCCTAAAGAATGTCCGGAATGCGGCAGTGAACTTGTCCATTTAGACGGAGAAGTAGCCGTGCGCTGTATCAATCCAAAATGTCCTGCACAGATCCGGGAAGGCCTTATTCACTTTGTATCTAGAGATGCGATGAATATTGACGGTCTCGGTGAAAAAGTAATTACCCAGTTATTTAAAGAAAATTTAATAGAAGATGTAGCGGATATTTATCGTCTTCAATTTGAGCAGCTTGTCAATCTGGAAAGAATGGGTGAAAAATCAGCACAGAACTTACTGGATGCAATTGAAAAATCAAAGGAAAACTCGCTGGAAAAGCTTTTATTTGGCTTAGGCATACGTCATGTAGGAGCTAAAGCCGCCAAAATATTGGCGCAAGAGTTTGGCACGATGGATCAATTGAGACAGGCAACTGTGGAGCAATTACGCAACATCAACGAAATTGGCGAAAAAATGGCTGATTCGATTCATACCTATTTTCATTTAGAGGAAGCCATAGAGGTGATTGAGGAATTAAAATCACTAGGAGTTAATATGGAATATAAGGGGCCAAGGAAATTAGCGCTTGAAGATGTAGATTCTTATTTTGCCGGAAAAACGATAGTTCTTACAGGAAAGTTATCACAGCTTTCTCGGGATGAAGCGAAAGAAAAGATTGAACTATACGGAGGAAAGGTAACCGGAAGTGTCAGTAAAAAGACAGATCTAGTCATTGCAGGAGAGGATGCCGGTTCTAAACTCACAAAAGCAGAACAATTAGGCATCGAAGTTTGGAATGAGGAGAGATTCTTGGAAGAACTTAATCAGTAAGAGGTGTATAACATGAAAAAGCTTGTAACTGTATTCTGTACAAGCATATTATTACTGACCGGCTGTATTCCGAGTCTTGAGAAAGAAGGAGAAGTTGTTCAAGAGGACGCTGTAGATGAGGAAAATAAAACGACAGGGATCATTCCAAGCTACAATATCTCTGACGATTATTACAAAACAATCCTCCCTTTTGAATCCTCTCCCGCACGCGGAATGGTCGTATCCAATCTAAATACGAGAGTAGATATGGATGAATTTGAGCAAGGTTTAATGAGGATCGCGAAAACGAAATATTCGACAGAGGACTATCTGTTTCGCGGCGGACAATATATCAGCCGTGATCTTGTAAGTGCTTGGCTAAAACGGAAGTATACGGATGAACAGGCACAGGCAGCAGGGGTAGAGCCTGAAGACAATATTGGGCTAAACCCGCCGTTAGTGGCAGGAGATGACCCGCATAAAGCTAATAAAAATAGTCCGATTTATTTAGCGCATATCATGGAACATAACTATCTCAAGCGAGTTGATGATGAAACCGTTGAGTTAGGCGGAGTAGTGATTGGTTTAGCTTTAAACTCTGTTCACTATTACCAGACTGAACAATATGGTACCACTTATAATACTAATATTGACCCTGATGTACTGGTACAAGAAGGAAAGAAAATTGCAGCAGAGGTCCTAACCAGACTCAGAGGGATGGAGGAGCTGTCCAAGGTTCCGATTACGATTGCCCTTTTTAAGCAGGAAAAACGAAATTCTGTTGTTCCTGGCAACTTTATTGCTTACACCCATGTAGGTCAAGGGGAAAGCAATATTAAAGAATGGACCAATGTTAATGAGGATTACGTTTTATTTCCGTCAAATGATGCAATGGAGTCCCACCGGGAAGATGCCACTACATTCCTTAACTTTCAAACTGACGTTGAAAGCTACTTCCCTGACTTTAATGGGGTCGTCGGAAAAGCATTTTATGTGAATGATGAGTTAAACTCCATTGACATAGATATCAATATTCAATTTAACGGAGAAGCAGAAGTCATTGGTTTTACCCAATACGTTGCCGGCTTAGTCATGAAATATTTTGGGGAAGAACTTAAAGTTGAGGTCAATGTGCTCTCCGTTAGCGGTCCCGAAGCTCTGATTGTAAAAGATCGGAAGGCTGATGAACCGTATGTGTATATTTACTAAAATGGTACTGGAGATCTGCCGGTCGGCAGGTCTTATTTTTTGGCAGTAAAGCCATGTGGAATGGTTTGAAGCTGTAATCGGTTAAAAATTTTACTTCTGGATATCATCCAGCTATTCCTATTAGGCTATTTTTCCATTCGGAATAATTTGAAGAATAATTTTGATTCATGGTAGAATGGACGTGTAGTGTAAACGGTTTTGTTCAAATACATAAGGAGGGGATTCATATGGTTAAACCTTATCAGCACGAACCTTTCACTGATTTTTCGAATGAAGACAATCAAATTGCCTTTCAGGAAGGTCTGAAATTAGTAGAGAGTTATTTAGGACAAGATTATGATTTAGTCATTAACGGAGAACGAGTTTCAACAGAAGATAAAATTGTTTCTGTGAACCCTGCTAATAAAGAAGAAATCGTTGGAAGAGTTTCTAAAGCCAATAGAGATTTAGCAGAGCAAGCTATGAAAGCGGCAGTTGAAGCTTTTAAAACATGGAGAAAAACAAAGCCAGAAATGAGAGCGGATATTCTGTTCCGTGCTGCTGCGATTGTCAGACGCCGCAAGCATGAGTTTTCTGCACTCTTAGTAAAAGAAGCGGGTAAACCGTGGAACGAAGCAGATGCAGATACGGCGGAAGCAATTGATTTCATGGAATATTACGGACGCCAAATGATTAGTCTAAAAGATGGTGTTCCTGTAAACAGCCGTCCGGGAGAGATTAATCGTTATAACTATATTCCGCTTGGAGTCGGAGTTGTTATTTCTCCGTGGAACTTTGCTTTTGCCATCATGGCAGGAACAACTGTGGCTGCACTCGTTTCAGGGAACACTGTGTTATTAAAACCTGCATCAGCTACACCAGTGGTTGCAGCTAAATTTGTTGAAGTTCTGGAAGAAGCAGGACTGCCAAAGGGTGTACTTAACTACATTCCTGGAAGCGGGTCTGAGGTGGGCGATTATTTAGTCGATCATCCCCATACACGTTTCATCAGCTTCACAGGTTCCCGAGATGTAGGTCTCCGTATTTATGAACGTGCCTCCAAGCTAAATGAAGGCCAAATTTGGCTAAAACGTGTTATTGCCGAAATGGGCGGAAAAGACACGATTGTTGTTGATAAAGAAGCCGATTTAGAATTGGCAGCTCACTCTATTGTGGCGTCTGCCTTTGGCTTCTCAGGTCAAAAATGCTCTGCATGTTCACGTGTAGTTGTGCTTGAGGATGTTTATGACCAAGTATTAAATCGAGTGGTAGAATTAACGAACGCCTTAACAGTAGGTGATCCTGCAAAGAGAGAATCATATATGGGACCAGTTATTGACCAGGCAGCTTATGATAAAATCATGTCCTATATTGAAATTGCCAAGGGTGAAGGCCGAATCGTAGCCGGCGGTGAAGGTGATGATTCAAAAGGATGGTTTATCAAGCCTACTGTGGTCGCAGATGTAGACCGAAATGCGCGTGTGATGAAAGAAGAAATCTTTGGACCTGTTGTTGCTTTTACGAAAGCAAAAGATTTTGATGAAGCTATCGAAATCGCAAATGATACTGAATATGGACTAACAGGAGCTGTTATTTCCAACAACCGTTTAAATATTGAAAAAGCGAGAGAAGATTTCCACGTAGGAAACCTATACTTTAACCGTGGATGTACAGGTGCCATTGTGGGATATCAGCCATTTGGCGGATTCAATATGTCTGGTACCGATTCAAAAGCAGGCGGACCAGATTACCTGCTGCTTCACATGCAGGCCAAAACAACTTCAGAATTGTTATAAGAAATATGAAGGACTGGGACTTGTTTCCAGTCTTTTTTTGTACTTAAAGAAAGTATAAAATTTTAGCAAAGAAGTAAATTCGGCGCAGTCAAAATTTTTTAGGAATACGTGATAAGTGCGGGCTTGCAATCGCCTGCGCCTAGTCTAAAGCGCTAGTCAGTTTTCTTGATCAAAATCGAGGATAAATGAAGCTATTAGACATGAATATTTTGATATTCTACTAGTTAAGAATAAGCGAGAATAGCAATTATTATCAAAAATAAATTTTAAACATCCTCTAAACTTAGTAAGTGAGGTGAGCATAGATGTATAGCGAAGTAACTAGAAACGTTATTTCATTTTTAGAAGAACATTTATTAGAAGAATGGCACTTAGAGGATTATGCAGTTCAAATTGGTTATTCAAAATTTCATTTATCTAGAGTTTTTAAACAAGAAATAGGAATGACCATTGGAGAATATATTCGTAAACGTCGATTAGCAACAGCTGCGAAGTACTTATTATATTCAGATGAATCTATAATTCAGATTGCTTTTGAATTGCAATTTCAATCCCAAGAAGCTTTTACTCGTTCTTTTAAAGAAGTATATCAGATGCCACCAGGAAAATATCGCAAATTGATGCGAACATTGCAAAGAACGGAGGAAGAATATATGGGTGAACAAAAATTGATTAAAGGGTGGGTTTTAAGTGGCTCACACCCAAGCTTTTATGAAATGAAAGCTGACAGTCAAGTATTTCACACGGGAACAAGTTCAGGATTACTTGCATCTATAGGGCAAGCAGGGGAAGGACAATTTGGTACAATGATGCAAAGTTTTTCGGCAGAAAAGTGGAAAGGAAAACGTATGAAAGTTTCCTGTTTCTTAAAAACTGAAGAAGTTGTGAAGTGTGGGGCATGGTGCCGAATTGATAATGCCTCTAGTGATATGATTCAGTTTGATAATATGGACAATCGTTCAATCCAAGGTACAACCGATTGGAATTATTATTCGATTGTGTTAGATGTGCCTGAAGAAAGTGTTTCAATACACTTTGGTGTTTTATTAATTGGAACAGGAAAGGTGTGGGCAGATGGATTTGTTTTTGAAGAGGTAGATCAGACTGTTCCATCCACAAATATGCTCGCACAAGGGAAATTACCATTAGAACCAATTAATTTAGGATTTGATGAAATTTGATCATTCTCGATTTAGTGTTTGACGTATTTATTGCTATTTATACTTCGCTTGGATTTGGAACAAAGGAATATAAGATTCAAACGAAGATGGAAAAGGCAGGTAAACGATATCCGATATTGTTAAATATTTATCAAAACAACCAAGAACTGTTTGAAACAGACGATTACTTAGGAAATTTAGTTTTAAATTTAAATTTGAAAAATGAAGATGCAACGAAAGAATTTGTATCAACCATCCAACAATATTTTAACAAGTAACTATATTGTTGGGAGTATGTTTTTTTATTATTCGCTTTCTAACAATTAAACAACTTTATAGTTTTAGAAAGTTTAAATAAAAGAATAACGATGTTTTTAAGCAACATTTGGAACCATCTATCCTTCAGGCTGATAGATGGTTCCTGTACTTGTAGCTCTAAACACCAGTCTTTATTTTAGCGTCACTAGCAATTATTGTATTTAGTTTTGTGGGAAAAGGCCCAAAGAAAGGGATGAAACAAGAAACAAGAATTTGCCCAGGCCATTTATCAGGCAAAAAAAATGAAGGGGGAAGAGGCTGGTTTTTTATGAAGAGCCAGCCTTTTTTTAGGAATCAATGCGAAGTGATGCTGCCTAATTTCATCCCATTACCTCGGATCAATCAGCAGCTGTGTCCAGTAGCTTCCCAATGCTCCGCCCTCCACATAGCCAACCCCAATTTCAGTAAATTCGGGGTTCAGGATGTGCTGCCGATGCTCAGGGCTTTCCAACCATCCCCGTACAGCCATCTCTGCTGTTTTTGGACCGGCAGCATGATTAGCCGCAGCAATTCGAAATTGTAAGTGGAAATTCCTCATCATTTCAAGGGGTGTTCCGTAGGTTGGACTGATATAGGCAACATATTGTGTATCCCGCATATCCTGTGATTTTAGGCGTGCAATGTCACAGGCTTTTTCATTTAAACTTAAGGGCTTTAGTCCGTGTCTCTGCCGTTCGCGGTTAGTCCATTCAACAGCTTCTCTTTCAATCAGTTTCACTGGTCCGCGCTGCAGTTCCAAGTTAGGGGCTTCACCTGCTTGTCCGCGAGGGTTTGCTTCTTCAAAGTTGAGCCAAATTTGTCTTCCTGTAGCCTGCTGATTGTTTTCTGGCTGATAAAAAATAGGCTGCCCTTGATTTCCTCCTCCCTGATCGGTTTGATTATGTGCACAGGCTGACAGGGTCATTCCCATTGATAATAGTGACAAAGCAAAAAGTCGATATTTTCTTTTCATGGTATTAAATTGCTATGATTGGAATGAATCTATGCTTGGAAAAATTAACAATGGCTCCTTGCTGCGGCAAACTTCCTTGCACAACTGGTACACCTTGTGTCCGATTGTTGCCTGACCTATTGAAAATTGATAGAATCAATATTATTGTGAAGTAGTTCGAATTCTTATGGAGGTGAAGATGGTATGTCTCGGATCTCACTTGATGAGGTAAAACATGTTGCCCATTTAGCCAGATTGGAAATTACCGAAGAAGAAGCTGTAATGTTTACAAAACAATTAGATGCTATTATCAGTTATGCTGAGCAATTAAATGAATTAGATACAGAGAATATTGAACCGACATCCCATGTTTTAGATATGAAGAATGTTATGAGGGAAGATATTCCTGAAAAAGGACTTCCGCGCGAGGAGGTACTGAAAAATGCCCCTGATCATGAAGACGGCCAAATTAAAGTACCATCCATTTTAGACTAGGGGGGATGAGAAGATGTCATTATTTGATCATACATTAGCAGATTTACATGAGCTTTTACATAAAAAAGAAATATCCGTTTCAGACTTAGTTTCTCAATCTTTTCAAAGAATCGAGGAAGTTGATTCTAAAGTAGAAGCCTTTGTAACCTTAAATGAAGAAAAGGCGAAGGAAAAGGCAAAAGAACTAGAAGCCCATATTAAACAGGGCCAAGGCAATGTCCTCTTTGGAATCCCGGTCGGCATTAAGGATAATATCGTAACGAAAGGTCTCCGCACAACCTGCGCAAGTAAAATTCTGGAAAACTTTGATCCGATTTATAATGCAACCGTAATGGACAAGCTCGAAGGACAAGGGGCTGTTACAGTAGGAAAACTAAATATGGATGAGTTCGCAATGGGATCTTCTACGGAAAATTCAAGTGTGAAGAAAACAAGGAACCCTTGGAATTTAGAGGCAGTCCCAGGCGGCTCATCTGGAGGTTCTGCAGCTGCAGTAGCGGCAGGGGAAGTTCCTTATGCATTAGGATCCGATACAGGTGGTTCCATTCGTCAGCCCGCTTCATTTTGTGGAGTTGTTGGGATGAAACCTACATATGGACGTGTATCACGTTTCGGACTGGTCGCTTTTGCCTCCTCTTTGGATCAGATTGGGCCAATAACACGTACCGTTGCGGATAATGCCTATGTATTAGAAGCAATTGCAGGGCTTGATCCAATGGATGCGACTTCAGCGAAAGTTGAGGTTCCGCGTTTTTCAAGTGCACTTACCGGAGATATCAAAGGCCTAAAAATTGCTGTTCCTAAAGAGTATCTTGGTGAAGGCGTTTCCGAAGAAGTACGACAATCGGTGCTTGATGCTTTAAAAGTGCTAGAAGGACTTGGTGCTGCTTGGGAGGAGGTATCACTCCCACATTCAAAATACGGAATCGCGACCTATTATTTATTATCTTCTTCTGAAGCATCAGCCAACCTTGCCAGATTTGACGGGGTTCGCTACGGCTACCGTTCCCCGAATGCTGATAATCTCATGGAGCTTTATAAAAAAACTAGAGCAGAGGGCTTCGGAGATGAAGTAAAGCGCCGGATTATGCTTGGAACCTTTGCTTTAAGTTCCGGATATTATGATGCGTACTATAAAAAAGCGCAGAAGGTAAGGACTTTAATTAAAAAGGATTTTGAAGATGTTTTTGAAAGATATGATGTGATTATTGGACCAACTACACCAACTCCGGCTTTTAAGCTTGGTGAAAAAGTAGATGATCCGTTAACGATGTATGCCAATGATATTTTAACAATTCCGGTTAACCTGGCGGGTGTACCTGGAATCTCGGTCCCTTGCGGATTTTCAAATGGACTTCCATTAGGCCTGCAAATTATCGGAAAGCACTTTGATGAAGCGACTGTTTATAAGGTAGCTCATGCCTTTGAGCAAGCCACAACCTATCATAAAGAAAAGCCAGCGCTGTAAAGGGGGGAAAGTCATGGACTTTGAAACGGTAATAGGTTTAGAAGTACACGTTGAATTAAAAACACAGTCGAAAATATTTTCAAGCAGTCCAAACAACTTTGGGGACGAGCCAAACACCAATACGAGCGTGATTGAGCTTGGTTACCCAGGTGTTTTGCCTGTACTGAATAAAAAGGCCGTCGAGTTTGCAATGAAAGCAGCGATGGCGTTAAATTGTGAAGTTGCTACTATAACAAAGTTTGACCGGAAAAACTATTTTTACCCAGATAATCCAAAAGCATATCAAATTTCTCAATTTGACAAACCGATTGGGGAAAATGGCTGGATTGAGATTGAAGTGAACGGACAAAAGAAGAAGATTGGCATTACAAGACTTCATTTGGAAGAAGATGCGGGAAAACTGAACCATTCGCCAAATGGATATTCGCTTGTGGACTATAACCGCCAAGGGACTCCATTAATTGAAATTGTATCCGAACCAGATATTCGCACCCCTGACGAAGCTTATGCCTATCTAGAAAAATTAAAGTCAATCATTCAATACACAGGGGTTTCCGATTGTAAAATGGAGGAAGGCAGTCTTCGCTGTGATGCGAATATTTCCATCCGTCCAGTCGGGCAAAAGGCATTTGGAACCAAAACAGAGCTCAAAAACTTAAACTCCTTTAACTTTGTCAGAAAAGGATTAGAATATGAAGCAAACCGCCAAAAAGAGATTGTTATGGCTGGCGGAGAAATCCGTCAGGAAACCCGCCGATATGATGAGGCGACCAACACTACCATCTTAATGAGGGTGAAGGAAGGTTCAGAGGACTACCGTTACTTCCCGGAACCAGATCTTGTAGAGCTTTTTATCGATGATGAATGGAAAGAAAGAATCCGTGCTGAAATTCCTGAATTGCCTGATCAGCGGAAAAAGCGATATGTTGAAGAGCTTTCGCTTCCTGCCTATGACGCGCAGGTGCTAACGATTACGAAGGAAATGTCTGATTTTTTTGAAGCGACAATCGCTGCAGGCGCTGATCCGAAACAAGCGTCTAACTGGCTGATGGGTGAGGTGTCAGGCTACCTAAATGCAGAAGGCAAAGAGTTAGCGGATGTTGCACTAACGCCTGAAAGTCTTGCAGGGATGATTAAATTAATTGAAAATGGCACGATTTCCTCTAAAATTGCGAAGAAGGTTTTTAAAGAATTGATTGAAAACGGGGGAGATCCTGAAAAGATTGTGAAAGAACAAGGACTTGTCCAAATCTCTGATGAAGGCACGCTATTAAAGATTATTGCAGAAGTTTTAGACAACAATCCTCAGTCCATTCAAGATTACAAGGATGGAAAAGAAAAAGCGTTAGCTTTCTTGGTAGGTCAAATTATGAAGGCGACGAAAGGACAGGCAAATCCGCCATTAGTTAATAAACTGTTAGTCGAGGAAATCAATAAAAGATAAAATGCTTTGTATGGAGACGGCTCGTTTTTGATCGCGAGCAGTCTCTTTTTTCTAAGCTGATTTTTCGCTTTTTGATAGTATCTTTGGTAAATTTTATAGCAAGTACATAAAGGTTGAGGTGATCTAAAATGGCATTAGAACAATGGTTTGATAAGGGGCTAACGTTTGAACAGTATAAGGAATTAATGAAGGTTAATAAGGAAAACATGCTCTCGATTCTGGAAAGGTTTCAACTGGAGAAAGACGATTTAAAACTGATTGATCAATTAAAAGAGAAGCAGCTAAGAGCCATCGTATTGACAGAAGACTGGTGCGGGGACGCAATGTTAAACGTTCCAATTCTTATGAAAATTGCAGAGAGAGCAAAGATAGATGTTCGCTTCCTTCTACGTGACCAAAACCTAGAATTGATGGACCAGTATTTAACAAATGGAACGTCACGTGCGATTCCAATTTTTATTTTTATTGACAATAAAGGTTCTGAAAAAGCTGTCTGGGGCCCGCGGGCACCGAAGCTGCAGCAGCTTGTAGATGAGGTAAGGGCAGGCCTTCCAGACAAAGAAGATCCAACCTTCACAGAAAAACAAAAGGAGTCTTTCAGGAAATTAACGAAAAGCTATGTAGAGGATGCTGCACTTTGGGATGAGGTTTCCTATAGTATATTGACTACTTTACAAGATAAAGTTTTATAAGATTAAGCAATTTAGGATAAGCCGCTTTCTTCAATTAGGGAAGGCGGTTTTTTTTATATATTGACTCTCTTTTCCTTGCCAATATCAAAAAGTTAAAAAAATTATCAAAATATTCCTTGACAGGAATATTCCTAATTGGTTATATTATAACCATGAACTCAACTTTTAGTGCACTTTCAGAACCAAACAGACTACACATCGTTGAACTTTTGCGTGAAGGCCCCTTGACTGTGGGGGAAATTGCAAATCGTCTCGGCCTGAATCAGCCGCAAACTTCCAAACATCTTCGTGTTCTTAGTGATGCTGGACTTGTTGAGGTACATGCAGTTACGAATCGGCGGTATTACAAATTACGGCCTGAACCTTTTCAAGAGATGGAAGTCTGGCTTGATTCATACCGCCGCTTGTGGAACGAGAGATTCGACCGCTTAGATGATTACCTGCAGGAAATGAAAAGAAAGGAAGGAGAGAAAAAGTAGTAACCAGTAATCTGAATCCTGCCAAAAACTTTTTAACAAATCAATAGGAGGTAGAAAAGATATGGCAGAAGCCAAGCTAAAAAATGATATTAATACGTCTATTGAGGCTGGTTTGGCGTTGAAGGATGGACACTCCCAGTTTGCAACATCGATTTTCGTCCAGGTGGAGTATGGCACTATTGTATGCAGTCGCCTGATGGGAAAATAAAGTCATGGGGTAAAGCAGTTTTCCAAGAAATAGTGGAACCAGAACAAATTGTATATGTTGATTATTTCTCCGATGAAGAAGGTAATATAGCTGAAGAGATGCCTGCCGCACAAATTACGATGACTTTTAAGGAAAAAGAAGGAAAGACTTTACTTGTAAGCAGAACCCATTATGATTCACCGGAAAACCTCAAAAAAGTAATCGACATGGGAGTAATCGCAGGAATAACACAAACATGGAATAGACTTGCACAATTTTTGGGAGAGCTTAAGTAAGGTAGCTTTACGAATATGATTAAAAAGATAGCCGCCAAATCCTTGGCGGCCATTTTTATGGAGTCTAATCTTTTTATATTTTATAGGACGTATTGAGAAATCCTGCCTGTTTAATCGTTTTATATACGATCACAACCGCTGGACCAAGGAATAGACCGGCAACTCCGATTAGTTTTAAACCAATGTAGAGACTGACGAGAACGGCTAATGGCGAAATTCCTAAATTTGTTGATAAGACTTTTGGCTCTAGTATTCTCCTTACCACTGTAATAACGAGGAAAAGAACGATTAAGCCTATCCCGAGTCCGCTATTGCCTTGGATAATAGAAACAATGGCCCACGGGACGAGAGCTGAGCCGGTTCCGAGAATCGGGAGGATATCGACAATTACGATCAAAAGTGAAATTAATGCAGTATAAGGTACCTCTAATAACCACAAACCCCCATAGGCAAGCATGAATGTAACGGCACTTAAAATAACCTGCGCCTTGATAAACCCAACCGCCGCCTGAGTTAATTGGCCAAAAACAAGGCTTACTTTACTATAAGTTTCATCGGTTAAATGGCGTTTCACAGACTCTAACAGATTCGGCAAGTCCAAGCTGATTAAGAAGAGAGCAATCAAGTACACTAAAAACTCAATCATAAAGCTTGGGACACCGGCTGCAAAGCTTAAGATATTTTCAAGAAGAAGCTCAAATACCTGACTTAATGATTCAAGACCATTTTTAATCGCTGCTTCTATTGAGGTAAGTATTTCGGACGGCAGTGTTTCGACGAATGTTTCCCATTTACTCATAGTCGGAAGAATTACGGTATTGTAGAGCTCGTCATAGAGAGCAGGAGCTTTTTCGCTTAGCCCAACTAATTGAGAAAATAGCGTATGTACAATAAAAAAGCTGGCAACTGCGAGAAAGGCGAGATACAAAATGAACGTTAATAAAACCGAATAAAATCGCTTCCACCTAAACAGTTTCGTGAACCACCTGACTAAATATTCCAAAAATATTGCAGTCAGAAGGGCAAGTACTAACGTAACACTATATGGGATTAAAAAAAGAATAACGGCTACAAGGAGCCCTAACCAGATGTACTTTTTCTTCATGAAAACTCTCCATTACGACTATTTTATCTTTAGTATACTGTAAGATTCCCAAAATGAATAATGATAAATGGCTTGAACTTGTGATTTTTTTATCAAACTTAATTCGACATATTTCCAGTGAACTCGGGGTATGCGAGGCACGGTGAAATAGTTAAGGAATTGTTAAGTACGACACAAGATTGTTGCATGACTGTGATCTAATTGACCTTAGCTCCAAAAACCTGCCCGTAAATCAACCACTTCGATTGTTACAAACATTACCGGGCTGTCAAGCAGGCGTAAACGGGAAGATTGTCGATATGGTATAATCACTAGAAAATTATCCTATATTGATTAACGAATAGATAACATTCATTTCCTCAAATACTTCTGAGAGTAGGGATTGTATGAAGGAATTTAAAGTTGGAATTATTGGTACAGGTTTTGGTGGCCTCGTTCAGGCACCTATTTTTAATGTGCATCCTGGCTACAAAGTCCAGGCGATCAGCTCGGTTTCGGGGCAAACAGAAGAGGAAATTACAAATAAAACGGGAATTACTAGCGCGTATACGAGCTGGCAGGAGATGCTTCGGAAGGAAGAACTCGATCTTGTGGTAGTGTCTTCTATTCCAGCAAAGCATTATGAAATGGCCAAAGAGGCTCTTGTAACCAATCATCATGTTCTTTGTGAGAAACCATTTGTGACGAACGCTGATGATTCAAGACAATTAATTCAGCTGAAAAAGCATTGGGGCAGACACGGATTTTTAGATTTTGAGTGGCGATTCCAGCCCGCAAGACAAAAGGCAAAGAGGCTTATTGAAGAAGGTGTGCTCGGCGATATTATTCACATTGATTTTGAATCCAGTATAGCGAGCTACATACCTTTAACAACCAAACCTTTGGGCTGGCTCGGGGATAAAAAGTCATATGGCGGTATGTTTGGGGCTCTTGGTTCTCATATGGTGGATGCGGTTCACTGGTTCACAGGGTCCACGATATTACAGGTATTCGGCCGACTTAGAACAACCATACCAGAGTTAAAGAATGATAACGGAGAAACCATTGAAAAACGAACGACAGATGATCTCTTTACAATTGTCGGAGAAACAGAGAAAGGAACAAGTTTTACGTTACAGGCAGTTACACCTGTCAGACATGGCCTGGGCTCTTCTCTGCGAATCTATGGCACAAAAGGGACTATACATATAATCAATGATACAAAACTGTTAGTAGGCAAAGAAGATTCGAATCTAGAGGAAATAAAGCTAGAGCTGGAGCCCATTCCAATTGCGATTCAAAATCCGGCCATTCGTTACTATCATGCTTTTAATGCCTTTATTCAAGCGATGTATGAATATTTGACAGATGAAAGGAAAAATCCAGACCTTCCATTATTTGAAGATGGACATCGGCAGCAGCTTGTGATGGATGCTGTGTTCCAATCTGTCAAACAAGGAAAATTAACAAGAGTCCTAATTGAATAATTATTTTACTAACCTCGTTCCTGTTTCAAGGAAACGAGGTTTTATTTTTTAAAAGCTTGTAGGGTTTTCTTTTTCTGGCTCGTTTATTAAAGTAGTGTGTATGGTTGTTTGAAGAGAAAGGGGGGAGAGACATAGAAGTTCAAAACTTAATAAATCAGGTAAAAAAGGGCAACCAGCATGCTTTTCGACTGATTGTAGAGCACTTCCAGGGGTACATTTTCCATATAGCTTTTGGGATTTTACGTAACGAAAAGGATGCGGAAGACGCAGCCCAAGAAATATTTTTGAAAATCTTTCTTTCTCTCCCCCATTATGAGGATCAGGGATTTAAAACATGGATTACACGTATTGCAACCAACCATGCCATTGATATGAAAAGAAAAGCTTACCGAAAACGGGAGGAAGCATCAGTCTCAGTTTATGAGGATTATCAGGCTCCCTCAAATGAAAGTGTAGAGAAGGTGTTTTTTAGAGAAGAGCACCTGGCTCTAATTCGTTCCAGATTGGATGAAATCCCAACCAGCTATCGCGATGTGGTTTATGGTTTTTACATACAGGAGAAAAGCTATCAGGAATTAGCAGATGAGATGAATGTCCAAACGAAGACGATTGAGATGAAGCTATACAGAGCACGCAAGTGGATGAAAGAAAACTGGAAGGAGGACGATTTTGTATGAGTCATTTTTCGTATGAAGAGTGGTTGAACTATGTAAAGGGTGAAATTCCCGATGATACAAGGGCCTTATATGAGGATCATTTATTTAATTGTGAAGCCTGTTTAGAACTGTATTCGGAAGCCATCTCTTTCCATGAAGATACTCTGCCGAACCTATCCAGTTCACATTTTGCGGATGATGTGATGAAACTGATTGAGAAAGAAATTAGACAAAGTGAAAGAAATGACCAAATTACCGATTTTAAAAATAAAAAGCAAAAATCGTTCGTCCAATCCGTTTGGTTTCATTATGCAACAGCTGCCAGCTTTACGCTCATTTTAACGTTTAGCGGCGTCTTTCAGTCTATGTATGGGGTAATAGAGAAATTTGAAAATAATGCGCAGGCAAAAGAACCTTCCATCACGGAAACGGTTATGAATAAAACCTTATCCTGGCTGGATGAGTGGGAAGAAGATAACAAGGAGGCGAAGGAAAAGTGAAAAACCCTTTGATTGCATTTTTATTAGGCTTTTTCCCGGGTGGGGGGTTACTCTACCTAGGAAAGTTTTTAAGAGGGCTTTTCTATATGGCTGGGGTCTTTGGCGGCCCAGTCTTAGGAGTAATATTAAATGAGATCACGTGGATTAACGAGTTTATTTTTCTTGGATTTGGCGGAGCACTCGTGCTCTATATCATCAATCTGATTGACACAGCCATTACAGCATCAAAAATCTATCAACAAAAAGAAGAAGGGATCTCTCCTTCTCGAAATTCAGATTCTGAACGCTTTTACACGATTATTCTTTCCTTTGTACCGGGACTAGGGCATTTTCAGCTCGGTCTGATGAATCGAGGAATTACATTACTTGCTGCATTCCTGGGACTTGGCGTTATGGTTTTCTTTGTTTCCTTCCTTTCTCATCGTGGTGAGTTTCTTATCTTTCTGCTGCTCCTTCCGGTTATCTGGTTTTACGGATTTTTTGATGCCATGCAGTTATTAGAGAAAAAACGCCGTGGTGAAGAACTTGTAGACCGGACCATTTTAGAGGATTTTGAGAACAGAAGGGAAGAAGGGAAGAAGAGCAAGGCGATTGCGACCTTCCTTTCAATCTTTCCGGGAGCGGGCCACCTTTATTTAGGTTTACAAAGGCGCGGGATTCAGCTGATGGCAGCTTTCCTGTTTGCGATTTATATATTAGACGTCCTGCGATTAGGCATCTTCCTGTTTTTAATCCCGATTATTTGGTTTTATAGCTTTTTTGATGGGCTGCAAAAAGCTTCACGGTCGCATGAGGTTCAGGAAGATACTCCAATTATCTCTTATTTTGTCAACTATCAGAAATGGGTTGGGGCAGGACTAATTTTGATCGGTCTCTACTACTTTGTGGCTAATATACTGCTTCCTGGTTTGGCTCCTTATTTGCAAAGAGTTTTTCAGATTGATTTTTACTTCTGGTTCCACCAATACTTCCAAACAACGGTCATTTGTATACTGCTTATTGCTGGAGGGATCAAGCTCTTATTCGGTAAAAAGAAAGAGGAGGGTACAGAATGAGGACCTGGAGAGTTGGAACATTTTCAATGGGAGCATCCCTGCTGTTTTTAGGGATTGCTCTCCTTGTTACCCAATTTGCAGACTTCAATATAACCAAGATTTTAGTTAGCTGGTGGCCATTTATATTTATTGTATTAGGGATTGAGGTTATTCTCTATCTATGGCTGCAAAAGTCTGGAAAGGAAATGTTAAAGTATGATGTTTTAAGCATATTTTTAATCGGTATATTGGGAATGACTGGGCTCGCGTTTACGATCCTCTCACAAATAGGAGTTGCCGATTCGGTTGAGGCCATGCTTTTCCGGGAACATCAGACTCTAGAATTGCCGGCCTATGACGAGGTTTTACAAGAGGAAATCAAACGTGTGGTCATACAAAATTCAAGCCAGACATCATTAACCATTGAGTCTACAAATTCTTCCGGCTTTTCGATATTTGGGTCTTATACAGGAGAGATTAGCAAAAAGGATGGAAGAGTGGAAACTGTTGATGACTATCTTTCCACTACAATCAAAGGAGACACTTTGTATGTTACGCTTATGGAACCAGCAGCGCCATCCGAACCTTTTTCTGCCTATATATCAATGGAGGCAACTGTCCTGATTCCACAGAATCTCAAGCTTGAAGTAATGGGAGATTATGCTCCTGTTACATTAAAACCCCGTACAATGGCAAGTAATTGGATTGTAAAAGATAGCAATTATGTTTCTTTATTTTTAGAGAAAGATAAACTTATAGCGATGGAAGCCACTGGTGTCGAAGATGTCTCAAGTAATATAGAAGAGCTAAAGATTGAAGAAGAACAGCCACAGAAGGAAAAAATGGGAGAGGAATATGACGTTGAGACAGTGCATGGGAAAAATGTATCTCTTGGAGAAACAAATGCCAAAAAGCAGATATATATTGTGAACGCATCATCACTGAATGTTCAGCAAACACCCTAAATACCCGGCACATAACAGAAGAATATATTCTCTAAATTTTAACCGTGTTTTATTGTAAATATAATTATATTTGCTTTCATCGTCGTCCATCGTTATTATGTTAAATAGTGGAATTACAATGCAAATAAATTAGGATGATGAGAAGATGAAAAGAGCGAGAATTATATATAATCCAACATCTGGAAGAGAAATATTTAAAAGGCATCTGCCTGAAGTTCTGCAAAGGTTAGAAGAAGCGGGATTCGAAACGTCCTGCCATGCCACTACAGGAGAAGGCGATGCCACAAGAGCTGCTGAGATCGCAGTAGAGCGAAAATATGATGTGGTGATTGCAGCTGGAGGCGATGGCACAATCAACGAGGTGGTAAACGGTCTAGCAGAAAAGGAATACCGGCCAAAG
Organism: Bacillus litorisediminis; assembly: GCF_022808645.1. Lineage (GTDB taxonomy): Bacteria > Bacillota > Bacilli > Bacillales > JC228 > Bacillus_BF > Bacillus_BF litorisediminis. The sequence continues at coordinate 26,956 of NZ_JAKZKT010000036.1, forward strand.
CTAGGCATTATCCCGGTTGGAACTACAAATGACTTCGGACGGGCTATCCGCGTCCCAAGATCTGTTGAGCGTGCAGTCGATATCATCGTGAAAGGGGAGACCATCCCGATTGATATTGGCAAAATGAATAATAAATATTTTATCAATATCGCTGGTGGCGGCCGTTTAACCGAATTAACCTATGATGTGCCAAGCCGATTAAAAACTGTACTAGGTCAGCTTGCATATTACCTTAAAGGAATTGAGATGCTGCCATCACTTAAGGCAACAGAAACCCGCATTGAATATGACGGTAAAGAATTTGAAGGGGAAATCATGCTTTTTCTAATTGCCAATACGAATTCAGTTGGAGGCTTTGAAAAGCTAGCCCCGGATGCGTCCCTGAATGACGGTATGTTCACCTTGCTGATCTTGAAAAAAACCAACCTTGCTGAGTTCGTTAGGCTTGTTACTTTAGCCGTAAGAGGGGATCACATCAATGATGATCACGTTATTTACACAAAAGCAAATCGGATTAAGGTCACATCTGAGCAAAAATTGCTATTAAATCTCGACGGTGAATACGGCGGAGAAGTACCAGCGGAATTCGTCAATCTATACCGCCACATTGAGGTTTTTGTACCGTATGATGAGATCAGAGAAGAAGATCGTGTATAAAAATGTAGCCCTGTCGTTGGACGGGGTATTTTTTTATCCAGCCTGTGTTTTAAACAAACGTTTGTTTAAAAATTCGATTAAAACGATTAAATCAAAGATTTAGCGAGTATTAATAAAAAATAAAAGAAGTGGGGGATGAAAATGATTAGAAGAGCAAAGCTCGAGGATGTAACCGAAATAGTAAGGTTATCCTCACAGCTGGGATATCCGGTTTCGGTCGAACAAGGAAGATCACGTCTAGAACGTCTGCTGGATAACCCGGAGCATGCTGTGTTTGTGTATGAGACAGGGGAAAATAAGCTTGGAGGCTGGGTCCATGTTTTTGGAAAGCTTTTAATCGGGTTAGAGTACGCCGAAATTGGCGGACTAGTTGTCGATCAGCAATCGCGAAGACAAGGTATTGGCGCGAAATTAATGAAACAATGTGAAGACTGGGCTAGGGACTATGGATTTTCGCAAGTAAGACTGCGTTCCGGCGGTCAAAGAAAAGAGGCGCACCAATTTTATAAACAGATCGGATACGAAAACATCAAATGGTCACAAGTCTTTTGCTTAAACTTTAGGAATATAGAATATTAAACAAACGTTTAATTAAACTCCAGAAATTCCCTGGATTTTAAGTCTTTTAGTTTAAAAGTGGCTCTCTCCTTCTGCTGTTCATGTATAATGAAAGAAAAATAGAAATGGAGAGCTGGCAATGACAACTATTTTTCAATGTCAATCCGAAGCAGAACTCAAGAGAGCTTTTCCTGTCCTGAAGGAGCTTCGTACACATCTTTCAGAAGAAGATTTTTTCTCATTGTATGGGGAAATGAAAAAACAGGGATTTCAATTATATGCTTTAGAGGATGAAGGTGGTATTAAAGCGGTAACAGGCGTCCAAATATGCACTAACTTTTACAACCTTCGGAATATGTACGTCCATGATTTAGTTACGAAATCGACGGAACGTTCAAAAGGATATGGTGAGACGCTGCTTCGTTTCATTCATGACCTGGCCAGAGAAAATGATTGCTCTTGTGTGTATCTATCTTCCGGCTTGCAAAGAGTCGATGCCCACCGTTTTTATACAGATAAAATGGGATATGAAAAGAAAAGTTATACGTTTTTATATAAACTATAAAATAGAGAGGTGCATGAAAGCTGCATATAAAATTACTTGAGGTAACAGAAGATACATTTTGGGATGTAATTAATTTAAAATCAGATCAGGATCAAGATCAGCAAATTCAAATCTTCGAGAGATGGGTAGGGTCTAATGCCTTTTTCCTGGGGGCTTGTTATGTTTATGGTTTTGTTCCAAGAGCAATATACGACAATCAAACTTTAATAGGATTTACGTCTTTTGGTTATAGAAAAGAGCATCAAAGATATGAATTAATCAGTATAATGATTGGACATCAATTTCAGGGCAGAGGTTATGGTCTTCCTGTTTTAAATGCCGTCATTGATGAAATGGTTAAGATGTATAACTGTAAAGAAATCTATTTATCAGTGATTTATAATAATGATAGAGCGATCAAGGTCTATGAAAAACGTGGTTTTAAACCAACTGGAGAGATTGAGAAAGGCCACCATGATGAACCTGTGTATTGCTTGAAGCTAGATTAATTGTCACAAGCCTTTGATACATATAGGGGGGACAGACTCCCCCTTTCTATAATCCTTCCATTAATCGAGATATCGTATTTATCCTGGCCACTCTCAGCTTTATTTCCGACTCTTTTTCGATCAGATTTTTAAACTCCATTCATACAAGTTCAAATTCAACAGGGCGATCCATTAGAAAACTCATTTCATGCTCGATTTCTAGCCAGCTGGAAAGGTCTATTTCGTTATGCTGGATCTGAACCTCGAGCTTGTCCAATACATCGTAATCTTTGCTTCAAAACTGGTTTTCTCTTCGTATTCCTGCCAAAGAACAATTCTCCCCCGATTTCGCCACTCGTTTATTTTCATACTTGTTCATTTTTTTGCTTCATCTTCAAATGCAGGAATATCACCAGCTACAGCCTCCGCCAAGATGTGAATTGAATCATTTTTAATAGTTTCTCCATGTTGACTCCTTGCTTTAGAAGGGGAACGAGATAAATCTATTGGTATAAGCATTTATTTCCATTTTTTATCATACACTAGTTTGGTGCATTTTTCCTGCATCCCGCACTCTTATATTCTCTTGGATATGATTTAAAAAATTGCCAAATTATGAAACTATTTCTAAAACCCGTTCGTATGTAAAAGAGGAAGAAAGCAGCTGGCTTTCGCCATTATAAAGGGAGGGATTTTCATGTTCGAACTTTTTAAACGGGTGAAAACGGTGGTGGCATCTGAGCTCCATGCATTGATTGACAAGGCAGAAGATCCGATTCACATGATTGACCAGTACATGAGGGAAATGAATCATGAGATTGTCGAGGCTGAAAAGGCTACAGCAAAAATGATGGGAGAAGAAAAACTCCTGGCACGGAAAGTAGAAGAAACGAAAAAACTCATCGAAAAGCGTGAACTACAAGCAATTGAGGCATTGAAAAATAACCGCGAAGATTTAGCCAAGCGGGCTCTAGAAGATAAGAGCCACCTCACTAAAGAGCATCAACAATTAGAAGACCTTCACACTCAAGCACTCCACCAAGTCGTCGACCTCAAGGAAAAGCTAAAAATCATGAAAAATGAATACCGCGAAATGGAATTAAAACGAAACTCCTTAAAGGCGCGGGCGGAAGCAGCAAAAGCTAAAACCTCCATCAATCGTGCATTATCCACAACGAATACAGCTAGTGCAAAAAAGGGTTTTGAGCGTATGGAAGAAAAAGTCCTGCGCCAAGAAGCAGAAGCAGAAACCAGTGAGGATTTGCAAATGATGAATAAATCATTAGACCAGGAATTAAATGAAATAACAGGTAAAAGTGAAGTGGAATTAGAATTGGAGCGGTTAAAAGAAAGGCTGCAAGAAGATAAAAAATCAAGTTAAAGGATGAAGGAGTATGGAACTGTTTGGCGCACCCATTGAATCAATCTATTTAGCTGCACTCATTATTTCTGGGCTCATTACGGTTCTGTATATATTGTTTGGCGATGTTCTAGAGGGATTGACGGAAGCGACTGGTTTTTTGAACCCCACATTACTTTTAGCCTTTTTCACTTTTTTTTCAGCTAGTGGCTACTTATGGGAGATACTCACTCCCCTTAACAGCATATTAATCATCGCAATTTCTATCCTAATTGCCATTCTATTAGATACGCTCTTAAATGTCTTTGTCTTGATTCCTCTTTCATCTGCAGAGGAATCACTGGTATACACGGAGGAATCGTTAAAAGGAAGAATTGGCAAGGTGATTCTTTCAGTACCCAAGGACGGTTATGGAGAAGTAGTGATTGAAAGCAATAGCGGAAATATCGCCAAACCAGCAGCAAGCTTTGATGATCTTCCTATACCTGAGGGGAGTCAGGTCCTGGTGATCGATGTGAAATCTGGAGTACTGTATGTTACTCCGCATGAATCCTTTGATGAAATTTTATAGTAGGGGGAATGGAAGATGACAACTATACTATGGATTGTCATAGGGGTTGCCGTATTTCTGGTTTTAGCACTAATTGGTGTATTTGTATCAAAATATAAAACAGCAGGACCGGACGAAGCTCTGATTGTAACTGGAAGTTATTTAGGCAGTAAAAATGTGCATGTCGATGAATCTGGGAATAAAATAAAAATTGTTCGGGGCGGAGGTACCTTTGTATTACCGGTTTTTCAACAGGCAGAACCGTTAAGCTTACTTTCTAGCAAATTAGATGTGAGTACACCAGAAGTATATACAGAGCAAGGTGTTCCAGTTATGGCGGATGGAACCGCGATTATAAAAATTGGCGGATCCATCAGTGAGATTGCAACGGCTGCTGAGCAGTTTCTTGGAAAAACGAAACAAGACCGAGAAAATGAAGCAAGAGAAGTGCTGGAGGGTCATCTTCGCTCCATTTTAGGGTCTATGACCGTAGAAGAAATCTATAAAAACAGAGAAAAATTCTCGCAAGAGGTCCAGCGCGTGGCCTCCCAAGATTTAGCGAAAATGGGTCTTGTTATCGTATCTTTTACAATTAAGGATGTAAGAGACAAAAATGGGTATTTAGAATCATTAGGGAAACCGAGAATTGCTCAAGTTAAGCGGGATGCTGATATTGCTACAGCAGAGGCTGAAAAGGAAACCCGCATTAAACGGGCGGAAGCCGATAAAGATGCAAAAAAAGCTGAGCTTGAACGAGCCACTGAAATTGCCGAAGCTGAAAAAATCAATCAGATGAAAATGGCTGATTTCCGCAGAGAGCAGGATATTGCGAAAGCTCGGGCCGACCAAGCATATGATCTCGAAACCGCAAGAGCCAGACAAGAAGTAACAGAACAAGAAATGCAAGTCAAAATCATTGAGAGACAAAAGCAAATTGAGCTGGAAGAAAAAGAAATTCTTCGACGTGAGCGCCAGTACGACTCGGAAGTGAAAAAGAAAGCCGATGCAGACCGTTATGCTGTTGAGCAGGCTGCTGCAGCCAATAAGCTAAAAGAGATCGCAGAGGCGGATGCCAACAAATACCGAATCGAAGCAATGGCTAAAGCTGAAGCTGAAAAGGTTCGAATTGCAGGGATTGCCAAAGCTGAAGCGGAACGGGCACAAGGGGAAGCCGAAGCAGAGGTTACACGCCTAAAAGGTCTGGCTGAAGCCGAAGCAAAGCGTAAGATTGCCGAGGCTTTCGAATATTATGGTCAAGCGGCTATTTTAGATATGATTATTCGTATGATTCCAGAGTATGCAAAACAAGTTGCCAGCCCGCTGTCCAATATCGATAAAATCACAGTTGTTGATACAGGCAGCAGCGGTTCCAATGGCGGTGCCAATAAAGTAACAGGCTATGCGACAAACCTTATGTCTAGTTTACAAGAAACGTTAAAGGCTTCATCTGGCATAGATGTAAAGGAGCTGTTAGAAAACATTACAGGTAAAAACCGCTCTCTTTCAAGACTCAATGACTATGGCTTTACCATGAAAGAAACAACAGAGGAAATGGCTGCATCAGGGGATGTCAATGATGGAGATAAAGAGTAGGAAGTAAGGTTAATTTAACAGGATTGTAAAAAAATTTAAGATTACTAGTATAAATTAAAGGGAAAAGGGGAAAAGTAAGAATACCAATGTATCCCCCCTATAATATACATGGTTTGGGCCTCCTGTTTGGGAGGCAATTTTTTTGGTTATGTTTAGTTAACAGGAGAGAATCTATCGAGTCCAATCCCGCAATTAAATAAGAAATGATTATCACTTCCTATAATAAATCCATACTATATACTTCCGTCAATCTTTATTACAGTAAGAATGGGAGGGGATAAAATGACTTTTCAATTTGAAAGCATTGATCATGTTCAGCTGGCTGCACCTAAAGGCTGCGAGGAACAGGCAAGACAATTTTACAATGGAATATTAGGATTTATGGAAAAGGAAAAACCTGAGGAATTAAAGAAAAATGGCGGGGTTTGGTTCCAGACGGGGACGATTGAGATTCACATTGGTGTGGAGGATCCGTTCCTTCCGGCTAAAAAGGCACACCCTGCGTTTGTAATCTCGGATCTGGCGTTATTTATCAAACACTTAGATAAACACGAGCTTGAGTATATGAAAGATGATAGATTGCCAGGGGCTAACCGAATATATATGTATGATCCATTTGGAAACCGGATTGAAGTGCTAGAGTGGAAAAAGTAAATACGAGCCTGCTTTTATTTTTTCGTAAAGCAGGCTTTTCTTGAAATGATTAAAGCAATAATTCGACGTTTCAACTAATTTTTATCTTTTATTTCCTAAGAAATAATTATTTTCGACAGTTTTGCCTAGCGGATGCTGTCACAAGCAATACCATCGCCATCCCCGTCTAGCCGAAAAGGATCTCCGGATCCGGTTTCTTTAAAAAAAGCTTGCGCTTCTTCCCAATTTGAAAAATCACTGCAATCAAGATCCTGAACATTGGATTGAGGACTGTTTGAACTGCCAGGGTTTTCGGTTTCTTCATACGTAACATTATCTTCATATCCATCTTCTGATACATAGTTCTCAACCGACCAAATGTTTTTTTCTTCAAGCTTAGCTTGATTTTCAATATCACGAAAATGATCGACATACTTCGTATTAGGCGGATAAACCGCAACACGGGCTAAACCTTCACGTAACAATATTTCATTAAACATAGTGTCATCCACCCAAATATATGCTAGCAATCTCCCAAAGCGATCACGCTCTTCGACCCCTACCTCTAAGCCAACTGATTTACCTTCTAAATGCTGCTTTGTAAAAGCTTCAGCTTCTTTTCCGAAGGGCTGAGGCTCTCCCGCATATTTCCCTTTGCTTTCAGGTGTATCGACTAAAATAAATCTTACCGTTTCTTCTTTACCGCTCTCTAATTCGACCTCTACTGTATCACCATCAATAACTCGGGTTACTTTTGCAATTAATAGATTTTCAGGCCGATCATTTGAAGGACTTGATACGATCGTCGAGCAGCTGACTAATAATACAGCACTAAGAGCCATTAAGACTAGAGTTTTTCCAGTAAGATGACGAAGCCATGGTGCAATTAATCTCAAGGTATATATCCCCTTTTCAAAGATTTCTTCCATCCAAGTATAGCACGGAGTTGTTCAAATGAAATCGGATAGATATTTCAATTTATTTAGTCTTTCATATCATTTATCTTCTTGCTGGAAAAATGGCTGCTAGCCTATTTTTGTACTTTTCCACGCTTGTCTCGGTCACTTTGTACCAAATGAAAATAGGATATAGTGAGCTCGTTTAGAGGGGTGTTGAAAAATACGAGCCAGTTGAACGAGACCGTAACACTCTTTTTATTGTTTATAATTCGTGGTTCTTTTCTTCTTAATAGTATATGCCAATACCGAACTACCGCTGGTTGTAATGTGATAATTGGTTTGGGGCATCTCCTTTGTGTAAAGATCGGGTATCAAAAAAAGTAAGGCTTGCACCGCCTTATACGACGTGAACTCCTAACTCCCCTCGAAGAAGGCCCACCTTTAGGGTGGGTTTCTTTCGTATAAATGGGAAACAAGATACACAGATCGGGCTAAGTTTGCAAACTGCGGTAATCGAAATGAAAATTTCCTATTATTTTTGGGAAAATTCAACGTTTGTCCGACGCAAATTGTCCAAATAATGCGTACGATAGTGTAGAAATGGTTGGGGAGGTGAACATTCTATGTGGTGTGGTTATGGAAACTATGGATACAACGGCAACGTAGCAGGAGCTTATGGCGGCAATAACACATTTGTGTTAATCGTTGTATTGTTTATCCTTCTCATTATTGTTGGTTGCGTCTGCTTTAATGGCTAATTCGACAAACATCGGGTGGTGACAGGCACTGCCCGAGTTTTGTCTTTTTTTATGGAGTCTCGGTTATAATGGGGGAGAGGCTGAAAATAGAATGTTCGTGACTTTATATGGTACAATGGGTTGCGTGATTTTTAATCAAACGTTTGTTTAAACTAAACATATTAAATAGCTGATACGGGGTTTTTCGCCTGATTTTACATAAAAGGAAGATTACGATGAGTAAACAGCAAGTGCCGGTTCAGAAAAATGAATATCTTGATGTTGTTTTTGAGGATTTAACCCATGAAGGCGCCGGAGTTGCTAAGGTGGAAGGTTTTCCGATATTTGTTGCCCAAGCCCTTCCCGGAGAAAAAGCAAAGGTAAAGGTTACAAAGGTACAAAAGGGCTACGGCTTTGGGCGTCTGATTGAGATCTATGAAGCCAGTCCAGATCGTGTAGCACCCCCATGTCCAGTGTACCATCTCTGCGGGGGCTGCTCGCTTCAGCATGTAAGCTATGAAGGTCAATTAAAAGCAAAAGAAAAGCATGTTCGTGATGTCTTGGCAAGAATAGGAAAGCTGCCAGATGTCCCAGTCCATCCGGTTTTAGGGATGAAGGATCCATGGAAGTACCGCAATAAAGCGCAAGTTCCTGTAGGTGAGAGAGAAGGCGGATTAATTGCGGGGTTCTACCAAAAAAGGAGCCATGACATTATCAATATGGATCGCTGCATTATCCAAAAAGAAAAGAATGACGAGGTCATTCAAGCTGTTAGACGAATATGCAGTGAACACGGGATTCAAGCGTATAACGAACAAAAGCATACAGGAACGCTCCGTCACATTATGGCAAGGGTAGGGCATGCTACAGGGGAAGTAATGGTGGTATTAGTCACCCGAACGAAGGATCTTCCGAATCGAAAGCAGATTGTGAGAGAGATTACGAATAATATTGATGGTGTGAAATCAGTTGTACAAAATATCAACGAAAAACGGACCAATGTTATATTAGGAGATGAAACACGTGTACTTTGGGGAAGGGAAGTTATTTACGATACGATTGGAAATATTAAATTTGCTATCTCGGCAAAATCCTTCTACCAAGTAAACCCGGAACAAACCGAAGTTTTATATCGAAAAGCGCTCGAATATGCCGGACTGACAGGTGAAGAGACTGTTATCGATGCTTATTGTGGAATCGGAACTATTTCTCTTTTTCTTGCTGAAAATGCTAAAAAAGTGTATGGTGTTGAAATCGTGCCAGAAGCGATTGAAGACGCAAAAAAGAATGCGGAGCTGAACGGCCTCCAAGAAAAGACCGAATTCGCGGTCGGAAAAGCTGAAGAAGTGATTCCGAAATGGTATAAGGAAGGTGTTCGGGCAGATGTACTCTGCGTTGACCCACCGCGCAAGGGCTGCGATGCAGCTTTATTAGAAACCATCATAAAAATGAAACCAAAGAAGGTTGTGTATGTATCGTGTGATCCTTCCACTTTAGCAAGAGATTTGCGTATTTTAGAAGATGGAGGGTATAAAACACTTGAGATCCAGCCGGTCGATATGTTTCCGCAGACGGGGCACGTTGAGTGCGTCGCGCAGATAGTTTTAAAAGAAGCAGCTGGCCCTAAATAAGGGAGTCCTGCTGCTCTTTTATTTCAGTACTATTGGCCTCCACATTACTGTGCATAACATACTTAATTATAATTAAATTAATTAAGTATGTTAAAATAACACATATTACCTAATTAAATGGAGGCTTTACATGCAGCGTGGTACATTTCAATTAATGAAATCGGTTAATAAATCCATCGTCCTCAATAAAATACGCACATGTGAACCAATCTCAAGAGCACAAATTGCAAAAGAAACTAACTTAACACCTCCAACAGTCAGCAGCATTGTGAAAGAATTAATGGAGCAAGGTTTGGTTAGAGAAAGTACGCTCGGTGAATCGACTGGGGGACGGAAACCAACGATGTTGCATATTAACTCCGATTCTTTTTTCGTCATTGGTGTTGATGCAGGGCCACAAAAAATTGAATGTATATTGTCTGATTTAACAGGTAAGGTTTATCAACGTGCTTCTGGCCCCATCAATAGACCATTAACAAATGAACAATTTATTTCACTATTAAAGGAAAATATATACGCTTTATACAATACAATGGAAGTTGGGCAAGACAAAATTATTGGCATCGGAATCGCTATGCACGGTGCAGTGGATGTCGAAACAGGGACTTCTCTTGTAGCGCCAATCTTGAAACTGAGAAATATACCCTTGAAAGAAGTTTTAGAAGAAGAGTTTAACTTAACAGTAAAGATCGAAAATGATGCACGGGCAATGGCGTTAGGTGAATCATGGTTCGGAGGACACGGTGACGTTGAAAGCATGGTGGCTGTTAATATCGGACGTGGAGTAGGGGCCGGGATTGTGTTAAATGGAAAACTATTTCATGGTGCAGAAGGGATTGCTGGGGAATTAGGCCATATGATTATTGATATTAACGGCAAAACTTGCGAATGCGGGAATAAAGGCTGCTTACAAACCTTGGTAAGTGGTGAAGCGATTGCAGAACGTGCTGCCACAGAGATTAAGGAATGTCAGCGATTAACGGGTGAAGAAATTTTCAGGTTAGCTCAGGAAGGAAATGAATCTTGTATTCATTTGCTTCAAAGAACTGGAGAAATTATTGGAATTGGATTGACAAACCTCATTCATTTGGTTAACCCGAGAAAAATTGTACTAGGCGGGGGAGTTATGGGAAGTGAAAAGTTTATACTGCCTGAAGTTCTTCATACAATCCAGCAAAGAGCATTGACGAATGAAGCAAAACAGACTGAGATCGTTGTCACACGATTGGGCCAAGATGCAACTTTATTAGGTGCTGTATCACTTCTCTTAATTGAACTTTTTGATCCAATTTCAATTGGCTAAACCTTTTAAGGTTTAGCCTAATTTTTAATCGACAAGTTCTATATCATTCATTAATGATATTCAAGGTAAATACGGTTTGTTTCTTATATTTTTTCCCGGGCATTAAAAGGATGCTTGGGAATCCAGGGTGGTGTAATGACGCTGGTAAGCCTTGGGTTTCAAAACAAACACCTTGGTATTTTTTAGTTGTTCCCTCTAATAACACATATCCTTCAGCCATATTATTTGCAGTGTACATAACCATACCTGGTTGGTTTGTTTTTACCTTCATAATTCGTCCGCTGTGCGGTTCATCCACTATAACTTGATGTTCAGACGCATGATCAAATATAAAATAATGGTCATAGCCATTTCCAACCAAGCTATTTTGTTCGAAGGATGAATTAAAACCGGTTCCGATTTTTTGATATTTACGGAAATCAAAAGGAGTTCCAGTTACATCTATTAATTTTCCAGTTGGAATTAGCGTATGATCTAACTCCGCAAACTTACTGCTATCCATTTTAACATAATGGTTCGTTATGTTTTCCTTTGCATTTCCACTTAAGTTAAAATAAGAATGATTCGTTAAGGTTAAAGGAGTGGTTTGATCACTTGATGCTGCATAATCAAGAATCAGCTGATTATGATTATTTAATGTGTACGTTACCGAAACATCTACATTTCCAGGATATCCCCTGTCACCATCAGCACTTGTATGAGTGAGAGTAAGTCCAACAGCATCTTCATTCTCAAACGGATACACGTTCCAGATTACTTGGTGAAAGCCTTTAGGTCCACCATGCAGATGATTGGCATTATTGTTCGCTTCTAAATGGTAGGCTTTATCCTCAATGGAAAATGAAGCACCCTGAATTCTACCTGCAACTCTTCCGATAATGGCCCCGAAATAAAACGGATTCGATTCATACTCTTGATAATCTTTAAAACCTAGTACGACGTTCTCAAGATTACCGTTCTTATCAGGTACCATTAATTTTGTAATAATCCCGCCATAATCAAGAACACTAACTGATATTCCATTCTTGTTTGATAGCCTGTACTCCTTCCATTTACCGTTTATTTCGCTTGTTGATAGCATGAAGGTACCTCCGTATTGTTCAAGTAGATAATGAATCGTTCAAAAGCATCTCGTGACTTGAATACACTTGCATCTTCAAGACACCTTACGAATTTTTGCGCAAGTTCTTGCCGAAGAATGTTTTCTGCTTCCTCTCGGTCTGCTAGTACCCCATACTTTTCCTTTAACTGTTCAACCCACTCTTGATGATAGAATTCAATATGACTTGAATTACCTAGGAGGGCTTCTCGAATTTCATTTAGCTCGTCCTTTAATCTTGGCGGTAAAACCGCTAATCCCATTACTTCAATGAGTCCGATATTCTCCTTTTTAATATGATGTACATCTGCATGTGGGTGGAATATTCCAAGTGGATGCTCATCCGTTGTACGATTGTTGCGCAGAACAAGATCTAACTCAAAAACGCCATTACGATTCCTAGCAATAGGAGTAATCGTGTTATGAGGTGTTTTCCCTGAATAGGCTACAACATTAACCGATTCATCCGAATACATCTTCCAGCTCTGTAAAATATGATCGGCTGCATTTACAAGAGTATCTATATTAGATGATTTCAAACGTATTACAGACATTGGCCATTTAATAACAGTTGCCTTCATGTCAGGATAGCGTTTTATTTGAAACGAGAAAGCATCTTCGGCACGAGTCATCGCAAATTCATAGTTTCCGCCTTGATAATGGTCATGACTTAAAATAGAGCCACCAACAATAGGTAAATCTGCATTGGAGCCAATAAAGTAATGAGGGAACTTTGCTATAAAGTTTAGTAATCTTTCAAAAGCTGTTCGGTCGATTTTCATGACTCGATGTTCTTCGGAAAATAATATGCAGTGCTCGTTATAGTAAAGATATGGCGAGTATTGTAAATACCAGTTTTCCTCTGCAAGCGGGATGTTTATAATTCTATGATTTGCACGGGCAGGGTATCCGGTTCTCCCTGTATATCCTTCGTTTTCCACACAAAGCAGACATTTCGGATAGTTTCCAATTTGTTTCATTGCACGTTCTCTTTTAATTTGCTCAGGATCTTTTTCTGGCTTGGATAAATTAATCGTTATATCCATTTGACCGTACGCCGTATCTGCCTTATAAGAGATATTTTTCGCGATCCGGTTCAACTGGATATAGTTACTGTTTTTACTTAAATTAAAAAAATAATTAGTAGCGGATTCAGGTGATTCTTTATACTTCTGATGAAAGGTTGAATTGACGACAGATGGCCTTGGAACAAAGCAATTCATGATGTTTGCAGAAAGTATTTCCTTTTCGTCAAAAACATTTTGAATAATGTTGGTTTTAATCGCAAAATTGATTATTTTATCTAACAAGTTAGGGATTGAATCATCAAGAACTTCAACTTCATCGGGAAAAGTTTCCAATCCAATCAAGCCTAATACTTGGTTTTGGACATAATTTTGATCTCTTGTTTCGATTAACTCAACTTCAAGTGCTTTTTTTATAAGACTAGCAATATAGGAATAAATCATTTCGACACATCCTTTTTATACCCTTCTGGATGGGCAGAATGCCATCTCCATGCATCTTCAATTATTTTTTCAATGGAAGTACGAGTTGGATTCCACCCTAGTTTTTGTTTTGCTTTTTCAGAGCTAGCAATAAGAATACTAGGGTCTCCGGTTCTGCGTGCGCCTATTTGAGCTGGAATATCTTTACCTGTTACTCTTCGTGCTGCTTCAATTATTTCTTTTACTGAAAATCCTTGACTGCTGCCGAGGTTAAAAATATCACTTTTTCCACCATTTCTTAAGTAATGCAACGCTAATAGATGAGCATTTATAAGATCTTCAACATGAATATAATCACGGATACAAGTTCCATCAGGAGTATCATAATCTTCCCCAAAGATGGTCATATGCGATCTTTGACCTAAAGCAGTCTGCAAAATGATTGGGATCAGATGAGTCTCAGGACGATGATCTTCGCCGATTTCAGCCGTTTCCCTTGCACCAGCTACATTAAAGTAACGTAAGGAAACGTATTGAATGCCATGTGCCTGCTCTGTCCACTTCATTAATTTTTCCATGGTAAGTTTCGTTTCACCGTACGTATTTGTTGGGTTTGTTGGAACGGTTTCGGTTATTGGCACTGTTTCTGGTTCACCATAAGTAGCAGCGGTGGAAGAGAAGACGATTTTTTTTATGTTATGTTCAACCATAACCTTGAGCAATACTTGCGTCCCGAACACATTATTATCAAAATATTTAATTGGATCCTCCATCGATTCACCAACAAGTGAGTGAGCGGCAAAATGAATGACCGCATCAATGGATTCTTTCTCAAATACAGAGCGAAGAAACTCAATATCTCTCATATCTCCTTTATAAAAGACAGCCTTTGGATGTACGGCTTCTCTGTGTCCGGTTTCAAGATTATCAATAATAACAACATGTTCACCTGCGTCTAATAACTGATAAACGGCGTGTGATCCTATATAACCTGCTCCGCCTAATACTAATACACTCATGATTAGCACTCCTCTGTCATTTCTTTTACACCATCATCAATGGTCGCCGTATAGAAAGTTGCATCATAGCCAACTTTTTCACGATAAATTGCATTTACATTTTCATTAAAGGAATCTACTTTAAAAGAATCAACAATTGCAATCGCACAGCCTCCAAAACCTGCACCAGTCATACGCGCACCAATGACTCCTTCCTGTTCCCAAGCAGCCTGCACAATTGTATCAAGCTCAAGTCCTGTTACTTCATAATCGTCTCTCAATGAACGATGTGATTCATTCATTAATTGACCAAAGCTATGAAGGTCTCCTTGTTGAAGCTTTTCAAGAGCTGCTATCGTTCTGGCATTTTCATAAACCGCATGTTTAGCTCTCCTTTTATTGATATCATCCAAAATGAGATGTTTATTTTCCTCAAATTCTTCAGGAGATAGCTGACCTAAACTTTTTATTGCTAATTTATCCTGTAATTCACTTAAAGCAGTTTCACATTGATATCGTCTCTCATTGTATTTAGATCCAGTTAACGTTCGTTGTTTGTTCGTATTAATAATGATAATGACATGATTCTTCAAAATGATTGGTGCATATTTGTATTTTAACGTTTGGCAATCTAATAAAATCGCATGATTTTTCTTGCCCATACCAATAGCAAATTGGTCCATAATTCCGCTGTTAACACCTATGTATTGATTTTCAACTTTTTGCCCTAATTGCACCATAGAAATTCGTTCCATGTTTAATTCAAACAGTCCATCGAATAATGCGCCAGTTACAAGTTCAATTGAAGCAGAAGAGGAGAGGCCAGCTCCATTTGGAATATTTCCATAAAACAAAATATCGGCTCCTTGGTTGATCTCAAAGCCTGCTTCTTTCATATATAGAAGCATACCCTTCGGATAGTTTGCCCAGTTGTCAGTTTCCTTGAATGTTAAATCCTTTAAGTCTGCTTCTATAATACCTTTTTCTTTAAAGTTCATAGAATAGAAGCGGAGTTTTTCGTCATTACGTTTTACTGCAAGAGCATATGTTCCATAAGAGATAGAGGCAGGGAATACATGCCCGCCATTGTAATCGGTATGTTCTCCAATTAAGTTAATTCTTCCTGGAGCAAAAAAGACTCTAGGTGTACTGGCTGTATCGAAAATAGACTGAAACACTTGAGATAGATTAGTTGTAACCTTCATAATGCCTCCTAAGAGAAGAAAATTCAAACTTAGTTAAATAATTTAATTAAGTTACGGAAAGTTTACTTCATTCTTAGCGGAGAAGCAATAAGAATAGAGAGACTTTCAATTATTTAAAGACGTAAAAATAGATCACATTATTGTAAGAATCGTTAACCAGATAAGGATTTTTTTATAATATAATAAATTAATATGCAAAAGGGATATTTTCAGTAAGAATTTTCAGCACAATCTTATTATTATCGTCTATTCGTATATTTTGAAATTATTGAGCAGCAAAAGAATGCTTTATGACGGAGGGGTTCCATTTGTCTATCGTTCAATTTGATCAAAAATGCTGGATAATAACGGAAAGCGTACATTTATAATATCTGCTGCTGTTCATTATTTTCGCTTTTTGATGAAGTGGGAAGCTCTCCTAATGAAGTTTCATTATTTACGCTTTATAATGGATCTAGATATGCTATAGAAGTAGTTTACATATTGTACAGAGGTGATAGCAGAATGGAATCTCTCTTTTCTTTAAGAGGTAAAGTTGCTTTATTAACAGGAGCAAGCCGTGGATTAGGTCAGGGAATGGCCATAGGATTAGCTGAAATGGGCGCAGTCGTAATAGGGGCAGGAATGAGTGATATGTCAGACACACGCAAGAAAATAGAATCATTTGGCGGAACTTTTTATGAAGTGAAAATTGATTTGTCCAACGATCATGCCGCTGAACAGTTAGTGTCTGAGGCATTATCATTAACAAACAAAATTGATATCTTAGTCAATAACGCAGGAATCATTCGTCGAGCAGATGCTGAGAACTTCTCTGATGATGATTGGTTTGAAGTGATTAAAGTTAACCAGCATTCTGTTTTTCAATTGTGTCGTGAAGTAGGGAAGCATATGCTTGAAAACGGTTCTGGGAAAATTATAAATATTGCATCTATGTTATCGTTCCAGGGAGGGTTGAGAGTACCTGCATATACGGCGAGTAAGCACGCAGTAGCAGGACTGACGAAATCCTTGGCAAATGAGTGGGGTAGTAGGGGAGTGAATGTAAACGCTATCGCTCCTGGATATATGATTACAGATAATACGTCACAGCTGCGTGCAAATCAAGAACGGAATCAGTATATTACCTCAAGAATTCCACAAGGCAGATGGGGAACACCTGAAGACTTAAAAGGTGCTGTTGTATTTTTAGCGTCAGAAGCGTCTAACTATGTAAATGGACATATTTTATGCGTTGATGGTGGCTGGATGAGTTCATAAATAGTACTGAATTTTGATGCTTGAACTTAATAGAATACAGATTCATTGAAAAGGTAAAATACTAAAAACATTAGTTAGATTTTGGATTCGCTCATTTAGTGTATTTTGCAATAAAAAAGTGCAGAAAAATGCAATGAAAAATGCAGAGTTTTGCCACCCAATTTAAACCTATTTAATGGGATTTTGATAAAGCGTTAGTAAGTCTATAGCTTTCACCTGAAAATGT
>NZ_JAKZKT010000037.1 GCF_022808645.1 Bacillus litorisediminis
AAGAAATGGGAAGGTGGACACATCCAACAATGGGCCATGATCATGAATCAACTATTAGTTCACGACCACCTGAAGAAACGTGTGAAGAAATATCTAGAATAACTTACACACTTTTCTTGACAAGCCCATATTATAAACCATTTAGTTGTGATACCTGCAGATTCTTAAGCCCCTTCAACCTTAAAAATAACCACATATTTTTCCCCCTCAAATTCTTCAATTCTATAAAAAATACACATAAAAATTTGTTAGGATTCAACAAACTCCTCTAACGGCTCCATTTCATTTATATCAATCAATTTTTTTTCTGGTTCGAGTTCAATTTCTTCACCGTTTATTTCCTTGAAAGGATAAATGTATAAATATAGTTCTTCTATCTCTTCCAGATGAATATTTTTCGTAAGATTTAATTTTTATCAAACAAAAAGTTTGACTCTTTTCAACGCAGATAATTTAAAATAAAACCGTGAACAAATTTAAGAGAAAAAGAGGATTACGATGGAAAAAATAGTACTGTTGTTATTAGCCGTTATGGGTGGCGCTGCGGTAGCTATGCAAAGCCAGGTAAATGGGGGGCTTGGCAGAAAGATTGGAGTTCTTGAAGGATCTTTTATTTCTTTTTTAGTGGGGACTTTGATTCTATTTTTCGCTGTATTGTTTTTTGGAAAAGGGAATTTGCTGGCAACCTTCGAGGTACCGAACTGGCAGCTAATCGGCGGGTTATTAGGGGCATTATACGTTGCTATTACAATCTTTGCTGTTCCCAAAATCGGTGTCGCGTCCACATTGATTGCCGTGGTGGCTGGACAGATTGTAGTTGGCGCGATTATCGATCATTTTGGTCTTTTTGGCGGAACGCGAATTCCAATCGACCTTACGAAATTATTTGCGATTTGCCTGTTGTTTGCCGCTATTTATTTGTTTAATAAATGACATGATAAGACTTTACTGTACATAAGAAGATAGCACCTATTAATTAAGGTATACTGGTTGATGGAATATCCTAATTTTATAAGATGAAAGACGCTCAGAACGAACATTCTGAGCGTTTTGACTTTTAGCACTAGCGGACAGGGGAGTAGTCAGGGGACCTGTTCATTTCTAAAAACGAATCTCCTACACCTGATAATCCCTTTCAATTACAAAATGAGCACGATCTCCCCTAAAAATAGTTTTTGAATATTCTATTGGAGTTTCATCTGGAAGGTATGCATACGTTTCTAAAGCAAAACAAGGGGCCCCCATTTTAATTTGCAGCTTCTCTGATATATCTTGATCAGCGATGAATAATTCCAGGTGCTCAATTGTTTTTTTGATTTTTAATCCAAAGTGTCTATTTAATAACTGATATAACGATTTTTCGCATTCTTTTGCATTTAAGCCAGGGGCCTTATGCCAAGGAAGGTAGGCAATTTCATATTGTAATGGCTGATGATCCGCAAAACGAATTCGCTCTAGTTTATTAACAGGGTCACCCTGTTTTATCCCGAAAAATTTAGCCAGGAACACATCTGCCTGGATTACTTCTAAATTTAACACTCGAATCGAAGGATTTTTCCCTTGTGTTTCGAGCTGCTGTGAAAAGTGATTAACAGTTGAAGTTAAAGTTTGTTTTACTTTGCGATCAGCAACAAAGGTTCCTTTTCCTTGAGTGCGATATACATAGCCTTCCAATGTTAGCTGTTGAAGAGCTGTTCTGATAGTCGTTCTGCTTACCCCGTATTTTTTACAGAATTCTGCTTCTGTTGGCAATTGTGTATGGGGAAGGTATTCACCATTTTTTATCTTTTGTAAAATATCCTCTTTAACACGTGAGTGCAGGGCGTTTCCCTCATTAGCATGCTGCATGATCAATCCCCCTTTCTACCTTGCTATTACATTAAAAAAATAAAATTTCCAAGTATATTTAAATAGTAACACATATTATTACAACAAATAAACATACGTGATACAAATAATTTTATTTGTTATGACAAATTTATATATACATGTAATAACAACATATGATATGCTAACACTAGAAATCGTTTTCAAAAAATAGGAGGTGTTTGAATCTCACATGAAACTAGTCATCATAGGCGGGGGATCAAGCTATACACCAGAAATTATTGAAGGTGTCATTGATCGGCATCAAGAGTTCCCTGTTACAGAATTAGTACTTGTAGATATCGAAGAAGGAAAAGAAAAGTTAAACATTATTGGTGAACTAGCCCAGCGGATGATTGAAAAATCGGGTGTTTCCATCCAGCTTTCTTGGACACTTAATCGTCAGGAGGCGCTGCAGAATGCTGATTTCGTGACAACACAAATCAGAGTAGGCGGACTTGCTGCTCGAGCAAAGGATGAGCGTATTCCGTTGAGTCACGGTTTAATTGGTCAGGAAACCAATGGCGCAGGAGGAATTGTAAAAGCATTTCGAACTATTCCTGTTTTGATGGAAATTTGTAATGACATTTCCAGAATTTGTCCCAACGCATGGTTGATTAATTTTACAAATCCGGCGGGAATTGTAACGGAGGCCATATTAAAGTACAGTCCACATAAAAAGGTGATTGGTGTCTGTAATATTCCATTTAATATGAAGCACAGTGTTGCAGAAATGATGGGATGCAATCCAAATGAAGTGGACATTGAATTTATTGGAGTTAACCATTTTGTCTTCGGAAGAAAAGTGCTGATAAATGGAGCGGATCAAACCGATCAGGTTCTCCGCAAACTTTACGACAAAGAGTTGAATTATTCACCTGCCAATATTGTTTCATTGGGCTGGAAAAAAGAGTTTATCGAATCTATTAAACTACTTCCGAATCCGTATCACCAATACTATTTTCAAACTGAAGAAGTGTTAAAAAAGGATTTAAAGGCTTTTCATGAAAATGGAACGCGGGCCGAAATTGTTCAACAGGTAGAAAAAGAGCTGTTTCAAAAATATCAAGATCCTAATCTGCAAGTTAAACCAAAAGAACTGGAAAAAAGGGGAGGCGCTTATTACAGCCATGCAGCCTGCAGTTTAATGGCAAGCATTTATAACAACAAAGGGGATATTCAAACGGTTAATATCCAAAATCATGGAGCTGTTTTTGATTTACCATATGATTGTGTGATTGAAGTGAATGCCGTGATTACAAAAGATGGACCGAAGCCAGTTACGGTTGGAAAACTGCCGAAGCAAGTAAAAGCTATGATTCAACAGATGAAAGGCTTTGAGGAGCTTGTTGTGGAGGCAGCCGTAACTGGAGATTACAACTTAGCTTATGCATCCATGATTATGAATCCATTGGTTCGAAATGAGTCGAAGGCGAAAATTGTTTTAGATGAACTGCTGGAAGCTCATTGGGAGTATTTACCGCAATTTCATTGATAATAAAGGGGATGGATGAACATGAGTAAGTTTCAAAGATTCGAAGAAAAAGTTTTGCCGATTGCTGGAAGATTAGGTTCTCAAAGACATTTAGTTGCAATCCGTGATGGGTTTGCGGCTATTTTACCATTGATCATTATTGGATCTTTAGCTGTACTTATTAACAATCTGCCGATTCAATTTTTCCAGGATTTTATGCTAAATGTGTTCGGTGAAAGCTGGAAAAATCTTGGAGGTTATATTTGGAACGGGACGTTTGCGATTCTATCATTAATTATTTGTATAAGTGTGAGTTACAATCTTGCTAGATCCTATAGCGTGGATCCGTTAGCTGCTGCATTAGTTGGAGTGGGGTCACTGATTATTTTAACTCCGATGACAGAGGATGGGGGTATATCGATTCAGTGGATGTCAGCACAGGGACTTTTTGTTGCATTGTTTGTTTCTCTTGTTGGCACAGAAATTTTTAGAAAGCTAGCTCAAACCAGACTTACCATTAAAATGCCAGCCGGTGTTCCTGAAGCGGTCGCTCGCTCTTTTGCTTCCCTTATTCCAGCTATGATTGTTTTATTTATATTTGGATTTGTTCAGTTAGTTTTTATAGATATGATGGGAACAAGTTTACAAGACAGTATCTATAAAGTCATTCAAGCGCCATTCCAAAACTTTGCGGGAACACTGCCAGCCGTATTAGGAATTGAATTTACAAAATCATTTCTTTGGTTCTTTGGTCTTCATGGCTCAAACATTTTAGAACCGATAATTGAAGCGGCTTACTTGCCTGGTCTGCAGGAAAACATTGAGTTATTTGCACAAGGGGTATCTGCAAAAGATGTTCCAAATATTATAACAAAGCCATTTATGGATGTTTTCGTTGCAATGGGTGGAACGGGGACAGGGCTTTCACTCCTTATCGCCATCTTCATCATTATGAAAGCAAGGAATGCGAGAAGCTTAGGGAAAATGAGTGCACCTGCTGCCCTATTTAATATTAACGAGCCGTTAATATTTGGTTTACCGATTGTTTTAAATCCAATTTTATTTATTCCATTCATATTAGTACCGCTCGTCAATGTATCCATTGCCTATTTTGCAACATCCGTAGGTTTAGTTCCAAAAACAGTTGTCATGGTACCATGGACAACGCCTCCGATTATTGGCGGATATTTAGCAACAGGCGGTTCGGTAGCAGGCTCGATTTTACAATTAGTGAACTTAGCTGTCGGTGCATTAGTTTACCTGCCATTCCTTAAAGTGCTGGATAAACAAATGCTTATAAATGCTGCTGCAGCTAAAGAAAAGTCAATAGATTCTGAAAAGCAGCAGGATATTAAGATGTAAGAAGTGAATAGTTTGATAAGGAAGAATAGGGAGGAGGAGACTATGAAACTAATCGTAAATGCTGATGACTTCGGTTACACTCCAGCTGTTAGCTATGGAATATTGGATGCTTTCAAAAATGGGATCGTCACGTCCACTACCATGATGTGTAACTCGCCTTATATGGAACATGCTGTTGAACTTGCCAAACAAAATCCTGGTTTAGGGGTTGGTGTTCATCTTGTTTTAACAAGCCGTACACCTTTGTGTGATGATGTACCTTCTTTATTGGATGAAAACGGGAAATTTTATCATCAAAGTCAGATCTTTGAACACGCGAAGGAAGAAGATATTGAAAGGGAATGGACGGCACAGATTGAAAGGTTTTTGGCAAGCGGCCTGAACCCAACTCATTTAGACAGTCACCATAATGTGCACAGTCATCCCATTGCCTTTCCAGTAGCGATAAAACTTGCTTCAAAATATGGGTTGCCGATTCGTAATGCCTTGAACGATAATTTCGATTATGGTTCCGTTCGAACGACGGACATCATGCTGCGTAAGTTCTATGGGGACCATGTAACTTATGAAACATTAGAGGAACAGTTAAAGAGAGTGGCTGCTAAACCGCAAACCGCGGAAATCAACTGTCACCCGGGCTATATAGATGAAGAACTGCGATCACAAAGCTCATATGTCGACAAAAGGACCGTTGAATATACCCTGTTAACGTCGGAGCGAATTAAGAATTTTGCCAAAGAGCTGAATATCGAGTTTACCACATATGCTGCAATTTGAAATAGGAGGGCTTTTTCGTGGATCCCACATCATTAGAAGGAATATCATTTCAGATTATTCTGCATGCAGGAAATGCAAGATCATCTTCAATGGAGGCAATCCAGCTTGCCAAGATTGGAAAGTTTGAGGAGGCTATGGAAAAAATAGCAGAGGCTGATCAATCCTTTTTAGAGGCTCATCATGCCCAAACTTCTCTTTTAGAAAAGGAAGCTAATGGAGAAAGCCCAAGCCTATCGATTTTACTCGTTCATGCACAAGACCATCTCATGACAGCTATGACTGTAAAAGAAATGGCACAGGAATTTATCGATTTATATAGAAAGTTCGGGCCGTTGGGAAAATAAATGGATAGGGGGGTTCTTCGTGAAAATCATTCTAGTCTGTTCGGCTGGTATGTCAACGAGTATGTTAGTCCAGCGAATGAGAAAAGCTGCTGAGGAAAAAGGGGTATCTGCCACTATTCAAGCTACATCTGAAGCTGATCTGGTTAATCATTTAGATCAAGCAGATGTCATATTGGTTGGTCCACAGGTTAGATATCTGGCACCAAAGATAAAAGAAAAGGCTGCTCCACATGGGGCTCAGGTTGAAGTGATTGATTCATTAGCCTATGGAATGATGGACGGCGGAAAAGTTTTTGAACAAGCGCAGAAATTAGTGGAAATAAGTAATTAGAAGTTTTTAAAGAGACAAGTACCTGGAATATTACTTGTCTCTTTTTCATTAAGATAAAATAGCAGTGAAGAGGAACCTATCTTAGTATTTGCATAGTTCATGAACCTTCTCTGGATTATTTCTTGGCAACCGTTCATTCATTGCGGTCACTGGTTCCGTTATCCATATAAAAAACAGGGTTTCTTCGAACTGAACGGACGCTAGTTCCGTTATCTAGTGAAAATGACGGCATTTTATATAAAAATGGCCAAATAACGGATTTCCTGTCCGTAAAATCTTTGGAATCCCCTTATTTTGTTTAAATAACGAATCTCTTGTCCGTAAAACCACCCACTTATTTTATAGAATCCCAAATAAACCGCTAGTATCGCTCTCAAACTGATGCTTTTACTAGTTTCTTTTTATTTCTGCTGTTATTTTCAAAATAGAAAACTACGAAAAGGAATGAAATGCCTCCGAGCAGTCGGAACACGGATGAGATAGACATGGCTTTAATCATTCCAAGATAATCTAGTAATAGGACTCCCAGCTGAGGAGCTATGCAGCCGATAAAAGCAATCATAAGATTATAGTTTGCTAGATAAGAGGTTCGGTGCTGATTAGGCGAAACCCGGAGAACCTGGTTAAAGAGAAGCAGTGTGGTTCCGGACACGAATAATCCCGTCCATAAATTGGATAATGCTAAAACATAGAGATTCTTTGTAAGAATAGTCAGGATGGGAGCCGTTGTCATTCCAATCGCACAGACGAAAAGCATAGTGGAGTTTCCCCACTTATCCGCCATTTTTCCCCACCATTTGTAACTCACAATTTGTGCCACTTGATTTAAAACCGTAAAAATACTAATCCATAAAGCATTCGCATGAGCATAATTGATTTGATAGATTGTAAAAAGCGGCCAGGCCATTTGCCAGCCAAAATTAAACACACAAGCACAAACCAGAAAATAAAGATAGGGTTTATGTTTAAATGTTTTGAAGATGGTTTTGAACATACCTTCCGGATTTTTTTCAGATTTTTCCCCATGTTCAATGTGCTTCATCAAAAAGTAAATTTCAGCCAAGCCAAATAAGAATCCAACTATAAAAAGGGCTTGAAACGGATACGGGTCGTTGCTGTCAAACAGATTAATCATTAATCCAGCAGCAATCGTCGTGATCATCCCAACTATCGTCAATATCCGGCCACGCTGGCTAAAAAACTGACCTCTCCGTTCATCTGGTATGAGATCTCCAATCAGGGATTGCCAGGATAAGGTTGAGACGGCAATTGGAAAATTCATCACAGCAATCATCACCACAAGCACCCAAGCTTGGTTTGCCATTGGAATAAGCGGAACAAACAGGAGAAGCAAGAATAAAAAACGAGCCGCAAAAATATTAATGGCTGTAAATTTCTTTTTTGATTCAAACCGATCCATCCAAATGGCTCCTGGTATCATGGATAGAATAATCATAATGGATGGCAATGAACTGATTAATCCCACTTGTTTATTCGATGCATCGAGAACTTCAATTGCAAATAAAGGGATAAAGTTCGTTATAAAGCCTACGATAATGATCGAGAAAGCCCCGTTATAAATACTCAGCCTCTCATTCTTGTGGATTTCTTGCGGTGCATAGTTCATTGGGATGTCCTCTTCTTTCTCCCTAATATTTAGAGAACCGAAATGTTTTCCAGATGATTTTACTCCTCTCCATAGGGTCTGGCAAGAAGATTTTTTCGGTTTTTAGAATTTTTTTACACTTCATCATTTAGCTTTAGAGAGAGTGGATTATACTTATTAAAAGGAATGAAAGTTAGAGGTATTTAAGAGGGAGTCAGTAGAAGTTTCACCACTTGCGCAGATATAAAAATATCCAAGTCACAACAGCATATATTCCAAGGACGACAAACAGAGTAAGGATTCTTTCTCCCGCTGTACCATCAGCCAATAACACGGGTCCTAACCCAAAATAGGTAATCAGCAGATAAACAGGAACAAACAGCAACCAAAGCCACCATTTTTTCATTCCGATTCCTCCTTCCATTTTTTATTGTAATGTATGTCCTTGCTACATATAGTATACGGAAAATCGTATGTGGTTCGAAAAAAAATGGCCAGTAACCAACTAACTCTTTCAATCTAAACAGTTGGTCTGGCCATGGCGGTTATTATTGATCCTGAAAGTACACCGTTTCGGGTGATCCGGTAGAAGTATGTTCATTTACCCATTCCTGGGCAACTTGAGAAAAATGGGACCAATCCGAGATTTGTTCCCTATTCTGATTGAGCCAATTGAAGCAATATTGCGGATCCAATCCTTTTTCTTCACATTGGGATAAAAAAGCAAGAACATTGGATTGATTGCAGTTCTGCCAAGACCCGCATGTTTCTTTAAATATTTCCTCTACTTTTTCCTGTATAGGTTCTGGGGCAGTCATTCAAATTTCCCTCCTTATATTAATTCATAAAATTTCAGTTATAGTATGTACAAGGATAAAGGAAACAAAGCCAAAAAATTATTTTTGTTTAACGCAGGAACAATTTTTGGTTTTTTAATGAAAAGAGAATAACCTGACCTTACATGTGCGTAAAATAGTACCGCAGACGGACAAGTTCCTTTCAACAATTCTATAAGAAGGAGTATAATAGTTTCGTACTCGCATTTTCGAAAAATTGAAGTGATGGATACAAACTACATAAGAAGGATCTGAAAATATGATTGGATTAGTCATTATATTGTTGCTTGTATTGTTTTTGCCGTTCCTTGTGAAAAAAGTAGAGCATAATTTAGAGATTTTCCTTTTTATCATGGGGGTGGCTGCAGCATCCGTTAGTGGCATGATGAATGGGCATGTAATAGAAAAGGCTTTCGTTGATCCCATCAAAATTACGATTGCGGTATTTGTTGCGGGTTTGCTGACAAAATGGCTGCAGGTACCCCTTGAGAAGGCCATTTTATCGGTCAGCAAGGCATTATCCCCACGGATATTTGCTGCTCTAATCGTGATTGTGTTAGGGTTGCTTTCTAGTATCATTACAGCCATTATAGCTGCGATTATACTAGTCATCATTATTAATGTGCTGCGTCTTGACCGGAAATCAGAAATTCGATTGACGGTTTTAGCCTGTTTTTCTATTGGATTAGGGGCTGCTCTAACACCAATAGGCGAACCCTTATCGACGATTACCGTTAGTAAACTTAATCAGGATTTCTTTTACCTTTTAGAATTGATTGGACCTGAAGTCATTCCTGCCATTGTGATTTTTAGCATTTTAGCTTGGATAGTTGTTAAGCCAAATGATAGTTTTGATAGTTTACATGGAAACCAACAAGCTGAAAGCTATAAAGAAATTATCATCCGTTCCGCAAAGATCTACTTGTTTGTTATGGGTCTTACTTTCTTGGGTCACGGTTTTGAACCTTTAATTAATGAATATGTTCTTGGATTACACCCAATGCTTTTATATTGGATTAATATGATTTCGGCTGTTTTAGACAATGCAACACTTGCTGCTGCTGAAATAAGTCCTGAGATGGATTCTGAAACAATCCGTGCCATTCTTTTGGGCCTTCTTATTAGTGGCGGTATGCTGATTCCAGGCAATATTCCAAACATTATTTCTGCTGGAAAGCTTAATATTACAAGTAAAGAGTGGGCACAATTTGGAGTTCCAGTTGGCCTTGTAACCATGGCCGTTTATTTTGGTATCCTTTTCATTCTTTATTAGGATTTTTTCCTTTAATTCTCAAGAAATTCCAAAAAAATTTTTTATCTTGTCCAAACAAATTGCCTTCTATTGAATAAGTTATAGGAGACCCACTGTAAGGGGCGTGGAGGATGTATAAACGGGATGCAGCAGGGAATGGCAATGATATTTAGATGGGCTGTGAATGCCATCTGCTCCATTTTTTAGGGTGTATACCGAAAAATTACTTCGCCGCTTTTGAACCGGAATTCCTCCATAATCTAGCCATTCTTTGCTAGTATGGTCAGCACAAAGTTGCTGACCATTTTTTATGGCTATTTATTCAATCCAAACCGTTCAGGTCACTTAAATGAATAAGCAAAAATGAAAAAGCGTATGATTCGATCTCATACGCTTTTTCCAGGGGGGTGAACATGGTAACAGTGGAGGGAACTATGTCAAGAGATTTTCGTCTCTTACTACATAATATGGAATTAACAAGAGAAGGCTTGGACAAGTGTAGAAAATTAAAAGTTAAATATCGAAATTTATAAGGATGTACGGCTGGGGAGACCTATTTTAAATGAAGAAAAATTCAATTTCTATAAGCCATTCTTATCTGAGTACTCATTTTCATAGTTTAAAATAAATAAAAAAATAAAAAGGAAGCGCTTGTACGCTTCCTGAGTCTGTCAACTATGTGGTTAAGCTTAATATCCGTTATAGAAGGAAGTACCTACAATAATTAACAGAATAAACAATACAACCAATAAAGCGAACCATGCGCCGTTGTGTCCACCAGACATTTGTTTTCACCCCCTACTTCGTCTAATACAACCTATGTAATTGCCCCTTAAAACGATTAGGACAAACGGTTAGATAATGGGAAAAATGAGTAAAATGCACAGAAAAAAATCATTTTTTCAGGACAAAAATGAAGATGTGATACAAAATTTGGCATTAATTCATATGGGGACCTGAGTTCCTCGGTGAATTACATAAATATCAAAAACATGGGTCAACTATGAAAGTTTTTTTATTTCACCCTGCCCTTTTTCACTCTTTCCGTCTATTTAAAAGGTGAAGGGGGGTGAGACGTATGGCAACTGCAAATCTATCAGAATCCCGGATTCGTCTATTCTATGATCATGGATTAGACCAGGATGGGAAGCAGGTCCTAAAGTCGAAATCATACAATGCAGTGAAGGAGTCAGCTACGGCAGATCAAATTTTGGCCACTGCACAGGCTATAGCGACCCTCAGTTCTGTACCGCTATTCTCAGTAGAAAGAAATGACACAGCCGACATTACAGCCTAATGAGGGGACGATTTTAACGAAGGGAGGGGAACTTTAAATGGCTAAAACACTAGAATTAGAGTTTGGTACGCAAATGGGGAAGGTAAGCCGAATTTCGATTAATGACCCGATCGAACCGGTTGACCCAGTTGCCGTTGAACTGGCAATGAACACGATATTAACGCAAAATATTTTCCAATCAAATAGCGGCGATTTCGTGTCCATCCTAGGTGCCAGACTGGTTGAACGCAATGTAACTGACTATGAATTTGGAGCATAATGTATGAGGGGCTGTATCCTAGCAGCCCCTTTTCTTATACTGGGGTCAGACCCCAAATAAGATGGAGGTGATACAATTATGGATCAGTGGATCTCTCTTGTGGGTGAGGTGGGATTTCCGGTGGTCGTGACTTTATTCTTGCTCTATCGAATCGAAAATAAGCTCGATACGCTGATACATTCCATCCAAAGCCTTCCGGAAAAGCTCCACCATTAAGAAGATTGAAATCCTCGCTAAGATGGGAGGATTTCTCTTTTTGTTAGCCTTTTTATGGGTGATATAATAGTTAGGATTAAATAAAGAAGGATATCACGATTCTTGTGTCCAATATATGAATAGAAAAGAACGAATGTTCGGAGGGGACCAAATGAAATTTATTCACACAGCCGATTGGCATTTAGGAAAGCTTGTCCACGGTTTATACATGACAGAAGACCAAGCATACATACTGGAGCAGTTTACTGAATTAGTAAAACATGAGGAGCCTGATGCCATCGTCATTGCCGGGGATTTGTATGATCGTTCAGTACCGCCAACGGATGCAGTCAATCTGTTAAATGATGTACTTTTTACATTAAATGTAGAATTAAAGATACCAATTGTAGCGATTGCGGGGAATCATGATAGTGCGGAGCGGCTATCCTTCGGTTCCTCCTGGTACAGACATACTCACTTCTATTTAGAAGGAAAGCTGCCAAATGCATTCCAGCCTGTACATATAAAAGGAGTCAACTTTTTTCTTGTTCCTTATGCAGAACCAGCAACGGTGAGAGAGGTGATCGGAAATCCAGCTATAGCGACCCATGATGAAGCGATGAAGGCGATCATTCAGCAAATCGAACCATCTCTATCATCGGATCAACCGAATGTATTAGTGGGACATGCCTTTGTTACCGGGGGCCAGTCGAGCGATTCGGAACGGACACTTTCTGTAGGTGGAGCGGAGCATGTATCAGCTGAAAATTTTGCACCTTTTGCATACACAGCTCTTGGCCATCTGCATCATCCGCATGCGATATCCCATCCGACTGTTCATTATGCGGGGTCTCTATTAAAATATTCATTCTCTGAAGCGGGTCATAAGAAGTCGGTTTCGATTGTTGAGATTGATGAAAAGGGTGTTGCACACAGGACGGAACGGTTTTTAAAACCGAAGAGAGACATGCGGGAAATTGAAGGATATTTAGATGAATTATTAGATCCGCAATATTATAAAAATCAAAAGACTGAGGACTATCTGAAAGTAAGTCTTTTGGATGAAGGAACATTGCATGATCCGATTCAAAAATTACGCCATGTGTATCCTAACGTTCTTCATTTAGAGAGAAAAGTAGAGTGGATGGATGCGAAGCAGAAACAAATTTATCAAACGGTTCAGCAAAATAAAATGTCAGAGGTTGAGCTGTTTGAAATTTTTTATCAGGAAATGACAACGGCCACCTTCAGCGCTGAAAAGAAAAAATGGCTCGAACAGGTGATTGATGAAGTGAAGAAAAAGGAGAGTGTAACCTTATGAGACCTCTTCAGTTAACGATGCAGGCATTTGGACCGTATGCTGGCCAGGAAACGGTTGACTTTACCGTTTTACAAAACAAGCGGATGTTTCTGATCTCAGGGAAAACGGGTTCCGGGAAGACGACGATTTTTGATGGCATCAGTTTTGCTTTATATGGAAAGGCGAGTGGAGAAGATAGGGTCGGGCCGGAATTACGCAGCCATTTTGCCGACGATGATTGTCCGACAGAAGTGTCTTTAACCTTTACGCTCCGACAAAAAAACTATTACATTTGGAGAGCTCCTCAGCAAGAAAAAAAGAAATCCCGCGGCGATGGATTTACCACAATCGGGGCTAAGGCGGAGCTTTATGAAGTAAAACCGGATGGCAGCCGTGTTCTGTTAGGATCCAACGTGCGCGAAGTCGATGAACAAATAAAAGAACTGATGCAAATGGATTTTCATCAGTTCAAGCAAATCTTGATGATTCCTCAGGGAGAATTTAGAAAACTGCTGACCTCTGACAGTAAAGACAAAGAGGTCATTATGCAGAGGCTCTTCCACACCGAAACCTATAAGAGAATTGAAGAAAAGCTAAAAGAAAAGGCGCAGGAGTGGAAGCTGAAAATTGAAGGGACCCTGGCTGAAAGGGAACAGTGGCTCAGGGATGTTAATGTCGTAATAAACGAAGAATTAAAGGATGAGATTGAATCCGAAAATATTCATTATGATAAGGTTCATGAATTATTAGCAGCTGAGATTGAATCGATACGGGACAAGCTTTTACAAGAGAAAGAAGAAGTTGAGAAGAAACAAGTCGAGCGGGATCATCTTCAGGCTGCTCTCTTGCGAGGAGAGCAAATCGTCGAGCAGTTTAAGCATAAGACCCAACTGGAGAAACAAAAACAGGAGCTCGACGCGAAACTGGAGTGGGTTCAATCATTAGAACGGTCGATTGAAAATGCGAGAAAAGCAGAGCGTCTATTTCAGCAAGAGGAAGTTTGTGTCCGTCTGAAAAAAGAAGAAACCCAGGTTGAATCCTTCAAAAAGGAGCAAACGGAAAAAAGAGATTCATATCTGCACATGATGCAGGAGCTAGAAGCGAAAATCGAAAAACTAAAGGAAAATGAGCCGTATCAAAAGAAGCTCACTAATGAAATCTTGCAGTTAGAAGGGCTCCGAAAAGAGATGGAATCCCTTCAAAAAGTTCAAGAACGATTTATCGAGCTGCAAGTTAAAGAGAAAATAGCAAAGCAAGAAAAACTAGAGATCGAAAAACAGCTGAAGGCCGAAAAAGAGAAGGTTAGTGACGGCCAGAAAAAAGAAAAAGAGCTTCATCAGAAGCAATTAGCCATCTATGAAATAAAAGCGCAAGGCAAAGCACTTGTCGATGCTCTGAAAAAGATGGAAAATACGCAAAAGCTTATCATTTCAATTGGAAATTTAGAACTCTCGATCGCGGCTAAGAAAGCGGAATTGGAAAAACTAGAAGTTCAATATAATAAAGAAACAGCTGAAATTGAAGCGCTTGAACAGGAATGGAATCATCAGCAGGCGAGAATTTTAGCACATTCATTAACGGATGGAGCACCATGCCCCGTATGCGGATCTACTGAGCATCCGAAGAAGGCTGAGTTCACCGAAGAAGATACGTTTGATTCCAATGAATTTAAGCTTTATAAAGAAAATAAAAAGAAAACGGAGGACAAACTTTTCAAAGTAAAGAACGAGTACTCTGTTTTAGTGAACAAACGGGATTATGAGCAAAGTTTAGTCAAGGAGCAGCTAAAAGAATTACAGGAGTTTCAAGTAAACATAACACAGGAATCATTGCAACATCACATAGCAGAAATTCGTGAGCAAATTCGGGAGCTTAAGCAACAGCTTACAGATACAGAAACGGTGCAAAAACAACTCGAGACTCTGCAAGATTCGATTGAAAAATCACAAGCGCTCGTTGTTCAATTAGAAGAAAGCAGCCGGAAAGCTATAGAGACCGACCATCAAATTTCACAAGAGCTGCTTGAAATCAAATCTCAGCTCAACTTTATCCAAAAATCATTGCCTGAAGATATTCAGTCGTTTGAAGAATATGAAAAAAAACTGAATTCTTTAAAAGCAAAACTAAACCAGATCGAACAAGAATGGGAAAAAACACAAAAAGCTTATCAGGATATAAAAGGATATTATAATACGACACTTGGAAAACTCGAAAGCCTTGATGTGCAATTAGCTGAGATTCAAAAAAGCTTAAAGCAGGAGAGAGAGCTATTTTTAGAACAGCTAAAAGCGGAAGGCTTTGAGACGTACCAGGTTTATGAACAGTCGAAAATGAATCCGGATCAAACCAAAGATTATGAACAAAAGGTCCGCTACTATTGGGAGGAGATCCGTTCTGTCACTGACAGATTGGAGGATCTAAATCGGATTCTGAAGGATGTAAAAATGCCAGACTTAGCGGAATTGAAAGCTAAAGCGGAAGCGCATGAACAAATTCTCAAGCATGCTCAAGACAAGGTTTCAACACTTTCTTATCAGCTGCAAAGAAACGAAACCATCTTAGATAAAGTATCAAAATTAACGGAACAGATCCGTGAGCATGAAAATCAATATAAAATCATCGGAGAATTAGCAGACATTTCGAGAGGGCAGAATACATATCGTTTATCATTTGAACGATTTGTGTTAGCCGCTTTTCTAGACGATATATTAAAGGTTGCAAATGGCAGGCTGAAAAATATGACGAGCGGCCGCTATATGTTAATCCGTAAACCAGACCGCTCAAAGGGAAATGTTCAAAGCGGACTTGAGCTTTTAGTGTATGATCAGTATACGGGTCAGGAACGCCATGTGAAAACATTGTCCGGAGGGGAAAGCTTCAAGGCCTCATTAGCTTTAGCTTTAGGATTAGCTGATGTAGTTCAGCAATATGCAGGCGGCGTTTCGCTTGAAACTTTGTTCATTGATGAAGGGTTTGGTACACTAGACCCTGAATCATTAGATCAGGCCATCGAGACTCTTTTCGAGCTGCAAGGCAACGGCCGGCTCGTTGGCATCATTTCTCACGTGCCAGAACTAAAGGAAAGAATTGATGCCAGACTGGATATTATCGCCACACAAACAGGCAGTACAACCAGATTTAACATTGAATCACCCGTTGTGTAGAGGCATAAAACTACATTAAAAAAGGGGTTCTCTGAGTGAAAACAATTGGAATTGACGCAGGGGGAAGCTTGTTAAAAATTGTATATGAGGAAAGTGGACGCCATCATTACAAATGGTTTCCAATTAATGAAATCAATCAGGCCATTTCTTGGCTGCAAATGTTGACCCCTGCTGCTGACTTTAAAGTGACTGGCGGAAAAGCCCATAAAATTCAGGAAAAACTAGGAGGTGCTAATGTAACTCTAGTTCCAGAATTTGACTCCGTCTGTATAGGTACACGTGAATTGATGATAAGAGAAAAGATTCAAATACCGGATCGATACTTGATTATCAGTATCGGAACTGGTACCTCCTTTTATATTGTCCAAGGGGAGAATTTTCATCGTTTATTTGGCTCTGGGATTGGCGGAGGTACAATCAATGGATTAAGTCAGTTATTGCTGCAGGAACGAGATTTTTCAAAAGTGGTGCAGCTAGCTCAACAAGGAGAGCGGGGAAGTGTTGATCTTTTAGTGAGAGATTTATATGAAGATGAAGAACCGCCAATTCCTGGAAACCTGACAGCTGCCAATTTCGGAAAGCCGGACCTTCGAGAAAGCAAGAAAGAGGATGTCGCAGCTGCGCTGTTTCAAATGATTGGGGAAACGATTGTCCTATTGGCCAAACAGTTTTCCGAGCCTTTTGGGGTTAAAAAATTTGTCTACGTAGGCAGTGCGATCGCAAATAATCCAGCTTTGCAGCAAGTGATCAGCAGCTTTGACGGAATGCTTCAGCATGAAAGCATTTTTGTCGAACACGGATCTTATGCAGGAGCACTGGGAGCGATCACGTATCAGTCATGAATAATTGGATAAAAGCTCCTTTCACGGGGAAAAGTACACGTGAAGGGAGTGTTTTTACATGAAAAAACGTGACCATGCAAAAGATGAACCAACCATTGCAGAAGGCATGAACACAGAAGATCAGTTACAAAAGGATGCAACTCCTGAAGAAATTGAAAGAGGGGAATATACGAGCGTAACGACTTTATCATTAGATGAAAATGACCCAAGTTAATAGGTAATGGAAAAATAGCAGCATTTTTTTAAAAGGATGGCTGCTATTTTTTTATGATTTATCTTGATCGATTCAGTTGATTATGGACAAAAGTAGATAAAAAGGAATTTTGGTCTCTAAAGGACGGAAGCAGGTGTGTTTTAAAGAACCTAAAAGGAAGGATAAACAAAAGAAAGTCTTGTATACTATCCCTTAATGATAAACCTAGCTTTTAAAATGGTAAA
This sequence comes from Bacillus litorisediminis, assembly GCF_022808645.1. GTDB lineage: Bacteria > Bacillota > Bacilli > Bacillales > JC228 > Bacillus_BF > Bacillus_BF litorisediminis. Next base: position 17,344 of record NZ_JAKZKT010000037.1, read on the forward strand.
ATAGGGTAGAGGTGGTACAATGAAAATTCAGGGAATCAATCATTTATTGTTTTCGGTTTCAAATTTAGAAGAATCGATTCATTTTTATCGAGAGGTGTTTGGTGCTAAGCTGCTGGTGAAAGGCAGAACCACTGCTTACTTTGATTTGAACGGACTTTGGCTTGCCCTCAACGAAGAAAAAGATATTCCGCGCAAGGAAATTCACCATTCCTATACACATATTGCTTTCTCGGTAGAGGATAAAGACTTTGATGAAATCTATGAAAATTTGAAAAAGCTTGATGTACATATACTTCCAGGCCGGACAAGGGATGACAGGGATAAAAAATCAGTCTATTTTACAGACCCCGATGGCCATAAATTTGAGTTTCATACCGGTACTCTTCAGGATCGGCTCGATTATTACCGCCAAGACAAGACGCATATGACTTTTTATGATTAAGAACTCACTATCGAAGCTGCGGTACGTTCTTGCCGAATTCACCTCGCTAATGTTAAGTTAGAAACTATCAATTTAAAATCGGGGGTTAGTTACTATGCATTATGATGTAATTGTTGTCGGTGCAGGTTCTATGGGGATGGCAGCAGGCTATTTTTTAGCAAAGAGTGGTAAAAGTACGTTATTACTAGATACCTTTACCCCTCCCCATAATCGAGGAAGTCATCACGGCGATACGAGAATCATCAGATATGCCTATGCGGAAGGAGAAGAATATGTTCCGTTAGTTCTGAGAGCTCAAAAATTATGGGAGGACTTAGAGAATGCGACGGGAAGACCATTATTTCTGCAAACAGGGGTTCTTAATGTTGGCGAAGAAAAATCCGAGTTTATCCAAAACATAATTAAGAGCTCTAAGACTTACTCGTTGCCGCTTGAAGTTATTGATGCAAATGAAGTGAATAAGCGCTGGGCCGGTATTTCATTACCCGAAGATTATATTGGCTGCTTTGAACCGACATCTGGCGTGCTAAAAAGCGAGGCTTGTATTGAGGCGTATCGCGAACTGGCTGACCAAGAAGGAGCAACTATTATAACCAACAGCAGAGTAAAGGAAATGTCTGTTCATGACAATGGCGTGACTATTAAAACCAACAACGAGACCTTTACCTCAGATTCATTAGTGGTATCAGCCGGAGCCTGGTCGGGAAGTCTTCTTTCAAAGCTGGGATTGCAGCTTCCGCTTACCCCGGTAAGAAAAACATTTGCCTGGTTTGAAGCAGAGGAAGATCTATACCGCCATCAAACATTCCCAGCTTTTGCATTTGAAACCACCTTGGGTCTTTATTATGGATTTCCGAGTATTAATGGCTCCGGATTAAAAGTCGGCAGACATGACGGGGGAGAACGTATCAATCCCGACGAATCCATCCCGGGATTTGGGGAGAACCAAGGAGATGAAGGGGATCTAGTGCAATTTTTGCATAATTTTATGCCTGGAACCAAAACTTTAAAAACCGGAAAAACCTGTATATATACACTGACTCCCGATGAAAAATTTGTAATTGATATACATCCTGATTATCCAAATGTTGCAATTGCTGCTGGTTTTTCAGGTCATGGCTTCAAATTTGTCAGTGCGGTGGGGGAGGCTTTAAGTCAATTAATCATTTCAGGGAAAACCAAAATCGATCTTTCGCCATTTGCAATGAGCCGCTTCATAAAGTGAGAAATGATGGCGATCTGTATCAATGAGAAAAGGGATTGCCGAAACAATCCTTTTTTTAACCCGTTAATATATCTTCACTCGGATATTTTATTTTTTCTGTTTCTGGTCTTGCTAGTGAAAATGCCAAGGTCAGAGGTCCTAATTTACCCAAAAACATGACAAGAACAATAATGAATTTCCCAATCACAGATAAATCTGCCGTAATCCCCATAGAAAGACCCACGGTTCCAAAAGCAGAAATAACTTCAAATAACAGTTTTAAGAAGGGGATTGGCTCGATAATGTTTAATAAAAAAACAGCTAAGAAGATAAACAAATTACTGATTGTCAAAATCGCCAGAGATTTGAAAACGGATTTATCTTTAATCGTCCTTTTTCCAATTGTAATATTCCGCTTTTCCCTTAGAAACGTTAAAACGGATAAAACAAGGACAATGAATGTTGTTAATTTAATTCCTCCCCCAGTCGAAGCACTCCCTGCACCTACGAACATTAAGAGAAGCATAAGTGTAATGGTGCCTTCATGCAAACTTGCAATATCAAGAGAATTAAAGCCAGCTGTACGCGGCGTAACTGCCTGGAAATAGGCTGCCCACATTTTATCTCCCAAAGATGGCAACGTCCCAAATGTGTTTGGATTATTGGATTCCAGAAAGAAAATAACGATAAGTGCGAACAAATTAAGTACTATCGTACCTACAATCATTAATTTTGAATGTAGACTGAGTCTTTTAAAATTCCGCTTGTGCCGTATATCAGACAAGACTGTGAATCCAATTCCACCAATTATAAATAGGAAAGTGATAACTAGATTTACCACTGGGTCTCCCACATACCTCATCAGGCTATCTGGCCAAATTGAAAACCCAGCATTATTAAAAGCAGAAATAGCGTGAAAAAAACTATAATAGATTCCGTTGTCCCAACCGTATTCGGGTACCCATCTCATTGCGAGAAGGATCATTCCAATAAGTTCAATGGTAAGGGAATAAATAAATAAGTTTTTTACTAATTTTATCACTCCGCCAAGGGAGGTTTGATTGAGAGCTTGCTGTACAATGATTCTTTCTTTGAAACCAATTTTTTTGCCGAGAACAATAAAAATGAGGACGGCGAATGACATTATTCCTAAGCCGCCAACTTGTATAAGCATAAGAATGACTAATTGACCAAAAAGGGTATAGGCAGTTCCTGTATCCACCACCGCTAGACCAGTTACTGTCATAGCCGATGTCGCTGTAAAAAGGGCATCTATCCAACTGATAGAATCGGCAGTGGCAAAAGGCAGTTTAAGCAGTAATGCGCCTATAATAATAAAAAATATAAATACCAATACAAGCAGCTGGGAAGGATTTAGATTTATATATTTACCTTTCATATTAGACACCTTTGTCTTCAAATCGAGCGATATCATTATTATGCCCAATCACAATTAACACATCGCCGTTTTGAATGATTTCCTCAGCAGAAGGAGAAACGATAAATGATCCATGACGCTGTATACCCACAATTGTACATCCGTAATGTGCCCGAATATTTAGCTCACCTAAGCTTCGTCCCACGATCTTATCTGTTGCCACAATTTCCACGATACTGAATTCTTTGGATAACTCGATAAAGTCGATCATTTTCTCGGATACAATATGATGGGCGATCCTTCTGGCCACATCACGTTCGGGATGGATTACTCTGTCAACTCCAATTTTTTCAAGAACTTTTGCATGACGATCATCTTGCGCTTTGGCCCACACCTTCGGGATCCCAAATTCTTTTAATAACAATGAAGTTAATATACTGGACTGCATATTATCCCCAAATGAAACAAAGGCATGATCGACATTGCGAATTCCAAGTTCATTGATCGTTGTTTCATCAATGACTTCTACACATACAGCGTAGGTAGCATATTTAGAATACTCATTCACCTTAGTCTCATCTTTATCGATTGCGATCACTTCTATGCCCATATCATAAAATTCTTTGACAATGGTGCCTCCAAACCGTCCCAACCCGAAAACAGCAAATGATTTTTTGTTCATTTTTCTTATCCCTCTTAGTTTTTGATTAGTATTTCAAAAATTTGGAGCAAAATACACAAATAAAAAACCACAGGGAACTCCCCGTGGTAGGTGATCATTTATAAAATTGTTACTTAAAATCGTCCCATGTAAAATCAATCGTTAACATTCCTGTATGTTCTTTAGAATCAGATGGCTCCATATTTTTCGTTGCTAATTCCGGATTTCGAAAACAGACAAGTTCCTTGTAATACCCAAACATTTTGCAGATTTCTGGTCTGACCGAATGAATGCCGCATCTGTCTTTGTTGATATCGTAGAAAATGCAGGTTCCAAAATATCTATTTTGACTTTCAAGCTCTGAACGTATTTTTGAAGGCATAGTTTTAATTTTCTTTTTAATTCTTTTCAGCTCGTTTTCAGTGACAGGAACCGGGCCGCAACACAACCCTTTACATCCTAAACAAGGTAATGACTCCATCAAACACAGCCCCTTCTATAAAAATTTGTAATTTAGACGGTTTGTTCACCCATTTTTAAACACAAAAAAACTGTTTAGCAAAACATCTAAACAGTTTTAGTGGCTCAAATATAAATGGAATATTTTCCTAGATGCTTTTATTATACCATTTATTTGGAGTTACAGTCTATTTTTTTTGAAGACAAATTAACCAATTTTCGATTCGAAACCGTTAAAATTTACTCTCGGTATGATGGAATTTACGGGGTCGGTAGCGGGAAGTTTAATTTAGGCAGAGGGCAGTGTAATTTCGGTAGGAGGAAAATAACTCTTGGAAGTGGGGAGATGCATTACAATAGGAAAACAGTCCTGATTAAACAACTGATTTGTAACTGAAAATATAACTATTGACCTATCCTTAAATGCTACATTTGTAATATTAAAATAATTCAGAAAAAGTGGTATGATGCACTCAAGTTAGTAATCCTAACTAACAAACTATATAAAGGAAGGAGGGCAACTTTCATTTGTAAAAACAATTAATGAAAGGGGTTACATAGGTGAAAAAGATATGTAAGCTTTTAGTATCAATCTTGTTATTAGTTGCTTTTCTGCCGCCTTTTCAAGGGGTTTCTGCAACGGACGAGGAACCAGATGCAGAGCTTTGGAACGTGTTGAAACCTCTTAGTACGACTGTTACTTTTTTAAATACGGGTGCACATCCGGATGATGAAAGAAGTGATTTTCTTGCTTACTTGTCAAGGGGGCTAGGTGTCAAAACAGCTAGCTTAATCGCCAATCGGGGGGAAGGCGGCCAAAATGAAATTGGAACAGAACTAGGAAATGCCCTTGGGATTATTCGTTCCAATGAAATGATTGAAGCAGCCAAAATTACTGGTGTAAAAGCCTATCATTTAAGTGACACTACATCCGATGCGATCTATGACTTTGGATTTTCAAAATCACCTGGCGAAACCCTTGAAAAATGGGGAGAAGATGTCACCTATGAACGGCTTATTCGTTTTATCAGAACGTACAAGCCGGATATTGTTATGCCTTCATTCCGAAATGTAGATAGTCAGCACGGGCATCACCGCGCTATAACCATTTTATCTTTACAAGCATTTGAAGATGCAGCTGATCCAGCGGTATTCCCAGAACATTTCGAGGAAGGGTTAACACCTTGGCAAATTAAGAAGGTCTATTTACCTGCAGCTTCAGACTCAGTTCCAGAGAAATCCACCTCGATTGAAATCGGGATTTATGATCCAATTTATCAAATGACTTATCCGCAGCTTGGTGAGGAATCTAGATATATGCACAAGAGCCAGGGTATGGGTAATGATATTCCGGCTGAACCTAGACAAGTTAAAATTGAACTTGTAAAAGCAACTGATTCAGCTAATAATCCTGATTTATTTGCTGGTATCCCATATAATCTTGCGGACTGGGCCGAGGTTGTGCCACAGGAGGAACTAAAGGACCAATTGGTTGAACTTCAAAGGAACTTAGATGAAATTGTGGAACTTTATCCAAATCGGGAAGCAATCTTGCCTAAAGTTCAAAACGCATTAAAAGATGTGGAAAGATTAGTAGCTTTAGTGACAAAAGCTGAATTAAATGAAGACATTAAAGTGGATTTGCTCCATAAGCTTGAAATCAAGGCTGAACAGCTAAAAGAGGCAAGCTTTGTCTCATCTAGTCTTGAAGTGAAAACAACCATTGATTCTTATGTATTGACTAGCGGTGAGAAATCAAAGGTCACCATGACCATCACCAATAATGGTGAAAAGGACATCCATGAAGTCCAAGCATCTCTTGTTTTACCTGAAGGCTGGAAAAATAGTGGTACTGAAACCATCTCGAAGTTAAAATCAGGTGGTTCTGAAACCATTGTATTTGACATTCAGGTTCCTGATGAAGCTGATTATTTTGACCCGTATGGTGAGCCAACGATCCAAAGCAAAATTGCTTTTAAAGAAAACGGGTACACGACTGAATCCGTTCAGGAGCTTGAAGAAACGGTAGCGGTTTTACCAGAATTAAGCCTAACTCCGACTCCGCAAAATGTGATCGTAAACACTGCCGATATTCAAGACAAGATCCCTGTTACTGTTAAAGTGAAAAATTACTTTGCTGGAGAGAAACATGCAACGATTTCCTTAAATCTCCCTGAGGGCTGGTCAAGCGACCCGGTTGAAACCGAACTAACCTTTTCAGAAAGATTTGAGGAAAAGGAAGTGACCTTTAACCTAACTCCACCAGCACATATCGAAGCGGGAGATTTTGAAATTGAAGCTCTAGCAATAGCAGACGGTAAAACATTTAATACTACTGTACAAGAGATTTCTTATGATCATATTAAAGATTCGTATTACCAATATCCTTCGGTCATCAATGGAGTAGCTTTTGAATTATTAAAGCCAGATCATCTAAAAATCGGATATGTAGAAAGCGGATTTGATAAAGTAGCGGACTACTTAATCAATGCAGGATTTGATGTTACGAAATTGACAGAAGAAGACTTATCATCAGGAGACTTATCTCAGTATGACACGATTGTAACTGGGATTCGGGCCTATCTATCAAGAGAAGACCTTGCCCAAAATAATCACCGATTATTAGAATATGTTGAAAATGGCGGGCATTTAGTGGTTCAATATCATAAACCAGATGATAATTGGAATATTGAAGAAACAGCGCCATACCCAATCACGATCGGGAGTCCTTCAATTAGATGGCGCGTTACCGATGAAAATGCCGCTGTTACCGTAACCAAACCGGATCATAAACTCTTTAATTATCCGAATCAGATTACAGAAAATGATTGGGCCAACTGGGTTCAGGAAAGAGGACTGTACTTCCCAATGCAGTGGGACTCCAACTATGAAACATTCCTAACCATGGCAGACCCAGGCGAAGCCCCATTCGAAAGCGGCATTCTCCTAGCCCAATATGGCCAAGGAACCTACCTCTACACCAACTTAGTCTTCTATAGACAAATGGAAAGCCAAGTCCCAGGCGCCTACCGAATCTTTACGAACCTAATCAGTTATTGAACAGAGGTGAAACAGAGGGGTGAAACAGAGGGACGGTTCTTCTGTTTCAGAAACAAGGGTGAAACAAGTGAAACATGGGGACGGTTCTTGTGTTTCAAAATCATTTGAAATGTAATAGAAAATGGCTCGATTGAATTCTGATCGAGCCATTTTTTGTGCGTTCTACATTAATTTATGTGCCGCTCCGTGACGCTTATGAGCCGCTCCGTGACACTTATGTGCCGCTCCGTGACACTTATGTGCCACTCTGTGACACTTAAGTGCCGCTCCGTGACGCTTATGTGCCGCTCCGCATCATTTAAGTGCTGCTCCGTATACTTTATGTGCCGCTGCGGACCACATATGTGCTGCTCCGTACCGTTTATGTGCCGCTGCGGACCACATATGTGCTGCTCCGTACCGTTTATGTGCCGCTGCGGACCACATATGTGCTGTTCCGTACCGTTTATGTGCCGCTCGCATCATTTATCTACAGCACCGTACTCTTAATGTGCCGTTCCGTACCGTTTATGTGCCAATCTGCAGCATTTATGTTCCAATCGCTATTTTTTTACAAGAAAACAAATATCAACTTGTAAAGTGATTAGTTCGTTAGATTTATCGATCTAATTTTCTTGTATAACGTTTCAGAAAATTCCCCTGAAAATGGAATATTATGTTAATATCGAATTATGGTTCAGTCATAATAAAATTTTCAATTCTGAACTAATCATTCTTGTACAAATGAGGCGATAAAAATGAAAATTTACAACACCGTTCCTTATTTTTTAGAATACTACCAACCTACGGAGAAATTTCTAAAACACTATCATGAAAAGTTTTCTCCTCACTTCAAAGAATACCTCTTATATCACTGTAAGAACATCAAAGAGAAAATGAAAATTGCCCTTCAAAAGTATCCTGAGAAAATGAGTGAGATTAAAGAGTGCAATCAAAAAATTGAACTTTTAATACATGAAATTGTGGCAGCTTACCAAGAAACCTATGATGTAAAATTTATAAAGGATGTTCATATTATTGTTGGCTGTTATGGATCTAATGCGTTTACTCATCGACAAATTATACCTGATGTAACGTTCTGTTTAGAGAAGCTTTCTTCAAAGGTTGAGCATTTAAAAGTGATTATTGCACATGAGTTTGGGCACGTGCTTCATAATCTAATATCGGATCAAGCCGAAATGGGTTGGTCGAAGCTTAATTGGACTCATCCGTATACATGGTTGTTGCAAGAAGGCTGTGCTACGTATTTTTCTAGGAAGATTACAGAGGCTGACGAAGCGGTTTGCTTTTCTTTTGATGATGATGGGGAGGAATGGCTCCAGTTTGCGAAGCATTACCAACAAGAAATTATAACTACTTTTAAAGAAAATCTGCTGATACTAACAGATGCAGAGATTAAGAAAGAATGGTTTTCCATTAACGGTGGTACGAAATTTAGTCATACACGGCTTGGTTATTATATCGGTTATAAAGTCATAGAGTTATTGATTGAAAAATATGGAGAGTTTAAAGCGGTTACGTTATGGAAAGAACCGAATTTTTTAGATGAAATGGAGCAGGTGTTGTTAGAATTTACAATTTCTAAATAAAAACAGCCACTCCGCTGCTTTTTATTAGCAAATATAAAAAAACTTAAAAGGGGGATTAGAATGATATTTAATTTCTTTAATAATAGTTTCTATTATATTTTCTACGTATTGCAGGATGGTTGAAAAAGTAGTTATTTTCATGTAATTCCGAGAAATAATGATGAACCTTTTGCTGGATAAGGACTTCGTTATTGGTTAAAGCTACCTGAACCAACAAAAGAGATAAGTTACAAATACAGAAATAAAAGGGGGGAAAATATGTTATTAATTCTATCTATTGTATTAAGTACATTTTTAGGGTTTTTATTGCTTTCGACAATGGGTCCAATTTATGGAGGAATTATGGCTTTTGGAATTGTTGCCGGATGTTTATTTAGAGGGGTGTATTTACTTAATGAAATAAACCAACATATACTAAAAAATCCAGTGAAAAAGCATCAGATTCAAGATTATGTAAAAAAAACAGAATAGGGTTCGTTCTTATGCATCGATTTTGATAAAAAATTCATATAATCGTTGGGGCATTATTATTAGGTTCAGGAGAAGCTACTGAAAAGAAATATAAAAAAAAAATCAACATGAACAAGTACGCTAAATAAGCACTTTTGTTGATTTTTACTAGTGAACTGGTTAGATAAATAAGAATTTTTAAATACCTTTAGTGAAAGAACACATACTATCACTGAGGTGATTATATGAAAAAGCTATTAATATCTTTAATGATCATTGGATTTTTGCAAACAAGCTCTCCCAATAATTCGTGTGCTTTTGAATTGCCTATAGACTTGTCCGAAGAAGTTCTCATTAAGCAATTACAGGAACCGATTCTTTCAGTTGTAGGTGCAGATTGGTTTAGAGGCAAAGAAAAAATATTAGACATGACTCAGGATGAAGGAGATCATGATGCTTTTTTCGTTACAGTTCAAGTGGTAACCTTCCAAGGACCGCATAATCCCCCTTATATGCAAGAGATTATAACTTTTAAAATTAAGGACGATAAGGTAAAACCTACAGATTATTTTAATAAAGTTATACCAGAGAGTGAGTGGCATAAATTCGATATACCGTAAGTTTTATCTCAAAAAATGGTATTGAACTGACAACAACTCCCATTCTGTTTCAACTAGTGGATACATTAGGTGAGTAGATTTTTCTTTAGGGGAGGGGAGAACTTGAGAATTTTATATTTTGCATTATTGGTTTTTCTAGTTGGATGCTCAACTTATTCTAATGAATTTACTGTGTCAGTGGAAATCACAAAAATTGATAAAAATTTGATTTTTGTAGGCCAATAAGATACAGACATGCATCTGATTTTGAAATGGGTCAAAAAGTAAAAGTGACCTTAATTGACAGGACAAGTGAAGATGTTTGGGACTACACTGATTTTACCGTGAAAAAAATAGAAATTATTGAGTAATGTTGAAAAAATAACTATCTTTACTTTTGAAGTGACCAAGCCAATGGTCAAATGTTAAATAAAAATTTATTCGTTTTTATAGAAATAGGATATCGAATTTATAAGAATGATAATAATATAAGTAAATATCCAAAGAGACAAACACCAATTAACAAGAGAAAAAAGATTTGAATCTGCAGTATCAATTAATTTCGGGGGTTCTTTAAGTGAAAAAATTATTTATGCTGGTACTCACTTTATTTTACCTTGCTGGTTGTGCGAACATAACCTATGAGGAAATAGAAAATGCTGATTTATTTATTGATAATGCTTTAATCTCTATAGGTGATGTTGATAAGACATTTGATAAACAAAAGATAAAATATAGTTTCTTCATTAACAACAAAGGAAATATAGAGGTGAATGAGGACTCTATTGGAATTGTTTTAACTGATTGGATTAATGACAATCTGATAGAAAGCAAAATTACATCGGCAAGTATAAATGAGGGCTACATAATAGTCAGAGGTTATGTGATTTTCGGCACAAAAGATTTGACAAAAAAGGAAATTTCACTAAAAGAACCTTTTATATCTGGAATTAAAATCCGCACCAAAAATGGCAAAGAAATTTTAATTAACCATCATAATGAATAGTCAGTTTATACCTATTCAGTAATGAAGAATTTATTTATTACATTGGAAATAGACTATTGTACTCTTTTGATAATAATAGACTTCTATTGTATGATAAATTTGTGATGCTAAAGTTATATAAAAATTCTTATTTGCAGAGGTAAAATATGAAAAGTCTATTACGTGAGATTAAATTAGAGGGCGGCTTTAATTTCCGGGATTTAGGTGGCTACCAGACAAATGATGGTCGTACGGTAAAATCAGGAATGTTATTTCGTTCAGGAAATTTAAGTAGATTGACAGAAGCCGACCGGGAAATTGTCAAACAATTGGGTATCAAAAAAATCTGTGACTTGCGGGGTATGGACGAGGTTGAGAGATTCCCAGATCCGATTTTTGATGATATTACTTGGCATCACACACCAATCCTTTCAGAAGAAAAGATGTTAGGACAGGTTGGAGACGATACTGATTTTGCAGACCAGCTGAGGAATACCAAACCAGGGGAACTTTTAATGAATTTGAATCATCATATGGTTACCTACAAGAGTGCTTTCCAAAACGTGTATAAAGTTCTTTTAACTAAACCGAGTCAGCCATTACTTTTCCATTGTATGGCAGGAAAAGATAGAACTGGTGCTGTAGCTGCAGCGATTCTTAGTATTTTAGGAGTTCCCCGTGAACAAATCCTAGAAGACTACTTGTATACAAACGAAACACTGGAGCAAATGGCAGAAAATTTTACAGAGATTGGATATAATAACCTGCCAAATATCGATCAGGACGTATTAGATGCCTTGTTTGAGGCTAGAGCAGAGTATATACATGCCTTTTTAGATGGGATAGATACTAAATATGGAAATATAGATTTATATGCAAAGGAGATGTTGAATCTTTCAGAAGAAGATATAAAAGTACTTAAAAGCCAATTATTAGAGTAAGCAGCTGGGCAGCGTTAATCTAGAAGAAAAGGTTAACGCTTTTATTGTACAAACGTCTTCTTACGAAGAATCTTTGAATAATGAAGAAGGTTAGTGAAACTCTTATAAACGGAAGGACTTATTTAACTTCCCTTAAGCCCTTCCCATCAATGATATCTTGAATACCTTCTTCACAAACTCCGTATGAACGCCAAGAACAAGTTTTACACACGGTTTGTATATCGGATGGAACGGCATTCTTTCGGATACCAGCCTCAATGTCCTCCCATCTAAGAATTTGCCCGATACTAAGCCCCAACTTCTTTAAAATAACCTCATCTCTGTTATAAATATTGTCATTTTGGCAGTGGTATTCACCTGAGTTAGGGTACTTTTCACATAAATGATCAGGTCCCTTTACAAGCTGAATCCGCGTCTTGGGGTTGTTTCGCAAGGTTTGATGCAAACGTGTCATATTTTCTACGTATTCTTGAGAATAGCCCATTCCTCGATATCCCAAAAGGCAAAAAAGATGATGGCCTCGCAGCTTATACATAATTTCCCCCTCCAGTTCGACCCATTCTATTAAATTATATGTTAATTAAAAGAAACAATCAGTTATTGCATCTAATTGATCATAACATATTACAGTTGGTTAGCAGGATAGGGAAAGACAATAAGAATAATAGTGATTTATGCGAAGGTTTGTATCAATATTGATATTTATAACCACATGAAAATCGTAATTTATGTGTTCTTTTTTATTTAGTCGATAATTTTCAGAAAACAGGAATTTTTGTTTGGAATATTATGTTAAAATTGTGTTGTAGATCTAAAATAAATGAAGCAACTTTATACAATAGACTTTATCGAGCTTTGTAAGATAAGGCGGTGAACTATCTATGAAACAAGAAGTCCCATCAAAGTGGATCCCGTATATCAGCTACTTTTCCATGCTAGAAGAAGCTGTGAAATGGGAGCCTTTGCGTCAATGGAATTTATCTGATGTTTGGCGTGTTACTCTTAAATCTGGTAAAACGGTCGTTGCAAAGTTAGGAAATGAATCAATGGCGGGAGAGTTAAAAATATATAAATCCATTTTAGAGCCACTTGATCTACCCTGTCCGAGATTATACGAATCGTATGAAAACTCTACAAGTAATGTTTTTTTAATGGAAGATCTCGGACGAACTACAGTTGAAATGAAACCGACTGCAAAACACTTCACAAATGCTGCTCGGACATTAGCTGAGATACGAAATACGGCTAGAAGCCGTTTAGGTTCCCTAGAGTCCTTGGTTTACAGCGAGTATTACAAGCGACAAGAGCAGGTATTGTATGACTTAAATTTTATCATAGAAAGTCACGTATTATACTCGGATGATGAACTTGATTTGTTAAGGTCTTGGTTGGAAAAGCTACCGAAACACCTTGTTCGTCTTTATGGGGGATCCTCTGTAACCATTACTCATAACGAATACAACGCCAAGAATCTCATGATTGTTAATGAGTCAATCGTCCCGATTGATTGGTCAAACGCTTATCTCAGTCCACATTTGGGTGACCTCTATTGTTTAATCTGCGAGGCAGAGGGAAGTGGTATTGAAAAGTCGGTCGTAATCGGAGCATACAGCGAGCTAGACAATATTGATGACATTGAATGGCAAATTCAAGTTGGGGGGATATGTTGGCTAATTCGTGGTCTTTGTTGGGTTTGCCAAGAAGGCATACACAAGGTTCCAGTGACTCGTTCATGGATTCCTAAAATGATTACTTCAATATATGAGTGCTTTGAACAACTTTGATTTGGACATCAGATATTGCGTTAACCGTGCATTCCTTTAAATAGGGATGTTGTTTCCTCTTAAAGTAACGGGGCATGGGTCGTTAAATAATGAAGATTTTTTAAAGGTGAAGGAATGATAAAGCTAAAAGATTTTAACCAATTCAAATGGATCCAAGAGGAAAAAGAAAGTATTGATTTTGAAAATTGGAAAGGTTGTAAAGTTTCGAATTTATTACCCGCTAGATATAATCATTATTGTAAGATTATGCACCCAATCTATCTCGATTCGACGATAAAAGATGAATCTCTTTTGTGGAGTCAGTGTAATCCAGATGAACCGGTACAATTTGTTTTTGGTGAGAGGCTAACTTTAAAAGAATTAGCTGAAAAATATAAACTTCATTATACAAAAGAGATAAGCACCTGGACAATTTCACATTTATTAGGTGGAATTCCAAGGTATTTATTTATTCCTGAGGAAGGAAGTATTGATGAAAAAACGCTTCGTGAACTTGTTTCAGTTTTGAAACCCTTTACGAAAGGAATCCAATGCTACTTTCAATATCATTTATTAAAAATAGTTCATAGCTTTCCTGGAAAAATTGAAAATGGACAGTTGTATTACGGAAAACTAGAAGATGTTTTCCAGTTGTATGAAATGGGAGATGGAAGAAGATTCGGTTCACCAAGTTATTGGTGGGCTGAGGACAAAAGTTGGTGTTTGCACACAGATTTTGATTCGGATTTCTCCCTGCTGGGAGGAAGCAAAGAAATAGTAGAGGCTCTCCTATCCAATTATGAATTGGAATGCATAGAAGTGGACGTGTCCACAAGGGTTGATAACAAAGCAGATAAAAAGAATCTTCATTTTTAATTCTTGTTCATCTAAAGGGTCAGTTGGTTACAAGAAGGAATAACTATTTTATGTAGGTGCAGGGAGGATATCTTATGATATATAATCATCAAAATAAAACAATTACCACTGAAAGGCTAGTCCTAAGACTGTTTCAAAAATCTGATGCAGAAGCAGTAACTAAGCTTTGTAATAACTATAATATTTATAAAAATACATTGTACTTGCCTTATCCATACTCTATAGAGGATGCTTTATCGTGGATTGAACACCATCTTGATCATTTTATTGCTAATAAATTATTTGAATTTGCCATAACAGATAAGGAAAGCGGAGAATTATACGGGGCAATAGCGCTAACTAACAACCACAAGTTTAATAATGGTGAAATGGCTTATTGGATTGGCGAAGAATTTTGGGGAAATGACTATGCTACAGAAGCAGCGCAAGCTATATTACAATTTGCATTTGATGAAAAGCAATATCATAAGGTATTTGCTCGTCACTTTAATTCAAATCCAGCTTCAGGAAGAGTTATGCGAAAGTTAGGCATGAAAAAAGAAGGGATATTAATCGACCATGTGAGGAAAGAAAATCGATATGAAGATCTAGTTCTTTATGGGATTATTAACTCCATAGGATAATCGATCTTATATTACAAAGGCAATATTTAAGAGTATAGAGAGGTGAAATGTATGAGTTCACAAGAAGAGTTAGGTTTGCTCGAAAGTGCACGGAATGTCTGTCTTGCTTTGCCTGAAGCTGTTGAGCATATCGATGGTTTTGGTCACACTACCTTTCAGATCAATGGAAAATCCTTTGTGAGATTAGGTGAAAGCGAGAAAGGCTCCAGTCTGTCATTCAAATCCAATCGAGAAACGCAAGAATGGTTGCTGCAGAAAGAGTATTTCTTCAAAACTCCCTATATAGGGCATCATGGCTGGGTATCAATACGCAATCCGCGTAAGGAAAACTGGGTTGAACTGACCGAACTGATTCAAGAAGCTTATTTACTTGCGGCACCAAAGCGTTTGGTAAGGGAATGGATGGAACTGCATAAGAAATAATCCTTTTTTCTATGGAGAAGTATATATGTTTTGCTGTCTTAATAGCTGTACAACCATCTTTCCAATTTGTCTGCCTAACCTTAGGCCTTCTTCGTTGTCTACTTTGAAATGGACACCAGCGTACAAACGAGATTGAGCACATTCTTCCATTAACTCTATGAGTCTAGATGACTCTCTCGGAAAGAAATAGCTTAATATGACTTCTGCACACCCGGCAACAGTAGCATGAGCAGAAGGATAGGCAGGGAAACGTGGCGTAAACAGCACAGTAGATAGGTTTCTGCCATATTGATTTGGACGTGCTACATCCCATAGATATTTAAAATACCAGGACATGACAAATGCATCATTTATGGAAGCGTGAACATATCCTAGTAATCTTGCTATATTCGGTGATCCTATTCTATACTTTCGAGCTAAGTCGAAAATCATGTGACTGATATGCTCTGTTATTTCACCTGTTCCCCAATATCGTGCGATTTGTTTTTGTTGAGGGGTTAAAGAGTACAGTGTTTGTTCTACGATGACTAGTTCTGTTTCCCAATCAATATTACGGGGATTTCTAATTTCCCAATGGATACGTTGACCAAAGGAATCTAAAAATGTATGATCTCCAACCCTTGAAATAAAAAACATTGGCCAGTATCCTACTTCTGAAGAATTATTGGCAGGGGGGAATTGCTCTCCTTCATATGGATGTTCTGACCATCTTCTGTAATTTAATCGCATAATGCATAAACCCCCTTAGTATGTTCCTTCTAATTCCTTATGATTTAGAGGAATCATATATGTTAATCATTTCGGTGGGAGATGATCTTTTTTGTCATTCTTTTCAGAATATAGGGAATTCGATTGGAATGATATGTTAAAAATTAAAATGAGCTAAAGAGACGGAGTGAGCATATTTGGGTTCAAGAATTATGCATTATTGTATTTCATCCATAATTGCTGACAAAATGAAAATTAAAAATAAAAATGAATTTATGTTAGGAGGAATAGCCCCGGATATACATGGACTAATGGGGGTTCCCAAGGGTTTGACACATTTTAAAGATAGAAATGGTGCTAAAGATAGACACGTAGATTACATAAAATTTTATAAAACATATAAGGATGTGATCAATGAACCGTTTTATCTTGGGTATTTATGTCACTTAATTTCTGATGAAGTTTGGTTAGATATGTATTTTAAAAAAGTCGATTACTTATCGCCAGAGCAATGGAAAGAAAAATTACATACATGTTATAGTGATTTTGAAAGATTAAATGGAAGAATCATCGAACATTACTCCTTGAAATTTCTTCAGCACACCATTCCAAATATAGATATAGAAGGCTACGATACCAAGTTTATACCAGTTTTACTTCAATTGATATCCAACGACTTTGTAATGAATGAAGAATTAATGAATGAGCAACTGGAGCTTTTTAACAATGACAATAGTGAAATTATTGAGTATATTGACAAGTCAGTAAATGAAAGTTTAGATTTTGTAACTAATGTTGAAGTTATGGTAAATAGCTCTTCAACATAAATAGAAAGGTCGTGATGAAAGTCATTTTTCATTGTTTTTTTTGTTGTTTTCAGAAAATTTTGACCCAATACTGGGATATTATGTTAAAATTGGTTTATAAAACTGAAATTAACAATTTTTAGAGAGAGTGTGAAAGCCAATGGGTCAAAAGAAGCAAAAAACCCATATTCCCTTTCGTTTGAATATTATATTCTTTTGTGTGTTTTTGTTATTTTCTGTTCTCATTTTTAGACTAGGCGTTGTTCAAATCGTAAATGGGGAAACGTATTCGAAAGCTATTCAACGAACAGAAGAAATTACGGTAAACAATTCCGTACCGCGGGGGAAAATGATTGATCGATACGGGAAGATAATCGTTGATAATATTCCGCTTAATGCGATCACGTATACGCAAGAACAATACGCTGATCAGCGTAAGATGCTTGAGGTAGCGGAACGGTTGGCGTTACTGATTGAAAAAGATACTGATGATTTAACTGAGCGGGAAAAGAAAGACTTTTGGCTGATGACCCATCTGGACGAAGCTGAGGCCCTTATCACGGAAAAGGACCGTCAGGATTTAAAAGACAAAAAGATTAATAGCCTTTATCAGGTTCAGTTGGAACGAGTAACTGACGATCACATTAAGTCTCTTACGAAAGAAGAACTAGAAGTCGCTGCAATCTACTTTGAGTTTATTGGGGGTTATGCTCTCACCCCACAAATTGTTAAGAATGAAAACGTTACTGAAGAAGAATTCGCAGTTGTCAGTGAAAATCTAGCAGCTCTTCCGGGTGTGGATACAACAACAGATTGGGAAAGATCCTATAAATTTGGTGATACATTGAAATCCTTATTAGGAAAAGTATCGTCTGCTGAAGAAGGAATTCCGCAAGAAGAAAAAGACTATTATACGTCACGCGGATACAGTTTAAATGACCGCGTTGGACTCAGTTACATAGAAAAAGTATATGAAGACCTCTTGCATGGGCAAAAGGCAAAGGTTAAAACCGTTACTGATAATAATGGAAACATTATAGATACAGAAGTGATTTCTGAAGGGGAACGGGGTAAAGACCTAATCCTGACGATTGACATGGAGCTTCAGCAAAAAGTTGAAAAAATAATAGAAGAAGAACTAATTGCAAAAAGAAATAATTATTCAAATACTGATTATTTAGATCGTGCGTTTGTAGTGATTATGGATCCTTACACCGGTGAAATACTGACGATAGCGGGAAAACTGTATCAAAAGAATGAAACAACCGGCAAAATGGAGATGCAGGATTTCGCGTTAGGAAATATTTCAACCTCCTATGTTATGGGTTCCGCTGTTAAAGGTGCAACAGTATTAACTGGATATGAAGAGGGTGTCCTAAGAGTTGGGGAAAGTTTAGTCGATGAAGTGATTAAAATTAAAGCTACTGATCCTAAAAGTACCTTTGGAAGACCTCTAGGAAGTATCAATGATCTTAGGGCAATCTACAAATCTTCAAACGGTTTTATGTATAAAATTGCGATCGGTCTTGGAGATGGAAACTATCAATATGACCAGCCATTGTATCTGCGAGAAGATTCATTAGATATCTTTAGAAGAAATTTCTCACAATTTGGCCTTGGAGTACCGACGGGGATTGATTTGCCAAACGAGCAAGTAGGATTCAAAGGTGAGTTTGGTGCGGGTTTAGTATTAGACTTTTCAATAGGAAATTATGATACCTATACACCGCTGCAAATGGCCCAATATGTTTCGACGATCGCAAATGATGGGTATCGGATGAAACCGCAGTTAATCAAAGAAGTAAGAGAACCTATCTTAGACCAAGAACATTTAGGACCGATTCTGGATACCTTTGACCCAGTAGTGCTAAATCGCTTAACGATGACACAAGAAGAAATAGATCAGGTACAATTCGGGTTTTATCAGGTTATGCATCATCCGGAAGGTACCGGAGCGTCTTTCCGTGATCTTCCATATGAACCAGCCGGAAAAACAGGAACGGCCGAGACATTTGTCTATGACCCAGATTTAGGAAAAAGCGTTCCAACTACTAATCTTTCATTAGTCGGTTATGCACCCTATGATAATCCTGAAATAGCGTTTGCCGTTGTTGTTCCATCCGCCTATCAAGGCACTATACAATCCGGTCACCATATGAATTTAGATATCGGAGAAAAAGTATTCAATGCCTATTTCGAATTAAAACAAAGCCGGGACAGTGAAAATGAGCCTGTTCAAGGCATTGAATATTGAAGAATACAAGAAGGGCATGAAACAATTCGTAAGGAAAATGAACACGGAATTTCAGAAGAAGAAATCATTCAATAAGCACTGGAAACACCTTAAAAACAAAAAACCAGATGTGAAGAGGCACTCACTTCAGGTTTTTTGTTCGTATATCCATATTGGAGACGCCTTTTCAAATAAAATGAAAGAGCCTGAAATATACAAGTTTTAAGCATGACTTGTATAATCCAGGCTTTTTTACATGCATATCACATACAGCCATAATCAGCATTTTTAAATGCAAAATACAGAAAAGGGAAAAAAGCTGAAACATTCTATTAACAAAAACGTACGTAATTTATGAGAATCATAGGATCCTAATAACGAACAAAGGGAGAGATTCATTTGAAAAATCCAATACGAACAAAATGGACTGTAATCGGGCTAATCATTTCTTTGTGTATTCCTACAATGGCGATGGGAAAGGAACCAGCTGGCAGCTCTAGTTCAACAAACCAAATTATGAATCTAGTTGAAAGTTCTGAAGCGATGAGTATACCTAATGCTCATAATCTACTAAGTATACCCATGAGTGTTCCTCAAGAGCAAAGTCTGCTCACTGGGAAAGGCCACATCTTAGAATCCAATAAATCTCAAAATCGTTTCGAACAGAATGCAGTTCAATTTGTTTCTAATATGGAAGCGAGTAACTATAAACAAGCCTTAAAGTTGTCATCTCAAGCCTTGAAGAAATCAATCTCCGAACAATGGCTGGAAATCTACTGGACCACACTGAAACAACAATTACAACCACAGGCAGGGTCATTTATCGGTTTCGGGGGAGTTGAAGTCAAGGAATCAAACCGGGTCCATACTAATGTAGAAGTTGAGCTTCAATTCGAGAAAGCAACGGTTCCGTTTACACTTAGATTAGACAAGAATAAGAAAGTGGATGATTTTCTATTAAATACGTCTATGGGTCCGGTTGCGTCAGACCCTGTATACAGTAATCGTAATTCCTTTACTGAAAAAGACGTTGTGATAGGAAAAGGAGATTTTGCGCTGCCTGGAACGCTGTCGATTCCAAAAGGAGAGGGACCATTTCCGGCAGTTGTTCTTGTCCAGGGGTCAGGTGCAAGTGATAAAGATGAAACAGCGTATGCATTAAAACCATTCCGCGATCTGGCGCACGGTCTTGCTTCAAAAGGAATTGCTGTATTACGTTACAACAAACGGACATTTGAACATACAGTAAAAACAACAGCTGATCAAAATCATACAGTTGATAAAGAAACAACAGATGACGCCATTCTAGCAACACGTTTACTTGAAAAAGAGGCAAAAATAGACGATGTGCAAATTTATATTCTGGGTCACAGCCAAGGCGGTATGATGGTGCCTCAAATGATCAATCAAGATAAAAGGCAAAATATTGCCGGTGCCATCATAATGGGCGGACCCGCACGAACTATTCAGGATGTTGTTCTTGATCAATTTGAATATCTTCTTTCAATTGGCCAAATTACACCTGAGGACTATGAGTTTTTTACTGCCCAATTTGAAATGTTAAATGATCCGGATTTCTCAGGAGAAAATCCTCCTGAAGAATTTCAGCTTGGTCAGGCAATGTTTTGGGATTCGATTAATGATATTGAAGCAGCCGAGATGGCAAAGGAACAGAATGAACCATTGCTGATAATTCAAGGAGAGCGAGATTACCAAGTGGTATCAGACATCGAGATTCCTATTTGGAAAGAGGAACTTTCTCATCGGGACAACGTTGAATATCGGTTATACCAAAAGCTAAATCATTTCTTTACAGAAGGTGAAGGGGACATCAGCACACCGTTTGAGTATCTTTCCCCAGCCAACATTCCGGAATATGTAATTAATGACATAGCTGAGTGGGTAAAGTCTAAACCCGATAAAAGTGAATAAAAAACTTGTTGATCACCCATCTTTCGTATATGATGGGTGATTTTCCGTATTGAAAATAGGAGCTCAGCTGATTAGCTTGATTAGTAGATTAGTTAATAGAATTTAAATAAGACGTGATTGAAGTGGAAATTCGTTCAGACTACTATAAATTATCTCCATTCATCAACGAGTACTGGGGCGGAAGAAATATATCTGATATGCTGCCAAAATTATTTTTTAACCATTTTTTCTTTTTAAGCTAAAATGGCATATAAAAAAAGTCCTGCTAGAATTTATTTAGGGACGAAGTATTACCGTTTAAGAGATGATATTTATTAAATTAAAGGGAAGCGTTGATCCAAAAAGATGAAGGGTTAACGCTTTTTTCGCTAAAGTTATTTTACTAATGAAACAGGTGAATTGAACAAACTTACAAAAATGGGTTACTTAACATTAAATAATGAGATTAAAAAAATGAAACCAATTATTATTTGTTCATGTCTAAAGAGTGATGAAAGGAGGTACCACAGTGGGAAACAAAGAATTGCATGCAATTTACCCAAATGACGAAATCGTTATCGATTATCAAGATACAGGAAAAGTAATTGAGCAGCTAATGGAACTCTACGCCGAGAAGGTCTACCTGCTTGCTTATTCTTTTGTGAAGGATAGAGGTTTGGCAGAGGACATTTCACAAGAGGTTTTTTTAAAGGCTTATAAATATCTAGGCCGTTTCAGAGGA
This sequence comes from Bacillus litorisediminis, assembly GCF_022808645.1. Taxonomy (GTDB): domain Bacteria; phylum Bacillota; class Bacilli; order Bacillales; family JC228; genus Bacillus_BF; species Bacillus_BF litorisediminis. The sequence continues at coordinate 39,197 of NZ_JAKZKT010000037.1, forward strand.
GAGGCGTCTTTAAAATCCTGGATATATCGCATTACTGTTAATACTTCCAAAGATTTTTTAAAGAAAAAGAGCTTGAAGCAACTGCTGTTAAAAAGTAGCTTCCTTGAAAATTTCAAGAGAACTGAAAGCACTGAATCCTCTTTTCTTAAAGCTGACCGGAATGAACAGCTCCTGCAAACAATCATAAATTTGCCGATGAAATATCGGGAAGTCATTGTGCTCCATTATTTTTATGATGTAAAAATTAATGAACTTGCCGAGACACTTGAGTTAAATTCAAATACCGTAAAAACAAGGCTTTCTAGAGGGCGAGATATACTGAAGAGGAGAATGCAAGCGATGGAAGGAGATGAATTTTAGTGGAAAAAGAGCTAAAAAAGATATATGAACATTACCGGAATAATTACTTTAATGATCAAGTAGCAGTACGGATTGAAGATAAAGTCCACCAAAATATTAATAAAGAAAATAGTATCCAGAGTGAGAAGATGCAGCGCAATATATTCGCAAAGAAAATATCCTATGTGATTGTTTCTTGCTTAGTTTTATTCGGGCTCTTTATCGGATCTGCATTTGTTTCACCAACAATGGCAGAAGTAGCCTCCAAAATCCCATTTTTAAGTAAAATTTTTGAACAAAAGCCAATTTATGAGGTTTTACGGGAGAAACTCGAGGATAAAAACTATGATATTGTCGGGACAGGATATAGTGTTCGAGAGAAAACTTATTATGTGACAGTAAAAGGATCAGGGGAATATTACAATCAAGTAAAAGAAGAAATTAAAAAAATCACAGAAGATGTTATCTCTTCCAGAGGATACGATGATTTTAAGGTTGAAGTAGAGCAAGAGAGGACAATTGATCCTGAAGTTGATCCAGCAAATGATCCTTCATATCGAGATATCGAGCTTTCGCTTGATGTATTGCAAGAGGTTGTCCCCAAATTGCAGCAAGAGGGCTATAAAATTCATAATTACGGTAGCGGCTATACGGGTCCAGATGCTAAAGTTATTAGGTTAGATGTGGACATCGAAGATACAGAAAAACGAACGGAGGAAATCGAGAAGGCAATTTTTGAAGGTATTAAAAAGCAGGATATTCAAAAAGAAGTTTCGATTAAATTCCACCCATTTAATGTTCATGAAAGGGAAATTGAGCAAAAATGGACTAGTGATATACTGCCAGTTATTTGGGAAGGCATGCTAAGTAAAAAAGAGTACAAAACTAAAGGCGTTGGGTACTCCTATAAGAAAGGTACTATGAACATTTTTATAACAACAACAATAGATAAGTCAGACAGCGAAGCACCTGAACTAGCAAAAAATATCGAAACTGTCATTCGTGATTTCCTGCAATCAGATGACTTAAAAGATATTGTTGGTGATACACCTTATAAAATTGTCATTAGAGATAAAGATAGTAAAGATATTAACTAAAAAACAAGACGGTACCTCCAATATGGAGTATCGTCTTGTTTTTTATAAATTTTTAAGATCAAATACAAAACCAAAGTAAATAATATGTTAATTGTAAGAAGATGCGTTGTTTAATAACTTGGATGAAGCTGCTTTTAGAGAGAACCCTGTATCTAATCCCGATACGAAAAACTCGACTGCATGGCACTTATGGCAGCATTGCTAGAATTGAAGATATGACAATGAATATTTTGTATCACAGATGATTTTTTTTCATGTTTCATACAAACTCGATCTCAGGACTGGAATATTATGTTAAAATTGGTTTGTTAGATCTAAAATTAACGGTACAGGTTATTTGAAGAACAGCAGGAGATATGAAAAAGGAGTTGATTTCAATGAAAACAAAAGTCAAACACCCATTTATCTACTTTTTAATAGAACCCAATGTCGTTTTGGTTTATCGGATCGAAATACAAAATTATATAACGATTTCGGATTTGAGTAACTTGAGCATGTGTAAGACATTTCAATTCAATCATCGTGATGATTTTGAAACGTTTAACTACAGTGAAGGAAAGCCAGATGAAGGAAGAGCGTTTTATTTAAATCAGGATGACATGAACAAGATGGTGGAGGAAATAAATAAGCATATTCAAAAATATCGACATTTAAATGGGCTGGGGAATCAACTTGGTGCGGTTCATATCGTTACGTCTGAATCTGCAGCTGGTTCTTTAAGAGTAGGACTTGAAAGACCAAAGACAGTAATTGGATTTCCAGACTCTTTTTCGATTGGACCATTGTGGAAATTACATGAAAAAATAGGTCAATCAAATCGAAATGAATGGTTATTTGAAAATATTAATTATGAGCAGGAAGATTATGAATATGAAAATAAATATACCAATACATTGCGTGAGATTGAGGATATAGCAAATCATGTACCAATCTATATATGGTATGGAAATAATGCTGATGAACAAACAGTTCTCCGTTTTTTCCTCTATTTATTGAGAGACAAGACTAATGAGATATTTCTTATAAACGGAACTGAACTCAATGAGAGATTTTGTGCAACCGAAGAAGATCAATCTTTTCTCCATACAAGTCAAATAGAGCCAAAAAAATTAAGAATAATCTATGAAAATAATAAAGAAGAGAAACCCTTATCAGATCAAAAGAGAAATCAATTTCATAAGGAATGGGAAACACTTTCCCAAACAAAAGAAGTGTTACGTTTGTGGAAAAACAATCAAATTAAAGGTGTACCAGAATATCATTATGATCCACTCATCATTGAAACAATTGAAAAGCTACATCATAAGCAGGGAATAAAAGATTTTATTCAGACTGGAAGTGTAATTGGAGAAATAGTTAAACAAATGAATGCGTATATAAATATTTTCTTTTTAGAATATCGGATTCGGCATTTAGTATACAGTGGAGTACTCGCGTTAAAGGGAATACCCAAATCAATGAGACATTATAGTGTAAAACTTCTCTGATTCTTCCCCTCGCGATTTACGATTGAATTGATTCAAGATGAAGTGACGCATTTTGGTGAAATTATTGCATAAAGAAGCAGGTTAATGGAAGAATGAGAAACTCTAAAGAGAGGAATAAAGGGAGATTAAATAATGATTATACGTCATGTTTTTTCAATCGTTGGTTTGGTGATCGCATCTATTATGGGAATTTACGCTCAAGATATCACTTATTTTTTAAATGAGAAGTACCCTGAACTAGGGCTAGGTGTAGTTATAACGGTTCTGACTTTAATGAGTATCAGTTTGTTTCTTATCATCTTCATAAATACCAGATAAAACGTCTCTTTTCTATGTTTATTCAAGTTTGTTTATAGGTGTCCCCATTTCATCATTTTCCTTTTTTGTTTGGGCGATGTGGATGGGTTAAGGTGAAGATCTGAAAAAAACATGGCTAATCTTATGGGGTGCGTTGATCTAATAAAGGACTAACGCTTTATTTGTTGGAAGTTAGTTCGCTAAAGGGATTGTATAGTATAGGGACCAATGAACAAAACTAATAGCCAATGAACAAAGTGAAGAAGGTGGGTAAATCAATGACTTACCAGCAAGGGCTAAATCAAATAGAAAAAGCGGTTCAAAAAATTACTGAAGCCAATCAGCTAACTGTTGAATCGGTTATGAACGTTTCTTATTTACGTGGCAATGGTGGATAGCATTGGCTATGATGATTGTTCCTTGGATTATTTGGGTGATATTTCGCGACCGTAAAAATTCAGCCCGTCTATTTTCTGCTGGTTTACTAGTCATGGTAATATCTGAAATTCTGGATGCGATTGGTGTTAGTATGGGAAAGTGGGCGTACCCAGTAAAAGTGATACCTGTAGCCACCGTGAGTTTTTCATTCAGACTTTCCGTTTTACCTGTCTTAACTATGTTGTTGTTACAATTTAAACCTCGATTAAATCCATTTATAAAAGCAATTTTTTACGGTGGATTTGGTGCATTTGTTGGTCTGCCACTGTTAGCTAGTATTGATTTGTATAAGAAAATTGATTGGGCGTATACATATTCATTTTTTATTTTATCTACAACGTATTTACTTGCTCACTGGTTTAGCCGAAGGAATTCCTTTCAAGAAATTAACAATAATAGAGGAGAAAACGCTAATTTATTGTGAAATGGAAAAGAAAGAATGGTTATCCTCTTATTAGCCTTAGTATAAGAATTTGCCGGCAACAGATAATAAATAAAAAGGAGGGTAAACGTAATGTCACAGGACGGCAAAAATATACATAGAAAAAAACCTGGTATAAAGGATTATATGGATAGTGAACAAATTGAAGATCATTTAAATAGCGATAACGCATTTAGCGATAAAGGGTTAAATAATGCACGTTCAACTAATGAAGCTGTGAAGAACAGAAATCAATAGAGGAAAGATACATAAATCGCTGAACAGAAAAAAACGAACCCCGGGAGTGTAATATAAACTGTGTAAGTAAGGAATACGTACGGTTCCTTACTCACACAGTTTTTTATTTGATAGAATAATAAGTATAAAGCTAAAGGAGTGTTTTCAATGGGGAAATTGAAAAGAGATCCGAACTCCGT
>NZ_JAKZKT010000038.1 GCF_022808645.1 Bacillus litorisediminis
ATATACACGTAACTCCATTTCTTTTGTCTTGTTTCTAGACAATTCAAGTATAAAAGAATTGGATGTCTACGTGTTTTTTTATGAATAAAAAGTTGTGTTCAAACCCCAACAAATATTATAGAGCCTTTCTTCTAACCTTAAGTCGTGGTTCTTCCTTTTTTAAGGGGTATCTTGATTTCCATTACCTTTGCCTTTACCATTCCCATTTCCATTGGTAGGATTTTCACTCTGGTCAGGCGAAGTTGTTGTTTCCGTATCTCCTCCAGTGGAGCTATCAGGCTTGGCTTCACCTACCTGAATAAGATTCGAAGGCTTCGATTCCTGTCCTGCGATATCAACAGCTATTACATAGAATTGCCCGTTCCCTGCTTGGAAGGATAGATCTTTTCCAGCTAAGACATTTCCGACAACAGTAACTGAATTATCACCCTTCTTTTGATAAACCCGATATCCTACTACATCATTTTCTCCATGGGCTTTCCAGGTTAATGTTTGGCCAGATGATGAAATTGTAAGAGGCGCCGGAACTTTTCCATTTTCCTTCATTACATTATCAGGAACAAGAATTTTAGACCATTTTTCACCTGAAGGAATTAACTGTTTAGGGTCTGACAGGTTTTTTCCTCCCATTTTTTCTATGAACTCTGGGCTCAATAATAAACCTTCTTGTGTAAATTCTTCTGGAGTTGTTTCTAAAGCAAGATAACGTTTATCGCCAATTGTTACATAGCGTCCTTCGATTAAGCTATTGTCTGTTTCAGTTGGCACAAATTTGGCATTAAAAATGTCTGTTGCCACAAGTCCTGAATCCGCGCAGAGCTCAGAAGGAAGCATTCCCGAGACTGTACAATAGGATCTCTGCACAATTCCGCCAGGCATTTCGAAATTCTCTTTTGGTGCTACCAGGTCCGGGTTGATTTCATAAGCTGCATTCATTAAATCAGCCCATAGATAAATATTCCGTACGCCTGGTGAAAGACTCTTATAGCTAGGTTCTAGCGTTTTGGGCGTATCGTAGCCAATCCAAACTCCAAACGTTACATTAGGATTGGTTGCGACAAACCAGGAATCGTTTGTATCTTGAGAAGTTCCTGTTTTTCCAGCCCAATCAGCCCGGAAGTTCAGGCGTCCTGGCAGTCCGGCAGCGGTTCCTTCAGTAATGACATCTCTCATCATATCAATGGTTAAGTAGGCTGTCTGCCTACTGAATACATCCACTGGCTTGCTTTCATGCTTATAGATGGTCTCTCCATCTTTATTCACAATTTTTTCAATCATATAGGCATCAATAAATTTCCCGTCGTTAGCAAAGGTCGCATAGGCATTTACATTTTCTTCTACAGTTACACCGTAAGTCATCCCGCCTAAGGCCATTGCTATGTTATAGTAATCGCCCTCCGTAAGGGAAGTAAAGCCCATTTTCTTTAAATAATCAGCTGGGCGGTATTGGAGGATGTCGACATAGGCTTTAACGGCAGGAATGTTAAAGGATTTTGTTAATGCATATCTCGCCGTTGTTAAACCATTATAGCCTTTACTATAGTTTTTCGGTTCATAAGACTTTCCGGTCCCATCATCTAAAACTAACTTGACATCCGGAATAATAGAAGCCGGCTGCAGTGTTCCAATCTCAAAAGCTGGGGCGTAAACAAGCAATGGTTTCATTGTCGAACCATTTTGGCGGGTAGCATCAGTTGCATGGTTTGTTTGTTCCCGGCTATGGTCACGCCCGCCAACAAAGCTAATAATTCTGCCGGTTGCATTTTCAATTAAAACAGCACCTGTTTCAACCGGCTCCATCACTATTTCCCCGGTTTCCGGATCTTCCTCAGGTTTATCGTTCCCATAATATGGGAAGTTTTTAGCGACTTCTTGCATTTTGTCATAGATTTCTTTGTCAATCGTTGTATGAATGGAATAACCGTTTTGTCTTAAATTTTTATAGGCTAAATCATAATATTCATTATAAAGGTCGTCGTTTGCCTTGAGGTCTTCCATGGTTAACCCATCTTCTTTGGCAATGATCTCCATTAAAATCTGAGTTGCCCTTTTTTCAACCTCAAAGGTTAGCCAAGGATATTCCTCAATCGGACTTGGTTCCGGCGGAGCAAAATCCTTGGTTATGTCATATTGCATCGCCTGATCAAATTCCTCTTTGGAGATAAACTCTTCTTCATACATTCGGGTAAGAACTGTTTTCATTCTTTCAATCCCAGGTGCCAGCCCCTCAGCTGACTTTACTTTTCCATCTTGTGTGAAAGGCGTGTAGGCAAACGGGCTTTGCGGCAGTCCTGCAATAAAAGCAGCCTGAGGCAAACTTAAACCAGCTGCATCTACCCCGAATATACCTTTAGCCGCTGTTTGAACACCCGCAATATTTCTGCCAGAAGAGTTTCTTCCAAATGGTGAAACATTTAAATAGGCTTCTAAGATTTGTTCTTTTGTAAAAAACTTTTCAAGACGTAAAGCTAATAGAATTTCTTTTGCTTTCCGGTCAAATGATACCTGACTGGTTAAAATCTGGTTCTTTATGAGCTGTTGGGTTAGGGTACTTCCCCCGGATTGCAACGCAGAATTAGAGAACTCTTGATAAAGAGCACGAAGAATCGCTTTTGGAACAATACCAGGGTGCTCCCAGAAATATTCATCCTCAGTAGCAATCAGGGCGTTTTTTAGGTGATCTGAAACATCTTCAAGCTTTACTTCTTCCCGGTCGATATCGGAACGAAGTTTACCTAAGTACACGTTATTGGCAAAATAGACTTCTGAAGTCTCTTCATAGTTGTATATATCCTTTTGCATACTTTCATAAGAGCGCAGGGGCTCGTCTTTTACCAGGGAGGCAAAATAGCCTGCACCTACCCCGCCAGCAAAGGCAGTGCCTAAAATAATTACAATTAAAAAGACTAATAAAATATTCCAGACTACCCCGTATGTAATACGAGCTCCTTTTTTAGTTTTATCACTTGAAAATATTTGATAAATGGAAAGGAGCTTTTCTTTCCATGCGTTTTTGTCCATGATTTCTCCCCCTCTAAAATCAACCCCATTATAGCATAAAATGAGAGGGAAAAGACGATAATTAAAGCAAGGATTGACAAGTAAGAAAAGGTTATGCTAAAAAAGAGATAACATAAATCTGCATGGATGCTATGAAAGGCTTTCAGTAGTTCTTTTATCCCTGTTTTTTAGAGAGCTGATGGACGGTGAGAATCAGTACATATAAAAGAACGAATTACAGGTCTGGAGCACTGATGATCACGGTTCTCGTGATCTAGGCGTATGTCACGTTACGACAATGAGCGGAAAGCAGTAGCTTTCAAGTTGGGTGGTACCGCGGATAATCCGTCCCTGCATGAGCAGGGGCGTTTTTTATTTTGGAAAAAAAGGAGAATAATGATGAATCAGTTATTAGAAGATTTGCGATTTAGAGGACTCATTAACCAAATGACAGATGAAGAAGGGTTGGAAAAGGTATTAAATGAGGAGTCTATTCGTTTATATTGCGGATTTGATCCGACAGCTGACAGTCTTCATATCGGTCACCTGCTGCCAATTCTAATTCTAAGACGTTTTCAGCAGGCCGGACACCGTCCGATTGCATTAGTCGGAGGTGCAACTGGGTTAATCGGTGACCCGAGCGGTAAAAAAGCAGAGAGAACATTAAATTCTACCGAAATTGTCCAGGAGTGGAGCAACAAAATTAAAGACCAGCTATCCCGCTTCCTTGATTTCGATGCTCAGGAAAATCCGGCAATGGTGTCCAACAACTTTGACTGGATTGGACAAATGGATGTTATTACGTTTCTTCGGGATGTTGGTAAAAACTTTGGCCTCAATTATATGCTCGCCAAAGAAACGGTTCAATCAAGAATTGAAACAGGTATCTCCTTCACGGAGTTTAGTTACATGATCCTACAATCGTTAGACTTCTTAAAGCTATACGAAAATGAAGGCTGCAGACTGCAGGTCGGAGGAAGTGACCAGTGGGGAAATATCACTTCCGGGCTTGAATTAATACGTAAATCACATGAAAATGCAAAAGCATTTGGGCTAACTGTCCCGTTAGTGACCAAAGCGGATGGTACGAAATTTGGCAAAACAGAAGGCGGAGCAGTATGGCTTGATCCGGAAAAGACAACTCCATATGAGTTCTACCAATTTTGGATCAATACTGATGACCGTGATGTCGTGAAATACTTAAAATACTTTACGTTCCTGTCTAAAGAAGAGATTGAAGTACTTGAAAAAGAAGTCGAAGAACAACCGCATCTACGTGCTGCTCAAAAAGCACTAGCAGAACAAATGACTAAGCTTGTCCATGGGGAGGAAGCTTTCGAACAAGCAGTGAAAATTACAGAGGCTCTATTCAGCGGAGATATTAAAGGTCTTTCCGCTAATGAAATTGAGCAAGGGTTTAGAGATGTTCCTTCCTATGAAGCAGGAGAAGACAATGGGATTGTTGATTTACTGGTTGCAGCCGGCATCTCTCCATCGAAGCGTCAGGCGAGAGAGGATATTCAATCTGGTGCGATCTATATTAATGGTGACCGTGTCACTGAATTAGACTACGAACTGACAGCTGAAGATAAAATTGAAGGTAAATTTACTATCATCAGAAGAGGGAAGAAGAAGTATTTTCTTATCAGACATAAAGGATAACAATCATCACCCCATTTTCCTATTCAATTGGAAGGTGGGGTTCTGCATGCTAGAGAACGCTTATAATCGGATAGGATAGGATGTTGAAGTCTGGGATGAGCGATATAAGCCTGAAGAGCAGGATAACGAGATCGATGTTTACGTTGCTATGAAATGACATCTTATGCAGAGTTAAACATCAAAAAAACCTCAAATCCTTTGAATAAGGACTTGAGGTTTTTTCTATTAACGAGAATAGAACTCAACGATAAGAGCTTCGTTAATTTCAGCTGGCAATTCAGAACGTTCTGGTAAACGAGTGAAAGTACCCTCTAGCTTGTCAGCATCAAAAGTTAAGAAATCAGGAACAAAGTTGTTCACTTCGATTGCTTCTTTAATGATGTCAAGGTTACGTGATTTTTCACGAACAGAAATAGTTTGACCTGGTTGCACACGGTAAGATGGAATATCTACACGGCTGCCATCAACTAAGATGTGACCGTGGTTTACTAGCTGACGAGCTTGGCGGCGAGTACGCGCAAGACCAAGACGGTAAACAAGGTTATCTAGGCGAGATTCTAATAGAATCATGAAGTTTTCACCGTGTTTACCTGCTAGCTTGCCAGCTTTGTCAAATAGATTACGGAATTGACGTTCGTTAATTCCGTACATATGACGAAGCTTTTGCTTCTCTTGTAATTGAAGACCGTACTCTGATAATTTCTTACGTTGGTTAGGACCGTGTTGTCCAGGTGCATATGGGCGTCTTTCTAGTTCTTTACCAGTACCGCTTAGGGAAATGCCAAGACGGCGTGATAGTTTCCAGCTTGGACCTGTATATCTTGCCATGGAAACTCCTCCTTATTATTAATTTGAGGTAAAATAAGGACAGATGTGTTAAACTCTTTGATCATTTTATCTTCTACATATCTTCGCCCCAGCAGCAGAGGGTTACATGATATGACTTAAGAATCTTAAGCGATAAAATGAAACATAAAAGTATTCCACATAGGCTGCAATATTTTACACAAATTTCATTATATGTTTTACAATAAACAAAGTCAACTCATGTCTTATATGGTAAAATTTATTAAGTGAAACTTGTACCTTTTATTCTCTAATTTTTTACTGTCTTAAAGTATAAAGAAAATAGCAATTAAATCGATAATAACAATGAACACTGATTTTATCGAGAAATTGATTTGATCGTGATTATAGATTGATAGGTGAGAAACGTGAAAGACATAGCAGAACACAGTTTGGATGAATTAAATATAGATACCAATTGGTTTAAACCATTATTCGAGTCCACTAAAATGATCCACCATTTTTCAAACGAACAGGACCTTTATATCTTTTTATTGGATACTGTCAATCGTTTTCAATTGGACAATACTATAATTGAAGTATGGACTTCTGAAGAAGGAGCCGCGAATCATCCGCTTATACATAAAATTAATTACCAGCAATCACCAGAAAGAATCTCTGAGGTTTTTTCATCGGGAGAAATAAGCCAGACAACTATCGAACATAATCTAACCGAAATTGTGATTCCTATTAAAGGTGATCAGGGGATATACGGAGTTTTACTAATCCATACATCCTTAGATGCGGAAAAATTAAAAGTTATTTTCCGGCTGTTATGTGATGAAGCTGGCCAAGGAATTGAAAAAATAAAATTGTATTCGCAATCAAAGCGAAAAATTAAAGAATTAAAGATGCTAAATGATTTTATTTTAAGGCTCAATACAAGTTTGCGCTTTACGGAAAGTCTAAAGCTTTTAAAAGAACATTTTATCGAAACATATAATGCGGCCGAAGTCGGGTTTTTCTTTAAAAATAAAGAGCTTTCGTTTGAACTGTCTAATGTAAGCACGTCATATTTTTTAACTGAAGATGCCTCTTTTTATAATCAATTTGCCGAAGATCATTTTAAACATAGTACAGCTTCTATTTTTATCGGAGATGTGCAGGCTAAACTAGGTTTAATTCAGCCTTCCTTTCAGACTGTTCTGCTGTTTCCTTTTCTTGACGGTGAAGAGTTAATAGGATATACCCTTTTGCTTCATCCGAATAAATATGCGTGTCGATGGGAAATTTTCAAAAATATTGAGACCCTGATTTTTCATTCCTCCCTTGTGATTACCAATGCACTGCTTAAGGAAGAACTAGAAAAAATGGTAATGACCGACCCTCTTACCCATCTTTATTCGAGAAGATATTTAAATAAAAAAATTGAAAAATCAATGCGGGAAGATAATGAGGGCACCTTTATTATCATAGACATAGATAATTTTAAAGAGGTCAATGATCAGTATGGACACCAAGTAGGGGATAATGTGTTAGTCCAAGTCGGCCAACATATTCTCCAAAATATAAGAAAAAATGATATAGGTGCAAGATGGGGCGGAGAAGAGCTTGCTATTTATCTCCCTCGTACCGCGCTCGATGCGGGGTTATTAGTCGCCAGCCGTCTAGTAGAGACCGTATCTAATGTCACTAACCCGTCTATTACTGTGTCTTGTGGTATATCATATTGGAAGAACGATGATCATAGTTCTTCATATAAGAATTTGTTTGCATGGGCGGATCAAGCCCTGTATAAAGCGAAAAGCCTTGGAAAAAACAAAATAATTGTATATGGACATGAATGAACCAAATTAAAAAAAGCTGACATTTGTCAGCTTTTTTAAGTAGTACCTACATATAAGAGGCTAAAACTTTCACAAATTCCTCAAGCATTTTTTCATCAATTTCATCAAAGCGGTCCAATTCAGGACTATCAATGTCTAATACCCCTATAACTTTCCCCTCTTTTAATATAGGGACTACAATTTCGGAGCGGGATGCGGCATCGCAGGCAATGTGACCTGGAAACTGATGCACATCAGGTACTCGCATCGTTTGCTTTGACTTTGCTGCTGTTCCGCAAACTCCTTTTCCAAGCGGTATCCTGACACACGCGGGTAGTCCTTGGAATGGCCCCAGTACAAGCTCGCCATTCTCCTCTAACAAATAGAATCCGACCCAATTAATCCGATCTAAAAATTGATTAAGTAAGGCACTGGCATTACTTAAGTTTGCCACCCGATTTGTTTCTCCCTCAAGCAATGAACTTAACTGTTTTATAACTAAAGCATAGTTTTCTTCTTTTGATTTTGTGTAATGTTCGACTTTAAACAACAATAACCACCTCAAGTCATCGTATAATATTTAACTATTGTATCAGAAAATCGATATTTTTAAGAGAAAGTGTCGAGAACTTTTTAAAGGAAATTGTAAGTTTTAAAAGAAACCATGTAATAAAAGGGATTACTCAAATCCTTGGCTATCTTTTATATTATTGTGTAAATGCTGCTAGTGTCCATTTGTCTTCTCTACTATTCTAAAGAAATGTGAGTGATCAAAATGTCCTATGCCACACATAAAAAAACGGAAATATTAGACTCAGCCTTGTATCTATTCCATACAAAAGGATATGCTGGTACTTCACTTCGCGACATAGCAACAAAGGCAAATGTGAATGTAGCACATATTTCTTATTATTTTCATAATAAACAAGGTTTGCTTGAACATTGCATTGCTATGTTTTTTGAGCCCTATCTGAACGAGATTGAAAAGGCTGTTAGAGAGCTTGAACATAAGGACCCTCGTACCGTTTTAAACGAGCTGATTAAACGGCTTTTAAAATTTCAATGCAAAAACTTATCTCTTACAAGATTTGTATGGCGCGAGCTTTCAATTGATTCCCAAGTTGTTCGCGAAATATTATCGACTTATCTGATGAAAGAGCGTTTTTTGTTGAAAACCATATTTGATGCTGGCAATCGTAAAAGAGTTTTTGTAAAACGGCCAGTTGAATATATGGTCGTGCAATTAAAAGCAATGATTACCATGCCTTTTTTAAATGCACAATATATGGCTGAAATTTGGCAAATCTACCCACAAGATACTTATTTTGCAAATAGATATGCAAAAGAAATTATTGAATGGTTTAACCAATATTTATTTATAACGGAAGAGCAAGCCATGATTGTCAATTAGTAATTCAATAAAATCAATCTGAATTAAATAAAGTCCTGAATCAGAGGATAATCAGCTCCAAGCTCTTTCGCCTGATGGGCATCTGATCCGAATACTAACGGAATTTCCAATTGTTTTGCCAATTTTAAAATGTCTAAATTTGGATATATTTCACGGCACAGCGGTTTACGTAGACCGGCCGTATTCATATCCAATTCATATCCCTTCTCTTTAATCTCTCTCAAAATTTCCATAATGGAAGCAGAGAAAGATTGGAAAGGGGGATATTTTTTTTTGAACTTTGCCGCTAAAGTGATATGTCCTATTCTCTTTGGCTTGAATGGACCTAATTCCGCCTGGATTGATTTTAAAACCTGATCAAAATAGAGCTGATAAACTTCATCAATACCGCCTGTTAAACGAATCGCTTCTGCGAATGTATCAGGACTGTAATCGATACAGATCCATTTATGCTGGCATTGAAGGAAGTGGACAGAAAGAATGCTGTCATCCAAATGCGGACCGTATTTGTTTAAAAATTCTTCAGTTTCTTCTTCAAAACCGGCAATATAATCAATTTCAAATCCAGTTTTAATAGTGATTTTATTTTTATATTGTTCTTTTAGCCGCTTTATTTCCATTATATATGGCTCTACATCCTCAAGCTTAATTGCACTGTCTTGAAGCGGAGCAGGATCATTAAAACTGGAAGGAAGCGGGGCATGTTCTGTAAAAGTAATAGAGGAAAACCCTTTTTTTATAGCTTGTTCTATATATTCTTCAAATGAATCCTTTGTCCCATGCGGGCAAAAAGGAGAATGGATATGGGCATCACGTTTTTCCATTGAATAAGCCTCCGTATTGTCAAAATTCGACTTTGCTGAAAAAACTTTGAAAAACCTTGTAAAATATACACAAAAATCGTCGTTTACATGGTATCATAAAAACATTAGATTCTTCACGATATTTGAATGAGAAATTCTGATATATTTGCATTTGGAACAGGGGGCTTACGATGCAGTACGTAATTGGCATCATCGTCTTCATAATTGCCATAACGTTATTTGGATACATAATTAAAAAAAGAAAATTTAAAGAACTTGATAAGCTAGAAGCCTGGAAAATGGAGTTAATGAATAAGCCAGTACCTTCTGAGCTTTCGAAGGTGAAACAATTAAACATGACTGGCCAAACGGAAGAATTGTTTGAAAAATGGCGAAAGTCATGGGATGAAATCGTTACATATCACCTTCCTGAAGTGGAAGAATTATTATTTGATGCCGAAGAATACACGGAAAAATATAAATTCAAAGCTTTAAAAGGACTTCAGGCTGAGGCTGAAAAAAAACTTACTTTTGTTGAGAACCAGATTGAAAGAATTATTGAAGGACTTCATGATCTATTAGGCAGTGAGGAAAAAAACAAGCAAGATTTAAATGAGGCTAAAGAAAAATACCGTGATTTAAAAAGGACTCTCCTTACAAACCGTTTATCATTCGGAAAATCGGAAGTACGGCTCGAAATCCTATTAGAAGAGATTCTTAGTCAATTTGAAGCGTTTGAGTCAGCGAACGAAAATGGCAATGTTCTAGAGGCAAGAGAAATTATCTTGCATTTAAAAGAACAGCTTGCGAATTTTGAAGCGAAACTCGAACATATCCCAAGACTACTGGCTTTTTGTACACAAGAAGTGCCTGAAAAGACGGCTGAGCTTTTGAGTGGTCACAGGGAAATGGTTGAACAAGGCTATGATTTGGAACATCTTCAAATTGAAAAAGAAGTAGAACGCATTAAAAAGCAAGCGGAAACCTATACCGAATACATTTATAAAGCAGAAATTGACGAGGTCCTCGCTGGAGAACCAGAACTAAGAGAAAACCTTGAAGTCCTATATGATGTGCTGGAAAAAGAAGTTGTAGCCCGAGGTTTTGTTCTCAAACAAAAGGATCAAGCGGCAGAACGTCTAAGCCTGCTTATTTCGGAAGGAAAAAGGATTGAAAGAGAAACGAATTTGGTTAAACAGTCGTATCATATACATGAGTCAGAGTTAGATTCCTTTAAACAGGTGGAAAAGAAACTGATGGCTCTCGATAAACAGTTAAAAAGCTTGATGGAAAAAGTCAATGAGCATAGTATGGCTTATTCATTGTTAAAAGATGAGCTTGAAAGAATTTCTGAGGAATTAGACGATATTATGCGTGAACAAAGTATGTTTGCTGAAAAGCTGCATATGCTCAGGAAGGATGAAATTGAAGCAAGAGAGAAGCTCCAGGAACTCCGCAAGAAAAACACAGAAGTGAAACGTCTCATTTCAAAAAGTAATTTGCCTGGTCTGCCTGAAGAGTTTAAATATTTCCTTGAAGATACACATCGTGCGATTGCCGATGTTTATCAAAGTCTGGAGCAAAAGCCATTAAATATAGCCATCGTTCAGGCTAATCTGGCCAAAGCAGAAGCGACAATGGATAAGTTATATGAACAAATGGAAGAAATGATTGAAAACGTAAGGCTTGCTGAATTTATAATTCAATACGGCAATCGCTATAAACGGCAAGACGAAGAGATTTATGAACAATTATCCAATGCTGAAAAAGCATTTCGGAACTATGAATACTCATTAGCCTTAGAGGAAGCGGCATCAGCCATTGAAAAAGCAGAACCGGGGGCATTAAAAAAATTAGAAGCCTGGATGAATGAAAAAAATTGACCTTTTTGAAGGTCAATTTTTTTTCGCACTTTTAGAAAGTATAAAAATTTAGCACAGTTAATTCGACGTTTAGGAATAAAGTACGACAGGCATTAAACATAAGTAAAGCGATACAGTAGGATGTGGCGTTTCGAGCGTGATAGGTGCGGGTTTGCAATCGCCCGCGCATTAGGCTTGGCGCTAGCCAAGTTTTCTTTATCTTTAATGACCGATTGATGAACTTAAAAGCAGAGTATGATAATATTAACAGTTGAATCGGAGAGAAGGGTGAGGAATATGATTTACTTTGACAATAGTGCGACAACGAAGCCGTTTGAAGAGGTTATTCAATCGTTTACGACTGTCGCGACTGAGTATTACGGAAATCCATCCTCCCTGCACGGACTAGGAGCGGAAGCGGAAAAACTAATGACCCGCGCCAGAGAACAAATTGCACAGCTTATAAGGGTGAAACCGAGAGAAATTGTATTTACATCAGGCGGTACCGAAAGCAACAATTTAGCAATCAAAGGCACGGCACTTGCCCTTCAGTCTAGAGGAAAACATATTATTACTTCTAGTGTTGAACATGCTTCCGTGAAACAAGCATTTAAACAACTTGAGGAGCTTGGATTTAATGTCACGTATTTACCGGTATCAAAAGAAGGCTTGGTTGAAATAGATACACTGGAACAAGCCATTCGAGATGATACCATTTTAATCTCGCTTATCCATGTACAGAATGAAGTCGGAGCAATTCAGCCGATTGAAGAGGCGGGGAGACTATTAAAACAATATCCGAAGATTCAATTCCATGTGGATCATGTTCAAGGTGTTGGAAAAGTACCGCTGCCTTTAGATAAATGGAATGTAGATTTGTGTTCATTTTCCGCTCATAAATTTAATGGTTTAAAAGGGACAGGCTTTTTATTTGTTCGGGAAGGAACTGTTTTATGGCCGTTGTTATCAGGCGGAAGCCAAGAAGGAACATTAAGAAGCGGAACAGAAAATGTCGCCGGATTTGTAGCCATGGCGAAAGCATTGAGGCTTACCTTACAAAAGGACATAAGTCCGCTCGTTCAGCTAAAAGAATACCTGTTGGATGAACTGAAAAAGATCGATCAGGTTGTCATCCATACTCCAAGAGAAGGATCGGCTCCTCATATTTTAAATTTTTCACTTATTGGATTAAAAGGAGAGGTCCTGGTTCATGCACTTGAGAGTCATGATATTTATGTTTCGACAACTAGTGCTTGTTCGTCTAAGAAAAAGGCACACAGTGAAACACTAGAAGCAATGGGAGTTCCTGAACAGGTTGCTAGCGGTGCGCTGAGAATTTCTCTTTCTTGGCATAATACTTTAGAAGAGGGAAAAATCTTCATTCAGGCTCTTAAACAAAGTTTGGCAATGTTAAACAAGACAATGAGGAGATAACATGAAATACGATAGAATTTTAATTCGCTATGGTGAATTATCCACCAAAGGAAGAAACCGAAAAGCTTTTATTAGTCAGTTAAAACATAATATCGGATGGGCGTTTCAAGATTTTGAAGGGATTAAAATCGAGGCTAATCGGGATCGGGCTCATATTTTATTAAACGGTACCAATGAAAAAGCTGTGATTCAGCGCCTAAAAGGTATTTTTGGAATTCAGTCCTTTAGCCCTGTTTTAAAAGTAGCTAAAAATGTGGAGGCCATTCAAAATGGGGTGCTTGAGCTGCTGCGAGAGCATTCAAACCCAAACGAAACATTTAAAATTACAACCAAACGGGCAGATAAAGAATTTCCGCATGATACAAATGAGATGAACCATCTGTTGGGCGGACATATTTTAAAAAGCGGAATAGGGTTGAAGGTTGATGTTCATAAGCCCGATCATAATGTACTGGTCGAAATCCGTAAAGAAGCTGTTTATATTTCTGTTTCAGTGATTCCGGGAGCTGGTGGTTTGCCAGTTGGATCCAGCGGCAAGGCGATGCTGATGCTTTCTGGGGGGATTGACAGCCCTGTAGCAGGATATTTATCTATGAAACGCGGTGTGGAAGTGGAAGCAGTCCACTTCCACAGTCCTCCCTATACAAGTGAGAGAGCGAAACAAAAAGTAATGGACTTAGCTAAAGTACTAAGCACTGTGTCTGGGAAAATAAAAGTGCATATTGTACCTTTTACAAAAATTCAAGAAACTATTCAAGCCCAAGTTCCCGAAAATGTGACAATGACTTCCACCCGAAGATTTATGCTGAAAATAACGGACCAAATTCGTGAAAAATCTAAGGGGCTTGCCATTATTACAGGAGAAAGCTTAGGACAGGTCGCGAGTCAGACCCTTGAAAGTATGTATGCAATTAATAGTGTAACATCAACCCCTGTACTCAGACCTTTGCTTGCCATGGATAAAACAGAAATTATGAACATTGCGCGGGACATTGGAACATACGACATTTCCAACCGGCCATATGAAGATTGTTGTACGATTTTTACTCCGAGTATGCCAAAAACCAAACCGAAAAAGGAAAAAGTGGAACATTATGAAAGTTATGTAGATTTCACGGATTTAATCGAAGAAGCTATCCAAAATACGGAAACTTTTATTATTACACCGGAAGACAAATCAGCAGATGAAGAGGTTAACTCGCTATTCTGATTTGTGAACAATTACCATCTGGTGTATCGAATGAAACTCCTTGTTCTGTCGCAATCTATAGGTACAAGGAGGTGAACAAACATGGCGAGAAACAATAATAATAATCAACTTCTTGTACCTGGAGTACAACAAGCTCTTGATCAAATGAAGATTGAAATTGCTCAAGAATTTGGTGTACAACTTGGCGCTGATACTACTTCACGTGCTAACGGATCTGTTGGTGGTGAAATTACAAAGCGTCTAGTATCTATGGCAGAAAGCCAATTAGGCGGATTTTCAAGATAATTAAATAGATTTAAATGGCTACGAAGAACGGGCGCGTTTGCCCGTTCTTTTTTGGTATTCGAAAGATAACAGGGGCAAGGCCGCGAGAAATCTGACAAACTTCTATCTTTTTTTGATATTTCTTTCTATTAATAAAACTAACAATATTTTGTATAATAGTACTAACTTAAATAGGGGAGGAGATTGAAGCGTGGATAGAGAACAATTAATTGCGCCAGAACAGTATAATATCGTGAATGAGATTGAGCGTTATACTCAAGATGGGAACATGCTTGCCTTGCTTTTAGAAAAAGAGAGTGGGGAAAAGGAACAGCTTACCTACAAAGAGCTGATAGAATCGGCAAGTCAATGAGCACATGTCATGAAAAATGCCGGACTAAAAAAGGGAGATGCCGTCCTCATTATCCTGCCAAGGTCGATTGAAGCCTATATCGGATATGTGGCAGCATTAAAAGCTGGGCTAGTTGTCATCCCTTCTTCAGAAATGCTTCGTGCAAAAGATATCGAATACCGTCTTACTCATGGTGATGCGAAGGCCATTATTGCTTCTTACAGCTTAGTTTCTGAAGTGGAAAAAGCGGCAGGGATATCTGCTATACATAAATTTGTTGTGGGCAAATCTGCCGAAGATTGGGTTCATATTTCTGACCAAGCTAAACTTGAGCCTACCTATTTTGAAACCGTTTCCACCAATAGAGATGATGTGTCATTTTTATCTTATACCTCCGGAACAACCGGTAATCCAAAAGGAGTCATTCATACTCATGGTTGGGGATATGCCCATTTAAGGACAGCAGCTGAAAAATGGCTGGCTGTAAAAGAAGGGGATATAGTCTGGGCAACTGCTGGTCCAGGCTGGCAAAAATGGATTTGGAGTCCCTTTTTGTCCGTGTTGGGAATGGGAGCTACCGGATTCGTTTATCAGGGAAAATTTGAACCAGAGAAGTATTTACAATTGCTAGATCAGTATCAAATTAACGTCTTATGCTGTACTCCAACTGAGTATCGTTTAATGGCGAAGGTGAATGATCTAGAAAAATATAAACTTTCCAGTCTCCACAGTGCTGTCTCAGCAGGTGAACCGTTAAACAGGGAAGTTATTGATACCTTCAAACATTATTTTAAAATCGAGGTCAGAGACGGATACGGGCAAACTGAAAATACCCTATTGCTAGGCGTTATGAAGGGTATGAAGCTTAAACCGGGTTCGATGGGGAAACCGACTCCAGGCAATTCGGTAGCGATTATTAATGAGGAAGGAAATCTGTGTCTGCCTGGTGAAGTGGGCGATATCGCCGTTCACATCGAATCTCCGGCACTGTTTAAATATTATTATAAAGATCCGGAACGAACAGCGAAGCAATTCAGGGGAGATTATTATGTGACAGGAGACAAAGCTCGCATGGATGACGAGGGCTATTTTTGGTTTGAGGGCCGCGGAGATGATATGATCATCAGCTCAGGTTATACGATTGGTCCTTTTGAGGTGGAGGATGCACTCGTGAAACATCCAAAAGTAAAAGAATGTGCAGTGGTTGCCAGTCCAGATGAAATTCGCGGACATGTAGTCAAAGCCTTTGTCGTACTAAAGGGAGACATTCCTGATGAAACATCTGAATTAACGAAAGAGCTGCAGGAACATGTCAAAGCCCTAACCGCACCATATAAATATCCAAGAAAAATCGAATACGTTTCTGATTTGCCAAAAACCACTTCAGGTAAAATCAGAAGAGTCGAACTAAGACAAAAAGAGCTTCTTGCTTTTCAAAACTCATCCGGTTCTGTAAAATAAAGGTGTGGCAGCCTCATAGCTGCCCATTTTTTTATAATTAAAGAAAGTATAAAATTTTTGCGATAAGGCATATTCGGAGCATTTAAAATTGTAGGATAAAGCACGGCAGGCAAGGATGCCCTAATAGATTTACAGTAGATAGAAGGAGAATGAGAGATGGGGACACTTTGGTACGGCGGGTCTATTTATACACTTCGCCAAGAGGGTGAAAAAGTTGAAGCCGTTTTTACAAAGAACGGAAAAATTGCAGATACAGGAAAAATAGCAAATTTAAAGAATACATATAAAGATGAAATTCAAAATGAAATTGATCTGCGAGGATCTATGATGCTGCCAGGTTTGGTAGACAGCCATATGCATCTCATTGGTTACGGGGAATCGCTGCTGCGATTAGATTTAACGACCGTCCGCTCTAAGCAAGAATTATTAAATCAGGTCAGGATGAGAGCGGAAATCGCAAGCCAAGGTGAATGGATTGTTGGAGAAGGCTGGGATGAAAATAATTGGGATCAAATTGAGATCCCAACCAGCCAAGAGCTTAGTGAAGTGGCGCCATACAACCCTGTCCTTTTAAAAAGAACATGCCGGCATGCAATTGTGGTCAATCATGAAGCACTTAAAAGGGCTAATATTGATAAAGATACACCCAATCCTCCTGGAGGAATTATTGAAAGGGACATGAATGGAGAATTAACGGGCTACCTAAAGGACCAGGCGCAGGAATTAGTATTTAAAGTCCAGCCAAAAGTCGATCATACTTATTTGGAAAACGCTCTTACAACTGCGATTCAAAGTGCGTGGAGATTAGGTTTAACAGGCGGTCACACAGAAGATTTAAGTTATTATGGAGATTTCTTGGTCACTTATAGGGCATTTGAAAACGTCATTTTAAAAAATAACATGCCTTTCCGGGCTCACCTTTTGGTCCATCATACCGTCATTGATGAGTGGAAGGAGAATGGGTTTGATCAGCTGGGCTGCAACGCTTTTATCGATTTTGGGGCAATGAAAATTTTTGCCGATGGAGCTCTTGGCGGTCGTACTGCATTATTAAGTCAGCCTTATGCAGATGACCCGGCAACCAATGGAGTTGCCATTCACTCGAAGGAACAGCTGCTTCAGCTTGTGGAAAAGGCAAGGTCATACCAGCTGCCAGTCGCAGTCCACGCAATCGGGGACTTGGCATTTGAATATGTACTTGAAGCGATTGAAAAATCCCCCACTCCAGCCGGAAAAAGAGATCGTTTGATCCATGCCCAAATCTTACGGAAGGATTTAGTTGAAAGAAGCAAGAAATTATCTGTTATCTTTGATATACAGCCTCGATTTGTTGCTTCCGATTTTCCGTGGGTGCTGGAGAGGGTTGGGGCTCAAACATATGATTATCTTTATGCATGGAAGTCTTTATTGGAAGAAGGAATTGCGCTTGCTGGAGGTTCTGATGCGCCGATAGAGCCGCTAGATCCTTTGCTGGGTATACATGCGGCTGTTACCCGTACCAAACCTTACGATACTCAACATCAGGTATTTATGGCTGAACAGCGTTTGTCGATGTATGAAGCCCTTTCTTTATTTACAAAGGGATCTGCCTATGCTGAAAATAAGGAATTAGAGTATGGAACCATCGAATCAGGGAAACGAGCAGATTTCACTATTTTGAATCAGGATTTATTTCAAATCAATCATGAGCGGATTCTAGATACAAAAGTGGCGGCAACCGTGATTAATGAACAGCTTGTGTATATTAATGAGGAAGGCCCAATTCGAGTTTAAAAAAATGGAGTCTCCCTATAATTATATAATTTCGAGAATAGAATGAATTGAGGGGACTAAGGTGAATCAAGAGGAAAAGAAAGGGATAATTTATGCAGCCAGTTCCTATGTGGTATGGGGATTTCTCCCTCTTTATTGGAAATGGCTTGACCATGTTGGATCCTATGAGATTCTAGCGCACCGGATCATCTGGTCCTTTATTTTCATGGTTGGTTTTTTAGCAGTAACAAAAAGCTTTAAAAAAATCAGGGAAACACTCACTTATTTGGCAGAGGATAAAAAAAGAATAGCAGTTCTTGTTTCGGCATCGGCACTGATCACCGTTAATTGGCTTTTATATATTTATGCGGTTAACAGTGATCACATAGTTCAAACTAGCCTTGGCTATTATATAAATCCGCTCGTGAGTGTTTTGCTTGGAATTGTGTTTTTAAAGGAATCATTAAAAAAATTAGAGGTTTTTTCTTTATTTTTGGCACTTGCAGGTGTGTTAGTCATGACGATTTCCTATGGGCATATCCCGTGGTTAGCATTAGGATTAGCTTTAAGTTTTGGAGTCTACGGTTTATTAAAGAAGATAGTGAAACTTGAATCATCCGTCGGGCTCATGCTTGAAACTTTCATTATGCTGCCGTTTGCCTTTATTTTTGTCATCGGGCTTACTGCAGAACAACAATCTTCCTTTTTACAGGCGGACGTGCCTACAACGATTTTAATGATTGGATCCGGAGCAGCAACGGCAATCCCGCTCTTATGGTTTGCAATGGGGACACAGCGAATTCCTCTTAATCTTATAGGCTTTTTACAATACATTGCACCATCACTGATGCTTCTGATTGGAGTGTTTTTGTATCACGAACCATTTACAGTAACCGATCAGCTTGGATTTGCCTTTATATGGAGTGCGCTTATCTTATTTACATTTTCAAAAATGAAAAAACCGCATGCACGAAATCGTTTTAAGGAAAAAGAACAACAGGTTCAGGCATAATCTAAAAAAGGCTCTGTCACGTATTCGGACAGCAGCCTTTTTTTGTTTAAAAATCGGGCGATTGGACAATACTGATAAGCTGAAAGGTAGTGAAAACAGTGATATGGGTAGGCTAGTTGGAATTCTCGTTCTAATTCTTTTACTCCTTATTTTCACAAGAGTGACAGTGGAAATTGACTTTTATCATGGCAATGACAATGATCATTTAAAGATTAAATTTTTTGCCTGGTTCAGACTCATTCGCTATACGGTTGATGTGCCTATAGTAAAAATAGATAAGGATTCTAAAGCCTTAGTTCTGAAGCAAGAATTAAAACCAGGGCAAACAGAAAAACCAAAAAAGGAGAAGAAACAGAGAATCACTCCTGCTACGATTATTAAAAATTTAAAAAATGTAAAAGAAGTACTTGTCCATATTGTTGATTTTCACAGGATTCTATCAAATTTTCTCAAAAAAATACAGATAAAAAAATTAATTTGGCACACTTCAGTGGGTATCGGCGATGCTAGCTACACCGGTGTTTTAACAGGGATTATTTGGTCCTTGAAAGGAACTATTCTGGGACTGATCAGTAAATATATGAGACTTAGAGTTCAACCCAATATTATGGTTACTCCACAATTTCAACAAATGATTTCAAGTATGTCATTTCAATGTATGATACAGTTTTGGGTTGGGCATGCTTTACTAGTAGGAATCAAGATGCTGGCTTTTTGGCGTGGAGGAATGCCGAAGTTTCAAACTACTCCTTCAGCAAAAGCTGCTAAAAGTTCAACAGATAAATTATTATCATAGGAGGCTACCACTGTGTCTGAGCATCCAATCCAAGGTTTAATGACTACGGCAATGGAAAATTTAAAAGAAATGATCGATGTCAATACGATTATTGGAGATCCTGTTGAAACTCCGGATGGCGGTGTGATATTAACGGTTTCAAAGGTTGGATTCGGGTTTGCAGCAGGGGGAAGTGAGTTTATTGTAGATGGACAATCCGGTAATCAAGGCGGAGAACAATCTGCTAAACATCCATTTGGTGGAGGTAGCGGAGGAGGAGTATCAATTACTCCAATTGCATTTTTAATTGTCAATCAGCAGGGTGTGAAAATGCTTCACTTAGATGAGAACACCCACCTTCTTGAAAAGATACTGGATTTAGCTCCAGGAGCAGTCGAAAAGGTGCAGCAATTGCTATCAAAAAATAATCAGAATAACAGCGGCAATAATAAAAAACAAAACGTTGATGACCTTGATATCTAATAAATAACCAAAGCGGATTGCAATCATGTCATTTCTTGAGAGCTCATTTCATTTCAATGAAATGAGTTTTTTTCTTATGGCTATCGATAACAGTGCAACTTCGCATGTGTCTACTCCTTACGGTTCGCCAATCAGCGTGTTTTCTTTACAAATTAATATCAGCGAGGTTATGATGATATTATCAAAATACATAGGAGGGCTTTGATATGGCTACAGTAACATTTAAAGGAAATCCAGTTACACTTGTAGGACAGGCAGTAAAAGTTGGTGATCAGGCACCTAATTTTACTGTTTTGGCAAATGACCTCTCGGAAGTGACACTAGACTCAAGCAAAGGAAATGTAAGATTAATTAGTGTGGTTCCTTCTCTGGACACGGGTGTTTGTGATGCGCAAACCAGAAGATTTAATGAAGAAGCCGCGAATTTAGGAAATGTAAAAGTTTTAACGATAAGTATGGATCTGCCGTTTGCACAAAAAAGATGGTGTGGTGCGAACGGGATTGAAAATGTGCAAACCCTCTCTGATCATCGAGATGCATCATTTGGCAAAGCATATGGCGTCTTAATGGAAGAGCTAAGACTATTGGCACGATCTATATTTGTCATAGATTCCAATGACAAGGTTACATATGTGGAGTACGTAAGTGAAGGTACGAACCATCCTAATTATGAAGCCGCAATTGAAGCCGTAAAGCAAGCAAAATAAAAGAGGATATATGAAAAGACCTCGTTTCTGACAAAACGGGGTTCTTTATTGTACTTTAAGAAAGCATAAAATGTTTAGCAAAGAGGCAGATTCGACGTAGTTTAACAAAATAAAGTATAAGTGCAATTAGGAGTGCTTAAAGGCTTGGCGCTAGTCAAGTTTTCTTTATAGAAATAGGAGGACCATCATGCTCGGATCGAAAGTAGAAAATCTGTTTCATGTATTAGACCAAACAACGGAGATCTTAATGCAATCCTGTCAGCTAACCTACCTGGAAGCTCTAGTGGAAACGGGTGAAAATCTATTTCAGGGAGACATTTTACAACCGGTGGATGACGTTGCGAAAAAAAGAATGGAAAAGCTTTATCAGTCGATTAAGCTTGAAATGCTCTCAAAAGAAGAAATCCGAAGAGCTTTTCAGCTTGTAACCCTAAAAGGGATGAGAGATTATGTTCAGCCCCATCACCAAATGACACCTGATTCAATTGGAATCTTAATTAGCGGTCTTCTGCGAGAATTTCTAATCAACGGGCATATTGAAACATTTACTTTACTGGACCCAGCTGTAGGAACGGGCAATTTAGTCGCAACGATCCAAAACCAATTATCAGATTACGCAATAGAGGCATATGGTGTTGAAGTCGATGATGTATTACTTAAATTAGCCTATGTGCAAGCCAATCTCCAGGAGCAGTCGATTCAATTATATAATCAAGATGCTCTGGAGCCTTTGTTCATTGATCCTGTCGATGTGGTTGTGAGTGATTTGCCAGTCGGATATTATCCGCGCAAAGAATTTGCAAAAGAGTACCAGCTTGACCGCGAAGAAGGCCATGCCTTTAGCCATTACCTGTTCATTGAACAGAGTCTGAAACATACCAAGCCGGGGGGGCTTCTATTTTTTGTCATCCCTAACGATTTGTTTGAAGGGGAAGATGCTGCAAAACTTCATGCGTTCCTAAAGGAACATGCTTTTATTCAAGGCCTGATTCAGTTGCCTCTTTCAATGTTTAAAAATGAGAGAAATGCAAAGAGTATTTTTATACTAAAAAAGAAAAAAGAAGGGGAAGCTCCGCCGAAAAAAGTATTTATGGCACAAATGCCGAAATTGACAAATAAAAATGCGGTTCAGGATATCATTTCTCAAATTCGCATCTGGTTACGTGAAGAGGCCAAATAAAAAGGGAAAGCTCAAACAGAACTTTCCACTTGCAAATAAAAATATCCCCTGCTTTAATGAGTAAGGAAAGTTTTAAGGTTGATTGGACACCATAAGAAAAGCAAAACAATAGGTAGGAGCGTTTAATTATGTCAAAAATACTGGCTGTTAATGCTGGCAGTTCATCATTAAAATTTCAGCTCTTCCAAATGCCGGAAGAGATTGTGATAACGAAAGGCTTAATCGAGCGAATCGGTCTTAAAGATTCTGTCTTTACCATTACTGTAAACGGGGAAAAGGTGAAAAAAGTTCTAGATATAAAAGACCATTCAGAAGCGGTGGCTCTTTTGTTAGAGCAGCTGACTGGCCAAGGAATTATAAAGAGTTTAGATGAAATCAATGGAGTCGGGCACCGAGTTGTTCATGGCGGGGAAATCTTCTATGATTCAGCTATTATAACGGATAAGGTCATTGCGCAAATTGATGAGCTTTCCGAATTGGCTCCCTTGCATAACCCCGCAAATCTAACTGGGATTTTGGCATTTAAACATGTGTTGCCGAATGTCCCTGCTGTTGCCGTATTTGATACAGCATTTCACCAGACTATGCCCGAAAGTTCTTATTTATATAGTTTGCCTTACGAATTCTACAAAAATTATGGAATCCGTAAATATGGGTTCCATGGGACGTCCCATAAATATGTATCCGAAAGAGCAGCTGAGCTATTAGGTCGTCCGGTTGAACAATTGCGGCTGATTTCCTGCCATTTAGGGAATGGGGCAAGCATTGCGGCCATTGAAGGCGGAAAATCAGTCGATACATCTATGGGATTTACACCTTTAGCTGGAGTTGCCATGGGAACCCGTTCAGGAAATATTGACCCCGCTTTAATTCCTTATATCATGGAAAAAACAAATAAAACTGCGGATGAAGTAATTGAAATCTTAAATAAAAAAAGCGGGATGCTTGGTATTTCAGGTTTTTCAAGCGATCTTCGAGATATTGAAGAAGCATCGAAGGAAGGAAATGAGCGTGCTGAATTAGCGCTTGAGGTATTTGCCAACCGCATTCATAAATATTTAGGATCCTATGCTGCCCGTATGAATGGTGTAGATGCCATTATTTTTACTGCAGGGATCGGTGAAAATAGTGACGTGATTCGCGCAAAAGTGTTAAAAGGATTAGAATTTATGGGAGTATACTGGGATCCTGCTCTTAATAAAGTTCGGGGTGAGGAAGCTTCTATCAGTTATCCTCATTCACCTGTAAAAGTTTTAGTTATACCTACTAATGAAGAAGTTATGATAGCTAGAGATGTCGTGCGGTTAACCCAAAAATAATAAAGAATGAAAGGGTCAGTCTAACAGAGGCTGACCCATTTTTTGAACAAATAATCCTTCTTCATCTGTGCTATACTTTTTTTAAAGAGTTGAGTGGAGGGATTGTTTTGGAGCACTCAAAATTTCATCAAACGGCATGGGAGAACGTGTTACAATGGGAAAAAAATTTAGTTGAATATCAAGGGAATGATTTTGAAAGAACCTATGAACGCTGGTTAAACCAAGCTTTTGAAGCTCTTCCTGATTACTGGAAAGACCCTATTACACAATCAATTGATCAATGGATTTTTCACATATATGCCCTCTTTCATGAAACATCGATTCAAAATGAAGCAAAGGAACGAATCCTTTCAACAGCAAAAGCTTTCAATGACGAAATCCAAAACTTTGAAGATCTCAAGAATCTTCCGCTTTCCCAATTAAATTATATTGCTGATCGAGAACAATCGAAACATAGAATCTATTCGATCATTCAGGGTGGACTGGTAGGCACAGGGAGAACGATTTTTTCTTCAATCAGTATTCCTGTAACTTTAATTAACAATATTAGAGTTGTACAGCTTATGTCTTATATTTATGGATATGATTTATCTTCACCCTATGAATTAATGACCTCCTTAAAAGTATTCCATGCAGCCACATTGCCAAAGCGATATCAGGGTGAAGCGTGGCTTTCTTTAAAAAATGATTTACTCCAAAAAGAGAAGAATTCGTCCTATTTTTACGACGGGGAAGAGCAAATCATCTCGAAGGAATGGATTGAATTCGGAATGGATGAATTGATTAAATTAGTTGCTATTCAGCTGTTTCAGCCAAAAAAGGATGGAAGGTTCCCGCTTCTCAGCGTAGTTATGGGGGTACAATTTCAATACAGCCTTTCAAAAAGAGTTGCAAGTTTTGCTCATCACTATTACATGTATCGCTATTTACTCCAGCATAAAAATAAAGTAGAAAAGCCATAAGAATGGAAACACATACCTGTTATACTGCTTTTTACTATTCATTTTTCTGCTCTGGTTCGGCCAAATTACAATTATAGTCCTTCGAAAGGGGAATATAACATTGAAAAAGGATCCGAACGAAAAGTTTTATTACGATGAAGAAGGAGTAAATGAAATAAGAGATCAAATAATGGGAGCCTATGCGTCTGGCGTGATTGATAATCCCAAGGCGCAATCCAATATGTACAACGAACAGCCTCATGACGAGGCAGAAGACTTTGAATATTAAGAGGCCGATCGAATGATCGCCTCTATTTTGTTAGGGGAAAAGCCTTTGTAAGGGCTTTCAATAAATAGTGGACAATCTATATTTTCCTTTCTAAAATAAAGTGGTATGATGAAATCAAATAACAGAAAATATTTCCACAACATACAGGAGGGTATGGAATCATGCGTATTGGTGTTCCTCGAGAAATAAAAAATAATGAAAATCGGGTGGCTCTTACACCAGCTGGTGTATTCCACTTAGTGGAGAATGGACATGAAGTTTTCATAGAGACCAATGCTGGGGCAGGTTCAGGCTTTTTAGATGATGAATATGTACAAGCCGGGGCAAGAATTGTGAACACAGCCGAAGAGGCCTGGTCTTATGATATGGTGATGAAAGTAAAAGAGCCGCTGCCAAGTGAATACGTGTATTTTAGAGAAGGGCTTATTTTATTTACGTATTTACATTTAGCTGCTGAACCAGAATTAACGAAGGCGCTAGTTGAAAATAAAGTAATCGGGATTGCCTATGAAACAGTTCAGCTGCCAAACCGTTCCCTGCCATTATTAACACCTATGAGTGAAGTAGCGGGACGAATGGCTCCGCAAATCGGTGCACAATTTTTAGAAAAAGTCAACGGAGGCAGAGGGATTTTACTGGCTGGAGTTCCAGGAGTATCCCGCGGTAAAGTAGCCATTATTGGCGGCGGGGTTGCCGGTACCAATGCTGCAAAAATCGCTGTCGGACTTGGAGCTCAAGTGACTATCTTAGATATCAACCCAGATCGATTAAGAGAGCTGGACGATATTTTTGGAAATAGTATTACGACTCTAATGTCCAATCCTTTCAATATTGCTGAGGCGGTTAAAGAAGCTGACTTGGTGATTGGAGCTGTTTTAATACCGGGAGCGAAGGCGCCAAGGCTAGTTACTGAAGAAATGGTTAGATCTATGAAAGAGGGAAGCGTTATTGTAGATGTTGCAATCGATCAGGGAGGAATTTTCGAAACAACTGACCGCATTACAACACATGATGACCCGACCTATACAAAACATGGTGTCGTACATTATGCAGTAGCTAATATTCCCGGAGCCGTACCAAGAACTTCAACGATTGCACTTACGAATGTAACTGTACCGTATGCGATTCAAATTGCGAACAAAGGATATCAGCGTGCATGTTTAGATAATCAGGCACTATTTAAAGGAATTAATACTTTAAATGGCTATGTAACATATCAGGCCGTAGCTGACTCACTAGGGTTAGATTATAAAGATGCGAAAGAATTGTTTTAAGTAACAATGAGCTTTTATCAAAGAGGCTGTCCCCTCGTTATTTTAGGGGAGCCTCTTTTCTTGCTGAAATGGCAGAAATACTGGAGCAGACAAAAATGATAATTAATCCAAAAGATATACTGACATCATTCAAATAGTTTGATAAGCTTATCATAGCTTATCAAACTGAATATCAAGATACTGCTAGGGGGGCCCCGAATGCGTGGGCTGAGAGGAAAGCGCGAGAAAGCTTTCCGACTCTTATGGACCTGATCTGGGTAATACCAGCGGAGGGAAGCAGGCTTTAAGCTTTGTTTATAATCTTTAACCTTAAGCCAGGTCCATTACTGAGGATCTGGCTTTTTGTATTTTATTACGATGTCTCTTCGTGATAAGCCATCAGTCTCCCCCTTCAGGAAGGAGGTTATATGAATAGGACACGATTATTGGCGTTAATGGCACTATTTGTAGCGATTGGAACGCTTGGTTCCCATTTGCTTTGGTTCCCTGCAGGCGTAGCCAAAGCTTATCCTGTCCAGCATGCAGTTAATGTGCTAGCAGCAGTGATTCTTGGCCCTTTACCAGCAACAGCAGTTGCATTCATGATTGGGCTGCTCCGAAATTTGCTTGGCTTCGGTACAATCCTTGCTTTTCCAGGCGGAATGATTGGTGCGTTCCTGGCAGGAGTGCTTTATCTAAAATTCGGCAAAAAAATATGGGCTGCTGCAGGAGAAGTTGTCGGTACAGGAATTATCGGGGCTCTTATAGCTGTTCCGATTGCAAAGATTTTGATGGGCACTGTGGCTGGTGTATTTTTCTTTATCCCGCCTTTTCTTATCAGCAGCTTGACTGGTGCCGTTATTGCATCGCTCATATTGGCCAAGGTAAAGCAAAGTAATGTAATGCAGAACAGTGGTTTTTTTAAGAGAGAACTCTAGATCTGAACACAATAAGGAGGATTTTTTTATGACTTTTAGTGAACTGCTCCGTAAAGAAAATGATGATCTTTTCCAGTTGATTTTCCAGCATCCGTTTGTACAGGGTATCGGAAAAGGGAATGTTCCAAAAGAGGCTCTGGCCCATTATATTAAGGCTGACTTTGAGTATTTAAATGCATTTATGCATATTTACGGGATTGCGATTTCAAAGTCACCCAAGAGAAAGGATATTGCCTATTTTAATCAGCAAATTGAATTTGTACTCAACAGTGAAATTCACCCGCATCATAACTTCTGTCAGCAAATTGGAGTGGAGTACGAAACGTTGCAGGGCTTTCCGCTTCCTCCGACGGCTGATCATTATGTGAAGCATATGATGTATCATGCCTATTCAGGCGGACTCGGAGAGATTTTGGCTGCGCTCCTTCCATGTCCTTGGACGTATTGGGAAATTGGGTTGGAACTTATGAAACAATATGAACCTCAAGAGGACCATCCATTTTATCCTTGGATCTCTTTTTATGCAAATCCAAGGGTCGAGTCAGTGACAATGAATATGCGGAACCGATTAGATGAGCTTGCAGAAGCCGCATCACCAGAAGTAAAAGATCGAATGAGAGATGCATTTCGAAAAAGCTGCCAACTGGAGCTTGGTTTCTGGGAAATGGCATACACTTGTGAGGAATGGCCAGCTGGAAAGCAGGTATTGAAATAGGACGGAAGCTACTGGATATAGAAATAACGATCGAAGACTGAGCAGACAAAATGAAGAAATCGCGAATTCGCCGATTTCTTCATTTGTCTTCAAATTTTACACAATTAGCAGTTCCTTTGGATATTTAGTCAGGACCAGTGGTTCGTGTTCGGTCACGATAATATCATCTTCAATTCGAACACCTGCGACATTTGGCACGTAAATGCCAGGTTCAATCGTGAAGCACATTCCTTTTACTAATGGCAATTGATTTTGTCCAGTTAAGGATGGGTATTCATGAACACTTAATCCTAATCCATGACCAAGCCGATGCGTAAAATAGTCTCCATAGCCAGCTTCTTTTATGTAATTGCGGGCAATTGCATCAAGATCAGCACAGGTTTTTCCAATTTTTGCAGCTTGGATTGCTTTCATTTCTGCATTTTTAACTGTTTCATAAATTTTAGCCTGTTCGTCACTGATGTCACCAAAGGCAACGGTTCTTGTAATATCAGAGCAGTAGCCTTCATAAATAACGCCCAAGTCAAACAAGACCAAGTCGCCTTTTTGAACCTTGGTTGCTCCAGGTGTGCCGTGAGGAGAAGCAGCATTTGCCCCAGTTAACACCATTGTAGTAAAGGACATTTGACGAACGCCTTTTTTCTTTACCTCATATTCAATTTGGGCAATCACTTCCATTTCTGTGATTCCCTCACGCAGTGATTTTACACCGACGTCAACTGCAAAATCTGCGAGTTCACAGGCTTTTTGGATTTTTTGAATTTCGTCCTCATCTTTTACCATGCGAAGCATTTGTAATTTGTCTTCAAGAGAAACCCATTTTGTCTCAGGAAATGCCTTTAGAAGACTCTCATACCTCAGTACATGAAGATGTTCCTTTTCCAGTGCCACACATGCAACCTGACTTGTTCTTTTTTTAATTTCATTGCTTAACAATTCCATTGAATCGTCCGTATCCAAATAACCGATGACTTCAGCGTGGGGTGCAGCTTTTTTCGCATCATGAACCTCCATAGCAGGGCATATAAGGATTGGCTGCTGGTTTTTCAAGCTAACATAGGCTAGTAAACGTTCATGAGGATCACTATAAAAGCCCGACAGGTAAAACACATTAAACTTTGAGGTTACAATGGATACATCTACGTTTGACTCATTCATCCAAGCTTGTAAGGCTTCATTTTTTTTATTCATCTGATTCCCTCCTGCTATAAAGATTATCAGTAGTTTTAAGTTAAGTAAATCTGCTATTATTTAAGAGCAGTATAGGAAAAAGTGGAGAATAGCAGGAATACTAGGGTCCTTTGGTGAAAGAAATTAAGGAGAAATCAATGAAGGGAGAAAAAAATCATGAAAGTTTCGTATCATGGACACTCAGTCGTTAAAGTTAGTGTGAATGAAAAAGTGATTTTAATCGACCCATTTATTAACGGGAATAGCCTGACGGATTTAAAAGTTGAAGAAGAAGCACCTGACTTCATACTACTTACACATGGTCATGGAGATCATATTGGCGATACTGTGGAACTGGCAAAAAAGAAAAATGCGCTTGTCATCGCAAACAATGAAATTGCCAATTATTTAAGCTGGCAAGGACTTAACACTCACGCAATGCATATCGGCGGGAAGTGTGATTTTGAATTTGGAACAGTTAAACTGACTCAGGCTTTTCATGGGTCTGCCATTATTACAGAAGATCAGCAGATTATATATTTAGGCATGCCGACAGGAATTCTTTTAACGATTGAAGGGAGAACAATCTATCATGCAGGGGATACCGGACTCTTTTCAGATATGAAGTTAATCGGAGAGCGTCATCCAATTGATTTGGCATTCTTGCCTATTGGAGATAACTTTACAATGGGACCTGAAGATGCGGCTTATGCGGCAGAGTTGTTGCAGGCTAAACAGGTGGTTCCAATTCATTACAATACATTCCCGCCTATTAAACAAGATCCGCATGAGTTTGTAGAATTGTTAAAAGACAAAAATGGCTTGGTCATGAATCCTGGAGATTCTATAGAATTATAAGCTTCTACCCCACTCCTTGTCCGCATAGAATTATAGAAGACTGAAGGAGGAGAGGGAAAATGAAGAACCGCTACATACTGCAGCTTTTAATATGTGGAGTGATGATGTATTATGCAATCCCGAGGCTTGATGTGTATGCAAGCGGGCCGGAAGGGGTCTTTGCCATTAGTTGGGTGGCATTTGCTCTGTTGGTTTTATCCGGCAGCTTAATCGGGCTGCTTTATACGCCAAAACAGGAATCACAGCCTAGAAAAGTGATTCAGCGTCCAGTCAGAATGAACAAAAAGAAATCACTCCGGTCGTATTCTTAAAACTCCTCATACCAGGGGAGTTTCTTTTTTTATACAGTGAAACAGAAGAACCGTCCCTCTGTTTACAAATTGAATGAACTACTGGTAAATTTTATAATAAGCAAAAGGAAAATATAGTGGGTGAAGCGGTTGTTAACAAAGCATGAGCAAATTTTACAATATATTACAGATCTTCCGGTGGGGGAGAAAATCTCAGTCCGGAAAATTGCAAAAGATTTAAAGGTAAGTGAAGGTACAGCCTATCGGGCAATCAAGGATGCGGAAAATCAGGGAATTGTCAGTACGATTGAGCGGGTCGGGACAATCCGGATTGAAAAAAAGAAAAAAGAGAATATTGAAAGACTGACCTTTGCGGAAGTGGTCAATATTGTCGATGGACAAGTTCTAGGCGGAAAAGCAGGATTACATAAAACCTTGACGAAGTTTGTTATAGGGGCAATGAAACTTGAAGCGATGATGCGCTATACAGGAGCCGGTAACTTGCTGATTGTCGGAAATAGGGTAAAAGCTCACGAATTGGCTTTAAAAGCAGGTGCTGCTGTTCTCGTAACAGGCGGGTTTGACACGGAAGACAGTGTTAAAAAATTAGCGGATCAATTAGAACTTCCGGTTATTTCAACCAGTTATGACACCTTTACGGTTGCATCCATGATTAATCGTGCAATCTATGATCAATTAATCAAAAAGGAGATTCTAACGGTAGAAGATATCTTAACACCGTTAGATGAAACGTATTATCTGCATGTAGAAGACCGGGTGTCGGAATGGCATGCCAATAATCAAACATCCCTTCACAGCCGATTCCCCGTGGTAGACGACCAAAGAAAAGTGGTTGGGGTTGTAACAGCAAAGGATGTCATCGGAAAGGATCCAACAATCTTCATTGAAAAGATTATGACCAGGCACCCGATGACTGCGAATTTAAAAACCAGTGTTGCTTCTGTTGCGCATACAATGATTTGGGAAGGTATTGAAATGCTCCCTGTCGTCGATGATTACCATAAGCTTGTCGGGATCATTAGCAGACAGGATGTTTTAAAAGCCCTTCAGGTTACGCAAAGGCAGCCGCAGGTTGGAGAAACCATTGAAGATTTAATTGGAAGCCGGTTTCATGTGGTGAAAGACCAGGAAGTCTACCAATTTGAAGTTACACCGCAAATGACCAACTCACTTGGTACTGTGTCGTATGGTGTATTTACATCAATAGTAACAGAGAGTGCTAACAGGGTTTTAAAAAATAACAAAAAAGGGGATCTTGTTGTCGAAAACATGACTCTCTATTTTTTAAAGCCAATCCAGCTAGATAGTGTGTTAACGATTATTCCAAAGGTTTTGGAGTCAGGAAGAAAGTTTGGAAAAGTGGATATTGAAGTTTTTAATGAAGGAGTTTTAGTTGGTAAGGCCCTCCTCATGTGTCAGCTTATTGACCGTTAATTTTAGAATTTAAAAGGGTGTTCACGAAAGATTGTTGCTGTCTGGAGCGAAATGGAACGGACATGTTTTCCTCCAATAAACACAACAAAGTATGCGAAAACAGCCATTAAAAAAGAAGCTTCTGTTTCTGAAGCTTCTTATAAGGAGACATTTTCACTTTTGAAGTTGTTCTGATTCTTTTATTACTAGCGGCAAGTAGTATTTATACATTTTATAACCACCGATTACCGATAACAAACCAACGATTAAAAAGATAGCGGCAATCACATAGGTAACGGTCTCTTTTGGATAGAGGAATACCTGATTGATCCCAAAAAGAAGAACAAATGCACCAAGACAAATACTGCTTTTACCAGATATCCATTTTTTCTCAATCGGACGTTGGCTCCGAACTTGTTTCACCTTAAAATAAACATAAAAGGCTAATGAAAAAATAATTAAAATGACCAATACAGGCATTTTGCTTTAACCTCCTAACCTTAACTGCACTTTTTATTTTACATGTGTCAGAAATGAGAATGCAACGAATTGCGAATTTTTATCGGTAAATAATGTGAACAAGCTGTGAAAATGAAAAGGGGGTTGTACCCGTGATTGACAAAATTGACAAAATTTTAGAAGCCATCAAAAAGTACGAAACTATTATTATACATCGCCATGTGCGTCCTGACCCGGATGCATATGGATCACAGGGTGGATTAGCCGAGATTATAAAAGCTAGCTTCCCGGAAAAAAAAGTATACACGGTAGGGGATGATGAGCCTACTCTTCATTTTCTGCGGAGAATGGACGTTATTGATGATGATGTTTATCAGCATGCACTCGTAATCGTATGCGATACTGCCAATACCGAAAGAGTAAGTGACCAGCGGTATTCAACTGGTGACTTGCTTATCAAAATTGATCACCATCCAAATGAGGATCCATACGGAGATATCATGTGGGTTGATACAACGGCCAGTTCTGTCAGTGAGATGATATATGAATTTTACTTGACGGCTAAAGAGCAAGGCTTAAAAATGACAGATGAAGCAGCCAGATTACTTTATGCAGGGATTGTTGGCGATACAGGAAGATTTCTCTATCCAAGTACAACAGAAAAGACTTTTGCCTTTGCAAGCGAGCTGATTCATTACGAATTTTCCAGAACTCATCTTTATAATCAGCTCTATGAAACTCCATTAAATGTTGTCAAGCTGCAAGGTTTTATCTTGCAGGAATTTGAGTTGCTGGATTATGGAACGGCATCCATCCAAATCACAAAAGAGACACTGGACAAATATAACTTAACTCCAGCTGAAGCTTCCAGTCTCGTTAGTTCGTTAGGGAACATTGCCGGAATTGTCGCCTGGGTATTTTTTATTGAGGAAGAGGATCAAATTAGAGTCCGCTTCCGGTCAAAGGGTCCAGTCATCAATAGTATTGCCAAAAAATACGGCGGCGGCGGTCATCCATTAGCAGCTGGTGCGTCAATATATAGCTGGGAGGCTGCTGATCAGGTCCTTCAAGATTTGCTTGACGCCTGTAAAGACCATGCAAAAACCGAGCAAATCACCGATTAAAAACGATGGGGTCTGATCCCGCACATGTTGAGAGACAGACACTTTGCCGCTTAGGCCAGATCAATGGTTACTTCGATATAAAGAGTGGTATATAAAAATAATTCATCTAAATGAAGCTTGTATTTTTTATTATCGACTTGAAATACCTTGGTTTCGATTGCCTTTTTTAAAAGGTCTTTACTGTCGTATATAGTCCCCAGTTTTTTGGCCTTTAACACGTTTAAGTCTTCTTCAAGTAAGCTTATGATTTTCTGTTCCTGAAGGAGAGAAAGATCAAGTTTTCTGTTGCGGATCAGCTTTATCTGAATCTCTTCCACCGTTAATTCCTTTCCTAGTTCTTCGTTTACTTTTTGGTATTCCTCCTGCCAGTATTTTAAACTATTATTTAGATTTTCAATTTTGCTTGTTTGCTCTTCAATGATGGATGCTTGCTTTTCTTGGATCGTTCCGAACATATAAAGAAATATCATCCAGCTGATGACCCCGCCTAACGCCATTCCGCCGAGAAACCGCTGCCACGAAGGAATCCGATAAAATGGGGGGATTCTCATCCTTTCATTTCCCCTTGGGTAAGCCAGGTAATTAATGAAAAGCCGACTTGTGCACCCCAAAGGGCAGAAAGAATGAAAAGAAACTGTTTGAATAGTACTTTTGTATCCCCGTCCATCAATCCTTTTTCTAGACTATATACGGTATCAAATGTTCCTCCGATTGCAGCAATAATCGCCCAAATCCGCAAATTGGCCGAGAGTTCATAGGTTTCAGTAAGCATTGGTTTATTTGTGATAAATGCTGCAAATCCACCCAAAATTGAACCTCCAACAATGACCCCAAAGGCAATAAAAAATGCTTTAAATAAAGAAAAAAAGAAAGTTTCCTGCAGCATTTAACCACTCCTGTCTGAAAAGAAATGAGTGAATTCCTATTCTCTACATCTTATGGGGCAAGCCCTCTAATTATGAATTGGTATGTTTTCAATTGTCCGAGAGGAAGGATATAATGGAAAAAAGTAGGGGTAAAACAAGAGGAGTGGAACTCATGTCTTATGTCCATCTCTATGTAAAAAGTGCTTATAGCTTGCTGCAAAGTTCGCTGTCGATTGAGAGCTTAGTGTCAGAAGCTAAAGCGAAAGGCTTTTCAGCCATTGCATTAACTGATCATGATGTGATGTATGGAGTTTTTCCTTTTTATAAAGAATGTTTAAAACAAGGTATCAAACCAATCATTGGGCTTACAGCCGATATTGAGCAAGAACAGCAGGAAACGAGAACCGTTGTTTTATTGGCGAAAAATTTTACAGGCTATCAATCTTTAGTCAAAATTTCATCTGCGATTCAAACTAAAGCCTCAAAACGTTTACCGCTGAAATGGTTAAGAGCATATAATCAGGAGCTCATCGGAATTTTGGCTGACCTCCCAATAAAGACTAGTGATGAAATGCGCAAGAACGTTGATTATGAAGCCATAACAGCAATCATGAGGTGTTTCGAGCCGTCTTCGTTTTATGTTGGCATCAAAAGTGATGATTTGCTAATCCATGCAGATGCCGTAGAGGAATGTCTGGCAAACCAAATCGAATGTGTGGGCCTTCAGCCTGTGCATTATGGAAACCGTGAGGATGCATTTGTATACCGCTGTTTATCTGCGATTAGAGATGGAGTTAAGTTATCTGAACAAGGACAGGATCTTTCCTGGATAGAGGGGCGCGAATTAAAGTCTAAGGAAGAAATGGTTGAACTGTTCGATGCCTATCCAATGCTCCTGGAAAGTTCGGTTCGAATTGCTTCTCTATGCCAGATTGAATTCAAAGAACCAGAAACCCGGTTGCCGAAGTATCCTGTTCCAGAAGGGCGGACATCGGAAGCATTTCTGCGTGAATTGTGTCTTGAAGGACTGGAAAAAAGAGGAATCGATAAGAACCAGCGATACCTCGAACGCTTGCAGTATGAATTGAAAATTATTCAAGAGATGGGTTTTAGCGACTATTTTTTAATTGTATGGGATTTTATGCGTTATGCTCATGAACAGAAGATTCTAACAGGTCCGGGAAGAGGATCGGCAGCCGGGTCACTTGTATCTTACGTCCTTTTCATTACTGATGTTGACCCGATTGAACATGGTTTATTGTTTGAGCGGTTTCTTAATCCTGAAAGGGTTTCGATGCCTGATATTGATATTGATTTTCCTGACCATAAACGCGATCAGGTCATTGATTATGTCGTAAAAAAATATGGAAAAACACATGTTGCTCAAATTATTACATTCGGTACCTTTGCTGCTAAGGCTGCATTACGGGATGTAGCGAGAATTTTTGGATTATCCGGCAGTGAGCTGGAACAATTGTCGAGGTGGATTTCTAATTCATCTTCTTTACGGGAGGCTTACGAGCAATCAGAGCCTTTGCGGCAATGGATCGAAGCAAGTCCCCAGCATAAAAGGCTGTTTCAAACTGCAAGGAAAATTGAAGGATTGCCAAGACATACATCGACTCATGCTGCAGGTGTCGTGATGTCTGAATTCCCTCTTACAGATTTAGTGCCCTTGCAGGGAAGCGTTGAAGAAGCCTATCTCACTCAGTACCCAATGGAGATTTTAGAAGAATTAGGTCTTTTAAAAATGGATTTTCTGGGGCTTAGAAACTTAACAATTTTAGAAATGATCTTAGACTCTATTAAGCAATCGACGGGGAAAGAATTGAGTTTAAAGGAAATTCCTCCAAATGATCAGAAGACCTTTCAGCTCTTGGCCGACGGGAAAACGTCAGGCATATTCCAGTTAGAGAGCGATGGGATGAGAAGTGTTCTTCAGCGCTTAAAGCCTACTAGTTTTGAAGATATCGTTGCTGTAAATGCTTTGTACCGGCCAGGGCCAATGGAAAACATCCCTACATTTATAGCGCGAAAGCATGGCAAAGAGCCGATTGAATATTGGCATAGGGATGTAGCAGAAATTTTGCAGCCAACCTATGGTGTCCTAGTTTATCAAGAACAAATCATGCAGGTTGCTTCCAAAATGGCAGGTTTTTCACTGGGGGAAGCCGATTTATTAAGACGGGCGGTCGGCAAGAAAAAGAAAGAAGTACTTGATCAGGAAAGGGAACATTTTGTAAAAGGTGCAACGCAAAAGGGATATGATACACAAACAGCTAATCAAGTGTATGATTTCATTGTTCGGTTTGCCAATTATGGATTTAATAAAAGCCATGCGGTTGCCTATAGTTTAATTGCTTATCAGCTTAGTTATCTGAAAACACATTATCCGTTAGCTTTCATGGCTGCTTTATTAACCTCTGTGATCGGAAATGAGGATAAGACAAAGCAATATGTAACGGAGTTAAAAGAGATGGGTTTTTCTGTTTATCCGCCATCTCTTCACAAAAGCGGATATACCTACCTGGTTGAAAAAGAAGGTCTGCGATTTCCGCTTTCGGCAATAAAAGGTGTCGGGGTTGCCGCCGTACGTGAAATTTTTCAGGTCCGAAAAAGAAAAAATATTCAAGATTTCTTCGACTTCCTCTTATACGTATCACCAAAGGCAGTTAACCGCAAGACAGTTGAGAGTCTGATTTATGCGGGCGCATTCGATGAATTTAAGCAAACAAGGGCAACTCTTTTGGCATCG
Source organism: Bacillus litorisediminis (assembly GCF_022808645.1). Classification (GTDB taxonomy): domain Bacteria; phylum Bacillota; class Bacilli; order Bacillales; family JC228; genus Bacillus_BF; species Bacillus_BF litorisediminis. The sequence continues at coordinate 36,392 of NZ_JAKZKT010000038.1, forward strand.
ATTGATTCTGCTAACGAGTATGTAACTCTTGTAAAACCAAATGAGGATGAAATGGATTTATTTTATGAAGAGGCAGAATTATTGAAACCGAATTATCAAGTGATGGAAGAAATGCCGGCAGAAGCCATTTTAGAAAATGAAAAACGAGTACTGGGTTTATTTCTTTCACACCATCCTGTTACGCCATATCAGGCAGAGCTTACTAAATTAGGAATTAAGCCTTTAAGCACACTGAAAAATGGAGAACATCAGGTGAGAATAGGTGTATTTATCGCAGGTGTACGTGTCATTCGGACAAAAAAAGGCGAAGTTATGGCATTTTTAACAGTAAGTGATGAATCTGGAGAAATGGATGCCGTCTTATTTCCGAATACCTATAAAAAGTATTCGGGACATGTGAAAGAAGGGAATATCTTATTAGCCATTGGAAATGTTGACCAAAGAGCAGGAAAGAAGCAATTGATATTGAATGAATTATATAAGAAAGAAGAATGGGAAACCATTCAAAACAGGCTTCCCACCCTCTTTATTCATGTATTAGATAAAGAGCAATTATGGGAATTGAAAACAATTTTACTAAAGCATAAAGGAAGTGTACCTGTCATTTTGATCTATTCAAATCCTAAAAAAACGATTCGTTTAAAACGGGATTATTGGATATCACCAAATTCAAAAGCCCTGCAGGAAATCAAGGATTTAGTTGGACAAGAACAGGTGATTCTAAAAAGTTGAATCTTTACAAGATGTTTAGAATCGTTTATTGTTTTAAATATCACGTGGTCAGACCACTGTCTTAATGCTATCTTTTTTGACAGGCAGCTTCTAAATTCGAAGGAGTGGAAAACCGTTGACATTAAGAGAAGAAGCTTTACATATGCATCGTATTCATAAAGGAAAGTTAGAATCAAAGTCAAAAGTTCCCGTCCGAAATGCCAAGGATCTAAGTCTTGCTTATTCCCCTGGTGTTGCAGAGCCATGTAAAGTTATTTATGACAAGCCTGAAACGGTTTACGATTACACCATGAAAGGAAATATGGTTGCTGTTGTTTCCGACGGGACAGCTGTATTGGGGTTGGGCAATATTGGTCCAGAGGCTGCACTGCCTGTTATGGAAGGTAAGGCTGTTTTGTTTAAAAGCTTTGCAGGTGTTGATGCTTTTCCAATCTGTCTGAATACCACAGATGTAGATAAGATTGTCGAGACTGTGAAATTATTGGAACCTACCTTTGGAGGAGTGAATCTAGAAGATATTGCAGCTCCAAATTGTTTTGAAATTGAGGAAAGATTAAAAAAGGAAACGAATATTCCGATTTTCCATGATGACCAGCATGGGACAGCTATTGTCACAGCAGCAGGTTTAGTCAATGCGCTTAAGCTGGTAAATAAAAAAATGTCAGAAATTAAAGTAGTGGCTAATGGAGCAGGTGCCGCCGGAATTGCAATCATAAAACTCCTTTATCATTTTGGTGTCCGGGATATTATTATGTGTGATTCAAAAGGTGCCATATATGAAAACCGTTCATTTGGTATGAATGACATTAAAGCTGAGGTAGCAAAATTCACGAATCGAAATAGAGAAGAAGGAACCTTGAAAGATGCAATAAAAGGGGCAGATGTTTTTATCGGAGTGTCTGTTGCAGGTGCCTTAACGAGAGAAATGGTTGAGACGATGAATGAAAATCCCATTATTTTTGCAATGGCTAATCCGGTCCCAGAGATAATGCCAGAAGAAGCAAAGCTGGCGGGGGCTACTGTTATTGGAACAGGCCGCTCTGATTTTCCTAACCAGGTGAACAATGTTCTGGCATTCCCTGGAATCTTTAGAGGTGCTCTTGATGTTAGAGCAACTCATATTAATGAAGAGATGAAGATTGCTGCTGTTCACGCGATTGCAGACTTGATTGCCGAAGATGAACTAAATGCTGATTATGTTATTCCTGCTCCATTTGATAAAAGAGTCGCACCAGCAGTTGCCCAGGCAGTTGCAAAAGCTGCTATGGAAACAGGAGTTGCCCGAATTAAGGTGGACCCGGAAGAAGTTCGTATTCGTACAGAGCAGCTTTCGTTAATTGGGAAAAGTGAGTGAGCGAGCCTGTGACGAATCAAGCAGCTACAAAGGTATATATTGAAATTGTTGAACGCCTCCGGGATATGATTGCGAACGATGGCCTTGGCTCTGGAGACCGCATTCCTTCAGAACGGGAGCTTTCTGAACGATTGGGATATGGGCGCTCCAGCGTAAGAGAAGCCCTGCGCGCATTAGAACTATTAGGGTTAATCGAAACTCGCAGGGGTGAAGGAACGTTTATTAAAGATTTCCATGAACACCGGCTGGTAGAGCTCTTAGGAACTTTTATCTTACAAGGGCAAAAGGTCCGGAAAGATGCATTAGAATCTAAAATTTTGATTGAAAAGAGCTGTATTGAGCTTCTCTTTTTGAAAGGGCGGGAACATCTGCTTTCCCATATGCTAGAAAGTGAAAATGTAAGTTTCAATGAAATTATGGTAAAAATTGTAGAAGGCACTGATAATCGTCTGTTAAAAAAGATATGGAAGATATTATCAGAATACGTTTCATCTTTTCATCAGGATGATATCGATCAAAATCAAATACATTCCTTCGTTCAAGCAATAATCCAATCGGATCAGGAAGCCGCTTTAACTGCTTTTGATCAATTGCGTAATTTGTCGAAATAAAGGTGACAAAATAAGCCAACATTTTTGGAGCTAATTTAGTACAGTCAAGTATAAGAGATTTGGACGAGCTCTAATTATGAGAAGGTATTGTCGTCTTTAAAACAAGGAGGTTACACCTTGCTAAAAGATATTTTTACAAAACAAAAAAAGAGGAAATATGCAACAATCCCCTCGGAAGCGGCTAAGCATGACGTTCCTGAGGGTATTATGACGAAATGCCCCTCTTGTAAAAAAATTATGTTTACAAAAGAACTTGATAAGAATGAAAAGGTCTGTATTCAATGTGGCTATCACTTTCCGATGAATGCATTCGAAAGGGTTGAGAGTCTGCTTGATGAAAATAGTTTTACTGAGTATGATCGGGATTTAGTCTCAGAAAATCCTCTTGGGTTTCCTGGCTATATCGAAAAATTGGAGAAGGATCAAGACAAGACCAACCTTAATGAAGCGGTATTAACAGGAACAGGAACTATATCCAGCTATCCTATTTCCTTAGCTATTATGGATTCTCGTTTCCGTATGGGAAGCATGGGCTCGGTAGTGGGTGAAAAGATCACCCGTGCCATTGAAAGAGCAAGAGCTGAAAAGATTCCTTTTATCATTTTTACTGCTTCTGGCGGAGCGAGGATGCAAGAAGGAATTTTAAGTTTAATGCAAATGGCAAAAACAAGTGCAGCATTAAAAGCATTTAGTGAAGATGGAGGGCTCTTTATTTCGGTTATGACTCATCCCACTACGGGCGGTGTTTCGGCTAGCTTTGCTTCATTGGGAGACTATAATTTTGCAGAACCGGGTGCATTAATTGGTTTTGCTGGCCGAAGGATTATAGAACAAACAATCCGTGAAGAGCTTCCTGAAGACTTTCAAACTGCAGAGTTTCTCTTAAAACACGGGCAGTTGGATGCTGTTATTCCGAGACACGAAATGAAAGAAAAGCTTACCCAAGTTCTAGATATACATTGCGGAAGGAGGGAGCTTGAATGGTTGGAGAACTAGAATTTGAGCGTCCGATTAAAGAACTGAAAAATAAAATTAAAGAGCTCAAGTCTTTTACAGAAAAATCGGATGTGGACTTGTCAGATGAAATTACCAAGCTTGAAAACCGATTACTCAAGCTTGAAGAGGATATATACAGCCGTTTAAGTCCCTGGGATCGTGTGCAAATTGCAAGACATCCAGAACGTCCGACGGCTTTGGATTATATCTCTTTATTATTTCAAGATTTTTTTGAGTGTCATGGAGACAGGCTCTACGGTGATGATGAAGCGATTGTAGGCGGAATTGCAACGTTTCATGGTCTGCCTGTTACGATTATTGGCGAACAAAGAGGCAGAGATACAAAAGAAAATATTCGCCGTAATTTTGGTATGCCTCATCCGGAAGGATATCGAAAAGCGTTGCGCTTGATGAAGCAGGCTGAAAAATTCAATCGCCCGGTCATCAGTTTCATTGACACAAAAGGCGCTTATCCGGGAAAGGCAGCTGAGGAACGTGGCCAAAGTGAAGCAATAGCCAGAAATTTATTCGAGATGGCGGGTCTTAAGACACCTATTATTTGTATTGTAATTGGAGAAGGTGCAAGCGGCGGTGCTTTGGCTATAGGTGTAGGAAATCATATCCATATGCTGGAGAATTCATGGTATTCTGTTATTTCTCCTGAAGGAGCCGCATCCATCCTTTGGAAAGATGCGGGGCTTGCCAAAAAAGCTGCTGAATCTATGAAAATTACCGCACCTGATGTAAAGGAATTAGACATTATTGATCAAATTATTCCAGAAGTTCGCGGTGGTGCCCATCACGATATTAAGAAACAGGCAGAAGAAATTGATAAGGTGCTAATGGAATCTATTCGTGAATTATATAAATATTCGCCTGAGGAGTTAGTCGCTCAGCGTTACGGAAAATATAAAAAAATGGGTGCATTTCATTCGGTAAATCCTATCCTAAAGGAAACCCCTGTCAAAGCATAAACATTTATTTACAATTAGGGTCTGGGCAACCAGACCTCTCTTTTTGGTGCGCCCGGCATGGGCTATAACTTGGTGGTGAAAGTCCACTACAGGCTTGGCAGTAGGAACTGTTAGCTAAAGGCAAGGGTGTCCATCGTGAGGTGGAATCTGAAGGAAGCCGGAGGCAAAATC
>NZ_JAKZKT010000039.1:0-800 GCF_022808645.1 Bacillus litorisediminis
TAGGTTTATTAACAATGGGGACAACATCCTACTCTTGGGGCCGCCAGGAGTAGGAAAAACCCATTTAGCGATTGGACTTGCTTTAGAAGCTCTAAATCAAGGTTACACGGCATACTATACCCGTTGTGATGACTTTATTACTATGTGTAAAAAAGCTGAAGAAAGAGGAACAACAAGTAGGTTAGTAAATAAATTATCAAAATCCAATCTACTCATATTGGATGAGATGGGATACTTCCCTTTTGATGAACTAAGCGCAAACCTCCTTTTTCAAATCATCTCGAAGAGATATGAACAAGGATCAATAATTATTACATCAAACAAATCTTACTTAGAGTGGGGAAAAATCTTCGGGGATGATGTACTGGCTACGGCTGTTTTAGATAGGCTGCTTCATCATTCTACTACTTTTAATATGAAAGGAGAATCCTATCGCTTAAGGGAAAAACAAAAAGCTGGAATTCAACCATTGGTAGCCAAGTGATGAAAATGGGGATTTTTCAGCCGTTGAATTTGGGGAATTTTAATCCGTTGTTGACATCATTACGAATCGTTGTATAAAGACAGTCGACAAACACAAAAGGGTAACAGTTGCTTAAAGCACGATTTTGCCACTCTTCTAAATCAGGGAGTACTGAATCTGTAATATCCGACACCATTTCATGAGATACAGAGAAGCCATAGATGTCTTCTATTGTGGAAGATATGTCTCGTTGAGACATTCCTCTTGCATACATCGAAATGACCTTATCCTCGATAGAGGATACGTCTCTTTTACGCTTTGGAATCAGCTGCGGTTC
>NZ_JAKZKT010000039.1:810-1702 GCF_022808645.1 Bacillus litorisediminis
ACACTGAATAATAACAATAAAAGAGAAAAACTTTTGTTCATTTTTATCCCCCTAAATTATATTTAGGGATATTTTGCTCAATTGAATTTTAACTATCCTTTTTAAAGCTAACCTACCCCGTTAGTCCATTTACTTTGACTAAGTATTTCTTTCTCCTAATAAAAAGCGAAACAAATCTCTAATATTTGTAAAAATCTTAGGTTAAACTATCTTCAAAAAAATACAGGAGGTAGCTAAATTGAATTTCTTGTACCGTTTAATTCCTTTGACCCTAATTTTCTTATTTTCAGATTTGTTTCCAGCAGAAGCAATTAAATACAATCATGATAGTATTACTATTTCGGAAGTTCAAAAGAGGGTAAACTTTCCCGTTCTCTATCCAAAAAAGATTCCAAAAGATTGGACATTAGAAATAAAAACATATCCTAGCGGCAAGAAGGACTTCACTTATTTTAGACTCCATTTTATGGACAAAAACGACGAATACCTCATTGTAGGGATTGAACAGCAAAAAGAACATACAAATACATCAGATTTATTAAGTCCACAAATAGAGAAAGTAGATATCAATGGGAACACAGGATATTTTAAACACTGGGCACCTAGCATTCTTAGAGGAGAATATCCCCTTGGCGGAATACTATTCTGGAACCAAAATGGTACATTTATAAGAATGGATAGTTTTAATATAACAAAAAAAATGATGCTTGAAATTGCAAGATCGATGGCAACTTTTGAGTAAAAAAGTTCCCTTCTATACCCCTAGTTCTGTACTTGATTACTGATTTACTAAATGTTGTTTATTGCAAAATAAAAGTGCAGAGCTTTGCAAAGAAAAAATGCAGAGACCTGCACTTATTTTGTTAGGTGCATAAAAAAAGACTTGCCAGCC
>NZ_JAKZKT010000039.1:1712-36749 GCF_022808645.1 Bacillus litorisediminis
CCGTCGTTTTCACGAACTTTTTGCCATATCCATTTCTTCTATTGCTTGTTTCTTTTTCTCCCTTGTCGTTTGATTCATAGCCCAAATGATGGTTCATTTCACCTTTAAGCATCGACTGCAAACATAGGACCAAATATGTCTTTTTATGCTTCTTGCATATCTTCTACTGATTTAGGTTGGTACTGTTCGATAATCTTGTTAGCTAATTCTACGGAGTTCGGATCTCTTTTCAATTTCCCCATTGAAAACACTCCTTTAGCTTTATACTTATTATTCTATCAAATAAAAAACTGTGTGAGTAAGGAACCGTACGTATTCCTTACTTACACAGTTTATACTACACTCCCTCTTCCTCAAATGTAGTTGCTTTTTAAAATTCACTATAAATAAATATCAAAATTATTAAACCGCTGATTATAAACTTTAAGTAAATCATCTACAAATTTGTTGATAGAGATTTTTTCAAGTTCAATAGGAAAGTCGTTAGGTACCAAATTATCTTTTTTTAATTCATCAGTTGTATTGTATAATTTCGGTACCTTCGTACTAAAATCTACGATCAAGAGTGCACATCGTTCATACTTATGATGTTCTTTTGTGGGGTCTTTTCTACCATTAATAAAGTCAAAAAAACTAATATATTTTGCTATATTAGTAACGTTCTTTTTAAACTTTACTTCATTATTAACCATGGCGGCATCATCATACTCTCTTACAGGTATCATATATACTTCACCAAGGCAAAGGTTTGGGTTTAAATTATGGAGGTTTAGAGCTTCTGCGAAAGTCCTTTCAAATAAAGTATCAGCATTCTTTGCAAGGCTACTCATTTGGCTTCTGATATTAATTACTAATGTTTGTTCAGTAAGTTCCTTACCTAAATAACATGTAACATTTTCATGTAGTAAAGGACCCCAACTAATTTTTTCTTTAACGGGTTTAATATTTGTTGGTTTAACACAAATATCCTGATCTTTTTGCTTTAGTAATCCAGTAATTTTTAATTCAGGTTTACTTTGCCCCAGAGGAGGAAATATTTTCGATGGATCGATATGTGCCCTAATGAGCTCGGATTTAACTAATTCATGTAAATGATTTATTAATCCTTGAGATCTAATTAATGCTTCTTTAGCCTTTTGTCCATTACCGTATGGCTGTCCCTTTGTATTAACAGGTGATCCTTTTACGGTTGCGGTTGTAATGGATGTTTCTAGATCATTTTTCATATTTACTAAGGCAGTATTTATATCTAATAAGTAATTCTTTGCATTATAAATCACATTCTTCCCCCCATTTTACTAATCAATTACTATCTTATAAGTATAAACATATATTGTCAAAAAAAATTTGGTGTATGGTAAAATGAAGAAAAGTAGATTAAAGGAGATAATTATGTATTATATTTTTGTAGTTAATGATTTAAAAAATGATTTAAAAATTATGATGAGTTGCGAAGAAATTGTGGAAAAATTGTTAGATAAGAAGTATTGGTTGTTTAATGATAAATACCCGATTAGTAGCAGAGTAAAAAAGCTTAAACGATATGATAAAGTGTTATTGTACATGGCAGGGAATCATAGGAAATTTTTTGTGGCTTCATTTACTTTGGATGGTGAATCAAGGAATATAGAAGAGGTTATAGGGTTAGATAATAAATTTTATGACTTTTTTAGATTTGCGATTCCTATAAAAGATGTTAGAACTTTTGTACCACCTGTTTCAATAAATACAATAATAAACGATCTTGATTTTATAAATAACAAAAAGTATTGGGGTCTATTTTTTAGACAGTCAATGAAGGCTATTAGTGAAAAAGACTATATACAAATTATTAATAGTTCACAAAAAAAAGAGCAGTAATAAAACTGCTCCTAAAGTTCAAGTCCGTATTTTTTTATTAAAAAGTTATCAAGTTCTTTAGGGTCATTGCAAGATTCAACATAGTCTATTTCTTGTTCGCTCAATGGTGGTATAGAAAAATTTTTAATGTATTTCTTTTGGTAACAGTAATAACCTCCACTAATCATGTAACTAGTTAATTTAATATAATAATCCATAATTGTTGAATTTAATATTTTTACTAAAACTTTTAAACTAGGAAGAGTAGCGTGGAATATACTATCAGATGATATTCCATAAATTGCATACCCATTGTTAAATAAAGCTTGTTCTTCAAACAATGTAAACTTTGGTTTATCAGAATTTGTCGGTGATATTATTTTAGCCCCAAAGCTATCAAGAGCTTGACTTCTCCCATATTCGTACCATATAGAGACACTTGGATTACCACCGTTTCGAGTGTTAAGTTCTTCTCGAGTAGCCTGTAAATAAAAATAGGCCAATGGGTATTTTTCTTTTAAGGTATTTTCAGGGATAACTTTTATACTGCCATTGCTGTCTTTATAATAAGGATAAATTATTTGAACCTTTTTCTTTACACCCCCAGTATTATGGTCAATATTTGTGCCACCCTTAATTAAAGGAACTGTAATTTCTTTTTCAATTTTATATTCTTTTCCATTGTAATATTTAGTATAGAAATCACTTTTTTCATCTATTGAATCGTTATTGCTAAGTCCTATCATATATATGCCATCTTTTTGAGTAGCTATTCCCGTACTTATTTTTAAATTTAATCCAGCATTTTCTATCTTATATATATTTCGTTTTTCTACTTCATTTAATAAGTTAATCGTTTCTGAATTTATTTCACTGTAATATAAGTCTTTTAATGATTCATTTATATCAGTTAAGTTTTCACCTTTTAAATTTCTAACTATATTATAAGATAATTTTTCTTTATAACTTTTATCAAGTGTAATAATTGATGAATAAGTTTGTGCATTAGGAAACAGACGACAGTCTTTAAAGTCAATAACTTTCTTAATCAACTTTTGCTTGATTAGAAGCTCTCTAAGAGGCTGTGCAGATTTCATTTTAAGGAAGTAATTAGGTACTATATAGCTTAAAGTTCCCTCTTGTTTTAAATAATTTACTCCTAGTTCGATGAATGCGAAATAGATATTAATACTACCAGATGTTGTTGTTTTATAATTTGCTTTGAGTTTATTTCTAGCCTCAATTTTTAAATCCTGTATTTTAATATATGGTGGATTTCCTACAATACAATCGAAACCATTAATAACTTTTTCATTCTGAAACTTCTTTAGAGCATCTTTTTCGGTGCTATCATAGCAAACAATATTCAATTGAATTTGCTCTGTATCTATATATTCTCTATATGCAAGTAGTGTTAATAAGATTTTTGACCTTCTCACATTTTCCTCTAACAAATCCATTCCAAAAATGTTTTTCTCTATTATTTCAACTATATTTTTGGAGTTATCTCTATTAAATAACCGTTCGACGGCTCTAATTAAAAATGCTCCACTACCGCATGAAAAATCGCAAATTGTCGGATCTTTATAATGATCAACTGTTTCCGAAAGGATAAAGTCAACAATATAGTTTGGGGTATAAATTATTCCATTTTCTTCAGTCGTTTCTTTATTAAAAAGAGAATAAAAATAATCTTCAATATCTTTTAAAGTCCAAACATTTCTAATTCGTAATAATTCCTTTGCGATTTCTGGACAATGATCTTTAAGACAACTTTTCAAAAAGTTATTCTTGATCCCTTCAGGATTAATTCCTAACTGATTTAAATAAATCCTAATTAGTTCACTTTCTATTAATAACTCCTTTGGTTGTATACCCATATTAGTTTTTTCAACTTGTAATGTAGACAAATAATCACCTCATTCTCGATAATCTTTATTTTATAGGAAAGAAGAGTAAATATAAATACAAGAACGTTAGGGTTTGAATTAGAAAATATAACAAAACAGAACGCATGTTCCTTTTTTGATATTATATCATGATATGAACAAATGTGGTAATAATTTTTGAATATAAAATTACACATGTAACTAACAATGAAGAGGGGGTATTCTTGGTTAGCAATTTTAATTGAAGAAAAAGGGGGAGGTTCGACGAATCTAGAACCAATAGCACAAAACATAGATCATGGTAGTATAAAAAACATAACCATTTAAAATGGTTTATCAGTTATGAGTTATTTTATCGATGCTTTTTAATGATCGAATACTTGAGAGCAACAGAAAGACCTTCTGCATCTTCTTATCAGCAAGATAACGGTGTCTGTGGGACTAAAAGAATGGAGTACGATCCAGGAGATTAACGGGAATTTATGGATATTATGCCCATTGGCTTCTCCGTCATTTTCGGTATCTTTGATTGTCTGCGGCCGTGCCAATCTGATTTTCTTGTTGAAAAATCAACAGCTATCCTAGATCGTCTCAGATTACTTTTTTGTTTTTTATCCAAATTTTCAATTCCCATGTCAGCAGCAGCGGTTGCTAGATAGAGAAGAGAAATCGATGTGGCTCCTGCGGATTTTACCGTTAACAGGGGTACAGATCGCCACCGGCAAGCTATGGAATAGTTGGCTCTTATCGTGGGTGATTCTCTCCATCATTCAAAAACGATTTTAGGAATCTTGTTGGGATGGTCGTTCCAATATATGATCTACGGGCTTGTGTTAACGGCTCCGCTTCCATTGGCATCGTGGAATGGGAAAATGGATCGGGACAATCAGTGCAAAGTATAATCCAGCAAATCCGCAAAATCGATTAACGTTTGCTCCATCTCTTGTGCTTATTATATTATCGTACGTTTATTTATTCGTGTAGCTGATCGGTCTTGCCTTCATCGTGTTACCAGCACATACGTGATTTTTTCACAAACTAAGACTCCGTCGGGGGCTTCTTAGGATTTATGTTTAATATCTGTGCGTTCATTGTGGAAATGAAAGCAACATCCCAGCGTTGGGTATATTTTGGATGTGTAGGATTGGTGTTTGTTTCCTTAGACACGGCAGTCATCACCGTCCGATTAGCTGCCAAACGGTTTGATAGGGGAATTGAGATTGAGATGATTCAAGCAAACCAGTGGCGTAGATTGCGGTAATATAATGCCAGTTTGGTACCTCACCCCGATACCCAATAATTTCACCGTTCAGCTGATTATTATTGTTGTCGTGACCATATTATTTATTATCTCTGCTTGGACAGGATTAGGTAAAGGTATCAAGATTTTAAGTAACGCCAACATGTTTTTAGCGATTGCTTTATTAGTTTTAATGTTTATAGCTGGACCTACGATTTTAATTCTAAACATGTTCACTGATTCACTCGGCGGTTATATCCAAAATATTGTGCAAATGAGTTTCCGGATAGCTCCTTTAAATGAAGAGCATCGATCATGGATTAATGCTTGGACGATTTTTTATTGGGCATGGTGGATTTCATGGTCTCCGTTTGTCGGCATCTTTATCGCCCGTGTCTCAAGAGGCAGAACGATCCGTGAATTTATGATTGGTGTCTTACTGCTGCCTGCATTAGTGAGCTTTTTCTGGTTTGCTGTGTTTGGTACATCTGCCATAGAGGTTCAGAAGGCCGTTGTGGCTGATCTCTCGCAGCTGGCAACTGAAGAAGTCTTGTTTGCGATTTTTAATGAATCCTCCTGGTCAACGATTTTATCGATTGTGGCAATTACACTTGTCGGTACCTTCTTTATTACTTCAGCCGACTCTGCTACATTTGTTCTGGGTATGCAAACTACTTACGGATCACTTACACCAGCCAATTCTGTCAAAATCACATGGGGAATTGCACAGTCTACTATTGCATTAGTGCTTTTGTATAGTGGAGGGCTGCAGGCGCTCCAAAACGCGCTGATTGTCGCTGCATTTCCATTTTCAATTATCATGGTTCTGATGATGCTGTCGCTGTATAAAGCATTAACCAAAGAGAAAAAAGAACTCGGCTTATATTTAAAACCAAAGCCTCGTAACAAACAGCCTGTGCAAAAGCAGGAGTAGAGATTGGGCTAATTTGAAGCAAAGTAACTATTGTAGATGATTCATATGAGGTTGACCCACGCTATTTTGGGTCGCCTTTTTTTAAATTGCAAGAACACTAACGTTTCTAGCAGTGATAAAGGGAGGGCCCTTGTATACTAAGAGGGAAGCCGTGCATTAGGACCCGTGACTCGTGCATTCCAGCCATTTGTCATTCCTGTCCAAGGGGGAGTCCAGTTCTGTCAATAGACTATTTTCCTTTTGCAAGAATCCATTTGTTTTTCTACAAAAGTACGTACTTCATCATCTTTTTTTGATCACGAACTCCACATAATGGTTACCTATATAAAGACGAACCAATCCCCAGCTTGAAGTCCTGTTATCCAAACAACCTTATCTATCTGTTTCCAATCGTAAAAAATTTATTGCCGATACAACCCTTTTTTTCGATCGCACCACGTCAAATCTGTGTAAAGTAGAGGATAATAAAGATTACCAGAAAACTTATCATCAAAATATTCATAGTCATTGATAACTTCAATACGCCAAACCCTTACGTGAAAATGACCAGAATAATTCATTTGTCCAAAAATTCTTCTGAGTATATTCTCGGCTATAAGACAACCCATATAAAAGGAATGACTTTTTTCCTCTAAAATTCTTAACCAGGATAAACTCCTACCCCGATCCCCATCACAAAGAAGATAGCAATGCCACATTTATTACATTCGCCATACTAACACCCCACATTCTATATACAATAAAAATAGTGCACTTCTTCTTAAAGAAATGCACCCATTACTTTAAAGTATATTTCTTCAAAGCCTTACTTTAAATCGGTATTATACGGTGTAATATCTTTTTGCTTTCTAAATCATTAAAAAAGGGGTGAATCTTTCCTACGAACAATTTTTTAAATCCATTCTTCCATACCAACAATGAACTCATAAACAAAATCACCAGCAAAACCAATTAGCACTTACCGGCAATAATAAAAAATACCTTTAGTACAAGATTACCGGTAATAAACTGCTCCAAAAATGTAAGGTCCAAGTTAGTAATTAAAAAAATATTAGCTCAAAGAAACATCAATTTTATTTAACTTAAGAAAAGAAATCAGTTTCTGATCTCTTTCATTTGATCGTTTACCAATCCAAATTAAATGTCCCCATGAATCAAGTAAACTCATTTCAGAACCTGGTATATGTTCAAAAGCAAAATTAGGATGCTCTACCGGAATAAAACCGTCATTTTTACTATGAAGAATCAGGGTAGGACTCGTGATGGATTTTAAATCTTGTACCGTCAATTCCTTGGTTTGTTTGATATCAATCAGAAAACCATTACCCGACCGTTGACGGTTATTCATCTTTTTAAATTCCAAAACATCACTGTCATCAACATTTTGTTTAAGCTCCTGTTTCGAAAGGGAACTAAACTGCGGAGCCATCATGTTAAACATTAATTTTGAAAATAAACTGCTAAAAAAACCTAGCATCTTCCAAGTTGCCCCTTCAACAGATGGCCGAAAGATAATATGTGCTGCTTTATACTCCATATCTTTTGGGGTCAACCATTCCTTTGAAACCGCACTTTCTAAGGTTAGGCTTTTTACTTTTTCCGGAAACAAAGAGGAAAAGCGTATTCCTGTTGGGCCGCCAGCTGAAATAGCTATCACGTGAACCTTATCAATGTTAAGATCATCTAGCAATTTCACATAATGCTCACAAGCCTTTGTAAGACTTTCTCCTAACTCTTTTGAAGTTCTTCCGTACCCAGCTCTTGATGGGGTAATGATACAATAACCATTCTCCACTAAAGCTTTATACCCAAATTCTTCATTACAATTTGAGTGTCCTCCGTGAAATACAAGAACAGGTTCACCTTTTCCTATAACAGAATATTCAACTGCTAAACCATTTATAGAAACTACTTCGACTCTTCTTTCCACACTTCCATCTCCCTATTTTTAACTCAATATCTCTCTACTCCAATACTAACATAATATTCCAACAGTATAACTGAAACTTCGCACAAGAAAATATTGAGCAATTGCACACTTTTTCTTCCAAACATGTTATTGGAATATTATGTTCAACTAAAAGTAGAAAAAATAAGGAACCGGTATACATGGTAATTTTAATTGGTGGGGTTGGAGTACAGGTAAAACATTATTTGCACAAAGACTGCTAGAAAAATATCATATTTCCTATCTGTCTATGGATCATTTAAAAATGGGTCTGTATCGGGGGTTCAATTCTTTTTGTAGGACATAAAACCTTTATCAGCGGGAAGCCGATGAGGTTTACTAATGGAATGTAAAGAGACCGAAAGTGCCTGAATCAAAGCGAGCTAAAGAAATAGTTTGCTGGAGACAGGCACTTTTATGTTGTAATCAGGTCTCTAAATTCTGGAAAGAGGAAGCAACAAGCGTGCTTTCTCTTGTTATGTCCGGTCTTGTCAAAGAAAAGACAGCACATAGTAAGGAGATCACGACAATGAAACTTCCGACGTAAGCTGTATTGGTTACCGATTCAGTATGGTTTAATACGATCCCGCCAATTCCGGAGCCAAGCGAAATCCCGATTTGCAGGGCGGAATTATTAAAGCTTTGCTGGATATCGGACGTGGCTGGATCCGTTTGAATCAAATAGCTTTGTTGAGCTGGCGCAAGACTCCAGCTTAATGCTGCCCAAACGATCATCACCGGAACAAATAAGACAAGGGAAGAAGTCGCCAGCGGCAGCAAGCCTAGTACAATGGCAAAGGCACTGATGACGATGATGATGCTTTTACGGGCCCCAATCCAATCCGAAAGGGTTCCGCCAAAGGCTCCTCCACCTACGGCTGCAATGCCAAATACAAAATAACAAATACTCACCCAGGTTGAATTTAAATGAAGATCGTTTTCCAAAAATGGCGTGAAATAAGCGTAAAGGGTGTAATGTCCGGCTAGCATAAATAGGGTAGCCAGGTGGGCACTACCTATTTTCGCGCTGCCCACTGCTTTGATTTGTTTGGAGAGCGGCATTGTTTGTTCCCCTGGAATGCGCTCTAAAAATAGTGAAATCAGTGCCATGGACCCGATGGATAATACTGCAATCCCCAGGAATAGAACACGCCATCCAAATATATCGGAAATCAGGACTCCAACGGGTACCCCTAACACAAGGGATGAGCTAATACCCATATAAATCAGACCCAAGGCCTTTGCGCGATGAGCAGGGGCTGTGATTTTGGCAGCAATCGTTAAGGAAAGTACAACGATAAGGGCTGTACTGGCTGCCGTCAGCACCCTTGCAATCATCATGAAGGTAAAAGTTTGACTGAAATAGGTCATGATATTCCCTAGAAAGAATATGAACAAGGAAATCAGATATAATTTCTTACGCTCGATTTTGCTGGTTAACACGAGCAAAACTGGCCCTGCAATCGCATAGATCAACGCGAACACCGAGATCAGCTGTCCGGCAGTACTGATGGAAATGTTAAGGTCAGCAGCGATGGTCGGCAATATCCCGCCTACGATTAATTCAACTAATCCCACTGCGACAGTGGATAATGCTAATATAAAAACTTTTGCATTCATCTTCTGTTTTTCGTCCTTTCTTTATATAGAGACTATTAAATAAATAGGCTATGAGGGTCATTTGGGAAAACAAAAAATCCTGATTACAAAAAACGATGGACTCATTTTCTGTAGTCAGGATTTTATGGTTCCTGGTAGAGACCCTCCAGCCATATTCAAGAGGTTATACAGTAAAGATATTTAGTTTAGTAGATTCACTTTTGGAATTTTACTATGACTTATTCCATATTTCAAGTGTAAAATTTCTCTAATTATGGTGCCTGCCCCAACTCGTTAGCTACTTGTAATGATAGAATCTAAGGAGCTTAATGGAAAAAAGTTGAAACTTTATAGTAATAGTTTCGTATTAATACATGAAAATATAATTCCATGTTTTTTGCCATGAATGACATGAAATTGGAAATTAGACATAATGCTGATGACAATAAGGAGGATCATAGTTGGAAACGTTTTTAAAAGTTGATGATTTGAAGAAGTCATTTAAAGATGCACAGGTCCTTAAAGGTATCTCCTTTGAAGTGAATAAGGGAGAAATTATGGCAATTCTTGGACCAAATGGAGCTGGGAAATCTACAACAATACGTAATATTATGGGGATTATGTACCCGGATGAAGGCAAAATCACATTTCAAGGGAATACAGAGATCCCGCGCAATAAGATTGGTTATTTACCTGAAGAACGAGGACTATATAAAAATGTAAAAGTAATGGATATTCTTCTTTATTTAGCGGAACTCAAGGACTATCCTATAAAGAAAGCAAAGGAACGGGCCCTATATTATTTGAAGAAATTTGGTCTTGAAGGGAAGGAAAAGGCGTCTGTTGAGGAATTGTCTAAAGGAATGGGCCAAAAAGTACAGTTTATCGCCTCCATTTTGCATGAGCCAGAGTTTCTCATTCTTGACGAACCCTTTTCTGGGCTTGATCCGGTCAGTCAGGAGCTTTTTAAAGAAGAGATCAGGAATTTAGCGGCAAACGGTACTGCCATTCTATTATCCTCTCACCAAATGAACCTAGTAGAAGAAATGTGTGATCGATTGTTTTTAATCCACCGCGGACAAAAGGTTATTTACGGGTCCATGGATAATGTCAAAAAGGAATACGCCAATTTTAAATGCACGATTAAAGGGAATAATAGAGTAGAAGATGTTCAAGGGCTGCCAGACGTGCAACGGGTGGAACAAAAGGACGAAACGGTTATTTTGTATCTAACGAAGGATGTTGAGGTGGCTTCGTGGGTGAAAAATTTGCCGGAAAACTTGGAGATTCATGAATTGTCCATAGACCGAATATCCCTGCACGAAATTTTTATTGATATTGCTACAGATAAAAATATGCTAAAAGAGGGGGCAGAGACGAATGCGTAACTCGTTGAAAGTTGCAAAGTGGGAAATGAAACGAAATATGAAAAATAAATCCTTTCTCATCGGTTTGTTTTTAACCCCTCTTTTATTTTTGGGATTCATGTTGATTGGAAGTATTTTTGGGGATTCAGAAGGGGAGGAAGAACCTGCAACACGTGTCTTCATTCATGACAATCTTGGAGTAATCGCAGCACTTGAAGAAACAGTTGCAGCTCAAGAACTGAATTTGGAGATACAGCCTACTGACAAAAGTAAAGATGATATGATAAAAGAACTGGAGGAATTGGAAAATACCGCATACATATTCCTTGACGAATCTTCATTCGAACGCGGCGTATTTTCTGTTTATACGAGCGAGGACATCAGCCCGTTTTTTATGAATCAAATCCAAGTGTTAGCAGCACCTTTAAACATACTGCAAATGAAGCAATTGGGTTTAACAGATGAAGAGCTGGCTAGTGTTTCAAAAGGGATTGTATTTGAAGAGAAAACTCTAGATGAAGCAGCAGAAAACGAAGAAAATGCGGAATCAGTGTCAGGCGGAGAACCTTTCAAGCGTGTGATACCTGGGGCATTTGCCGGAATCATATTGTTATCAATTGTGTTCTCAGGAATGTATATATTCCAAAGTGCTTCACAAGAAAAGAAGGATAAGGTTGCAGAAATCATTTTATCCTCTTTGACACCTGCGGAATTGATGCAAGGCAAGATCATTGGATATTTTGGACTGGGAATGGTACAGGCGGTTGTATTTTTAGGTTTTGGTATTCCCGTCGCACTTTGGAAACTAGAAATCCCGCTATTTAAGTACCTATTAGTACCGGAGCTGATTTTATATGTGGCCATAGCTATTTTGGGATACTTACTGTTCTCTGCTCTTTTTGTAGGGGTCGGAGCCACAATGGCTGATATGACATCAGCGGGTAACTTTCAAGGCATGGTCATGATGCTTCCATTCCTTCCTTTTATGTTCATTGGACCAGTAGTGAGTGACCCGAGCGGTCTTTTTGCACAAGTGGGTTCATATATTCCTTTTACAGCACCAGGGGTATTATTGTTGCGTCTCACTTTATTAGAAAGCTGGCCGTGGATAGAAATCATGATTTCACTTGCTATTTTACTTGTGAGCATTTGGCTGTTTATGAAGCTTGCAGGTAAAATCTTTAAAACGGGAATCTTAATGTATGGAAAAAACGCTACCCCAAAGGAAATTTGGAAATGGTTGCGTGCCTAGAATTTCGGTGCCTGACTCCCTGCATGTTGAAGTTTGAACGTGCAGGGAGGAGGCACTTTTTTGATGGTTCTCGGTACCTGACTCCGATGCATCAACGTCAACGTACCAGGTACTATGCACTTGTTTTTGAGGTTTGCTAAAGAATTAACTTATTTAGCGCAGGACGACTATCCACCCTGATTAATCTTATCCCATTCTGTTTTCTTATACTTTACAAACTTTAGCAGACTGTTTATAAATTCGGGGTCATATTCACGATAATACTGTTCTTTTGCCCAAGCCCTTATCTCTTCGTATTCAGGATGGTTGGGATTATGAAAAATTTCTAAAAATCGGCTGTACCCAACAAATCCACCTACGTCTTCGGGAGGTGCAGTTCCTTCGCCGTCCACAAGGGTTGGATATCCGTAGTAATAGTCCTCCAGAATCTTCTCTAATGTAATGACTATCTGCCAATTATCACCGAAATCGTAGGTATAGTGAAGCTCACTGTACGCTTCTATGTATGGATCGATTTTAATACCAGTTGGTTTGCGAATAATGGTTTTTAATTGCTTTAGACGATTTTCCTCAAATTTCCTAAAATCAGGAGGTGTATTTAGCAGTCTTTCTTCTATTTCCTTACGATGCTTTTTGAAATATTGATGCTCCTCATAGGCTTCTTCATCGTTCGTAACCCTAATATTGTCTTTTGATAAATCAAACTCGAATAGATGGTAATCATGGAAATTAAAAACCATTTGAATCGTATCATGGAGCCGATAAAATGTAGCACCGGCTGGCATTTGCACTCTTCTCCAAATAAGCGGGTCAGAATCAATCATTTCAATCTTCATTTGGTAGGCTTTCATGAATACACCTCTTTCTCAAATCTACTATCTAGTATAGCACTCTGTGAAATTATTTTATCCATCTTGTAAGTGATATGGTACTGAGAAATATGCACTCTCCATTCGCTTTTCAAAACCTCTGGATACCACTTTTGGTGGAAGGAGGGAATGCCGATGGAATCAGTTGCAGCACTATTCGTGGCAATGTTTGCAGACGGCACTTTCTTAGTGTCATTGTTGCAGTACATTCGTGACTTAATAAACGATTAGAAAGAATTGAAAAAGAACAAAAAGGTTTTAGACAAGATATTGCTTTTGTTTCTAAGAAAATAGGTGGACATGAGTTTTATGTTGAATAGAATGACGAATCAATAGGTTGGAGAAAATCCATTTTTCCACATTTTGATGTTTACTCTGGACAATCCTCAAACATATACTTCTTCCAAAAAATCTATTTTTCAATTCGATAATTTACCGTTAAGAATAAGTAGAACTTTGTGCCTGCCTCCCGATACGTTAACGTTTTTTTACATGCTGAGGGCCAGCACTTTTTTGTATGATTTTACCTTTCCAAGAAATCGAAGTTTTTGATATGTTAGTAGAGATAAAATCAGAAAACGCTTTCAATTAAAATAAGGATTGTGTTTTCATTCTTGATATCTAGTAAAATAGGTGATGAGCAGAATTATGTTGGGGTTAGGTTATACCCTGGGAGGACAACCAATGATTACAGACAAAATTAGAGTAGAAAAAGATTTTCTAGGTGAGAAACAAGTGCCAGCGGATGCTTATTATGGAATCCAAACGCTTCGAGCGGTAGAAAATTTCCCGATTACTGGCTACAAAATCGACAAGAATTTAATTGTCGCGATGGCGATGGTTAAAAAGGCTGCTGCCTTAGCCAATATGGATGTTGGCAGGCTTTATGAAGGATTAGGAAAATATGTGGTTCAAGCAGCTGATGAAATTATCGATGGGAAATGGCATGATCATTTTATTGTAGATCCTATCCAAGGCGGAGCGGGAACTTCTATTAATATGAATACAAATGAAGTGATTGCCAATAGAGGTCTTGAATTGATGGGGAAGGATAAAGGAGACTACTTTCATCTAAGCCCCAACTCTGTTGTCAATATGGCGCAGTCCACCAATGACTCGTTTCCTACAGCGATTCACATCGCAACGATTCATTTGCTTCAACAACTCATTGAAACGATGAAGGATATGCATGATGTATTTGAAGAGAAAGCCGATGAATTTGACGATGTGATTAAAGTGGGCAGAACCCATCTGCAGGATGCAGTGCCTATTCGGCTTGGCCAAGAGTTCAGAGCTTATAGCAGAGCAGTAGGCAGAGACATGAAGAGAATTTCAAATACAATCGAAAGTCTGCTAGAGGTGAATATGGGGGCAACCGCTATTGGGACAGGCCTCAATGCAAATCCTGCATACATCGTAAAAGTAGTCGAGCATTTGGCTGAAATCACCGGATTGCCATTACGGAATGCAGAAAATCTCGTTGATGCAACGCAAAATACCGATGCCTATGTCGAGGTATCAAGTGCATTAAAAACCTGTATGATCAATATGTCAAAAATCGCAAATGACCTAAGGCTGATGGCTTCTGGACCGCGTGCAGGCTTAAACGAAATCAATCTGCCTGCTCGCCAGCCTGGTTCATCCATCATGCCGGGAAAAGTAAATCCGGTTATGCCTGAGATGATCAATCAAGTAGCCTTCCAAGTCATTGGCAATGACCACACAATCTGTCTGGCTTCAGAAGCCGGTCAATTTGAATTGAATGTAATGGAACCCGTGCTTGTCTTTAACTTGCTGCAATCCATTACCATTATGAACAATGCGTTCCGTGCCTTCACAGACTACTGTCTATCCGGAATCACAGCAAACAAGGATGCATTGGAAAAGAAGGTTGAACAGAGTGTCGGTCTTCTCACTGCTGTTAACCCTCACCTAGGCTATGAAGTCGTATCCCGCATTGCGAGAGAAGCCATTCTAAAGGGTGAATCCATCAGAGACCTCTGCTTAAAATATGATGTATTAACCGAGGAAGAACTAGATTTAATCCTGGACCCATATGAGATGACGAAACCTGGAATTGCCGGGGAAGCGTTGTTGGATCGGGATTGAAGAAATTTCCCGAGTAATATCTCATAAAAAAATCCTGGCTGCGAGCCAGGATTTTTTGTCAATGTAAAAGAAAAGCTTAATTTTCTGCTTTTGAAACCCCTCTGTATTAAAATAAATTCTAATGATAGATAAATAGCTATAATCTTAACAAGAATTATTTTCCTCCAAGTATTTAAAATTTATAAACTGAACATAGTCATAATTTTATCTACCATTCTTTGAGTGCGTTTAGTAATAATATCAACAGTCCACTTTTCTTCAGTAACCACATCTGCATTTAAATTAAGACCATTCCTATATCCTACATAATTACCGTTATTGTCTTTCCGCTCTTTTTTCTCTTCAAAAGAGCGGTTGCTTAAAGTGCTATTATACCCAGTAATTGTAAGGTTCCCAAAAGTGTGTGCATACTTGGATTGATATTCCTTAGCAAGGTCTTTATCACCATTAGCAATCATATCCACCCAGCTATCCGGAATGTTTTCTCCTTGAGGAAAAATATGCTCAATCGTCCAAACATACTGCTTAGACCTATTGTATTTCCATAGGTCAATTTGATTTTCTAAAGTCATACCTTGTTTAGCAATCATACAAAGGATGAAGCGAGTTGCACCAGAATTATCTATATAAACCTGACCACTTAAACGTTCCTTAAAAGTACTATCAGATGCAGAACTTTCAATTAATCGTTGACGGATTTTGATGTACACATCTTCTCCTGTCAGATGTTTGTCCTCAATTTCCTCAACTAATGACATGAAGATTCTCGTCAAATCCCGGGTTGCGGGAATATCAGTAAGATTTCTACGGACAAAAAAATTGATGAGTAATTTGTTAATTTTAATGATATGGTCTTCAGTAAGTAATAAATCATCAGATTGTTTAAGTAAATATAACAACAGTAAATATGAAGGTGTACCTTGAATTCTTTCCAAATCTAAATAAGAATTCTTAAGTGATTCACTCATCTGATCTTGATTACGAAGCAATATTGTTGAATATATACTTGCATTATTGAGAATTGTTTCTAAAAATTCCTGAGGATCATTTTTTATAATCTTTTCATAGATATTGAGTAAATTTGATCTTGTTGCTATGGCACCAAGTGGGTATGATCTATCATCTCTTTTAAATGGTTCATTCAAAGCATTCCGGAAAGCATTGTAATTATGTCTAAAAAATCTTTCCTGAACAGAGTAATCATCACCAATGTAATTTAATATTTGTGTCCATTTCTCAAAATAATAATCGATGTTACCAGAATCAGTTACATCTAACCGAGATAGTAGTAGGTTTTTGATTAAGTCTACTGCTGTCAATGGAGTACCTCTATTATTCAATGATTCAAAGAGTGTATAAGCATCAGCATGATTAGAAACCTCAATCATAACGATAACTGCAGAATTTATCTTTTCTAAGATTTCAAAAAGAGTAGACATCTTATCAGCTGAATCTTCTATATACTTGTTTATTCTTTTTTGAAAATAGTTGAATGCCTTAAAAATACGTCTATTTCCTGCAAAAGGGGGTTTTGGATAATTTGAAATGATTTTGAGATCAGACAATAGACCTTTATAATCGTCTAGGTTATGATTTTGGGTTTGAGGGATAACACGAATTTTATCCTTAGTCTTTTTAAGGATAAGTTTCCTCTTTAATTGCAATAAATCTGAGCGTTGATCATCATCCAAATCATTAACGTACAAATTTAAAGTGGAGTATAAGGTTGCTAATAAGATACTCAATGTTGTAAGACGCTGCTGACCATCAACAACTTCCAGCTTTAGTTCGTTAATGGTATCATTCGTTGTATTAATACAGATTATTGATCCTAGAAAATATCCATGATCATTATCAGTAATGTCATCAAACAAATTTTCCCATTGAGATGATGACCAGGTATATTCACGCTGGTATTTTGGGATCTCAAATACCAGATTTGACTCGGGATCAAGTAACTGTGAAATTGGATATTTATTAACATTATTTATCAAATTAAACACCTCCGTATATTTGGATAATAGTTTTTGGGGGTTTTGTCAAGTTACGTTTTTTATAAAAACATATCACAATTAACAGAATTTTTCAGCATTGTCCTTTAGTGTTTGCCAGATTGACTATCTGTCATGGTTCTTATAACTTAGGTCTTTTTTTCAGCCCCATACCGATTCACAGAGTGGCATTGAAATAAAGAACATCAAAATAAAAATCGTAGCTGAAATGATAATCTTTTTACATCAATACTTGTTCTCGACTTTACCTACCAATCAACAGTGGAATGTTGTTGAGGATCTTAAGTGAGAGTTATTATATGGCGCTTTTTTTGTTCATATATGATAAGATGATACTAATATCTTCCAACACGTTGAGGGGAAAAGCTTTTTTCCTTTCAAGAATAGGAATGCTTTTGGGTATTTGTTTTACTTAAGGCTTTTCTATGTTTTGGAGGATTCATTTTTTTATTAAGGAGGAAATTCAAATATGAAAAATTTAATGAGGTTCTGCAGGGTGTTTGATCCAAGTAAGGAGGCTATCTATTATGAGCCGTAATCCATTACGTAATAAGGAGTTCTTTCTCGAGCAGTTAGTCGTTATAGATGAAAACATCAAGGAATTGACAGAGCTTTATATTTCCTCAACGCCTGTTCATGAAAGAAGGAAACACTTTCTTAGCCTCTATGTCTTGGAGTTGGAGGAGCTATTAAAACAAAATCAAAAAAATAATATTATTTCTTTTTTTCCTAAGGTTTTTATAGGGACAAAGGTTACGGTTATGTATGATGATGATGATGAGACCGAAGACTATGTGATTTGTTTTCCGGACCAATCCGATCCCGATAACGGCTTTATTTCCTTTTTATCACCGGTAGGCAGGCAGCTGCTATTAAAAAAAATCGGGGAACAAATAATGCTCAAGGTTCCGACTGGTGAGCTTCCAGTAACCATTAGAGAGATTTCATTCTCAGGAGAATTGCTGGAAATGAAAAATAGAAAATCAAAAGAAGCTTGATTTGAAAGCGCATTCAGAGTGTCTAATCCCCAGTGGTAACGCCTTAACGTACTGGGGGTTAGGCACTTTTTTAAAGATAAAGGTATTAAACTTCGAGATTAGGTATAATTAATGGAAGAAGATGTAAGAGTACTTATAAATAATGAGGTTGATAGAGATGATCAAGGACCTGCGAAATTCTGTAAATCAATTAACAGAAAGTGAAGCAAAGAGTGTTCTGTTACACTTGATAATTCGGTTAAAGATGGTACATGAATCCAATCAATCACCAAAGGAAATGATTGATGATTTATATGTAACGTATAACAAGTTTCTGAAAATTACTCAACATAAGAAGACAATGGTAAGAGAATATAAAGCAGTACATATCGTATGCGGCGAATCTTCTGCCGGATCCTTACGTGGAGGATTAGGGAGCGAACATAAGGTCATTGGTTTTCCCGACTTCTTAGCTGTCGGACCTATTTGGGAGCTCCATAAAGAAGCTGGGCAAAAGCAGAGAGATGAATGGCTGCGGGATCATTTGAATTATCCAGATGATTATATGGAAGAGTATGAAATGAGATTTTCAAAAACTCTTGCAGAAATTAAGGCTATACCAGAGAAAGTCCCCATTGTCATCTGGACTGCTGAAAATGCAGGTGAGCAAACGGGAATTCGTTATCTTTTGTATTTACTAAAGGAAAAAACCAACGAGGTTTTTCTTATAAATACAACAATCGCCTACCAAGAATTATTTAATACAAAAGAGTTTCAGTATTTTTATGGTCACACTGGTGAGGTTCATCCTGAAAAATTAAACACAATCTATCAAACGAAATTAACGAAGCCTTTAACTAATGAGGAAAGAGCCCGGTTTGAAACAGATTGGATTACTCTTTCCAGTACTAAAGGGATCCTGCGGATTTGGGAAAATAATAAAATCAAAGAAGTAAATGAAGATTACTTTGATTCAGTGATTGTGACCGCTGCCCAACAATTACATGCTAAACAAAAGGAAAAGGATTTTATCAAAGCAGGCAGGTTAATTGGTGAAGTCCTTGGTCGTCTAGGCAATCCTGTAGGTGATGCCTATTTAGAATACAGATTGCGGAGCTTACTATATAATGGGGTTTTTGAAATTAAGGGGGTTCCTAAAGGCATGAGGTATTATAGTGTGAAACTGAGGTAGGAAACGAGAAAGCAACACAATACATAAACCCAGTCCCCACTTTAAGAGGAACTGGGTCTATTTATTATTGGCAAATACCCGCCATCAATCTTGTAAATCTAAATCTGTTGTTGGGATGCCTTGTTCTCTACTTCTATTTCTGCAGGTTTAACCTTAGATATACCAAAGCCAGTCAAAATATAGATAATGGCAAAAACAATTCCTAGGTAGAGCATGGGGGCGAAAAGTGCATATTCCCCAGTCGGGACCCCAAGAGTTTGTGCGATAAAAGCTCCTGTAACACTCCATGGAATTAAAGGGGCCAAAGCAGTTCCTGTATCTTCCAATGTTCTTGAAAAGTTTTTACGGTGCAGCCCGTATTTGTCATACATGGATTTCATCATCGGACCTAAGACAGCAAATGTTACATAATAGCTGCCTGTAATTATAAAGATAAAAGAGTGAAGAGATAAGTTAGATAGCATCATTGTTTTCCCCGTTTTAGCCAATTTTTGAATGGAACTAAGGATTATATCTATTACACCAGCTGTTCGTAAGGGTGAACCGAAAATCGCTGCAGCTATTAAGAGAGCAACTGTACCTAACATACTTGAAAGTCCGCCCCGTTGCAGCATATTATCCACTATTTCGACCTCTGTTGAACCCGTAAAGCCATTATTTAAAGCAGCTGCAATCTCTGCGGGCCCTTTCCCTTGAAATATCGCTGCGAGTAAGCAGCCAAGTATAATTCCTACGCCAAATACAGGTAGTGTAGGTTTATTTTTGTAAATCATAATTAATAGGATAATAGGCGGAAGAATAAGCAAGGGATTCAGGCTGAAATGAGATTCTAAGGTAGACAGGATATTGGAAATATTCTCGTCTGCAATTTGTCCGCTGTATTGAAAACCTAACACTAGATACAAAATTAATGAAATCATTAAACCAGGAATCGTTGTATACAACATATGTTTGATATGATCTACAAGTTTTACATCAGATACAGCTGCTGCCATAACAGTTGTATCTGAAAGAGGGGACAACTTATCACCAAAGATTGCTCCAACTGCTATGGCTCCAGCTGTGTAATGTAAAGGGATGCCTAATCCCATTGATACCCCCATAAATGCCACACCAATCGTTCCAATTGTTCCCCAGGATGTTCCAGACATAATGGACATTAAACAACAAGCTATGCATGCTACGAAAAGAAAAATACTTGGTTCAATTAGGAGGAGACCATAATAAACAATAATGGGAATGGTTCCAGAAAGCATCCAAATTCCGACCATCATACCAACAGCAAGTAAGATGAGAATAGGAATGAACATAGCTTGCAAACTATTTAATATATCTTTTTCGATCGTATCCCATTTGATGCCCCATAATAAACAAAGGATGATCACAGCAGTGCCGGCTGTAAGTAAAACAATGGTAGAAGGTGCTTTCATATAAAGGATCCCTACAAAGACAATTAAAATAGATAGGGCAATCAATGTAATCGCTTTCAAAGGTGATAAAGAAGTATTCATGAATAATCCCCCAGTATGATCTTTTTCAAGAACTTATGAAATAAGTGCAAACCTCACCGTCTCAACCGGTTTGCATTGGTTCAACAAAAGCTAGTACAGTAAAAGTCTTTCTCCTTTCAATAAAATTTGTAATCCAGCTGACGTTGCTAATGGTTGACTAAATGCTGCCATTCCAAAAGGAGCGTGAACGGCAAAGTGTCGACAGTGTGGATTTTCCTCTGGCCTATCGCCAATAAAAATACATTCCAGTGATAAGATGAAAGTACAATAGTCTGAAAATTAATTAAATTAAAACTAATTTAGATTAAATATATAGTAAACAAATTGATCAAGTCAATGCGAAATTAGTATCAATAAGTAAGTATTTTATCTGTATATCTAAACATATGAATAATTTATTTTGTTTCAGATTACTAAATGGTATTTGCAGTTAAAATAAGTCTGAGGAATTTGAATAGAACTAAAACGGTTAACAGAGGATATTGGGCATGAACTATATTCAAAGATTGCGTAAGGACAAGCAACAAGATCTCAATAAATGAAAGGCACAGTGTACTATAGCAAAGGGAAATCGTCCAGTTCAATGAAAATACCATCTTTGAAAAATGAAAGCGAAGGTCAAAGCTGCACTCTGAGAAGATGCATCGTCAATGAAGACCTTCTGATTTCCGACTTTTAAATTTCATTTTCCATATCCAGCTGAATCAATCTTTTCACGAACGACTTCTTCCATTTTACAAGAAGTCGTTTATTTCTTGTTTTAATATTTGTCGGAAAATTTAGATTGAAAACATTTATCTGAATTGTTAAAATTCAAATTGTATACAATATGACGGATTGAATACAAAGTAAGATTGAAAAAGGTGAACCAATGGAAACTGATAAAAAATACAACTTGTATGAGCAAGTGTATTTAGCCATTAAGGATGCAATTGTAATGGGGAAATTAGCCCCGAATCAGCGTCTTCGCGAAATGAAGCTCGCTGAAATGTTTAATACGAGCCGAACTCCAGTAAGAGAAGCTCTTCGGAGATTGGAGCGGGAACGGCTGGTTACATTAGAGCCTTCTGTGGGGGCGAAAGTGGCTGATTTAAATAAAGACACGGTCACGAGTGTTTATGAGTGCCGCTCAGTTTTGGAAGGACTTGCAGCGAGAAAAGCCTGCAATTTTATTAAGAAAGATGATTATCTTCACCTAGAAGAATTGACGATTCTGGCCCGTGAGTATTTTCAAGCCGGCAAATTAAATCGTGTCGTAGAGAAGAACACGATGTTTCATGAAAAGATTGTACAGCTTAGCCGTAATCCATCGCTGATTCAAATGATGGAGCATATTCGTACTGAAATCCTCCGTTATCGAATCATGACAAGCTCTGTTGGCTTCCGCCCTGTCGCTTTTGATGAACATGAAGCGATTTTGCAGGCGATCTACGAGGGGAATCCCGATCAGGCAGAAGAACTGATGAGAAAACATGTGCTTGATGATTTGGATAATTTCTTAAACGGTTTAAATCAACATCACGTGAATTTTAAATCTTGAAAATGTAAGCGCTTCAAAAGAAAGGGAGGAGATTCAATTTTCTATGAAAACTACCAATCTACCATTATCAGGTATCAAAGTGCTAGAGATGGGGACATTGATTGCGGGTCCCTTTTCGACAAGAATTTTAGCCGAGTTTGGGGCAGAGGTCATTAAAGTAGAGTTGCCGAATAGTGGAGATCCATTACGAAAGTGGCGTGTGTTGCATAATGGAACGTCCCTTTGGTGGTATGTTCAATCCAGAAATAAGAAATGTATTACCGTTGATGTTCGGACAGACGAGGGATTAGAAGTTATTAAAAGTCTGCTAAAGGAATGCGATGTGTTTGTGGAAAATTTCCGCCCGGGTACCATCGCCAAATGGGGGCTGACCTCAGAGGTTTTACAGGAACTTAATCCTAATCTCATTGTCAGCCATATTTCCGGATTTGGGCAAACTGGACCTTATGCCGACCGGGCAGGGTTTGGCTCTGTTGGAGAAGCAATGGGCGGTTTGCGATATCTGACAGGTTATCCGGATCGTCCTCCAGTCAGGGTCGGGGTGAGTATCGGCGATTCTGTCGCTTCTCTTTACTCAGTTATCGGAATTTTAATGGCGCTGTATCATCGCGATGTAAGAAATGGCGGCGGTCAGGAAATAGATGTTGCTCTTTACGAGGCGATTTTCAGTTTAATGGAAAGTCTAGTGCCTGAATATGACAAAAAAGGTGTGATTCGGGAACGAACGGGGTCTACTTTTCCTGGAATTGTCCCAACCAATGTGTACAAAACAAAGGACGATAAGTATATCGTGCTTGCCGCAAATGGAGATAAGATTTTTCAAAGACTGCTTAAAGTAATGGGACGGGATGACTTAATTGGGGACGAAAGATACCTGACGAATGATGGCCGCGTTCAGCATCAGGATTTTATCGAATCGATGATTGAAGAATGGGTCGGACGGAACAATCTGAAGGAATGTTTGGACCTGTTAAATGAAAACGCGATCCCGGCTGGAACTATCTATAATGCGGAAGACATTGTCAATGACCCGCATTATCAGGCACGGGACATGATTGTAGAAATGGAGCATGAGGATGTTGGCAAGATGAAGGTGCCTGGCATTGTGCCAAAGCTAAGCAAAACACCGGGACAAATAAAATGGCTGGGGCCGAAAATTGGTGAGCATAATCTGGAGGTTTTAAAGGAAATCGGATTAACGGATGAAATGATCGAGGACATGTCAAAACGGGGAGTTATCTAAAATTCTTCCTTACTTTTAACAGAGGTGATTGAATGTCGGGTCCACTTACAGGATTAAAAGTCTTGGATATTGCCACGGTTTATGCGGCGCCATTTGCAGCTGCTTTATTAGGGGACTACGGGGCAGAGGTGATTAAAGTAGAAATCCCGGGGAAGGGCGATCCGGTGCGGGGGTTTCAGCCCATGCGGCTGGATGAATCAATCCCTTGGGCGACGGTTTCCCGCAATAAAAAGACAGTGACTCTTGATTTGCGAAAGGAAAAAGGACAGGAAATCTTTTTAAAATTGTTAGCCAATCAGGATGTTCTATTTGAAAACTTCCGCCCTGGAACGCTTGAAAAATGGGGAGTTACGATGGATCGGATTCGAGCAGCGAACCCTAACATCATTGTTGTCCGTGTCAGCGGCTATGGTCAAACAGGTCCAAAACGTGAAGTGGCGGGCTTTGGCACGTCAGCGACAGCTTTTAGCGGCTATACCTATATAACAGGGGAGCCGGACCGGCCGCCACTGTCACCGCCGATATCGCTGGTTGATTATGTAACAGGCCTTTTTGCGACCATCGGAGCTCTCACGGCCCTTTATCATCGCGATGTCTACGGCGGGGAAGGTCAAGAGATAGATGTTTCCCTTTATGAATCGATGTTCCGTCTATTAGATATTATGGTTGCTTCCTACGACCAGCTTGGAATCATCATGGAAAGAAGGGGCAGTGACAATAGTCTTGCCGTTCCAGTCGGGACCTTTCAAACCGCTGATAAGAAATGGATGGTTTTGACGACCAGTACAGACCGGACCTTCTATCGCCTCGCCAAAATCATGGGCAGAGAGGATATGATTACGGATCCTCGCTACTCAACGAACAAAGCGCGGGAGAAGAGAAGGGCTGAACTGATGAGTTTGGTGGCGGATTGGATTGGAACCTTGAAAGCCAAAGACCTTCAGGAGCTTTGCGATCAGAATGGTGTACCTATTTCTCTGGTTTACTCGATAGAAGACATTTTCAATGATCCGCAATATCAGGCACGCCAGTCTATCATTGAGGTCGAACATGCGACCCTGGGAAAAGTGAAGCTTCCTGGAGTTTTCCCTAAATTCTCGAAAACCCCGGGGTCTGTCAGAAAAACAGGAGCCAGTCTTGGCGAACACAACCTAGAAGTCTATCAACAGCTTGGCTATTCACGGGAAGATATTGAAGCATTGCAAAAGGAGGGAATCATATGAACTGGGAACTCAATGATTTTATCAAGGTGAAAGATGTAGGGCCGCGGGATGGTCTGCAAATGGAGAAAAATTTTATCCCGACCGAGGAAAAAATTAAATTGATTAATGCGCTGTCTAAAACGGGTGTTCATGGCATTCAAGTGACTTCTCTCGTTCATCCAAAAGCTGTTCCGCAATTGGCAGATGCTGCAATCGTGATGAAAAACATAGAGCGTCAGCCTGGCGTTACATATAGTGTCCTCGTCCCAAATGAACGAGGAGCCGAACGTGCTGTTCCTCTGCAGGCGGATGAATGGGAATTGATGCATTCGGTCACAGAATCTCATAGCCGCTCGAATGCCAATAAAAGTGTTGATGAGAGTTTAAAGGAGCACGAAAAGGTCGTCAAAATTGCCCGTGAACATAATGTGACAGTTCAAGGGGGAATGGCAACTGCGTTGGGTTGTCCTTTTGAAGGGAAGGTTCCTTTTGAAAGAGTGCTATATACCGCGGAAGCCTATTATTCTATGGGAATTCGCCACATCGGAGTTGCTGATACCATTGGCTGTGCCGACCCAAAGCTTGTCTATACGACGATGAAGAGGCTGATTGACCGTTTTCCGGATGTGGAGTTTAGCCTCCATCTTCACAATACACGAGGGATGGCTCTTGCCAATGTATTAGCCGGGATTGATGCAGGAGTCTTATATTTTGACGCATCGATTGGCGGTCTCGGGGGCTGCCCGTATGCTCCTGGTGCAACAGGAAATGTAGCAACGGAGGATCTCGTTCACATGCTTAACTTAATGAATGTTCAAAGCGGTATTGATTTAGATCAGCTCCTCACGATAGCAAAGGATGTTGAAAGATTAGTAGGACACAAGCTAGAAAGTACGATTCATCGTGCTGGCCCATCCTACCAAATTCATGCTGCACCAGCATCTCAAGAAAAACTCGCAAAGTAGGGTGTCGAAAAAGGGGATACGGTTTCAAACTATTTTTTCAAAATAATAGGGGGAATTTTACTTGAAATTTTTAAAATCGAAGTGGTCGTCACTATTTATCGTATGTTTATCCGTACTAGTCGTATTAGTTGGCTGCAGCTCAAGTTCAAGCGGAGGAACGGGCGGAGATGCAGGATCAAACGATGAAAACGTCTATTCTGACGGAAAGCCAGTTACTCTCGTTGCACCTGCATCACCGGGAAGCGGCTGGGATTTGACAGCACGTGCATTAGTTGAAGTTTTTACGAAAGAAGGATTAGTTGACTTTCCAGTCCCTGTCGTGAATGAGGCTGGTGCAACAGGAGCCGTTTCCTTGTCCCAGCTTGTTACGGCGAAAAAGGGAGCGGCTGATAAGATCAGTGTGACTTCAACGCCAATCATGTCCAATTACCTTCGCGGTTTATCCGAGTATTCCTATGAAGACGTCACGATGATCGCAAGACTTATGACCGAGTACTATACAGTGGTTGTACCTAAGGATTCTAAATATCAAACCATTGAAGATCTATTAAATGACGTGAAAGCTGATCCAAAAGCTGTTGCGATTGGAGCGTCAGGTGACGACCAGCTGCCATTTGCTCTATTAGTAGATGCGGTTGGCGGAGATGCATCTTCTATTAATTTTATCTCGTATGAAGGCGGCGGAGAAATTACAAATGCGCTCTTAAATGGTGACCTGGCTGCCGCTATGTCTGGAATTAGTGAATTTACAGCTCAAATTGAAGCTGGTGAATTCCGTGCTCTTGTTGTAACGAGTGAGGAAAGACTGGGCGGTGTCATGCAGGATGTGCCAACAGCTATCGAACAAGGCATTGATGTGACATTTGGAAACTGGCGCGGACTCATGGGTCCTCCAGATATGCCTGAAGAGGCTGTAACGTATTGGGCGAATGTCATTGAAAAAGCGCTTCAGACGGATACGTGGAAGGATTTAGCGAAGAAGAATCAATGGGAAACCACTTTTATGAAGGGTGAAGAATTTCAAAATTATTTAAATGAAGCCAATGAAGCCTATAAACAAGGTCTGGAAAAGACAGGCCAGCTGAAAAGATAATCCTTCGCAAAAAAAAGAGAATGAGGTGGTCATTTGAATAAGAATATCATTTCAGGAGTGGTGGTTTTAGCCTTTGCTGTTATCTATACCATTATGGCTTTCAGGCTGCCGCCGCCAGCATCAGAATCAGTAGTTGTTGGACCATCCGTTTTTCCGGGGGCTATCGGGATTCTTTTAATCGTAACATCGGTCATCCTTATTATTTCGGGATTGATAGAGGCGCGTCGGAAGCCAAACAAGATAGAGAAGAAGGCTGGTTCAAAAGAGGAAGGAGAACCACAGGATAAAAAGAAGGTTTTCCTTCTTTCTCTTTTCTTGCTCGGGTATGTAGTATTGTTTGTTCCGCTTGGATACTTAATTTCTACAGCCTTATTCATTTTAAGTGTCACGATGTATTTGGATCGAAAAGCTTGGATTCGCAATGTGATTTATTCATTAGTTTTTCCGATTACTGTTTATTTTGTATTTGACCGTGTACTCTCAGTCTATTTGCCGTTAGGTCCATTAGGGTAGGAGGTGGCTGTCTATGGATATCTTCTCTAATATCATCACAGGTTTTAGTGCCGTATTATCACTGGAGACTCTAGCCTTTGCATTTCTAGGAGTCCTGATCGGAACATTAACGGGAATACTCCCTGGAATCGGTCCGATTACAGCCATCGCTCTACTCATTCCGCTGGCCTATGGAATGGAACCAATGAGTGGTCTGATCATGCTCATTGGCATCTATTATGGCTCCATGTACGGGGGCTCGACAACAGCCATTCTTGTAAAAACTCCCGGAGAAGTAGCTTCCGTCGTCACGACATTAGATGGATATGAAATGGCAAGACAAGGGAAAGCAGGCAGGGCTTTATCTGCTGCAGCGATTGGTTCCTTTATCGCGGGAACTCTTTCAACAATAGGACTGATGCTGCTTGCTCCGACTTTAGCGAAAGCTGCCTATTATTTTGGCTCAGCAGAGTATTTTCTGTTGATTGTTTTAGCGATGACGATGGTATCCAGTTTAACGACTGGCTCTGCATTAAAAGCATATATTTCAACATTATTTGGACTGTCGATTGCAATGGTGGGCATTGACCTGCAAACAAGTGTCCCGCGCTATACATTTGGCATCCCCAACCTGTTAGACGGAATTGATTTTGTGCTAATCGCGATTGCTCTATTTGCGATCCCAGAAGCCCTTGAAAATATGGCGAGAAAAGGGAAATCTCGTAAAATGGACGTGCAACATTTTAAAGGCACACAGTGGATGACGCGCGAGGATTGGAAAAGATCGATTGGTCCCTTTGGAAGAGGTTCAATATTAGGGTTTTTAATCGGAGTCCTTCCAGGCATCGGCCCATCTTTGGCTTCGTTTTTATCTTATGGGATGGAAAAGAAGCTGTCCAAGCATCCCGAGGAATTCGGCAAAGGAGCCATCGAAGGCGTATCAGGTCCGGAAGCAGCCAATAATGCCGGAGTCGGCGGAGCGCTTGTACCATTATTTACTCTCGGTATTCCGGGATCAGCTACGACAGCGCTTTTAATGCTGATCTTCATGATGTACGGTCTCCAGCCTGGCCCAGGAATGTTTGATTCAAACCCGACTCTGCTTTGGGCGATTATTGCCAGTATGTATATCGGAAATATCATGCTGTTAGTATTGAATCTTCCGCTGGTTGGGGTTTTTGCTTCCCTTTTAAAAATACCGACCGTGCCTCTCTTTGTAGGGGTCATTTCCTTTTCAGTATTAGGTGTTTACGGCATTAATTTTAATCAGTTTGATCTTTTCTTGTTATTCGGATTTGGACTTGTCGGATACGCGATGCAGCGATTCGGTTTTCCGCTCGCTCCGGCAGTGATGGCCTTAGTGCTGGGTCCATTATTGGAGCAAAACTTCCGCCGCAGCATGGAAATCACAAATGGCAGTCTGATAACATTCGTGGAAAGACCGATTTCCCTCGCCATCAGCATCCTAATTGTTTTAATCGTATTTGTACCTATACTTAAAACGTTCCTTAAGAAAAAAAGAAACAGCCACACACAAATCAACCCTGATATTGAAAAAAAAGCATAGCACACCGCTGCTGATAAAATACGATTCTTCGAGAAGAAGGGTCGTTTTTTGTTAATGAAACAAGGGGACGGTTCTTCTGTTTCATCATTTCTGCTCAAGGAAACAAGGGGACGGTTCTTCTGTTTCATTATTTCTGCTCAAGCAAGAACTCTGGCTATGTTTGGTTTTGAAACGCAAGATCCGTCCCTGTGTTTCAGCAAGCAATTTACTCTCTGTAGCGGTATAAACACACAGAGGGATATCTCTCTGTTGGGGAATGAGGTTAGGGAGAGATGGATGTCTTTTTTCTAATTTTGATTGAGGTCATATTGCCCGTTTTTATTCTGATTGGAGCAGGCGCTTTTTTACACAGAAAATTCACTTTTGATCTGAATACGTTATCGAAACTGACAACCTATTTTTTAATTCCTGCAATCAGTTTCGTCAATATTTACGAAAGTAATATCGGTGGAGAAACGATGCTGATCACAGTAGGGCTGCTCACTTTGCATAACGTCTGCTTAATCCTGTTATGTTCGGCTGCGGCTAAAGCGGCAAAATTTGATGCAAGCATGTCTTCTACGTTTAAAAATAGTGTCGTGCTTATTAATGCGGGGAATTTTGGACTGCCGGTCAGCCAGCTGATTTTTCAAACGAATCCGCTGGGAGCTTCGATTCAGGTGATTGTCCTGCTGTTTCAAAATTTCCTGAATTACACCTATGGTTTGATGAATTGTATCTCCGCCAAAAGTACAGCAACTGCCTCCATGTTAAAGGAGCTTGTAAAAAACCCGATTATTTTTACTTCTATATTAGGACTTATTTTAAATATAATGGCGGTCGACATCCCAAGTGTGATATGGGGTCCAGTCGAAAATACAGCCAATGCTTTTATTGCGATTGCGCTGGTTACACTTGGTGCGCAGAGTGCCTATCTAAAATTAAACCGGATTACGTTGCCGCTCGTTCTGAGTCTGGCAGGAAGGCTAATTATATCTCCTATTATAGCCCTGATTTTTTTATGGATGTTTGGCATAAGCGGGACGGTCGCACAAGCTTTGTTTATCGCAAGCTCTTTTCCGAGTTCCAGGAATAGTGCTTTGTTTGCTTTAGAATATCATCATTATCCTAACCTGGCTGCCCAGATTGTATTAGTATCTACCTTATTAAGCAGTATAACCGTTACGATTGTTGTGTATTTATCGAAGGTTTTATTTTGAGGTTTTGCTATGTGTGAAGATGCAAGGGAAACATGAATTTCAGACTAAAACTGCACTTTTCTGCGCTGAAATTTACATAGAATATTCCCAATCAAATAACTGCAATGATCATAGTCCGGGAAATAAAAAAGGCGTTTTGTCTTCTTATTTCTTTGTGCCTTGTGCAAGGGATTTTCTGTCAATCGCTTCAGGTTGTTTTTCCAGCCATCCATGTTTAACCATAATATTGTAGCAAAGAACACCAGCCTCCATCGCATGGGTAAATACTCGATAATAGTTGACCATTATATCTGATCTTAAGCTGGAACCTAATGATGCACCATAATAAGAAAGTGCTGCATTTACTAAAAACGCGCAGTGATTCATCATCAATTTGTCTGAAAATGGACTTACAGTCGAATCAGTGATCTCAGCATCCCATTTCTCAGGTATTGGTAAATGATCTTGTCTTAATATAGTGTCAAAGCTTTCAGCGTCTTGCCCTGCCAATTTAACGTTTTTCAACATAAAATTACGAACTTCATCCAGCTCCGCGACCTGACTAAAAGCCAAACTTAATGTCCGGATAAATCCAGTTTTCTTTGAATTAAAGAAAAGGGTACTGATTTCGGAACTGCTGAGAGGTCTTTTGTCTCCAATTAGATTTGAAATGATTCCTGTTGATTCCATAAACTCCGCCCCATTAGGTGAAGGAATAGGGGGGACACTCGAAAATTTTGGAATATCCTTGGATAATTCCACTATTTTTTGGAACAATTCTTTAGATGATGACGTACATTCAAAAAAATAATTTTGAACGTCTTGTCTCTCCGAGTTTGTAATAGCCAAGCTATAAGCCGTTAACCCATGTATGGTCATAATATAAGAGTAAAAAAGTAAAAATTGGTCAGAAAACAGACGCGGAGCATTTAGGTTCACGTCATTCTCTGTAAATCCTATTGGGACTTGGAAATTTGCACTTTTTAAGAATTCCGCGATTTTTGTAATATGGCTCTCAGCTAACTGTAAGGCGAATTCTAAAGTGTGTTTTACCTCTTTGTTTTCAACAATTTTAAGAAAATATTTGTAAACACATATTGCCATACTATCGCCCATATACTGAAGCCAAAATGCGGATACTTCAGCAGAAGTTAAGGTGTTTGTCTTTGTTTTCCTAAAAATCCCCAAATGACATACCTCCAATTTATTGTGAGTTTGTTTCATTTGTGATTCGAGATTATTTTATGGTATTGGTTATGAAGTATACAGAGGGAACTTTTGCTTGCACTTGCAGCTTATTTAGTTATCAAATAACTGCAGTACTGTTAACATTCTTTAAATAACCCGATTAACAAAGCATCTATTTACATAAATAGGAAGATAAATAGTATATTTCCACAGAAATGAGATACAACGATGGAGTTGCTTACATGAAGGAAAAGATTGGCTTATTCGGATTTATACTATTAACCATAGCGATTCTGTCTTGTTACGTTATAGAAGAAAACTAGAAAAGCAGCTGAGATGGAAGGAATTAAAAACTTTTATAAACAAGTACATTTAACTAAAGACGAGGGAGAAAATATCGACCAATTGGTGGAGATCATCAATCAGTAACCGTAGATATGATGAAAAAGTCCCCCCTATTAAGGAAGGTTACCTTACTTGTTGAATTAATAAAATGAATATTCTATTCCTATATAAATCAAAATAAAAAAGTATTTAAACAATGATGATTACATTTCTTTTACTTATTATGACCCGATCTAATGGGAGGAAGAATTTATAATGGACGCCTTACATCACACAAAATTAACAGGGCCCGAAATTACAAGCTTATGGACCCAGTTCATGGCTGATTCATTAAACCTGCGTGTTAATACATACATGTATAATACCCTTGATTCTAAAAGTGAAGATATTACATCCATATTCAAGGATGCAATTGCTACATCGGAAAATAACTTAACTGAAATTAAAAAATTATTAAATCAAGAAGGTTATCCGATCCCTCAAGGGTTTACGGAACATGATGTTCATTTGGATGCTCCGAAATTGTATTCAGATGGTTTATGTCTTAAATTCCTTCATGAGATGACTATTCATGGGCTTTCGGGATATTCAATAGCCATAACTGTTTCAACCCGTAAGGATATGAGAAAATTTTATGAGGATAAAATAAATGACGGCATCAGTTTATACAATCAAACGATAGAATTACTACTTTCAAAAGGAATCTATCACCGACCTCCGTACATTCCTTCTCCTATTGGCATTGATTTTGTTAAATCAGAGAATTTCTTTGAAGGTTTTTTTAATGATAAAAGAACTCTTAACGGAAGCGAAATTTCCAATGTATTTTTTAATTTGAAAAAAAGTATTGTTACCAAAGCCATTCTAATTGGCTTCAATCAAGTGGCTAAAGACAAAGAGGTAAGAAAAATTTTGACCAAGGGTCTGGAAATAAAAAAGAAACACATCGAATTGTTTTCTCAAATATTAATGAAGGATGATCTTCCTGCACCACAGTCGTGGGATTCTGATGTAACTTATTCTACAACCCCTCCTTTTTCAGATAAACTAATGATGTATTTGACAGGTTTTTTATTTAACACTGCGATTTCTTACTATGGGGCAGGATTGGGATCTACAATGCGATCAGATTTGATTTATCATTATGAGAGGTTTATCCTTGAAGACCTTGCCTATGCTAAAGATTGGGCAAACATTATGATTAAGAATCAATGGTTAGAACAGCCCCCGAAAGCACCAGATAGAAAAAAAATAGCCGAAGAATAACGAAATGCTTTCATTCCTTTAAGCAGTATACAGAAATTTTGTTCCAAGGGTTATTAAGTGATTACCGGATTGTAACCCACTATGTAAACTTAAGGAAAATGGAGAAAACGAAAGATATTGAGTGAGAATAGCTGAACAAGTTATAAATTGAAACTTACAAGTATAGAGCATTTCTTTGTAATAAGGAATGCTTTTTTTCTTTGTCTAAAATGAATGGGATATTCCTGTATCGATAAAAATATAATTAAAAACAGTAATTATTTATTGCAAAACGATAAATAAAGTGATAAATTCAAAATGACAATAAATATGCGAGGTGCTTTTATGAAACAAGTGTCAACGCTCTTTTTAA
Source organism: Bacillus litorisediminis (assembly GCF_022808645.1). Classification (GTDB taxonomy): domain Bacteria; phylum Bacillota; class Bacilli; order Bacillales; family JC228; genus Bacillus_BF; species Bacillus_BF litorisediminis. The sequence goes on from NZ_JAKZKT010000039.1 coordinate 34,882, forward strand.
AGATCGCTGTTATTCTGATTGGAATTCCGATATTAGCTTTGTGCATTTTTTTGGTGCCTGAATTAGGGGATATTGCAGCAAAATTGCTTCCAGAGTTTGCTTATATAAAATATCTCGTTTCCAGCATTTTTTATGCATCGGCAATCCCTTTTTATGCTGCTTTGTATCAGGCCTTCAAACTTTTGCGCTATATTGACAAAAATGAGGCTTTCTCGCAAGCTTCTGTAAATGCTTTAAAGAAAATCAAATACTGCGCAGTCACAATCAGCAGTTTGCATGTGCTAGTCTTGCCGCTCTTCTATCTTTTTGCGGAGATAGACGATGCCCCTGGTGTGATTTTTATCGGATTGCTTGTTCCTTTTGCTTCTATGGTGATTGCGGTCTTTGCGGCTGTTCTCCAAAAGCTTCTACAAGAAGCAATTGATATAAAATCAGAAAATGATTTAACGGTCTGAGGTGGAAACAATGGCAATTATAATCAATATTGATGTGATGCTGGCGAAAAGGAAAATGAGCGTAACCGAACTTTCGGAGAGGGTTGGAATCACGATGGCGAATCTTTCCATATTGAAAAATGGAAAGGCAAAAGCGATTCGATTTTCAACTTTAGAGGCAATTTGTAAAGCATTAGAATGTCAGCCGGGAGATATTTTAGAGTACCGAAGTGATGAAGATCCCCAAGATTAGCAGTGAGTAAGTTTATTTTTTCCATTATAAAAGGGGAGTTACTCATGAAATTGACCATAAAAAGAATGGAGGCAAACATAATGAGAGCATCAAAGCAACTCGTTCGTTTTGGTTGGGAGCAGGCTCTATCATGTTTGTTTCCTGTCGTTATTTTTGCCTCTTTGGCTGTAACACAAATCTTGCCGCTTCCCTTCCTGCCACGGTATGACTGGCTGCTGATTATCTGCCTTCTGATGCAGTGGTGGATGGTGCGTTCTGGGCTTGAAACACGGGATGAACTTAAGGTGATCACATTATTCCACCTCATCGGACTTGCACTTGAACTTTTCAAGGTACATATGGGCTCCTGGTCTTACCCAGAGGAAGGATATTTCAAAATTTTTGGAGTGCCTTTATATAGCGGATTCATGTACGCAAGCGTCGCGAGTTATCTTTGCCAGGCGTGGAGGAGGTTGAAGGTTGAGCTGGTTAAGTGGCCGCCGTTTTTGATAGTGGTGCCTCTTGCAGCTGCGATTTATTTGAATTTTTTCACCCACCATTTTTGGATAGATGTTCGCTGGTGGTTATCCGGACTGGTCATCATCGTTTTTTGGCAATCATGGGTCACATACGAGGTTGATGGCACTCGTTACCGTATGCCACTCGCACTTTCTTTTGTGCTCATCGGATTTTTTATTTGGATTGCCGAAAATATCGCAACGTACTTTGGAGCTTGGGAATATCCCAACCAAACCGATGCATGGAGTCTCGTTCATCTAGGAAAGGTGAGTTCATGGCTTTTATTAGTAATTGTGAGCTTTCTAATCGTAGCGACGTTAAAGCAGGTTAAGGGAAAAAATTCGACTAGGATGGATGCTGGTCAATTTTTATAATTGATGCGTACAGTCAGATCCTTAGCAGAATTGTACTTTTTTAGGTTCCATATTGAACTATAATTTGAAACGGGCAAACAAGGACCTTTATATACTCCAACAGTCATTGTTTTTATTGGATTTTTTTGTTAATATTAGATTAACCTGAATCCGTAGCGAAATCCTTTATAAACTTGCTCATAATGCCTGATATAATAAGGTTATCAGCTATTTTTGACTGATTAATTTTTTTCACCAGGTTATCAGCTATTTTTGACTGATTAATTTTTTTCACCAGGCAGGTGTTCAAATTGGTTAAGTTTATATTAG
>NZ_JAKZKT010000004.1 GCF_022808645.1 Bacillus litorisediminis
GGGCAAAACAAAAAGAGTGAGGGAGCCGAAAGGCAACCACTTTCCTATAGGAATCCAATAGATCCCCAGTTGTCCGGATCAACTGGAAATTCTACTAGAAAGAGCTCTTACTACTAATATACGAGGAGTTTTAAAGTGGAAGGTGAGTATTTAGTTGCCGTTCAAAAAAACGCATTTGGAGAAATTATGAGCTTTCAAACCAGTTCAGGAAGAATTATTTCTTACCGTAAAGCTATTCAGGAAATTGATGAGGGCATAATAAGAGGCTATGATTTGATTCCAAACGATCAGCCCCTGCCTAAAATTCACTCAATTGATACCGAAAATCGATTAATGAATGAGCTCCCGCCTTTTTAAGTTGATATGTCTGCTTAAGAAAACATTCTCAAGCCTATGAAAAAAGTCAACTCTTTTACTCTAAATGAATAAAGGAGTTGACCTATCTGCTTTTAGTTTTGATTGATTTGATCTGAAGATTCTTGAATCAGTTTTAACTGTTCCTGTCTCTTTTTGTCCTCTTCAAAAAACTGGATGACATCCCCTATCCGATCGATGGAATTCCAGCTTAAATGATGTTCAATCCCTTCAACATCACTATAAATATGTTCCTCTTTTACGCCAATCAGCCTCAGGAATTGTTCAAGCAATTCATGGCGGTCCACTAGTCGCTTCCCAAGCTTCTTGCCTTTTGGAGTTAATATTAATCCGCGATACTTTTCATAAACTAAATATCCATCTTTATCTAGTTTTTGAACCATTTTGGTTACAGAGGAGGGATGAACAGACAAAGAATCCGCTATATCCGAAACTCTAGCGTATCCTTTTTGCTCTATGAGGTTATAAATTTGCTCAATATAATCTTCCATGCTTGGCGTTGGCATCCCTTAACCCCCAATATTTTCAAACATTTTCATTTCAACAGTATACTTTATGAAAAGGGATGTAGCAACCGTTAATGAAAATCAACGCCAATCTCCAAGCCATATTATTTACTATTAGAATGCAATTGTTCAAAAATGATATCAATGTTCCATTCCATCATACCAATGTAAGTATCCCCGGTCTCGCCTTCTTCACCAAGCGAATCTGTAAATAGGGTTCCCCCAATTGGTACTCCTGTTTCCTCAGAAACCATTTCCATACTGCGGGGATCGATGCTAGATTCAACAAATAATACAGGTACATTATTTTTCTTAATCAGTTCTACAATTTGTTCAACCTGCTCAGGAGTTCCCTGATTTTCCGCATTTATTTCCCATATATAGCCTGCGTTAAAGTTATAAGCTGCACTGAAATACTTAAACGCTCCCTCACTTGTTACTAAAAACCGCTTTTCTTCAGGTATTTGCGTGAATTTTTCAATCGCATCATTATGAAGGATTTCCAGCTTTGAAATATAATCCTCAGTATTTTTTCTGTAAATTTCTGCATGTTCAGGATCAACTTTGATAAGAGCATCTCTTGCGTTTTCGGCATATTTAATCCCGTTACGTATATCTAGCCAGGCATGGGGATCCTCTTCTCCTTCCTTTCCTTGAGAAGACAGATACATCGCTTCAACCCCTTCGCTTAACTTAATAACAGAAGCTGAATCTACTTCTTTACCCGCTGTTTCAATTAGCTTTGCAAACCATGAATTCCCTTCTTCTAAGTTTAATCCATTGTAAAAAACAACATCTGCATCCTGCGTCTTTTGTATATCTAGCGGAAGCGGATCATATTCATGCGGATTCGCTCCGATTGGAACCAAACTGTGGATTTCCACAAATTCTCCGCCTATATTTTTAACGATATCATATAAGATTGAATTAGTTGTCACAACCTGAACTAATGATTCATCAGCTTCACGAACTGCCGTATCACTCCTGCAACCTGCTAAGAAAGAAGCTATGATGAGACCTACAAATAATATTTTCCCCACATGTTTCAAGCATACTCCTCCTCTACACCATTCTTTTTTTGCGTAAAATTCTCAAGAGTAATCCTTGTTTTGGTGAAAAACAAAAGGCAAGCAGAAACAATAATGTTGACACTAATACAATCGTTGCACCCGAGGCTAAATTATAAGTAAAACTAAAGTATAATCCTCCAATAGCAGCCATTACTCCTAAACCAACTGATAGAAAAATCATCACAGATAACCGATTGGTTAAAAGGTAAGCCGTTGCAGCAGGTGTAATTAACATCGCTACAACCAATACGATCCCTACTGTTTGCAATGAGGCTACTGTAACTAAGGTTAGCAATGTCAATAAGAGATAATGGATACCTTTTACGGGCAAGCCATAGGCGGTGGATATGGTCGGATCAAAGGAAGTGATCAGCAATTCCTTATAAAGAGCAGCAATTGAAATCAAAACAAGTGCTCCAATTCCAAGTGTTATCCACATATCCGAAGATTTAACAGCTAGTACGTTCCCAAATAAAATATGGTATAAATCAGTACTGCTTTTTAATAGCGTAATCAGAATAATACCGAGGGCAAAAGCAGCCGTGAACATAATTCCTATCGATGTATCATGTTTTATCCTGCTATTCTGACTGACAAAACCGATGGCGATTGCTGTGAACAAGCCAGAAATAACGGCACCAATGAAGAAATGAAATCCGATCATGTAAGCAAAAGCCACTCCTGGGAGGACAGCATGGGAAATCGCATCACCCATTAACGCCATTCCTCTTAAAATGATGAAGCAGCCAATTACGCCACAAATAATTCCAACTATGATTGAGGTAAATAAGGCCTTTTGCAAAAAGCCATATTGCATAACCGCTTCAAGAAAAGCCATTATAGTTTCACCTCCAATTGATTTAAAAACGGAACTTGCTTTGTATAAGCTTTTAACAATATTTCTGAACGCAGCACACGCTCACTCTCACCGAACCCTATTAGCTCTTTATTGATTAAAACAACTTGATCGAAGTATTCAATTACTTTATTTAAATCATGGTGTACAACTACAATTGTTTTGCCTGAGTGGATTAAATCCTTCAGAATCTCCATAATCGCCTCTTCACTAGACATATCGATGCCTACAAAGGGTTCGTCGAGAAAGAGCAAATCTGCTTTTTGTGCAAGTGCTCTAGCTAAAAAAACTCTTTGCTGCTGACCTCCAGACAGTTCCCCGATTTGCCTCGTACTGTATGATTCTAATCCCACCCGCTTTAAACATTGAAAAGCCCACTCTTTTTCTGTTTTTTTGGGCCTTTTAAATAAACCAATGGAAGGATATGTTCCAAGGAGTACGGTGTCTAATACTGTAATCGGAAAAGTCCAATCAATCAGGCTTCTTTGCGGCACATAGGCTATTGCTTTCCGATTTTCTTTTACCGTGCCTCCATTAATCATAATTTTTCCCGCATCAATTGGGATCAGGTTTAATAATGCTTTTAAAAGTGTTGATTTTCCAGCTCCATTTGGACCAATAAGTCCGACAAGACTGCCTTTTTTCACCGAAAAACTTATGTTTTTTACTGCCTGGACCCCATGGTATGAAACAGATAAACCTTTGACTTGAATTGCTTCATCCATTTAATTACTCCTCCCTTTTCATGTCTCTAAAAAAGTTTCCTTAAGGCAACTTTTTAAGAAAAAATAATCAGGCCATCTTAATTTGCTTTCACATAATGATATGCGCCTGTTTTTGAATTAGTTCATGTTTTTTTATTTATACTATAATTTTTATATTCATTCATAAAAGTTTGCCTTATCCAAATTTTAAGGGATATTGACCTAATGTCAATATGTTTTTTTATTTTGTCAAGCCATTTAAGGAAGCATTTTCTAAAAACAACGCACAGCACCAACAGTTCCAAAAAAATTAATCCCGGCCTTTCTTGACTACGTTCCTTGGATTGTGTATAGTTAAATCATCATTATACCAAATGCTTTGGTGTATTGATAATTATTTTAACGGCACGGAAAGTGCTTTGTTTTAGGAGGATTTAAGTACATGCAAAACGGTAAAGTAAAATGGTTTAACAACGAAAAAGGTTTTGGATTCATCGAAGTTGAAGGCGGAGACGATGTATTCGTACACTTCACTGCAATTCAAGGCGAAGGTTACAAAAGCTTAGAAGAAGGTCAAGAAGTTTCTTTTGAAATTGTTGAAGGAAATCGCGGACCACAAGCTGCTAACGTGGTTAAACTATAAATCAAACTTAAAAATGAGCAGAGGCTGATTGTAAAATCAGCCTCTTTTTATTGGGTTATTCCTTCAAAACTGAAGAATTTGACATTTTTCGGGTGTTGTAATTAGCCAAAATTAGGTCGAATAAGTCTGTCTCTGATCGAAACTCCTAAAGCTTCTTCCCATATTCCTGTAATTTTTCACCTACCGTACATTTCGAAATACAAAAGCGATGGGCATATCTTTTGCCATTCTCTTTTCTGAGGGTTTTATGAACAAAGCATCCCTTACAATAAGTCATAACCATATCATCAAGCTCTTGTAATAAAGCTTTTCTGTTCATTCGTGATCCTCCTCTCCATTCCGTTCCAGCTTACTGTCTTGCTCAATTCCTTCCATTCCTTTTTTTGATAAACGATGCGCTTCTATATTTTGTTTTCTTTCAATGTAACGGTAGGAGGGCTGTAATTTGAGCTTTTTTACCCTTTCCTCTGTGCGGTCTAGCCAACGGTTCAAGTTTTCATCGAAGCATGGCCATTCTCCAATCATTTGCATAATTACACCTTTCGCATCACCATAAATGGTACAATCGAAACCGGTAAGTTCCTCTTCTTCAATTAAATCAAATACATGATATAGAGCAATATATTCAGCTTCGGAACTATGCTCAATATTGGATAATTTTCTGCTTCTTCTTAAGCGGATTTGACTTTCCCCTATATTATAATATAATACGTAGCCAACCCCTGTATCCCCGGTTGCCTGATCAAAGCTTGCATCAAAATATAAGCGGATATTATGGGGTTCAGATGCCCTGACTTCAAGAAGCTTTCTCGCTTCCTTCGGAGTCCACACCATTCCTTTTTCATCAATCACTTGAATTTCATTGATTTTGCTGGTATCACTTAAATCTCTAATTACTCTATTCGCTTTTTCAAGAGGAAGCCATTCTGACTCAAACACAACTTTTTCTTTTGATAAGTAGGTGAATTGGATTTTAACATTCATTCCCTTTTTCTCCTTTATGTATCAAACACTTTTTATCTGTTGATTAGCTCGTTATAATTAAGGCTTTAAAAAATCTTTTTAATAAAATATAATCCATGTTCAAGAAGTTAGAGAACATGTATAATGAACAATAATGTTTTGGTTTCATTCATTAGTTTTTCGTCAAAGGAGTACAACTATGCTTGAAGTATACATAGATGGAGCTAGCAAAGGAGATCCGGGACCTAGCGGAGCTGGTATATTTATAAAAGATGGTCAGTCTGTCAAAGAGTACTCGATTCCCTTAGGATCCTTAAGCAATCATGAAGCAGAAATTTTAGCCCTCTACCATGCCTTACAAATTTGTATGCCCAATAAAGAGGCTATTATTTCAATCCGGACTGATTCCCAGCTAGTTGCAAATGCGGTTGAAAAACAATTTGTTAAAAATAAAAATTATGAGCCGCTGCTTAAGCACTGCCTTGAAGCATTATCAGCTTTTCCATTATGTTTCGTCAAATGGATTCCAAGTAAAGAAAATGGTAATGCAGATCGCTTAGCAAAGCAAGCGATTCTTCTATCAGAAAGAGGAGATTATCATGATCGGTAAATCACAGTGGACAGCTGATATTTGGCTGTTGTTTGTAGCTTTTATTTGGGGAACTACATTTGTTATCGTACAAAATGCCCTTTCTTTTTTACCCCCTTTTACATTCAATGCACTGCGTTTTTTACTGGCTGGGGTTATAATGGTTATCCCGGTTTACTTTCTGTTTAAGAACAGACCGGTGGAGAATAAAAAATCAATTCTGCTTTCAGGCTTTATTATGGGATTATTTTTGTATTTTGGCTACGGATTCCAAACCATTGGGTTAGTTTACACAACTTCATCAAAAGCAGCCTTTATTACTGGACTTAGCGTAGTCCTTGTTCCGCTTGCATCTTTAGTTCTATTTAAACAAAAGCCGCGTTTGATGATCTGGATTGCCTGTCTCCTTTCCGTTACAGGTTTGTATATGATGACAATGACTGGTGGCAGCAGTTTTAACTATGGGGATGGCCTCGTTTTAATCTGTGCTTTTGGCTTTGCCTTTCATATTATTATTACCGGCAAATTTTCAGTTAAATTAGATGCAATCTTGCTGACGATTGTACAGATTGTCACTGTTGGTATTCTATCGTTATTGACTGCTTTTATACTGGAGGATTGGCAGAAGGCGTTTCAGCCCGCTTACCTTTTTCAATTTGATGTAGTACTTGCCTTATTCGTTACAGCATTGCTTGCTACCGCATTAGCTTTTTTTATCCAGACAAAAGTTCAAAAATATACGTCTGCTGCGCGAGTAGCAATCATTTTTGCATTTGAGCCTATATTTGCAGCTCTAACATCCTATGTGGTATTAAAAGAGAGTCTCTCGGTGAGTGCAGCCATTGGCTGTCTTCTCATCTTTTTGTCAATGATTCTTTCTGAACTGCCAACGCCCAAGAAGAAAGCAAATCTGCCAGCCCATACTTCACAGGTATAAAAAAGGTCCCGCCAGTATAAACGCGGGACCTTTTTCAAATATTTGTTTTTTATGCTGAAAACCCATTATCTTTCATAAATGTCAAAAGGCCCTGTTTATCCGTAATATTCTCCTCTGCCAGTCTTTCCAAAAGAAGAAGATAAAAACTCCCATCAAAGGTTTGCTTCATTTTCAAGGTCCATTCAAGTGCCCAAATTACTAGCTGGTCTGATGCTTTTGTAAATTTTTTGCCAAAAAAAATAAAGGCAATCGCATCTTCTCCAAGCTTAAATCCTTTTGATTGTAAAAATGCTATGTATTCTCCAGCCGATTTCACTTTAACTCACCCAACAATTTTAGGATACTTTATCATTGTACTTGATTTTAATGACAATTGCGATGAGATTTCGACAATAATCGATAAAGCCAATCGATTTGGGAAAAAATAAAGAAGACGGAGGTGGGAGCATGAGCAAGAAAAACAACAAAAATCGCGGAAAAGCATCACCCGGTGTTAATCCACAAGGCTTTGACCAAGAATTTTCGGATGATCCTAAAAGTCAGCTCGAAAATCGGGCTAAGAAAAGTAATACAAGGATATAATTACTTTCATTTTCAAGAATTAACTTTTAAAAAAGAGCTGTTCCCCATTATTCCTGCTGGAATGATAGGGACAGCCCCTCTATTATCCTGCGTACTCTTCCTTTTCAATTTGAGCAAGCAATGCCCGTAAACCTCTGATATCATGATCCATTAGAGTTTTTCTCCATTGCTCATGATTAAATTGCCAATTTAATTCGTCTAGAGAACATGTAAGCGGTACGTCACAGTTTATTTTGGCGAGTTGAAAGGATAAAAGCAGCTGTTTTTGGTCTGCCTCTATTTTTTTACGCCATGACGGAGTTAACTGCTCTATATTGTCTAAAACCGCTTGAATTGATCCATAAGTTGCCACAATTTTAATAGCTGTTTTCTCCCCAATGCCTTTTACGCCTGGATACCCGTCACTTGGGTCACCCATGAACGCCTTTACTTCGGCCCATTGCTCCGGCGAAAGTCCCATTTCATCTTCAAATCTTACTTTCGTCCAGCGGTCATAAGACCCTACGCCTTTTTGCAGGAGGTGTACTTCAACACCATCATGCAGGAGCTGAAGCAAATCCTTATCTCCTGTGACACTATGAACCTCACTTTGACCGCGATACATGGAAGCGAGTGCACCAATACAATCATCCGCTTCATATCCTTCAACTTTTATGTTATAAAAGCCTAATTGGTCTGTTACTGATTGGGCTAGATCAAACTGGGGAACCATCTCTTCGGGCGGCGCGGAACGGTTTCCTTTATACTCTTCATATAAATCATGGCGAAATGTACGGCTTGGGGTATCCCAGCAGATTGAAATATGAGAAGGCTGAAAATGACGAATTGCCGCTTCAAGATGTTTCACTAATCCGCTGACAGCATTCGTCGGAATCCCGCGTTCATTATAAAAAAACTGATTAAATACTGAGGTTGCGAAAAATGAACGGAAAAGAAGTGCCATTCCATCCACTATTAATAATCGTTGTTTTTCCACATTGGACCCTTCTTTCCATTTTATTATTTATCCGCCTGCTTCAATTGGTGTATCATCATATGAAATCCAATCACTAAAACTCCCAATATACAGTTTAACATTTTTATAGCCCGCTTGGTATAGAGCTAAAACATTCGGTGCCGCTGTAACTCCGCTGCCGCAATATACTGTCACTGGTTCACTTTGTGAAAGCGCCTGAAAATGCTTCTTTAACTGGGCAGGTGTTTTATAGCGATCATCCTCGAATACATCTCCCCAAAAATAATGAAGCGCAGTCGGAATGCGGCCAGCTTTTTTATCGATTGGCTCTTCATTGCCTAAAAAGCGCTGATATTCTCTTGAGTCAATGAGATGCCCTTTCTTCGTCTTGACCAGCTCATTTACTTCAGTAAATGTAGCTAGCATCTCTTTCTTAATCTCGGCTTTAAAATCCCCCTGTACATTTTGAGCAGGCCCCTTCTCTGTCGGATAATGTAAACGCAGCCAGCTATTATATCCGCCCTGTAATACGTATACACTAGTGTGACCCAAAAAACGTAGAGTCCAAAACAACCGTGCAGCAAATGGGGATTTCCCATTGTCGTAAATAACTACAGGAATCTCCCGTGAAACTCCCTTTTCCCGAAACATTTTTTCTAAATATTCGATGGACGGCAGCGGATGTCTTCCCCCGTGCTCTTCTACCTCTCCTGATAAATCTTGCTCAAGGTCAACATATTGTGCGGCCGGAATATGAGATTCTTCAAACAGTTCTCTGCCTTCATGTGGCTTTTGCAGATTGAAACGACAATCTAATATCGTCAAATGTTCCTGATTTTCAATCTTTTTCAGCAATTCATCACTCTCTACAAACACACGATTGATCCCCATTTCCAAATTCTCCACACCCTTTTTAAATATAGTTCTGAATTTGTTTCAATAGGCTTTCGTATTCAATTGTTTCATCGCTGTTTAAAGCAGATAACTGTCCGGAAATAAAGGCCTCTATCTCATCATTCATATTTGCTTTCAGCTGCTCAAATGCTCCCGCTAGTAAAGATCCATATGTCTTGATTAATAGATCTTCCTGCTCTTTCTGATAAGCAGAAGCAAGAGGTTCGAGAATATCTGCTAACTTATCTAGCATTTTTTCTTTTTCATTTTTTTCAAAAAAGGCTTTTGCATTCTTATACAGTTGAAGAGCCGGCTGGAAGGAAATATCCTTTGCCGCTTTCCTTAAACTTCCAAATGACGGTGTTTCCCATTTCATCTGATTAGGTTCAGAAAACGGAATCTCTAAGATTGTATGAATGTCATTTTTTACTTCTTGATAAAACTGCCGGATTAATTCGTTTGCAAATTTCTCCAATCGTAAGGAGGTAGCCCGCAATTCTTGGGTGTAATCAAAGTCGATTAGCTCCAGCCATTCATCCAGCGACTCCTGGAGTTTTGGTTTGATTGGACCATTTCCATCTTGCAGTCTAGTAGGATTAAAAGTTTCTTTGAAAAAGTCCCTTGAACGAAGTAATACCCTTTTTTGTACATAGTGTAATAGTTCGTTTGTTTCTTGAATAAGACGGCTTTCATACACTTGCGAACGATCTTTATTCAATTTTTCCAGAATAATAGATTGTTTCTGAGCAAAGTTACGCTGAATCATTTCTTTTTCCTGTTCACCTTTATTTTGAAGCTCAATAAAGGATTCCAGCATTTGAACCCCGCGACTGACTTCCTTCCAGGCACCTTCTCGCGTGACCTGTTTTAAATCCTGCTCAACAAATGGCTGAAATCTGCTTAAGAATGGAATAAAACCATCCCATAGACGATCTTTGCTCCCGATTTGATTCGCCAGACGATTAACACTGGAGACAGGGAAAAGACGCGGGTTCCTGAGTCCAAAGCCAAGCAGCTGCTGCTGAACATACTCCACTACAGCAGTTCTTTCTTCTTCTGTTTCAGCTAAATCAGCAGCATTGACGATAAAAAACATTTTATCGAGACTAAACGTATCTTTAACTCTGCCTAATTGAATCAAAAATTCACGGTCGGCTTTGCCAAAAGCATGGTGATAATAAGAAACATAGATAATGGCGTCGGAATTTTTTATATGCTCAAAAGCTACACCCGTGTGCCTTGTATTTAAGGAATCGGATCCAGGAGTGTCTACTAATGTCATTCCTGCGTTTGTAAGTGGGTGATCTACAAACACTTCAATTTTCTTGATAAAACAAGAGACTGATTCCTTTACAGCAAATATCGCTAACTTTTCAAGATTAGCAGTCTCCTTTATTCCCCATTTCCCCTTCACATTTGGATATCCTTCCACAAAAGCCTGCAAAAATGGGTGCGGCGCCGTATGACTGATTTGTTTGCAAGCCTGGTTCCATATCTCATCAATTCCAAGATCCGGTTCTATTTTAAGTAATTCCGATAATTCCTGGGTTATTTCTTTTTCTGTCTTATAATGAATCATTAAAGAACGGTTCGAATTGTTCTTACCAGGGGCCTTAATTTCTGTTAAAGCAGCCGTCATTGGGTTCGGTGATGACGGCAATAATTTAGTTCCTAATAAGCCGTTTATAAAGGAAGATTTGCCGGCACTAAATGCCCCAAACAGAGTAACAGTAAAAGAATGCTGCTTTAGTCTATTCGCTTTTTCCGAGACAGACTCTGCAACGGAACGTAAAGCCGGAATCTGTGCGAACACATCAGCAATCGATAATAAAAGCGTGTCATTTTGAGAATAGGTCTTTTGCTCAGCACTGTGTGCAGCCGGTTCAGCGTCAGTATTATTTTTTTCTGTCTCAGGCGCAGCTTCAATTAATTCTTCTAACTGACTTTCTTTTTGTTTTTGTAAAAGCCAGGAACTAAGACCGACTATTTGCTGTTCCCACTGATTCCATGTCACTTCTTCTGTGGATTCCCGATATTTTTGCCATCTCCATACCATTTGTGACTTTTTCTCTTGGATTTCTTCGATTCGCTTAAGCAAAGCTAATTCACTTTCAGCCGACTGTATTTTATTGGATATCTCTTGATTTTCAATTTGCATGGTCTCGTCAAACGTTAATAGAAGCTGTTCTAAAAAGGTTCTTGCATCACGCTGCACAATCTTTTTTACTTCATTTTCGAGATCGCTGGAGTATTGAAGCAAATACTGCCCAGTTAAGGAAGCCCCGCTTTTGTAGATCTTTTTTAGAATAGACGGCGGGACACTTACTTGGATTTGCTGGGCTTTTGCTGTCAATTCGGCAGACTGTGGCACAAATTTTTGCACTGAAGCCAGTGCAAGCTGTTTTAGGTGCCATTCAAACTGAGTTTTGACTTGTTCTTTTACTTTTTCATAGAACCGGGTTTCGCGAAGCTTTTGCTCTTCCTCTGTTTTCTTTTTGGAAAAGAACAATCCTACTTTAAAGTGTGGCTGAAGAGATTCTAAAAACTGTTGAGCTAGCTCACGGGTTTTATAATCCATCAAATAACTATTATGAAGCGTTTTAGCCAGTTCTCCCTGAAAATGACTTCTAACGCTCTCCCCCGCATGTTCGAGCTTAGCTGCCAGTTCGGATAAGTCTTCTAATTCTTTTTTAAGCTGCTCAACGGAGCGTCCGCTTTGATTTGCATTCATCTCGGTTAATTGTTCCGCAAATAAATCATCGACAAACTGTTCCCACTCTGATGTTAATTGATCCAATGTTAATAAAAAACTATTGCTTAACCATTCCTCTCTTTGTTTGTCAATTTCGATTAAATATTGATAAAAATCACTCCACTCATTAAAGGGATGATTTTTTATTTTCAGCGACGTATAAAAGATTCGCTCTAATTGAGCACCGCCTGTTTTGAATGCCGCCTCTGTGCTTTGCTTAAACACCTGAAACGGAATTTCCTCTTCTGCATGCTTATCAATTTGATTTATAATCAGGCAAACTTTTTTTCCGTGTTGATTTAATTGCCTGATAAATTGGAGATTAATATCGGACTGCACATGATGGTAGTCGACCATATAAAAAATGATATCAGCGAGATGAAGCATTCCTTCCGTTGCTAATTGGTGAGCATCATCTGTTGAATCGATACCTGGTGTATCAAAGAAGACCAGATTTTTTGGCAATGAATTTGGATAAGGTGTCTGGATTTCAACCTGAAGCACTTCACGTCCGTCTTTACAAAAACGCTTTACCTCTTCCATATCAAGCGGACTTTGCTCATGGAGCTTCCCATTTTTATATGAAATGATGGCTTTTTCTTTCTTTCCGTCCTTCATTTTTACTGTATTGGCACTCGTTGGAATTGGACTTGATGGGAGTAAGTTTTTCCCAAATAATTGATTCATTAAGCTAGACTTTCCGGCGGAGTAATGTCCGCAAAAAGCTATATATATTTTTTCTTCAGCGAGCCGATCCATGATACCTTTTATTTGAAATACCAGCTTTTCATTCTGCTCTTCTAAGCTTAGGCTAGATAAGTGGTATAAAGGACTAGCATATTGTATATAAAGTTTGGATTGATTTGCAGAAGTTGTCATCCTCTTAAGTCTCCCAGTTTTTAAAATTTCTCCCTCAATTTTCACACAAATTCTTGCCTATGCCAAGAGACACCTCTTTCTCTCCACAATTTGGGAAAACTGATATCGACTGTACTGAAAAAAGCAGCGATTCGCTGCTTTTACTCGTTTATTTTTTGCTTCGGATAGGAAAAAATCTTGCTTGTTTTTCAAATTCTGTTTCGTAATCGGTCCATTGTGTTAAAACCTGCTCTTCAAGCGGAATTCGGATGGAGAGAATAATTTGATTTAATACGAAAAAGAGAATCAGTGTTAAATAAGCTTGAAAGATAAATGGAATCGTAAAAAGCTCAAACGTTACTATTAAGTAATTCGGATGCCTGATCCATTGATAGAGTCCTTTTTTGACTAATTGTGCATGTGGGATTACCAAAATTTTCGTATTCCAATATTTGCCCAAGGATTGAATAATCCATATTCTTATCGCTTGAAGCCCGATAAATAATGCTAATAAATAAGGCCACAAAGGTTGCAGCTCTTGTTTAAAAAGGTGTACTTCTAACAGAAGTGAAAAAAGAAACGCTATATGCATCGCAACCATTAATCCATAGTGTTCACTTCCAAATTCAATGGCTCCCCGATTTCTCATCCATTTCTCGTTTTTATTAGCTATTAATAATTCAATCAGCCTTTGTGCAATTAAAAAGCTAAACATCATCCAAAAAAGCTTCATAGCTGTTCCCACCTTACAAGCAATAATTCAGAACTAAAGCCTGGACCTAATGCAACCGCTAACCCCCATTGATTAGCTGATTCTACCTTTCTCATGATGCGATTTAATACATAAAAAATTGTTACAGAAGACATGTTTCCGTATTCTTTGAGGACCTCAAATGAAGGAGCTAATTTTTCATTGCTTAAAGAGAGTGCTTCCCCATAGGCTTCTAATACTTTTTTTCCTCCTGGGTGTGCGATAAATTGATTGATTTGCCCAATTGCCATCCCATGTTGACTTAAAAAATGATCTACATTAGGGCGCAGCCATTTCTTTACGATGGAAGGGATATCTTTTGAAAATACAACATATAACCCTTCATCCTTTACATCCCAGCCCATTACGTCTAAAGAGTCTTGCATAAGGGTAGATTGAACGTCTATTACTTTTGGAACAGCTTGTTTTTTGGAATACTTATCCGCTTTTACATCATGTCCCGCAACGAGTGTACAGGCTATTCCATCTGCAAAGAGGGAAGTCCCGATTAAATTACTTTTGGACAGATCATCATACTGAAATGTTAAACTGCATAGTTCTATCGATAATACCAATACCATCGCCTTTGGGTTGGCCAGACAGTATTCATAGGCACGTGACAGCCCGCTAACACCGCCAGCACATCCTAACCCCCAGATTGGGATTCTTTTCGTATGAGGCGAAAATGGAAGTTTGTTCATAATCCTAGCTTCTATACTTGGAGTAGCCAGTCCCGTCGTACAAATCGTAATGATTGCATCGATTTCTTCATAGCGGACTTTATTTTTCAGATATTCAGGATTTTCCAGACAATCCTGGATTGCCTTTGCTCCTAAATCTACAGCAGACTCAATAAAACAATCGTTTTTCTCGGAAAACGATCTTTTTTCTTTATACCAATCTAAGTCTTTAATAAAATGTCTTTTTTCAATTTGTCCATTTTTAAATACTTCCAATAACCGATTGATATTTTTGAATGCCGGCTCAAACATCTTTCTGGCAAATTCTGCTGCTTCCTTTTGCAAGATTATATGTGGAGGCGAAACCTCTGCAACTGATAAAATCGTCGCCATTATACACAACCCTTCCTAGCTGAACTTCTGATGCGACTCTTGTTCAGTATGAAGGTAATATTTCCAATTATTTCAGGAATATACCAAATTACCCTGTGACTATATACCTAAAAATCACGCTTTTACGATATTTTCATTCATTTTTTATACTTTTTCGAACCTTTATATGGTAATATCGTCATTAAGAAAATTTAACTAGTATTCAAAGGATGGTTTAATAAAAATCGGAGGTAAATTGATGCAAAAATTAAATCAATGGGATACCATATTGGACAGTACAATAAGATCGGTACATCAAGTTCTGCCTGTTGAATTAGAAATTGACCAGCCTGAGGTTTTAAATGAACCGTTCTTGCAAGAAGAAATTGGAGTTTTTATAGGAATATCCGGTGATTTTCCTACAAGACTAATCCTTGAGGGAAAAGAATCTACATATAGCCAGTTAGGTGAAAAAATGTTTGGTATGCCCCTAATGGGTGAAATGGTAGAATCTTTTTCAGGAGAACTTGGGAATATGATTGGGGGGCATTTATCGACTCTGTTATCTGAAAAAGGAATTCAGGTTGACATCACTCCGCCCCAAACAATTGTCGGACAACCAACGCAATATAATTGCAAAGAAGCTTACAAGCTGGCAGCCTCTTTTGGCGGTTCGGATAAAATGAATATATGGTTAATTGTTGAGGAATAAAGAAGATATAAAAAAGACGGGACTAATAGGCCATTAAACCGCCTATTGATCCCGTCTTTTATAACAATTTAAGAAAGTATAAATTTATTGCAATGCTATAAATCAACGTAGTTACAATTTTGGGAATAAAGTACGGCGGGCAGGAGACTTGAATCAAGCGATACATTAGGACGTGGCGTTTCGAGCGTGATAAGTGCAACTAAGCATCATCTTCGCATTATGGCTAGCCAATCAGCGAGTTTTCTTTATTAGAATCCATGAATTGTCATTCCGCCATCTACAAATATAGTTTGGCCAGATATGTAATTTGCCCCTTCTGACGCTAAGAAAACAGCCGGTCCTACTAGCTCAGGCAGCTCACCTATCCGTTTAAGAGGTGTAACTGCCAGTATATCCCGTACATAGTGCTCATCTTCTAGCAAAGCTTTCGTTAGGGGAGTCCTAAAATACCATGGCCCGATTGCATTTACGTTTATACCATATTGCCCCCATTCAAAGGCAAGAACTTTGGTCATTTGAATTAGAGCCGCTTTTGTTGCCGCATAAACAACACCCGTTCTTAACGCAATCTGACCCGCCACAGATGCAATCGTTATTATCTTTCCATGGTTTTGCTCTTTCATGATATGACCTGCTTCTTGACTGCACATAAAGGCTGACTTTAAATTGGTTTGCATAATTCTTTCCCATTCCTCGTCAGTTACTTCAAGGGCTTTTGTTCGGATGTTCATGCCAGCGTTATTGACTAAGATATCTAATGTTCCCATTACCTCTTTAGCAGCAGCCACTGATTTTTGGACTTCTTTCCTATTGGTGACGTCCGTCGGCAAAACTATTGCTTTTTTGCCCAGTCTTTCAATATGACTTGCAACCTCTTGTAAATCACTTTCTGTCCGCGAAAGCAAGGCTACATTCGCTCCCGCTTCTGCATATCCAATTGCAATAGCCCGTCCGATTCCGCGGCCAGCACCAGTCACTATCGCATTTTTTCCATCGAGTCTCATTGAAGGTAAAAACAAATCACTTCTCTCCTTTATGCTAAAGTCAATGAAAGAAGAGGGACAGGTGCCCCTCTTATTTCTTTTTTTCATCATAATTCGGCTGTTTTTGTACAGATATTTTGATTTGGGTAAAATCATCTTTTCCGCAAGACTTGCAAATGCTTGGTTCGTCAGCAATCGATCTGCAAAAATTACAATAATATTTAATCATCCGAACATACCCTCTTTCCTTTCAAACAGTATATGAAATAAAGAGGAGTCGGTGACTTTTGTACAAATTTAAGAAAGCTGGTAGACACCAGAGAACTTATTACGCAAATAGTCAACTAGATATTTGGCATTTAGTTCCTCGCTGGTTACATCTAGCAAAATTTCTAATGGCTTTTTCATCTTCCCGTGTTTATGAATTTTTTCAGTGAGCCACTCTCGGATTGGAAGGATATTACCCGCCTCAAGAAGCTCATTAAAGTGTGGCAAATCTTTTAACATGGCATGTTTAAATTGGGCTGCATACATATATCCGAGCGCATAAGACGGGAAGTAACCGAAGCTGCCTCCTGACCAGTGAACATCCTGCAAAACTCCCTCTCCATCATGTCTTGGGACAACTCCAAGATATTCCTCATATTTTGTATTCCAAATTTCCGGCAAATCCTTCACTTGAATATCACCGCTAAATAATCCCTTTTCAATTTCATACCGTACCATAATATGCAGTGGATAAGTTAATTCATCGGCCTCAATCCGAATCAGTGAAGGTTTTGATTCGTTAATGGCCCGATAAAAATCTGCCAGGGATACATGATCTAAGTGGCCATCTGCATAGTCTTGCAATAGAGCAAAGTTTTTCTTCCAAAAGCCAAATTGACGTCCGATAAAATTTTCGAAAAATAAAGATTGGGATTCATGAATACCCATCGACGTTCCGCTAGCAAGAGGAGTCCAATCCAATTCTGCAGAAATATTCTGTTCGTAAAGCGCATGGCCGCACTCGTGGATTGTTCCAAAAACAGCGGTTCGAAAATCTTTTTCATTATAGTTTGTTGTAATGCGAACATCCCCTCGATTGATTCCTGTTGCGAAAGGATGAACAGTTTCATCTAATCTTCCAGCGTCGAGATCATACCCAAGCCCTTTAAGAATTTCCAGACTGAACGATTTTTGTTTATCCTTGGGAAAAGGAAAGAACAGAATGGAAGGATCAGGTTTGGTTGCCGATGATTGTACCTCTTTTACAAGCTTTACTAAGTCTTGTCTTAGCTGGCCAAACACTCTGTCAAGTACATCAACGGTCATTCCCGGTTCATAGAAGTCTAGGAGGCGATTATAAGGATGTCCTTCATATCCCCAATAGTTAATGAATCGTTTCGTTGTCTCAACTAGCTTTTCAAGATACGGCTGGAATAGAGAAAAATCCGCCTTCGCTTTTGCTTCTTCCCAAATATGCTCCGATTTGGATTGTAATATCACATACTCCTCATATTCATCTTTCGGTATTTTTTTGTTTAGTTCATATTCCTTCTTACATTCACTGAGTGCCTGCAATGTGATGGGCGAAAGATGATTTTGTGCATCCGGGCTTAACAGCTCTGCTATGTAAGCGGCCATAGTATCTGATGTTAACAAGTCATAAACGGTACTGGAGAGCATCCCAACAACTTCTGAACGCTGTTCAATCCCTTTTTTTGGAGCTCCAGTTCGCATATCCCAATAAATTAAAGAAATGGCCTCATTATAGGCTGTAATTTGTTTTATATATCTGCGAAATTCATTTTCTACTTCTTTCCATTTCTCAGCCATGTTTTCTCCCCCTTTTGAGTATTTAGTTAATCATACCTATATTACCATTTTTCTGAAGATTGACACATACTAATTATGCCAAAATAAAAACGCAATCCTGCTTTTTAAGGATTGCGCATAGATGGCGGCTTTTGTGAAAGGCAGTAAGAATAGGCCTGTTTTAATTCCTCCTCAGCCATCGATAGATTTTGAAGCCCTTTACACTCCCCGTTAGTATCTGTTTGAACCAAAGCAAACGTTTGAGAAAGTGCTTTTGATATTTTTTCAAAGTCTTGCGGTGTCAGAGACAAGAAAACATCCCTCCTTTGCCTGTTTGAGAAAATTTTCCTTTCCATCCAATTACAAATACATTGTATGTATAAAATCATGTTTTTATTCCGTCCATAGTTAAGAATAAAGTCGGATAATGTATAAAAAACCCAAACTTAGCCAGTAAGGGTTTTTACTTACAGATTTTCAATTTCTAGGCGGTCTTTTTCCCCAATATTGGTAGTAATCGGTTCGGATAAAACCGTTAAATAGTTTTCTTTTTTTCGTAGCTATTTTGCCGAAATGCTTTTCAAACTCTTCGTGAGAAGTAATAAAATATAAGGACCAGGTGTCTAAATCAGCCAAAGTCTGGCCAAGCTGCTGATATAATCTCTCCACACCAGGACGGTCACTAATCCGTTCACCATATGGAGGATTACTGACAATAACTCCATACAAATCTGTCGTCGTAAAATCGGTTGCCTGCATTTGTTTAAACTGAATAACACCAGCAAGCCCTGCTTCCTGCGCATTTTGTTTTGCCATTTCAACTGCAGTATGCTGGATATCACTTCCCATGATATCTAAACGCTGGTCATAGTTAGCTAGATCCTCTGCTTCTTCTCTGGCTCTTTCCCAAACACCTTCAGACATCATTTCCCATTCTTCTGCTAAAAAATCACGGTTAAAACCAGGGGCAATATTTTGTCCAATCAAAGCCGCTTCAATTGGAATCGTACCAGAACCGCAAAAAAGATCAACAAAAGGCCTGTCTGGCGTCCAATTCGTTAATTGGATCAACGCAGCTGCAAGTGTTTCCTTTAATGGAGCAGCACCCTGTTGGATCCGATAGCCCCGCTTATGTAATCCGGCGCCAGATGTATCGATAGTGAGTGTTACAACATCTTTGCGGATAGCAACTTCAATCGGAACTTTTGCTCCCGTTTCCTGAAACCATTGAACCCCTCTGTACTGACTTTTTAACCGCTCTACTATTGCCTTTTTCACAATCGCCTGACAATCTGGCACACTATACAGAGTCGATTTAACTGATTTTCCTGAGACAGGGAATTCACTATCCTTCGTAATGAATTGTTCCCATGGCAACACTTTTGTCTTTTCAAAAAGTTCGTCAAAAGTTGTTGCTTTAAATTCGCCTATTTGAATTTTAATCCGGTCAGCCGTTCTCAGCCATAAATTAGTACGGGCAATAGCAAGGTCATCACCCTGAAATAGCACTTTTCCATTGTCTACGGTACATTCCAGCCCTAGTTTTCTAACTTCATCTGCTACAATTGCTTCTAATCCCATAGCTGCAGTTGCGATTAATTGATATTTGGTCACTTTTCCACCTCACGGGTTTCTGATTCAAATCATTAGGTATGTACAATCTTATCCTGAATTTGTAACAATCTTTTTATTCTAAAGAAAACTTGTCTAACGCCAAGCCTTTAGGCGAAGGCGATTGCCTAGTTGCGCTTATCACTCTCGAAACACCACGTCCTAATGTATCGCTCGACTTGGCCATCCTGGCCTTCGTACTTTATTCCTTAAAATTTTGACTGTGTTGAATACGCTTCATTGCTAAAATTTTATACTTGTAGAAAGTATAAATAAAAACTCTCCATTAAGGAGAGTTAAATGTTAACAACGTTCTATAAGCCATGTTCTGTACCTTTGTACTTCATGCGGCTCTCGCCTCGTACTCAGGCGGTAATCATCTATCTACAGCCTAAAAGCTGTCCTTCTGTCCGTTCATTTCCGGATCAGAAGATGCCCCTACCAAAATTTGGGTTTCTCGCTCGAGGGGTTTACCGCGTTCCACTCTTGTGATTTCTCACAAGACTACGTCACTGTGGCACTTTTATAGGTATTCACACCATATCCATAAAGGACTTAGGTGCTTTCCCAGCCGTCAGCCGAGTAAAAGAACCCAGCTGCCCTGACTTATGAATTCGTCAGGCACGAACACTACGAGCATCTCAGCTGCGTGCGAGCATGGACTTTCCTCTGCACAGAATCTATGCAGCGATTACCCGAACGTTGTTAACGCCGGATTATTATTATATAAGTTTCACAAACATTTATCAACAGGGAATCACTTGCATAAATGGTAAAAACAATCAGTCATATAATTTGCTGCCAAAAACATGTTTTTCCAAGTTCGACAATCTTTTTAAGATATCAAAGTTTGTTGTCCCAGTTTGCTGGACAGGTTGCTGTTTTTTAGAAACTTCGTCTAATTGTTTTTTTAACCTGAGGTTTTCCTGCTGTAATTCTTCAATTTCTTGGCTAAAAGTTTCGTAGTCCTTAATAATTATATCTAAAAATTTATCGACCTCTTCTTGTTTGTATCCTCTGACACCTGTTTTGAACTCTTTTTCTAAAATTTCCTTTGCAGAAAGTCTAATTTTATCTGATAACACCGTTCGTCACCTCATCATTTCATCAATATTTTTTCAAAAAACATAAACTTTGTCAATTTAAGAAAAATCAATATTCCTGTTAAAATTCTTCATTTTCTTGCTCCACAACCAATTGTAGGTCATAAAATGAAATCGTTCGGACATCATAAGGATGTTGCAATTGGAAGTTGATCGCAGCTTCATAAAAATATTTTGGTGTTCCTTCGCGTTCCGGGTCATATAGGATCAGAGCCCCGTCTGACTTATGTATTATAAACTCCTGATGTCTTCTAAACATATATGGGCCTTTATAAGGCTGGTGATAAAGTGAATTAACATAATCTAAATTTCCTATTACTTCATTGTACCAGTTCTGGTTCGCTTCATTCCATTTTTGACTTTGTCCTTGAAAAGGTTCAATGACTCCTACTTTGAGTGTGGGAAACTCTTGTCTTAATGAAATGGCAGCCTCAAGTGCCCATAATTCAACTCCGATCTGACCGGAAGAAAGGACCCACTCTAACCCTTCATCTAATAAAAGACGCAGTTCTTTTTCAAATGCCTTTTTAATATATCGGACTGCATCGTGATCTTTTTGAAAAATTCCTAATTCAAAGCCTTTATAACCTGTGCAATAAACAACCTTCATAATGGTCAACTTCCCTTATAACTAGCACTATTATACCTGTTTTATTCAAGAATTACAGGTAGAAATTTCTTATTTTATATACAATCACAGAAAACATCCTAAAATGCAAGCAATATCCTTAGATCTACGAGTTTTATAAAACATAGAAATTTAAAAGAAGCAAGGGATCACCCCTTGCTTCCTGGTTATCTGCCAAACATTGGGTATTCCTTACCAGGCATTGCTGCCCCTGCAACATTCGAAGGATACGGCTTGCCTGGCATGGCTGCTCCAGCAACATTTGAAGGATATGGCTTGCCTGGCATGGCTGCTCCTGCGACATTATCAGGATATCCTGGTGCAGCCGCACCTGCGACTCCAGTTGGATACCCTGGTGCCATTGCCCCCGCTACACCTGTTGGATATCCTGGCGCCATTGCCCCTGCCACACCAGTTGGATATCCAGGCATAGCTGCTCCTGCTACTCCTGGTCCTGGTCCCATTGGACCTGCATTAAAGTGCTGATGCGATACCTCATTTACAACTGATTGGGTCTGCGGATAATAATGCTTATGTTGAAACATTTGGTGGTTTACCAATGTATTATGAGTTGGATGAATGTGTGGAACCTCAGTTGTCGAGAAAGCGTGCTGAACACAATGTTTTGTAGGATGAACTACTGCTGGCAACACTTTTGGTGGTCTGCAGTACATCGACATTCTCCTTTCTTTAATATGTTACATTACAGCCTATGAAAGATAAAGGAGACATGTACTAATACAAACACCTATTTTTTAGGGACTTGTCATACTAATTAAAATACCGCATGGAAGGTCTCTTTATATGTGGTAAATAAAAAGATGGTTAAAAATAAAACAACAAAAAATAAGAAAAGTATGGTTTTTTTCATCTGTCATCATCCTTGGTGTTAATAAACTTCCGTCTATATTTTACAAGGATATTTCCATTGTGACAATTGCATGTTTTTTACATTTCTTTTAAGGCTCTTGTCGTATTGTGACATTTTTCTCTCTTTTTTTTCGCGAAAAAAAGCAGAATCCTGCGCTTACCCAGGAAATGAATTCGTTAATTTTCTTAATAATCTCAGCTTTCGCTTCATTAATTCCTCATATAAGCTTTTGCGTTTTTTTGAGTTTAACTTCTTATTTTCGACAGCTTCTTCAAGTGCTTTTTCGGTAAACTTTAATGCTTCATTAAAGTCTTTTTTTGTATGCTCCATCCATTTTGCAAGTTCGATACAAGAATTGATTTTTTCAATCCCGCTAGATTGAACAGCCAATGAAGTCCAAAGAGGAATAGCTTCCTCGATTTGCTTTATTTTTTTATATTGACTTGCAAGCTGAATTTTTGCCTGACTGTTCCATTCATTGTCTGTATCAGCAAGAATTTGTAATTGATTAATTGCATGGTTGGCATTTCCGGATGCTGCTTCCCATCTCCCCATTTCAAATGCCACGCTTGAGACGGCTTTTGTTTGCTGATGCACCAAAAAAGATAAATGGGTGTACAACGAAATTAGTGCAAGAATATCCCTTTCATTATGCTCGCATAATGAAAAAATACCTTCAGGGTCCTTTCTTTCAAGAAAATCCTGATAAATCATACCTGATAAGTATCCTGGAACATCATCTTCTCTTGTAATTTCAAGCACTTCTTGTTCTATTATTGAAAGTTTCATGGAAGGCAATTCATGCTTAAACAGACGCTTACATGCATGATATAGATCAAAATGTCCAAATGAAGGAAGTTTAGCAACCTCATTTCGAATGAGAGAATGTTTAGCTTGTAATAGCGGCCAATCAAAAGCCTTACCATTGTAAGTTACTAGAGCCTTCACATTGCACTGATTTAAGAAACTCTCGTATAAAGCCACCTCAAAGCCGGGTTCAGGTAAAATATGCTGGATTAAAACAAGCTGCTCCTGTTCAATCCTTGCATGCCCCAATATAAACAGATGATTCCCTGCTCCTGACCCCAAACCAGTTGACTCTGTATCAAAAAAGAATAAATCTGATTCCTTATAGCCTTTTGCAGAAAGAGGGTGAATCCCATTGTATTGCTGCCAAATCCGGACGGCCCTTTGAAAATCTTTTACACCGTAACGGCCAATTTGAAAATCGAGGGGGTACGTTTTCTTCTTAACAAAACAATATCCGCCTTTCGATTCATATACACGAAAGCCATGATCCTTCCAGCTATCAAAACTGGGGATTTGAAAGGTTGGCGAGGATGCTTCCTCTTTATTTGGAACTGATTCTAACGACAAATGATTTTTCAATCGATTTAGTTTGCCTTTGATCGACATCCCCGTCTCTCCTTCCTATATTATGGATGCTTTCAAATAGTTTGTTGCTAACAGCATCGCAGTAGAAATACACTTCGCTTTCCGCGGTCAATGCGGGTAGCCTTCTCAGCGCATTGCGCCTGCGGGGTCTCCCCACACCGTTCTCCAGCAGGAGTCTTCGTGTATATCTGCTGCTTGTTAAGTTTCATCCAAAATTGTGATCTGTCAAAAAAACCATCTCTTAGAAAACAGCCTATTAAAAACTAAGAATTAAAGCCTAATTGAATCTAACAAACGAATCGTATTAAATTTTGCTTTTTCGGTCTCAGTTTCCATACCAATGCAAGATGGACATCCGCCATTACATGAACAGCCAGAAATCATTTGCTTCGCTTCTGCCAAAATTTGATCCATATGTGCATAAACCTTTTCACTTAACCCAATTCCCCCCGGATATCGGTCATAGAAAAAAATGGTTGGCTTCTCATTATGTGAAGCTTTTACTTGTGGCGTGACCACTATATCATGGCGATCACACATAACAAATAAGGGAATAATATGGGAGAGAGCGTGAGCAGCGCCTACCAGCCCCTGCTCCAGCTCCTCTTTATGGATATTCTCCTGAAGGATTGAGATCCAGCACGCACTTGTATGAAGCTCTTCTTCTGGCAGATGAATAGGACCTGATCCGATATTCTCGTGCGTTTCAAATTTAATCTTTTTAAAAATCGTAGCCATCGCTTGTACGGTTACATCCCCAAATCCTTTTTCAAATTCATCGTACACTTCCAATTTATCAACTTCTAGCACCTTTAATTGGACAGCTAGGTTTGCATCTGTATAATAATCAACATTTACTTCCCTTACAAACGCTTTTTTCTCTTCCCAATCTAAATATTCCACCTGATACTGAATCCCCTGGTGAAGGTAAATAGCCTCATCATGTAAGAGTGTCATCGCACTAAACCTGTCCATTTCACCAATTACACGGTGATTAGGGTAATTGGTTTGATCGATAATTACTACATTTTCCTGTGATGCAGATCTCAAGCTGATGTTATGTGCCGGAAAAGAGTCACTCATCCAATACCATTTTTCTCCATTTCTGTGAAGTACCCTCTCTTCTGTTAAATACTCAAGTACTTCCTCAACTTCAAAGTTCCCAAATGTCTCACCCTTTCGAAATGGAAGCTCATAAGCAGCACATTTTACATGGTCGACGAGAATGATTAAATTGTTAGGGTTTATTAATGCTTTCTCAGGGTTCGTCTGAAAAAAGTATTCAGGGTGCTGTACAATATACTGGTCAAGCGGATTATTATCTGCGACATAAATAACAAGTGCTTTACCTTGTCTTCTGCCAGCGCGTCCAGCCTGCTGCCATGCCGAGGCAATCGTGCCCGGATATCCTGTCATGATACAAGCTTGCAGCTGTCCGATATCAACCCCTAATTCTAAAGCATTGGTACTGACAACGCCATAAATTGAACCGTCACGCAGTCCTTTTTCTATCTCTCTTCTTTCTTTAGGCAAATAACCTCCGCGATAGGCACGAATAGACTTACTCCCCAACTGATTTTTAACTAACTCCTTTAGATAGGTAAATAGAATCTCAACTCGAACTCTGCTCTTCGCAAAAACTATTGTTTGGATTTTTTCTTTTAATAATTGTGCGGCTAGCGAACGGGCCTCTAATGTAGCGCTTTTACGGATATTTAAAGCTTTATGCACAATCGGGGGATTATAAAAAATAAAGTTTTTTTCACCGCTTGGCGCACCGTTCCGATCCACTAAGGTGATATTTTCTTCAGTCAGAGCGGCTGCCAGCTCTAAAGGATTAGCAATCGTAGCAGATGTACATATAAATATAGGATTCGAACCGTAATGACGGCAAATTCGCTTTAACCTTCTAAGCACGTTGGCCACATGACTCCCAAACACTCCGCGATAGGTATGAAGCTCATCAATTACAACAAATTTCAGGTTTTCGAATAAAGAAATCCACTTTGTATGATGAGGTAAGATGCCAGAATGGAGCATGTCCGGATTTGTCATAACAATATGTCCTGCTTTTCTGATTTTTTGCCGGATACTTGGTGAGGTATCACCATCATATGTATAACTGTTAATTTGCAGGCCTTCACCATCTGCGAGTTCGTGCAATTCATTTTTTTGATCCTGAGCAAGTGCCTTTGTCGGAAATAAATATAGAGCTCTGGTTTGCGGATCCCTTAAAACAGACTCAATGACCGGCAAATTATAGCACAATGTTTTTCCTGATGCGGTTGGTGTAATCGCGACAAAGCTTCTCCCAGCTCTAGCAAGGGCAAGCGCTTCTCCCTGATGGGAATACAGCTGCTCAATTCCCCTTTTGCATAATGCATTTTTAAGCGATTCTGGAAGATCGTCCGGCATAGGTACATAGGAAGCACCCCTGCCCTCGATTTTCTTCCAATGAACAATATTGTCAGAGATTTGTTTATTGCTTTTTATATATTGTAATGCATCATCTATCGTCATTTTCTTAAACATCATTCATTCACTCCCTCTTCTTATTATACCGAAAATACGTTCGCAAAAAAGAGGATTCTGTACATTTAAAAGAAACATTAAGAAAGCTGTTCTCATATAATGTTAAAAAACATAACCAATCTATGGGAAAGGAGAATTCAGCAATGTCTCAAAAATATCCGGATAAAAACAAAAAAGGGAATGACCCATTTCAGGAAATGATGGTTTCGATGAATGATTTTTTTAATAATCGGCCCATAAAAGGTTTCTTGCAGAGCATTGATGAGTTTTTTAAAACTCCTGCTCCATTTGGATTTTCGAGTTTTCCTGTCCATGTAGAAGAAACAGATACAGAACACATCATTACGGCTGAGCTTCCAGGCATCAAAAAAGAGCAGCTAGAAATTGAAATGTTTGATCATTATGTGACAATTAGCATAAATAACTCTGAAGTAGAGACTAAGGAGGATTCAAAGCAGCATTATTATAAAAGGAGAGCATCTTATCAAAAATCAAGCCGGACCGTATCTTTGCCTCATACAATTAATCCTGAAAATGTAAAGGCACTCTATGAAAACGGATTGCTTACGATAATAATCCCAGCTCAAAAAGGGAAACGAATACAAATTGAAGGAGGAGAATAAGCTGTATTTTTAGAAAAGAGGCATGATTAGCTTCTTTTTATTTTTTTCCTCTATATAATAATTAACTAAAAAATAAGGGCTGACCCTATACTTTAAACATAGAGCCTAGCCCTTTTACCATGCTAGAAACTTGCTGAACAGCATGCATCATTTGTCCTGCTGTGTTAATCATTTTGTTTAAGTCAATAGATCCGTCCTGACTTTTAAATGAGTTTAAAAGAGATCCTCCAGGCTTTTGTTTTACAAACATTTGATGTTTTGGATACGGGTTCATAAATGGCGTTGTAACTTGCTGAGATTGAAATAACGGATTCATATTCTGTTGAGGGGGCTGAAGCGGGTTTTGCAATAATTGATCTGGTGATAACTGCTGCTGATAAGATGGATTAGCATATGTCAAATATGGATTATATGAATTTGTATTCGGCCAAACCCCTTGGTAACTGTTAATGCTAGAGGGCTGAACAGCAGGCTGAATGGGATGTGACCCAAAATTTGGATTATTAGGCAAATATGGATAAAGGCTAGAGCTATTTCCAAACTGAGAATTGAAAGGAACTTGAGTATTGCCAGGAAAATAGCCCTGCTGATTTATATATGGAAGATGTCTGGACATTCTGCGTATTGCTTTCATATTCAATCCACTCCTTTTCCTACCACTATTTATACTATGATTAGGCAGAAGCGGAGGTGCATAAGGCACCGGGAATGAAGAAGCTAATTATATTATTCTCTTTTGTTTTGAATGGCAAACAGCAGATTTTTAAGAACATACTCTACGGACTCCGCATAATGACGGAACCGTGTTAAACTTGTTTTCGGAAAAAAGCATTGAATCGATATCATATCTAAATTTTCGGCGGTATGTGTAATTTGTTGCGGATGCAAATTCTTTACGGGATTTTGTTTCAGCCATTGGATGGATAGGGGCTCCCATTGATCTAGCAATGCTTTTACACCATCCGCAAATGGTTTTACTTCCTGATAAAAATCCCTTTCTTGATTCTCCTTTTTTACATCAGCAAAAATCGCTTTGATTTCATCGTTTTTTTGCAATAGCTCTTCTGTTAATTCGAACAATTTCTGTTCCAATTTATTCTACCTCACTAACCGTAATAGGAAAACACAATACATTACAAAAAAGCAGTGAGACATATGCTCCTGCTTCCATTATTAATTGCTATTCCTATTATAATTGAAGGATTATGGTCAAATCTAGCTTTGTGATTACCCTACCCTTTTGCGTATTGGAAAGAAATTGGATGACTCCTCTTTAATTTGCTGAAATTGCTCTTGGGCAGCCTGTAAATCTCCTTCTGCTTTTTGAACTCTTTTATTCGTTAATTCCATGAATTCTCTCTCTCTTTGCTCATAAGATTCCGCAAACAAGGCTTCTAGCTCAATTAATTCCTTTTCAATCTCTAATAACTGATGTATGACCTCTTCTGAAGAAATGGCTATCATAATTTCCATCCTCCTTTTCTTTAGTCATCTATATTCTTCCCGGTTTTAGAAAACTCCTTCACCTATGACAAAACTAGAAGTAAAGCGGCAAAGAAAGTGGGGAAGTGACAATTTTTTTATCCGTTTGCAATCTCTCCCATCGCATATTTTTAATTCATTCGACAAAACCTATTAAAAGGAGGTGCGGTACGATGGGTAAAAATGATAGTGTACAACAACGGCTTAAAAAGGAAGAAAATAAAGGGAGAAAAGGTGCTATTAAAGGAAATCCGAAACTAAATGGTCCCGATAAACCTTCTACTTAAGCAGACTTCATACATTATGGAGGTTACACGCAGGTGTTACCTCCTATTTATTTTTTGTTTTTTTCTATATTGAAAAGCTTGCTCGACTGAAATGAATGCTTTCATTTCATATTGCTTTCCCTCAAACCAATCTGTTAAATCGATCGCTTTATCCGGTAGAACGGCAGACCTCCAATTTCTGCCCACACGAAAATATTTCTCCCATAAACAAGAATCGGTATCCGAAATAGTATGATGAATGACTGGGAAAGTCGTTCTTAAAAATGGAGTGGTGCGAAACTTCTTTTTACCCTGATATTGTTCATAATCCCACCTTGATCCTGTGGGTTCTGTCTCATTGGAAAAGGCCAAAAACGCAGGCAGCAAATTAGGAGCAAATAAAATAGATGCGAGCCGTTTCCCCAATTTAATCCTTTCTTTGTGATTTCTAAATTGGGATACACTTGAACCATACAGCTTTCCTGACTTAGTCGGGAAAAGAACGCAGCTATAATGAAAGGAATCCTGCAGCCCAAACAATTTCGTTTTAAAAACATGTTTTTTGAAAATTGGATTATCAATAACTGGCCTTTGAATAAGATGCTGTTCATTCACGATTAATGCAAACAATAATCTTTCTTCATCTTTATTTTGCTGAAAATTTCTCCATTCCCGCACCATAAATTGGGAA
Source organism: Bacillus litorisediminis (assembly GCF_022808645.1). Classification (GTDB taxonomy): domain Bacteria; phylum Bacillota; class Bacilli; order Bacillales; family JC228; genus Bacillus_BF; species Bacillus_BF litorisediminis. Next base: position 29,182 of record NZ_JAKZKT010000004.1, read on the forward strand.
ACGTTAAATTTAGGGAGAATGTGAAACAAATTACGCTTAATGTTCGTCATATAATGGTAGACCAAAAGCTGTGGATAGGCATCTTGGAAAATAAGCCAATTTGCTCTTTCATAGGTAAGGAACAATTGGTATCTAAAATGCTTAGATAAAAGTTTGGGATGCCATTCTCCCTCAAGATCACACATATTCCAGCCAGTATTTCTGGAAACCATGCTGGCGAGAAATGCCCATCTTATTTCAGGATGACTCTGAAAAAATTGAGCATATGCTTTTGTGCGGGAGATATTATCCAAGTTAGATTGATTCACTTGATAACTTATCAGGTGAATGATTTCTTCGTCTGTTACAGTTTTGGGTGAATCGTTTATTTTTCTCAGGATTGGGTATATATTCATGAGCTATCTTTCTCCAATTTCTAATCGTTAAATAATTGTCTTAATTTTGTTGGGTATAGTTATTAAATTGGAAGAGTATACATCTTTTTATTCCTTTTCATTAAAACTTTGGTATGATGAAATGGAAATGAGAGGTGGATGGTTTGAACATTCGATACCCAAATGGCAAAAGATATACAGTTCCGCACATAAACCATAAGGAAACTTCGCCAATTGAATATGGTAAAAGAGGAATGACCCTTGAGGAGGATCTGAACGCAACCAATGAGTACTATCGGCAATCGGGAATAGCTGTCATTCATAAAAAGCCGACGCCTATTCAAATCGTTCAAGTAGATTATCCAAAAAGAAGTTCTGCCGTTATTAAAGAAGCTTATTTTCGGCAGCCTTCTACGACAGATTATAACGGAGTTTATAAAGGTAGATATATAGATTTTGAGGCAAAAGAAACGAATAACAAAACATCTTTTCCACTGAAAAATGTTCATGAACATCAAATAGAACATATGAGAGCGGTCATACAGCAGCAAGGAATTACATTTATCATTATTCGCTTTGGTCTAACAGATGAATTATTTTTATTAGAAGGCATTCATTTGCTTTCCTTTTGGCATCGAATGGCTAACGGAGGGAGAAAATCTATTTCAAAGGAAGAACTAAAAGAAGTGGGTCATTCAATTTCCATTGGTTTCCAACCAAGAATTGACTATATAAAAATCATAGACAGATTTCTATTGACTTGATAAAATTGTTTTTTTAGATTATCCCTTCTGCACAATATAAAAACCAGGGATAGTGAAAGGTGGGTAAGCAAGATGAGTGAACAATATAAAAGTCGCGAACAACGAAGAAAGCAGCTTGCCGCTCAAAAGGGGAAAAATAAAGAAAGCAATAAAGGTTTAATCAAGAAAATTGCACTTTGGATTGTAGCCATCGGTATACTAGGGATGATTGCCGGCGGTTCAGTTTTTGCATATTGGGCAAGCCAAGCACCTGAATTGGACCCTGCCCTTCTGAAAGATCCTGTTTCCTCTGAAGTCTATGCAATGGATGGAACATTGATTAGAGAAATTGGTACAGAGCAACGGGATGTAATTGCCTTTAAAGATATTCCTGATGTTGTTAAAGAAGCTTTTCTGGCAACTGAAGATGCAAGATTTTACAAGCATAAAGGAATTGATGTGATCCGGATTGGCGGAGCTGTCATCGCTAATATTACAGACGGGTTTGGAGCTGAAGGGGCCAGTACAATAACGCAGCAGGTTATAAAAAACTCATTTTTATCTCCAGAAAAGACGATTGAACGAAAAGTTCAGGAAATGTGGTTAGCCTTCCAGCTCGAACAGCAATATGAGAAAGATGAAATTTTTGAGATGTACCTTAATAAGATATTCATGGGTGAAAACATCTATGGCGTAGCAACCGCCTCAAATTACTATTTTGGGAAGCCTTTAGATCAGCTTTCCGCTGATACGCCTAAGGAAGTCGCTTTAGCCCAGGCAGCCATGCTCGCAGGTCTTCCGCAAAGTCCAAACCGTTATGATCCTTTTGAAAATCCGGAGGAAGCAAAACAGCGTCGGAATACGGTTTTATATTTAATGAATAAGCATGGCTACATTACGAAGGAAGAAATGGAAAAAGCCCAAGCTGTTGAAATAGCAGCTATGGTTAAAAAAACAGATCCAAAACTTGAAGAAGAAAAAGATCCGTATGAAGATTTTGTCGATTATGTAATAGATGAGGTGCAAAAAAAATATCCAGACTATGATATTTTTTCTGATGGATTAAAAATTTATACAACCTTAGATCCAAATGCTCAAAAATTTGTGTATGATGCCCTTGAAACAAATCAGGTTGTGGAATACCCTGATGAGGAATTTCAAGCTGGCATTACTCTTCTTGATACGCAAACCGGCGCGATTCGCGCTATTGGTGGCGGCAGAAATCAAGAAGTACAGCGCGGTTTCAATTATGCAACTGACTTAGAAAGACAACCAGGTTCAACTATCAAACCGATATTGGATTATGGTCCAGCCATAGAATATTTGAAATGGTCAACCTATCATCAAATCGTTGATGAACCTTACACCTACTCTAAAGGAACTCCGGTTGGAAACTGGGACGATGATTATTATGGACAAATGTCAATTAGACGGGCATTGGCCATGTCCCGAAATATCCCAGCCGTCAAAGCCTTACAAGAGGTTGGCTTAGAAAATGCCCAAAAATTTGCGGTCCAGCTAGGTCTTCCGCTTCAGGATGAAATTTATGAATCCTATGCAATTGGTGGTCTTGAAAAAGGTGTATCTCCTCTACAAATGGCTGGTGCATATGCAGCATTTGGAAATGAGGGTGTATATACAGAACCTTATGCAATCACCAAAATTGTGTCAAGAGATGGAACTGAAATCGAAACAAAGCCAAAATCTGACCTTGTTATGCAAGATTACACAGCGTTTATGATTTCTGATATGTTAAAAAGTGTATTTGACCCTGCCTATGACGGGACAGCAACAGTTGCTCAAATTCCGGGTCTGCCGATGGCTGGTAAAACAGGAACGACAAACTATACAGAAGAGGACCGCCAAAAACACGGTATCGATGGAAGAGCCGTGCCAGATTCATGGATGGTCGGCTATACAACCAAGTATACAACCGCAATCTGGACTGGTTATTCCAACTACTTCCAGCCTGTACAGCCTGGAAATGATCAGAAAATAGCGCGTCATCTTTATAAAGCTATCATGCAAAAAGTTCATGAAGGTGTTGATACACCAGACTTTACCGTCCCAAAAAGTGTGGTCGAGTCACCAGTTGAGGTGGGATCTACCCCAGCTAAACTGCCGAGTGAATATACACCTGAAAATAAAATTGTGTATGAATGGTTTGTAAAAGGAACAGAACCTAAAGAAGTGTCTGAAGCTTATGATATCCCAGATGCAGTTGCAAACTTAGCAGCAGTCTATGATGAGGAAACGAATGAAATTCTCTTAACCTGGGATTATGATACGAAAAATAAAAATCAAAAAGTACAATTTGATATTGAAGTATCCTTGAATCAAGGACCAATGCAGCCTTTAACCTCAACAACTGAAAAGAATCTGCGACTGCAGGATGCAATGCCTGGTGCGGTATACACTTTCAGAGTTACAGCTGCGGATGGAGAAACGAAGAGTGAACCTGCTGAGGTAACCGTTGAAATACCAGAAGCCGAGCAGGATAATCCTTTGGATGACCTATTCCCTGACGATGGAAATGGCAGCAATGGGGGAGAACCTGGACAAGGTAATGGTAATGGCAACGGAAATGGTAATGGCAACGGAAATGGCGGCAATGATGGTGATGGTGATGGTGATGGCGAAGGTGATGGAAACAGTCCGCCGCCTGACGATGGAGAAGGTGACGGTGAAGGAGATATTATTCCTTTCCCTCCTCCGCCTGACGAAGACTCAGTGGAACAGCCGGAGCAGCCATGATTGAATAAAGAAGTATGAGAAGATAGTGTCGGAAATATACTAAAAGCCAAAGGAAAATCAGATTTTCCTTTGGCTTTTTATTTTTGCTACGACTATGTCCTTCATCAATTGCTTTTCGGATTCGTTAAAAAGTTCTCCCAACTGAATATAAGAGTGAAACAATGTAGGTTTTTCCATAATAAATGAAAGCCTGTCTTTGATATTAGCAGGTTTGATACTCAGTTCATTAAGCGCAGCAAAGAGATCTTGAAGTACTACAGGTTTTCCATTCCCCCAAAATAGAAGCATTGTGTATAGCTGGAGTCCCTTTACCATATTAGGGAGTGCCGCTTCACTGTTTCGGTCTTTAAAAAATGTTTGGATATCTCCTGTAACAGCCTTCCATTCTTGAACCACACTTTGAACAGCCGGTTCCCGATTTTCCCAAGGTTTTATGGCGGGATGGCCATAATGATAGGCAATATCATATCGAAAACTAGGGTGTAGCTGTTTCCAATCGAGTAATGAATCTTCATATTCCCAAGTAATATCAGGAAGAAGCAAAGGGTGCCTCATCAGAGGGAGAACATTTAACAGCTCTGTCACTATTCTTCCAGTCCCCTCATACGTTTTTTTCCTTCACGGCAAAAGGAAAGCAACGGACACTCCGGACAGTTTGGATTTTGAGCTTTACAATGGTATCTTCCAAAAAAAATAAGGCGGTGGTGTGTAATCCCCCATTCATCTTTTGGAACTTTTTTCATCAATGTTTTTTCAACTTCAAGCACAGAGTCTTTCCAGCGGCATATACCTAGCCGCTTTGAGACTCTTTCAACATGAGTATCAACAGCAATCGCTGGAATACCGAAGGCTACTGAAACGACTACATTTGCCGTCTTTCTGCCCACGCCTGGCAGTTTGGTCAGCTCATCTCTGTCTGTTGGAACTTGTCCATCATATTCATTTAAGAGAATGGAACAAAGTTTTTGGATATTTTTTGCTTTATTCCGATACAGCCCTATCGAACGAATGTCGTTTTGAAGTTCTTCTAAAGAAACGGCTAAGTAGTCCTCAGGCTTTTTATATTTATTAAACAGCTGAGCTGTTACTTTATTGACAAGAACATCTGTACACTGTGCTGACAAAAGCACTGCAATCACTAATTCAAAGGGATTAGAATGGTTCAGTTCACAATGTGCGTCAGGAAACATATCTTCTATTCTGTCTAAACATTCCCGAATTTCCTTTTTGGTTAACATTCTATTCTGTTCACCTGCTTTCTTTTAGTCTTCCTCAAGCCAGTTGTAAAATGGCAATTCTTTAGATGAAGTTGGAGCGGTATGTTCTTTCTTTTGTTTTTGATACAGTCTAAATTTTCGGCCGTGCTCTGCAGCCTCTTGCGGGGTTTGTATTCCATTTCTCTTCCATTCGAACAAAATTCGATCAATATATCTAAAGTTTACCTTTGCAGATAATACAGCTTCTTTTAATGCTGCTAATATAAGTTCTGGAGACTGGTGATCCTGGTCGAGCCACATCGAAAGAGTTTCAACTTCAAATGGAGAAAGCGGACGTCCAAATTCTTTCTCAAAGGTCTGATAAAGATTAGCTTCTTTCTTTTGTTTATCGTCCTTTTCCAGTTGTTTTTTCTCCTGATGTAAAAACAAATAAAGCTTTTCCCAGAGCGGATCTAAAGAATATTGCTCATATAAAATATCTTCTTCTGTTTTTCCATTCCGGATAAGTAAAAATCCTTTTTGAATAAGCCTTCTTAACAAATACGTGCATTGCTCGCTTGACATAGTGGTCCTGGACGCCAGTTCTTCATAAGTCGGAAATGTATTCCCTCTTTCAATAAAGGATTGAAGATGCAAAAGCAGGGTAAACTCTGCTTCATTTATACCGAGATCTTTATAATGCTGCAAAAAATAAAGCGGAAGGAATACGGAGCCCCCCTGCATAAACGAAATAAACGATTTTTGGTCCATAGATTGACACCTCATGATCATTATATCAGAACGGGACGAAACGATAATGGATAAAGCATAAAGGAAGGGCCAGTCCCCTCTCTTACATATACAGTAAATAACAAAGACTTTACTGTATACATCTGTAAAATACGAAAGGGGGCAGACCCTTTTGGCAATTTATTATGGATATAAGCGGTTGAGCAGTCTTGGGAACGGAATTGTTTCACGGATATGATCTACCCCGCTAATCCACGCAACGGTGCGCTCAAGCCCCAGACCAAATCCGGAGTGTGGAACGCTTCCGTATTTTCTAAGATCTAAGTACCACTTATAGTTTTCAGCTGGAAGCTTATGTTCTTCCATTCTCTGTTTTAAGAGCTCTGGATCATGGATTCTTTCTGAGCCTCCAATGATTTCTCCGTATCCTTCAGGTGCTATCAGGTCGGCACAAAGAACAACGTCATCGCGGTCCGGATGCGGCTGCATATAGAAAGGTTTAATCCCTACCGGATAATTCATGATAAACACAGGTTTATCAAAGGATTCAGCAATCGCCGTTTCGTGAGGGGCCCCAAAATCATCGCCCCACTCTATATCATCGAACCCTTTTTCGTGTAACAGTTTAATCGCATCATCGTAGGAAATGCGAGGGAAAGGTGCTTTGATGTTTTCCAGTTTTGACGTATCACGTTCCAATGTGTTCAGTTCTAATTGGCAATTCTCCAAAACAGATTGAACAATAAAGCTTACATATTCTTCTTGAACCCTTAAATTATCCTCTTGCGTGTAAAAAGCCATCTCCGGTTCAATCATCCAGAATTCAATCAAATGTTTTCTAGTCTTTGATTTTTCCGCACGGAAAGTCGGACCAAAAGAGAACACTTTTCCAAGTGCCATAGCAGCGGCCTCCATATACAATTGACCGCTTTGGGACAAATAGGCATCTTCATCAAAATATTTCGTATGGAATAATTCAGTGGTACCTTCTGGGGCACTTCCTGTAAGAATAGGAGGATCCACTTTAACAAAGCCTTCTTTGTTAAAAAACTCATATGTGGCCCGGATAATTTCATTTCTGATTTTCATAATCGCGTGCTGTTTACGGGAACGAAGCCATAGGTGGCGATGATCCATCAGAAATTCAGTTCCATGTTCTTTTGGAGTAATCGGATAATCAGTTGCCTCATGGATGATTTCAATATCTTTCACTGCCAATTCATAGCCAAGCGGTGATCTTTCATCTTTTCGAACGGTAGCTGTCACATAAAGTGAACTTTCTTGCGTAATAGATTTTGCTTTTGCAAAAACTTCTTCAGGAACTTCATTTTTTACAACGACTCCCTGAATAAACCCAGTTCCATCTCTTAATTGCAAAAAGGCAATTTTCCCGCTAGAACGCTTATTGGCTAACCATGCGCCAATCGTGATTTCCTGATCTAAATAGTTTGCTACTTCTCTAATTGTAACTTTCAATTAAATAACCTCCAACATCCATTCCATCTTTATTTAACAGAATTATTGATTACAAATTGATGAATACGATCCAAAGCCTCTAAAAGCAACTCTTTTGATGTTGCATAAGAAATGCGAAGGTAATCAGGTGCGCCGAAGCCTGACCCTGGAACGACTGCCACAAGAGCTTGATCTAGTAAAGCTTTAGCAAAGTCATCAACATTTTCAAAACCTGTCATCTCTGCAGCCTCTCTCGCATTAGGGAACAAATAAAAAGCTCCTTGTGGTTTAACACAGGTAAACCCTGGAATGTTGATTAATTTTTCATATACCTCTTCTAATCTTTGAGCAAAAGCCTGTCGCATCATTTCAACAGATTGCTGATCTCCCTTGTATGCAGCGATGGCGCCATACTGAGATAACGAAGTTGGGTTTGACGTACTGTGGCTTGCCAGATTTGTCATGGCTTTAATCAGATCCTTATTTCCGGCTGCAAAACCAATTCTCCATCCAGTCATCGAATGTGATTTTGAAACTCCATTAATAATAATGGTAATTTCTTTTATTTCAGGTGATAATTGCGCAATTGAAACATGTTTATGGCCATTATAGGTTAATTTTTCATAAATCTCATCGGAGATGATTAAAATGTTATTCTCTAAACAAAACTGCCCGATTTCCTGTAATTCCTCAGCTGAATAAATCATTCCAGTGGGGTTGGAAGGAGAATTGACCACTAACGCTTTTGTGCGTTCAGTTACGGCTTCTTTCAGCTGCTCAACGGTAACTTTAAAATCATTTTCTTCTTTACCTTCTACAAATACAGGTGTTCCTTCAGCCAGCTTGACTTGTTCCGGATAGCTGACCCAGTAAGGGGATGGAATAATGACTTCGTCTCCTTCATTTAAGAGCGCTTGAAACAGCAGATATAAATTATGTTTTGCACCAGAGGCAATCATAATCTCAGACAGATCATATTCAAGTGCCTGATCTGTTTTTAATTTTTCTTGAATCGCTTCCTTTAGAGCAGGCAAACCGCCGGAAGGTGTATATTTTGTTTTGCCTTCCTCCATACTTTTAATAGCTGCATTAATAATATGGGGAGGTGTATTAAAGTCTGGTTCTCCCGCACCCAATCCAATCACGTCATGACCTTCATCTTTCAGTTGTTTCGCTTTAGCCGTAATCGCAAGAGTCGAAGACGGGGTTAATGCAGCGACACGATTTGACAGTTTCATGAAGAAACTCCTCCTTGACTATATTGGTAATAACGAATCCAATCTCCTGTTAAAAAGGAGACTTGGAGGAAAGTATATCTATTGTTTTTATCTATAAAGGTAAGCTCCCATAACGGTCGCTTATCTGCATATCCTAGTTTAATATCTATTACCTCAGAAATATCCCACTCATCTTGGAATGACTGGAGGACTTCTTCTTTTGAAATCCCTTCGCTTGCTTGATACTCAGCAACGACAGTTAGATTTTCCGCATCCATCCATACAATCGTTTCTTCTCCGGCCTGATTTTTACCCGTTACAATAAAATACTCTTCTTTATAGCGAAACCAGTCAAACTCCTCTGCCGTTTTTAGGCTCGATTTTTCCAATGCGGCTGAAAAGGCTAACTCTTCTTTGTCTTTATATGGCTGAATCGAAAAATAAAGGAGAATTGAAATCGCAATTCCCGCTAAAACGAACAAGCCAAGCCCTAGATTGATCCACTTTTTCATTGTTTACAGCTCAATCCCTTTTCTGTCTTCTATCTGCAGTAAATTTACCTATGTACGGTATATCGTAAAAATAGCAATATTCGGGTCTTTTTTATCAAGTGACAAGCCAAACATTAAATCTTCTTTTTTTAAAGTCCGATTCAGAATATCCACAATTTTATATAGATCGTTGGAGTATTCAATCCGAATCGTAGATAGTATTTCAATCTGATTACCCATAAAAACCTCCGACTGCATAAGGTTACATCCAACTTAACCTGAATTAAATGATCTTTCGCTTCTTATAAGGATAAATCCTCTCTCATTATAACAACATGGCCGTCAAACAAAAACTATTTTCAAGCATATTTTTTCTTTATTCTTTTCCTTTTGGATGTATATGGATAATTTCGTATGTAACATCTGTACATTTAATCGTAATCGTTCCATGTTCCTTTGTTAGATAAGCATCGATCCACATATCATTTAATAGCTTCACCATTTTTTCATTCGGTTTAATGGAATCCATATTAAATAATATCGCTACTTGAGGATCGATGTGTTTCGCCAATTTCCTTGTAATTGCCTGTCCCCCATAATTGGGAAGCTTTACGATATTAACATCTTGCAATTTTTCAGACAGCAATTTTGATTCGCTATCCGTTCCATAAGAACTTAAAAATAAAAAACGGTGAGCAAAAAAAGTAATCGAGAAGTCCATTCCCTCCGTTGGAGAAGTTCCGTTATATAGAACTTCTAACTTTACATCAGGGCGCAATTCAATTCGTGTTCCGCTATCCCACCACTGTACGGCAATATCACTTGGATAAGTGTGGTTGCCTTTCCATTGCTGAAAAAGCCGATTCGAGAGAATAATCTGCCGTGACTGATAGCGTTTGATCACATGTTCTAAATTTCCGATATACCCAGGGTCTTCTTTTGTGATAATTACTGTTGAAATTCGTTTGACCCCATAAAGATTCAGCCAATAATCCAATTCTTTTTGGCTTGAACTTGCTCCCGTGTTAATTAAAAGATTTTCTCCATCTGGAAACTGTAAAAGGGTTGCCTCTCCATTTGTTAAAGCAAAAAAAGTAAACGCAATTTCCTGTTCTCTCAAATTGACATCAATTCGTTCAACAGATGAGGGTATTGCGGAGTTATTCCAAATAAATGATACAAACAAAATGAATGCTGCGAGTTTCTGGGAAAATAACATGAATGGCTCCTCCTACAGAAAACTTGGCTAACGCCAAGACCAACACCTAACAAAAAAACTCCTTACGAAAGCAAAAAATGCATTTTTTCATTAGTGTTGACCTTATTGGAGGAGATTCATGCATTTAAATCAAAAGGTACCCATTCGAGACCGTCAATGGACTGGATAAACGTTTTGCCATACTCCGATTTCCAAACTCTTGAATCCAACAGATATATCCGATTATTCGGGAAGTTAATTTTTGCAAACAGCCTTTTAAGCCTTAATACAGCATAAGGTAGACTAAAATGATAAAAAGAATTCCTGCCCTCTTTCTCACATTCCTCTGCCTGAAGCTTATGATATAGATCCTTTGGTGATAAAAAAGGAAGCTTTGTAATAATAAACGCATCACGACTCTCTTCATTGCTGGTGTAGTCGGTAGAAAATTGACTCCCAATGTAGATCGCCTTATCAAAACGATTCATCTGCTTTAACAATCTGCCAATACTCGCCTGACTTTGTGATAGTAATACAAATCCTTCAAGATTTTGTAATGTTTGAATCGCCTCTGTTAAGGCTTGAGTTTCCTCATAAGAGCTAGTGAGAACAAAAACTTTATCATACTCCTTGCAGACTTGAGCTGTAAATGATGCTATCTGCTCAATACTGGAATTTTTATCTCCTATATACAATTGATTTGTTTTCTTCTCTTTTTCTTTATAGACACTAACCTGGTTCAGCGTCAACCCAAAAGATTTAGCAGAAAATAAAAATGAACGGTTTACGGAAAATGCAGATGATAAAAAGACAGCAGAGATTCCGTGTGTCTTCAGAAATTCGCCAAATTGTCTAGAAGCCAATAAAGGTCTTGAAATAATAGCTGTATAATTACTCATACCTCTTGTGTCCGTTTCAATCCATTTCGTGACCCCGTAACCGGCTGGTGAGATAAAGGATTGCAGAGTTTGAATCATCTCTTCTGCTTCTGCTATAAAAGGCTCCCAATCAATCCTCAGTTGATAATAAGAATCCGATGTCCCTGAAAGTTGATTAAATTGTTTTGATAAGTAAGATATCAGCTCTTTTAATGAAAATAACAACCTTTCTCCTGCATACAGAAAAGAATCTAAAGTATGGGAGGGTTGCAACGGTGCAGAAACATAAGGAGAAAAGCCTGCTATTGATTCCTCGTGCAATAGAGCATAATCGGCAGCCAACTGAAAAAAATCTTCACTCTCTTCCTTTAGCTTTTCGAAAAATTCTTTTGCAGCAAAACTTCTCTTTCCCGTTTGACCATGGGACATTATTTTATTTAAAAATGGTCCTTCCAGCTGTTTAAGCCAGACACGAAACGAAACAAAAGTCAGTTTTTTTCCAAAATATTTTGGCATCTGCTCTACTAATATTTCTGGCTGATCTAATAGACAATAATATGGCCGATTCAGACTATTTTCCAGATAGAGCGATTCAGATAAAAACATAGGGTAGTTTGTAATTAAACAGTCCGCCTGCGATGCCTCGATAAGTGTGCGCTGATAAAAGGAAATGGCTGGAGCTGGATCATGTTGTCCATCCCTTGCATCTGTCGAAATCTTTATCCAAAAATCCTCCGATGAACTGGAAAGATTTAATTCATCTACATCTCCTTTATCTGTCTCTAACAGCCATACTAAAATCTGCATCTTCGTCAATACATGATCATAGTTAGGATCGTCTTCTTTCAAGACCTGACTGAATTTTTTCAACGAAAGATAATGATGCTTCCCTTTTAGTGTTGCAATAGAAATATTTCCTATTTCTTGATTAAAAAATGATTCCCACTTTTTTGGTTCCCGGGTAATAATCCATAACTGTTCATCAAATTGATTCTTAATCGATAAAGCTAAACTTTCAATAAAGCGAGGGGTTACTTGGTTTACTTCATAAAAGAACTGTTTTCCTTCGCTCCATGCTGTCTGTATGGTTTTGATTCTTTCATGAATGGCAGGAGACTGTGCCTCAGGTGAATCCCCCTTGTTTTTACTTGGAGGCGTATATCCTTTTAACCAAATCCCATTATAATAGGAAAAAGATTCAATATGATCGTTGTGCTCCTTCTGCAAAAGTATAGATTGCAAAAGCAGCTGTATATCACTTTTTAAATACAATGATAGCTGTTCAAGTTGTTTAAGTGTTTCAATAGGAAGCTGTTTTAGCTTTTGCATCATTTTTTGGAAAATCCGAGCTGTTACTTCAGCATCAGCGTCTGCCCGATGAGGAGATGAATGATCAATATCCAATTCCCTCGCTAACCCCTGAAGAGAAAAGCTTTGGGATGTCGGATACAGAAATCGTGCTAATTCAACTGTGTCAATGACGTTCCCATCAAAGATTGGAAAGCCATTTCGTTTATACTCCTCTTGCAAAAACGTTAGATCAAATGCGCTATTATGGGCAACGATACATGCACCCTTGCACATATCAATAAAGGGCCCGACGGCTTCTTTAAAAACGGGTGCGTCCTTCACTAACATTTCATCTATTCCAGTTAATTCAGTAATAAAAGAAGGGATCGATCGCTTTGGCTGAATAAAGGTAGAATAGAGACTCGTGATCTCTCCATTTTCAATTAATACAGCACCAAGCTGGATAATGCGATCATCAGCTTTTACTTTATTGCCTGTCGTTTCAAGATCAACCACTACAAAGCGATTCATGGATCCACCTCCATCCTGTTATATATGTATGTATAGTATGGTTATAACAACGTTCAAGTCACGGCTAAAAGTTTATGACTATCTAAAAACCAATTTTAGATGTTATACGTATATTGTAACTATATAATCATCGAATTTAAACTTGGTTTCTGTTACAGCAACTAGTTGATAAAAACGAAGAAATAAAAAAACAGGGCTGCCCCTGCAGAAGAGCTAGCCCTCTCCATTATCTTTTTACATATAAAGTGATTGAATTATAAAAAGGCAGATATTTATCGAAAGCCCCAGTTTTTACTTTACAGAACCGTTCTGGCCGGTTCATTTTTAATGAGTTCTTTAATTTCATTTTTCTCGTTCATAATCGCAATTTTTGGAGAATGTGAATCGAGTTGTTCCCCAGGGATTAATCCGTAGCTGATAATAATCACAACATCTCCCTTTTGGACTAATCTCGCAGCTGCTCCATTTACACAAATAACCCCACTATTTCTTTCACCAGGGATAATGTAGGTTTCAAAACGGGCGCCATTATTATTATTTACGACTTGAACTTTTTCATTGGGGCGCATCCCCACTGCATCTAATATAGCTTCATCTATTGTAATGCTTCCAACGTAATTGAGATCCGCTTCAGTGACACGGGCACGATGGATTTTAGCATTCATCATTATTCTAAACATCCTATGCCGCCTCCTCTATTTTCTTGGTACATCAATAATCAGATTATCTATCAACCGTACCTTGTGATAGTATACAGCTACGGCTATCATGATTTTCCCTTCAATCTGATCAGGCTTGCGTAATTCAGGGTAAGTCAGAATTTCCAGATAGTCAATAGTACCGCTAATAGAATTCGCAAGTTTTTCTTTTAATCTTTCTTCTAATTGAAAAGTGTTTCTTTCTCCAGCACGAATTAACTCTTGCCCGTGTAAAAGTGTTTGATAAATTTGGGGTGCTTCTTCTCTTTCACTAGAACTTAAACGGACATTTCGAGAGCTTTTCGCTAAACCATCTTCCTCACGTACAGTAGGAACAGGAATGAGTTCTAGCGGAAAATGATAATCAGAAATTAATCCATCTACTACTGCAACCTGTTGAGCATCCTTTAAACCAAAGTAAGCACGGTCTGGCTGTATAATATGAAATAGCTTCGTTAGCACGGTGACCACCCCATCAAAATGGCCGGGTCTCGATTTTCCGCATAGTACATCAGTCCGATCTTTCACAGATAAAGAAACGGAAAGCTCGTGTGGGTACATTTCATCTACTGAGGGATAAAAAATAAAATCAACTCCATGCTCTTTGGCAATCCGTTCATCTCTTTCAATATCGCGAGGATATGCATCAAAATCTTCATTCGGTCCGAACTGCAGAGGATTCACAAAAATGCTAATGATTACTTTATCATTATGTCTCCTTGCTTCATCGATAAGAGCCGAATGTCCTTCATGCAAATATCCCATCGTTGGTACATATCCAATTGACAACTGCTGCACTTTTAACTGTCTGACTTCCTGCTGCATCTCTTTAATGGTTGTAATAATTTTCATTTAGTTCCTCCGTAAAGAGCTGTCAATTCTTCCTCTTTCATCGTATATGAATGTTTTAATTCTGGAAAACTTCCCGATTTTACGTCATGAATATAAGCTTCAATATTGTCCTTAATAGATTGGTTTAGATTGTTATAGGTTTTAACAAATTTAGCTGTCCGATCAATGCCAAATTGGATTAAATCATGAAATACCAGGACTTGTCCATCTGTATGAGGGCCAGCACCAATTCCAATTGTAGGAATGGTTAATTGCTTTGAGATCGTTTCTGCTAATTGGTATGGAATACATTCAAGAACTACGGCAAAGGCACCCGCTGCCTCACATAATCTTGCATCTTCTATTAGTTTTTCAGCAGCTTCCTTTGTCTTCCCTTGTACTTTATAACCGCCTAATACCCCTGCTGATTGCGGGGTAAGTCCTAGATGGGCTACTACCGGTATTCCTGCCTCTGTCATAGCCTTTATTTTCGGAATCACATCTCCTCCGCCCTCAAGCTTTAAAGCGTGACAGCCTGTTTCCTGAAATAGTTTGCCAGCATTAGAAAGCGTCTGATCCATCGATTGATGATAGGTCATAAAAGGCATATCAGCAACTATAAATGTATCAGGTGCCCCCCGTTTTACGGCTTTTGTATGATGTATCATATCTGCGAGAGTCACCGGAACAGTAGACTCATACCCCAAAACGACCATCCCCAAGGAGTCGCCCACCAAAATAATGTCGAGTCCTGCTGCTTCAGATAATTTGGCAGAAGGATAGTCGTAAGCGGTCATCATCACTATTTTTTCGCCATTCTTTTTCATCTTCAAAAAATCTGTTGTAGATTTCATAAAAATGTCCCCTTTCTTTTAAAAGGAAAAAGGGAAATCCTCTCTTTTGAAAGCAAAAAAAGCATCACTGCTCATCAAGAGAGAAGGATGCTTGTCAGCTTTGAAAATATCTAGGCTCTTCCCTCTGTCCTTGTCCTTTTTGGATCTAGGCAGAATTTAGTAAAGTGTGTTTGTAAGGATTATACATACAAGGTGCAGTTCCTATAGATACCGCCCGCTCCTATTATACCAAATTGCGTCTTAAATGGAACTCTGGATGTAATAGCTTATGAAATATCAGCAGAATATATTTTGTGCTGAGTTCCATTTATTTCCTCTACCATTAATACTCCTTCATCCGATAATCCAATCGCCTTTCCCTGAATCGTTCCATGCATGGTCTTAGCTTTAATTATTTTCCCAAGCGTGTCGGCATAGCTCTCCCATAACAATTTGATTGGCTTAAAACCTTGCATTAAATATATATCATACAGTCTCTCTAATCTTTTTAATATCTCCTGAACTAATTTTGCCCGAGAAATTTCCTGACCTTTTATCATTTTTAATGAGGTTGCAAGTGTTCGCAGTTCCTCAGGGAAGTCTTCTTTTACCTGATTGACATTAATCCCGATCCCGATAATCAAATATCGTACTTGATCTGATTCAGCCTGAAGCTCAGTTAAGATCCCTGTACATTTTTTACCATCAATCAGCAAATCATTGGGCCATTTAATCGAAGGGGTAATACCTGTTACTTCTTCAATTGCTTGTGCAACAGCAACAGCCGTAAGCAAGGTTAATTGTGGTGTTTGAGCAGGGAGTAATCTTGGCCTTAATATAAGACTCATCCAAATCCCTGTACCCTTCGGAGAAAACCATGGCCGATCCATGCGTCCTCGCCCAGATTGCTGCTGATCAGCTAAAACCAGCGTTCCTTCAGGTTCCCCTTTTTGCGCTAGTTCATGAGCGATTTTTTGCGTCGAAGCTACAGTATCATAATAAAAGTAGTTTTGTCCCAGTTTAGTTGTGTCTAACCCAGTCGTAATATCATATTCCTTGACACCATTGGGACGCTCAACAATTCGATATCCTTTATTGCGGATTGCTTCAATTTCATATCCGTCTTCTCGCAGGCTTTCAATATGTTTCCAAACCGCTGTTCTCGAGCAGCCCAATTGATCTGCAATTTGCTGTCCGGACAAAAATCCCCCTTGTGTTTCATTAAACAATGAGAGCAGTATTTGTTTATTTGAATTCATTTAAAAACCACTCCCTTATCTCCTCTTTATCATTACCTATTCTGCCTTCAACGACTGCTTTTTCTATGTATCCCATCCACTCTTTTAACCATGGGCCAGGTGTATGGTTTGTCCATTTTAATAAATCATTCCCATCGATGAAAAGGTCTTCTCTGTTTTGTATCGGCAGCTGATCATAAAGAGTCTTCAATGTATAAGAAGAAACAGAAAGTTCCCGGCCAGCTATACAATTAAAAACACGTTCCACTAATAAAGCGTTCTCGATACCAGCTCGATACAGAGCAAATGGGGTCCATTCATGTTTGAGCCGAAATTGCAGCCACATAAGCAGGCTATCCAGCTTTTTTTGCAACGCTTTAGGAGTCTTCCATTTTTTTAAAACAGTATATGGTGATTGCACATTGCTTTTATATAAAAGCAATAGCCAAGATTCTTCTGCCTCTAAGTCGTTCACCTCATAATGCAAGAAATCTTGAATCCCTGATGAAAGCTCTTCATTTGCGGGAAGTCTTTGAAACAATCCTGTATCAATTAATGACTGAAACGCACTTGATTTATATTTTCCGCCAAGCAGCTTACTCCATTCTATCAAAATTCTTTCGACAGCTATCTTTTCTAATAAATGCGCAAGCTGTACCAGACTATTAAATGTTTCCTCTTCTATTTGAAATCCAAGCTGACTCTGAAAACGAATCGCTCTCATCATGCGTAGAGCATCTTCCATAAATCGTTCGGAAGGACTCCCGACACACCGAATCATTTTGTTCACTAGATCATTTTTGCCATTGAAGGGATCATGAATGTCGCCATTCAGGTCCATTGCAAGAGCATTGATTGTAAAGTCTCTTCTTTGTAAATCTTCTTCAAGGGATGATATAAATTCTACACTTTTAGGGCGGCGGTAATCTTCGTACTCGGATTCCTTTCGAAAAGTAGTGACTTCATACCCCTCACCATTGTATATCACAAGGACTGTCCCATGTTCAATCCCGACATCTACAGTTTTGGGAAAAATCGATTTGACCTCTTCTGGCTTTGCAGAAGTAGCAATGTCTATATCGCCAATCTTTCTGCCAAGCAGAAAGTCTCGGACTGCTCCGCCTACAAAATAGGCCTCAAAACCAGCTTCGTTCAATTTTTCAAGGATTGGTTTACCGCTCTCAAATGGAGAAGTCATCAATGTTCATCCCTTTACACCAGCAGTCTTTTATAGATTTGTTCATACTGTGATACAATTAAACTAGACTTAAAGCAGTTTTGGACTCGCTCAATGGAAGCTTGTGAAAACTTCTCATGAACAGCAGGATTACTCAAGATTGAAATAGCCTTATTCTGTACATCCTCTATATCACCTAATTCAACTAAAAATCCTGTTATTCCATCTTCAATAACCTCGGGGATTCCGCCAATTGCAGTTCCAATACATGGGACTCCACAAGCCATTGCTTCTAATGCAGCCAGACCAAAACTTTCCTTTTCAGATAAAAGTAACATTAAATCACTGATTGAATAGAGTTCCTCTAAATTTTCTTGTTTTCCCAACAATATCACTTTTGACTTAATGTCTAACTGATTTATCAAATTAAAAACGACACTCATTTCAGGTCCATCGCCAATCAGCAGTAATTTGGCTTTTATCTCTTTTTCAATTCCAGCAAATGCCTTCACTACATCTGGGACCCGCTTTACTTTTCGGAAATTAGAAACATGGATCAATATTTTTTCATCATCTTCAATCCCGAGTTCCCTCTTAAGATTCGGCATTTCTTTTTTATAATAAATACGGTCATCCACAAAATTATAAACCGGTATAATGTTTTTATTTGGGGCAATTAACTCGTGTGTTTGCTCAACTAAAGCAGCAGAAACAGCTGTTACACAGTCTGAATCTTCAATCCCGAATCTGATTGCCCCAGTCAGAGAAGAATCATAGCCTAAAACGGTAATATCAGTTCCATGCAATGTCGTTACAATTTTAACGTCCTTTTTACTCATTTGTTTTGCAAGAATCGCACAAACTGCATGCGGTATTGCGTAATGGACATGAAGAATATCTAATTCCTCTCGTTTAATGACCTCTGCCATCTTTGTAGCTAACGCAATATCGTAGGGCGGATATTGAAAAACTGGATAATGATTGACTTCAACCTGATGAAAATATATATTCGGGTACACTTTTTGCAAGCGAAAAGGGATGCTTGATGTGATAAAATGAATCTCATGTCCATTTTCAGCCAAAAGCTTTCCCAGCTCAGTCGCAATGACACCAGATCCCCCAACAGTCGGGTAACAAGTAATGCCAATTTTTAATTTCATTGGTTTACTCCTAAACCGTGTGAATCCAATAGCAACGGTCGTGCAGTTTTAAATCCTTCTGCATATATTACGCCTACTTCTTTCCCCATCATGCGCTCTCTTGCTTCAACTGTTTCAATATAACCATTTGTGAGTGGTGTTTCAACGCGGTCGCTATCTGCCTTCGAAAATTGGCTGGCATAAGCTTTCAGACTCGCTATTTTCTGCGTGATTGTCTCTGAAATATCAACACAAAAATCGGGTTTGTGAAAACCGTTGATAAAATAATAATAAACGGCATCCGCTCGATGAGAAGGAAGGTTTTCTGTATCACGGTAATTTTTTATCGCGCTCGAGAAAACAGCTTCTTCTACAAGCCTTGCACACCAGCCATGATCCGGATGGCGATCTATTTGATATGGAATAAAGATCAGCTTTGGCTTATAAGTCCGAATCACTGTAACTACTTTACTGATTTGCTCATTATCAAGCCTGATTCCCCGATCAGGAATCCCGAGATTCACACGAATGGTGGATCCAAGAATTTCGGCTGCCGCATCAGCCTCTTTTTTCCGAATATCAACCGTGCCATTTGAAGATAAATCAGCCAATGTGAGATCACATATCCCGGTCTTCAACCCTTCGTTATGTAATTTTGCTAATGTACCTGCCATTCCAATTTCAACGTCATCTGGATGTGCGCCAAACGCCAGTACATGTAAGGATGACTGATTCACTTATTTAATCTCCTTCTTTCCCTCTAACCAAATTTCTCCACTCCAAGTCCCCTTGCTCTAAAGAACGAACCAGGATTTCCGCCGTCCCCATATTCGTTGCAAGCGGAACCGCATATACATCGCACAATCGGATCAAGGCAGAGACATCCGGCTCATGCGGCTGGGCTGTCAATGGATCCCGGAAGAAGATGACCATGTCCATATTATTTTTAGCAATCATCGCGCCGATTTCCTGGTCTCCTCCAAGCGGTCCCGATTGAAACCGTGTTATCGGAAGGGAAGTAGCATCCTGTATTTTTAATCCTGTGGTTCCCGTTGCAAATAATGAGTGTTTTTCAAAAATAGATTTATAAGCAGTAACAAATTGGATTAAATCGGTCTTTTTTTTATCATGGGCAATTAGGGCAATGTTCACACGTGTTTCCCCCTACTCCAGTATATTTTCTAAACCATATACTAGGTGATCTAATTTCATAACCGTTTCAACAGACACTTTTACACCAGACATAAAAGAGGCACGATTGGTTGAGTCATGACGGATGGTAAGAATTTGTCCGCTATCTCCAAACATTACTTGCTGGTGTGCGATTAAGCCTGGCAGACGCACACTATGAATTCTCATCCCTTGTCTGTCAGCCCCTCTGGCACCTGGTATGGTTTCTTTTTCATTTGGATGCCCCTGACGTTTCTCCGTTCTTACCTGACTAATCATTTCGGCTGTTTTAACGGCGGTTCCTGAAGGTGCATCTAGCTTTTGATCATGGTGCATTTCGATGATTTCAATATCCTGAAAATACTTGGCAGCCCAAGTCGAAAATTTCATCATGAGAACTGCACCAATTGCAAAATTAGGGGCAATGATACAGCCTATTTCTTTTGCTTTTGCAAGCTGTTTTAATTCCTCAATCTGATCATTGGTAAAACCGGTTGTCCCAACTACAGGACGCACTCCAAACTCTAAAGCTGCTTTCGTATGATGAAAGCCTGCTTCGGGTGTTGTTAGATCGATTAAAACGTCAGGTGCTGTATTCTGAAAAGCATCTTTTGCATTTGCGTATATAGGGATATCTGTATGTACAAATGGTAATATTGCAGCTAATGATTTTCCCTCATGCTTATAATCAATTACTGATACTAGTTCAAATTGAACTGTGTCTCCAACCATTTTTACTGCCTCTTGTCCCATTTTCCCGCGTGGACCTGCTATGGTAATCTTAATTTTCTCCATTCTATTTTTCGCCGTCCTTTCTTGTCCAACGATCTTTATCTCGAATCCTAAACTTATTCATCACTCTCTCATGTGCCGATTGTAAATCTATATGTAAAGAATTAGCGAGGCAAATTGTGACAAACAAAACATCACCAAGTTCCTCTTCCACTGTCTTTTCTGCCTCTGTATGTTTCTTAGGCTTTTCGCCATAATAATGATTAATTTCTCTTGCCAGCTCTCCCATTTCTTCCGTTAGACGAGCCATCATGGCAAGAGGACTAAAATACCCTTCTTTAAATTGACCGATATATTCGTCAACTTCTTTTTGCATCTCTTGCATAGTTTTCTGGTTCATATCGATGATTCTCCTTTATTCGGCTGTTCATGTTCATGTTACCCGAAACAGGCAGATAAAGACAAATCTTTTTTCTTAGTCTATTGCCTTCACTATTTTTATTTATATATAATGAAGGCGCAAATCAAAATCATTGCTATAGATAGATTCTGATCGCAAACTGTTCATCCTGACTGCATATTCATACTTTATCATTGTAAGGAGGCTTTACGTAAACAATGCCATTTGGCTTAAAACTGAAAAATATTATATTCATATTAATAGGCTCTGCGGTTTTTTCATTTGGAATCGTTCATTTTAATATTCAAAACAATTTAGCAGAAGGCGGTTTTACCGGTATTACGCTTCTTCTATACGCTGTGTTCCGATGGGATCCTTCCTATACCAATTTGATCTTAAATGTCCCGCTTTTTTTCATCGGATGGAAACTTTTAGGACGGACCGTCTTGATTTATACGATATTGGGAACAATAGGAGTCTCCTTTTTTCTGTGGATCTTCCAAAGATACCACTACAGCATTCCATTGCAGGATGATCTGGCATTAGCTGCTCTATTTGCGGGGGTTTTTATCGGGGTTGGACTTGGGATTACCTTTAGATATGGAGGCACCACCGGTGGAGTTGATCTTATCGCGAGGCTCTTCCATAAATATATGGGCTGGAGTATGGGAAGGACGATGTTTATCTTTGATGCATGTGTCATTACTCTTTCCCTTTTTACATATTTAAATTATCGAGAAGCAATGTATACATTAGTTGCGGTCTTTGTCGGAGCACGCGTCATTGATTTTATTCAGGAAGGTGCTTATTCTGCAAGAGGCGCCATGATTATTTCTGATAAAAACGAAGAAATTGCAAATAAAATTTTGCAAGAAATGGATCGGGGAGTAACCGTATTAAATGGGTATGGGTCCTTTACCAAACAAAAACGGGAAGTCTTATACTGTGTAGTTGCCAGAAATGAGATTACCCGATTAAAAGGAATTATACAATCCGTTGATCCGCATGCGTTCGTATCGGTTACCTTTGTGCATGATGTATTAGGTGAAGGCTTTACATTAGATGAAAATAAATTACCGATTGAGAGGTAATTAAATTTATGGATGTTTTTCGCAAAGTTAGTTGCTACAAGCACCGCAGTATAAAAAAAGGTCATATAGGTTTTTTCCCTATATGACCTTTTTTTATATCTTAATCATCACTATTATTCATCCCTACATACATAAGAACGAATCTTAGTAATTCAAGTACAGCCACTGCAGCTGCGGCAACATACGTAAGCGCTGCTGCGTTTAATACCTTTCTCGTTGCTCTTTCTTCATTATTGCGAATCATACCTAACTGAACCACTTGGTCCATGGCCCGGTTTGATGCATTAAATTCAACAGGGAGTGTTATAACCTGAAACACTACTGCTGCAGCCATGAAAATGATTCCAAGCAATAGCAAATCAGCCATGCCCATTAGCATACCTGCTAAAATTAAAATCCATGAAAAGTTAGAACCGATGCTCGCAACTGGAACTAGAGCATGACGGAAACGGAGAAATGCATATCCCTCTTGATCCTGAATCGCATGACCGCATTCATGCGCAGCAATTGCAGCTGCGGCAACAGAGTGGCCATGATAGTTTTTAGAAGAAAGGCGGACTGTTTTAGACCTTGGATCATAGTGATCGCTTAAAAATCCTCTCGTTTCTTGAACATCTACATGATACAATCCATTATCATCAAGGATTCGCCGTGCTACTTCACTTCCAGTGAGATAAGAAGATGAGGCTACCTTTGAATACTTTTTATAAGCAGATTGGACACGGAGCTGAGCCCATATTGGAACAATAATCAGGATTGCAAAATAAAGTAAATATCCCATAGGAACCTCCTTAAAAATATAAACGAATGCTTCTATCTAAATAGTATGGATTGCAGACATGAAAGTCAATCATTTTGCTTTTTTGAATATCTCCTTTGCTTCTCCTGGCCCCCTTTATATTTCCTAAAACCAACATAGGACAAGGTTAGAATAATAATACTCCCCGTGGTTGTAATCACCCACCAAAGTGAAGGATCAGCCTCGTCCTCTTCGCTTTGTTCAAAAAGCTGTTGTAAATCTTGAGCTAATGCCTCCAATTCTTTTATTCCATTCGGATCATTAACTAATTCTGGACGGTATTCATCTATATATTGGATACGTGCATCAACCTTAAGCACAGCTTCTGCGGGTACATCCAATTTAAGGCTAGGATAGATTAAGTTATATTGAGATAAAAAGGAGTTGTACAGCATATGAAACTTATCAATATCTTTTGCATGAGCTGCCCCCACTGC
Organism: Bacillus litorisediminis; assembly: GCF_022808645.1. Taxonomy (GTDB): domain Bacteria; phylum Bacillota; class Bacilli; order Bacillales; family JC228; genus Bacillus_BF; species Bacillus_BF litorisediminis. Next base: position 52,604 of record NZ_JAKZKT010000004.1, read on the forward strand.
CTCATTATAGATTCCTAAAATGGAATCTTCCATTTGTGTCCATAAAGGCTGATGGTTGGAAACAAGCGCATCTAGCACTAATCTGAATTTAACCATGCTTGATACTTTATCATCTTTACTTAATTCAGAGTTAGCAAGTGCATTCCTTGCCTCTTGCTCTGCTATTGTAATCACTTGGACTTGATCCATTGTAAAAACCATTTGGCTTGATACTTGCTGAAATTGTTCTGAAAACTGTTCCATGATTGATTCTGCCCGATTATAGTGGCCTGCTTTCGTGAGCTGAAGTGCTTTTTCAGAAAGGTTACTTAAGCTTTCCAATGGGGTTAGATTGGCTGCTTGTCCAACAAATGTCCAACAAAATAATAAAGATATTACCACTCCAATAATTCGAATCCTCATTCTTGTCCCCCCCATAATTCCTATTTTTATATCTATGAAGGGATGGACAAGAGTAGACCCTAAAACCCTAATATTTTTTTAGTGACCATTGAACTCTATTTTTTGAAAAACAAAGAAAGTAGGTTAAAAACAGAGCTGTAATGGAGAGCCAGAAAGTAAAATATCCGATTTCCTTCACATACATCGAGATCGAATGGTATACGGGGTACATCATAAAGACGTAATCAATCACATCATTATGTAATGTCCAAATCCCTGCCACGACAAAATGCCACCATTTGATTCGATAAAAAGGAGCGTAAAGAACCCCTTCAATTGCCATCGCCAAATGCGAAGCCATCAGCATATAGCCAGTCCAATGAAGGTCTCCGCTTACAATGAGTGTGAGGATATTCATTACAACGGCCCAAATTCCATATTTATAAAGGGTAATGAGGGCAAGAGCCTCAAATAACCCCCAATTCTTCCCAAAAATAAACGCTGCTAGGACAAAACAAAAAAAGAGACTTGCCGTCGGACTGTCTGGGACAAAAATTAGAAAATGATCAGGAGTAACAGCTAATTGACTTTGATACCATATGTATCCGTATATCGTTCCGCATGCATTGATTATAAGCAATATCCATAGAAACCATTTCTCTCTTAAAATCAGTGGTAATGGAAACATACTAATCCTCCATTTTGAAAAAAAGCTGGCGAAAAACCGCCAGCTTCTTATAAAATACCTATTCAGCTACTAGACTTTCGATAAACTCCGCAAGCTTCTGCTTATCTTCTTCTGAACCCTGGAATTGTCCAGCAGGCATAGCCCCTTTACCATTATTAATAATCTCAATAACTTCTTCTGCAGTTAGTCCTGTATCAACAATGGCTGGAGCACCGGGTCCGCCTTGCAAGTCAGTACCATGACAATTGATACAAGCCTGACCGGAGTATATTTGATATCCTTCAGATTCTGTATCAACTTCAACTTCTGCTACAATTTCACCTTGTTTGGCAGCAGCTTCCCAGTCATGTGTTACGACTGACTCCCAAGTTAAATAAATGACAGACGCTACGGCTAAAAGCATAAAACCTGTTGCTAATGGACGCTTGCCTGGTCTTCTTTCAGGGCCTCTGTCAATAAATGGCGCCAGTAACAATGCACCAAATGCCAATCCAGGGATAACCATAGCACCAATTATATTATAAGGACCAGATGCATAAGTATACTTTAGTAATTGGTATAAGAAAAGAAAATACCAGTCAGGCAACGGAATATAAGATGTATCTGTAGGATCCGCTATCTTTTCTAAAGGAGACGGGTGTGCCGCTGTTAAAATTAAAAATCCTACCAGGAAAACAGCTCCTACCATCCATTCTCTTAAAAGGAAGTTAGGATAAAAGGCTTCCGTCTTACCAGGATACTCGGAATAATCTTTTGGTATGTTTGGCTTCCTGTCACTTGCTTTTACACGTGAATCGCCAACAAATTTCATCCCTTTTCCGCGATGCATCGAGCAATTCCCCTCCTTCTGCTAGCTAACGTTATAATTACTTGCCTTATGATTATAGTGGACCTGAAATACCTTGTTTCCGGATCATTAGGAAGTGGGCACCCACTAATCCAAGCAACGCAGCCGGTAAGAAGAAGACATGGATCGCAAAGAAACGAGTTAACGTTTGAGCTCCAAGAATTTGGGAGTCACCTGCGAGTAAAATCTTAATTTGTTCACCGATCAGCGGTACCGATTCTGCTATTTGAAGACCAACTTTCGTTGCAAATAAAGCCTTCATATCCCATGGTAATAAGTACCCTGTAAATCCAAGTCCAAGCATTACAAAGAATATTAAAACTCCAACAATCCAGTTTAATTCACGCGGTTTTTTATAAGCACCTTGGAAGAAAACACGTAAAGTATGTAAGAACATCATAACAATAACAAGGCTGGCTCCCCAATGGTGCATACCGCGTACAATTTGTCCGAACGCTACTTCATATTGCAGATAGTATACCGATTCCCAAGCATTGATAACATCTGGAACGTAATACATCGTTAAAAACATTCCAGATAAAATTTGAATAACTACAATGAAAAAGGTAAGTCCGCCAAAGCAATATACAAATGCTGAAAAATGGTGAGCCGGATTTACATGCTCTGGTACTTCGTGATCTGCAATGTCGCGCCAAAGAGGCGTAATATCTAAGCGCTCGTCAACCCAATCATAAATCTTATTCAGCATTCAAATTACGCCCCCTGTCCAATTGGATTAGGCTTTGTTGCGCCTAAATAAAGATATCCATCTTTTTCCTGAACTTCGTAAACATCTAAAGGTCCAAGCGGTGGTGTTCCTGGAACATTTTTTCCGTCTTTTGTATACCGCCCATAGTGGCATGCACAGAAGAACTGGTTTGGATTCGATTTATCCGTATTCCAGTCGACCGTACACCCGAGATGCTTACAAATTGGAGAAAGTGCTACGATTTCTCCATTATCATTTTTATACACCCAGGCTGTACTGGTTACAGTTGATGTATACCATGCATCTTGCTGCTCGTAGGAAAAATCCACACGAGTCGGTTCAGTTGTCAAGTCAGCAACCTTCACGTCGGTTGCAATAAAATCGCTCGCGCCTGCTGCTTTAAGAACAGGATCCACTGCAAAGCGAACCATTGGCATGATCATGGCAGCACCCATGAAACCGCCTACACCAGTGAGTGTATAACTGAGGAACTGACGTCTTGAAACACGATGCTTGCTCATGTCTTTCCCCCCTCTTGTTCTAAGGTAAGTCCGATGGGACAATATATTTGCACTTATAAAACTAGGACATAACAATGATATATCAATCTTATATGAAGGTCAATATAATATCGCAATTGTCTAAATCGTTATTGTTCCTGCCATTTTTTAACAATCAAAGGGATAAATTGCTTGACCTGATCATCCACCATGGACCGTTTAAATTGTTCTTCCATCGATTCAAACGGAACCATCGGCAGAATGAAACATTCATTGTATTGCCCTGTTTCATATTGCCGCCATTCTAAATCAGAGGTGAAATAAAAAATATGTCTAAATCCCTCTTTTTCAATAGTTTGCTCCCATTCCTTCAAACGTATGCTTTTTTTAGCAAAATCTTCATGACGAAAATATGTATAAGGCGGAAAGAGAAGTGTTCTTCCGGTAAATTGAGTTTGAATTGACCGGGTAACATGAATGGTAAACTCAACCATTGATCCAGATTGAACTAAATCTTCTTTTAAGGAAATGGGCAAAAGCGGGATAATAGCTGTATCTATGTATTCTCTCACTTCTTTAAAAGAGGAAAGATCCTTCGCATTCCATTGCAATGCTCTCACCTCCTGATCCTTCTACAGAATATCTTATCATGAATCCCAAAATAAATTATGAACGTTTTCTGAACTTTTTCTTCATGGCTTTATTTAAGCATTATTCGATAATTCATTAGATCGTAGTTAGGCATTTTGTTGGTTTTAAGAGGATAGAATGTGTCTTTATAGCGAGTACAAAGACGTTTCTCGATATGAACAACGGATAAAATGTGCATTTGAAACAGTTCACGGACGTTTCTCGATTCATAAGGACAATGATGGACATTTCGAGTGCAAAGTGCTGCGGTTTTGTTTTTCATAAGGACGATGATGGACATTTCAAGTGCGAAGTGCTGCGGTTTTGTTTTTCATAAGGACGATGACGGACATTTCGAGCACCAAGTGCTGCGGTTTTGTCTTTCATAAGGACGATGACGGACATTTCGAGCGCCAAGTGCTGTGGTTTTGTCTTTCATAAGGACGATGATGGACAATTTCAAGTGCGAAGTGCTGCGGTTTTGTCTTTCATAAGGACGATGACGGACATTTCGAGCGCCAAGTGCTGCAGTTTTGTCTTTCATATGAACGATGATGGACATTTCAAGTGCAAAGTGCTGTAGTTTTGTCTTTCATAAGGACGATGACGGACATTTCGAGCGCCAAGTGCTGCGGTTTTGTCTTTCATAAGGACGATGACGGATATTTAGAGCACCAGGTGCTGCGGTTTTGTCTTTCATATGAACGATGACGGACATTTCGAGCACCAAGTGCTGCGGTTTTGTCTTTCACACCAACGATGATGGACATTTCCACCAATTAGTTAAAATGGATTAAAATTCCTTTAAAAGCTGCTTCAAGGAACCAATCCGGTTACTGCACTTAATAACCAGGGCAATCCCAAAAAACGAAAAAAAAATACACCGTTATGTATAACGATGTACGTTTATTCAAGAAATTATCCGTGGATGATCCGATTTAATTCTTTTGTTAATTTTAAAAACCGCTCTTTATCCTGACTGTCAAGTGCCAGGTCTATTTCTTTTAACAGTCTCTCTTTTTGAAAACTCTTTAAACTATTTTCAAGAAGCTTCTCTGCGATGATCCGGTCTTTTTCATTTTCCTGAAGATGCTTTGGAACGTAAGGATTTTCTTCGAGTACCGCCACATACTGATAGGAATGGCGCGACTGCCTAAAATTTAATTGAATAAAGATGTCTTCATCCCGATTTAAACGGATATCATGAAATGATTTTTCTGCATCCGTTGTCATTACATTCCCTTTGTAAAACTTAAATGGTGGTTCTTCCACACAATGAGTTGACATGATCAGTCCGCGTGGACAGTATTGAGCCTGGTCAACAAAGTGTACCTTTGCCATTAGCTGATCGTGACTCATCAAATAATTAAGAATCCACACGCACTCTCTTCTTTTAAGCTGGTAATTGTTCAAAAACCATCGGATAAAATCTTTTTTTTCATGGACAGAAACAGGGGTTGACATGATTTTGTCCTCCTCTCACTATACCATTGCATTACTCTTCGCTTAATCGCTCTAGAATGTCTCTTACCTCTATATCTGTAGGGTCAATCGCTAAAGCCTCTGAGAAAATCCGAGCCGCATCATCCCTTAAACCGTATTCCATTAGGAAATCACCATAGTCTAATAGGAACTCTTTGTTATTCTTAAAGTAAGTATATGCACGCTGGTATTCAGTTAATGCATCTTCATACTGTTCAAGATGGTGAAGACAATAACCAAGGTCCCACGTTAATTCCGGATGTTCCTCATCCCCGCCCTGATAGGCTGTAATCTCGCTTGCCGCATCCTCATATCTTTCTTGATGAATAAGAAGTTTAACGTAGGTTTGCAGAGCATCCAAATAAGAAGGATCAATCGCTAATGCTTCCCTTAAATAACTCTCTGCCTCTTCTTCATTCCCAAGCTTTAAGGAGAGTTTTCCTGCGCTGAAAAATAATTCTTTATGAAACGGATCTTTTTCAATCCCTTCGTTTACAGCAAGCAAACTTTCGTTTAACATCTCTTCTTTTTCGTATACTCTTGCCAGTAATAGATGAACGGAAAAATAATCCGGATCTAATGTCTTTAGCTCTGTCCACTTTTCTATAGCTGTTTGATTGTAGCCTGCTTTTTCTGCTGCAAATCCGTAGCCAAATAAAGTATCAGAGTCTACTTTCTCGTCTAAGGCTTTTTCATAAAACTCTAGAGCTTCTTCAAACCTGCCAGCTGATGTTAAGGCTAGGGCTAGCGGTTTACTGATATCAAGATTGACGTTATTCGGATTTTTTTCAACCCTCTCATAGCATTCAATCGCCTCAAGCCACTTTCCTTCTGCTGCATAAAGTTCCCCTAATGCAAAATCGATAACCGGCTCGTCCGGTAGGATTTTTTTGGCACGTAATAGCTTTTCTTCACTAACTTCAAACAGCCCTTTGGCCTGATACAAATCCGCTTCCATCAGTAACGCTTGAGGATAAACGGGATCATTGGCTTCAATGGAGGAGGTGTATATCAAGGCTTCATCCTCACGTCCTAAATCCTGAAGAGTTTCCGCAAGAGCAAGCTTAATCTCACCCTCATCAGGAAACAGGATGTGAAGCGATTCATATAATGAGAGAGCTTCTTCTAAAAAACCTAGATGTTGAAGTCCATCCGCCAGTTCAAGTTGGTCCTCTGGCAATCCTGACTTTACTATTTGTTCGTATAGTTGATTTGCTTTATCAAAGTCCCCATTTTCATAGGCAATGAGACATTTTTCTGAGATTGACACTTATAAAACCCTTTCCTTATGAAGTGATTTGGAAAAATTGCGGGACATGTATCGGAACCTCATTCCCTGCACCAGAAAGATAAGAGACATGATCTCCGGCCCGAATAACCTTTCCTTTATCTACGGTAATACAAAGATTACGACTGTCATATAGAATGCTAGTCTTATCTTTAGCTTTTGGCAAGTAATACAGATTGTAACTTACTTCTCCACCAACCTGCAAAAATCCTTTTTGCGGATAGACTCCAAGTTTAATTAATTCTTCTTTTAAAATGGGTGTAAAGGAAGGAATCGGCTTTTCCAAATAAGGAATCCCTACATGACTTAAAATACTTGTCCAAATTTCTAATTTTTCGAGTCTTTTTTTCTTATCCTCAATTAAAACATGCGGAATTAAGGTTACCGGATATGGAAACATCGCCTCCCTCATCCATCCCCACTGGATTTTATAAAGATCTGTTTCATCGGATATTTCTACAAAAATACTGCTTATTTTCTCTCTTTTACATTTTCTTATTATGGAAGGAGTAACTAAGCGAGCAGGAATCCGAACAGAAAGTACATAATCTATCGGACTGCCTACTAATTGTTTTCTTATTTTTTGCAGCTGTTCCTTCCATTTAAATTCATATTCAACCCTAAAAGGAACTAATAAAGTTGTACAGCCTTTAAGCAAAAACTCGCTAATCATATACTGTTTAAAGTCTTTAAAGTTTAAATTAGGAAAGGACAAATCGGCAACCACATGAGACGGACCAATTAAAAATTGACTTAAATCCACATAGTAACAATTTGTGTATCGAAAGTGATGGCGAATCGATACTATTTTATTGTTTTGAATAAAAAAACTAAGCTGATTGACGTTCCCTTCTCTTTCACAATGCACACCCTTCAAAATATAAGCCATTTTTTTCACCCCATCAGTCTTCTTAAGACAAGCTATGAGGCAAAAAGTTAATATATGATTATTAACTAATGAGAAAAAGAAAAGGAAACTCATTCGAATGAGCTTCCTTTATCGTTATTTCATCGTTGATGTTAATGCTTTAAAAAAGTTCGGGAATGAAACATCAATAGCCTCGGTGCTCTGAACATGAACTGAATCCTCAGCGACTAATGAAGCAATTGCAAGCATCATTCCAATTCTATGGTCGCCGTGACTGTCAACGATTCCTCCCTTTAACCTCGAAACTCCATCAATCATTAACCCGTCAGCTGTTGGAGTTATCTGACAGCCCAGCTTATTTAATTCATTGGCTACAGTGTCAATTCGATTTGTTTCTTTGACCTTTAATTCTTCCGCATTTTTAATAACCGTTCTTCCCTCTGCTTGAGTCGCTAATAGCGCCAAAATTGGGATTTCATCTATGAGTTTAGGGATAAGGTCTCCCCCAATTTCTGTACCCTGAAGCTTCGAGCTTCTGACTAAAATATCACCGTATGGTTCAAAGCTATCAATAGAATGTGGAATAATTTCAAGATTCGCTCCCATTCTTTCCAAAACGGTAATCATTCCTGTACGCGTTTCGTTCAGTCCCACATTTTTTATTAAGAGTTCACTATTGGGCGCTAAAATTGCAGCCGCGATAAAAAAGGCAGCTGAAGATATATCTCCTGGAACAACCAAGTCTCTGCCTTCAAGCTGGGCTGAACCATCAATCCGGATTGTAAGACCATTTTTCTCCAATTTCCCGCCAAAATACTGGATCATTCTTTCTGTATGGTCGCGTGTATTTCCTTTTTCTGTTAATTCTGTTATTCCGCTCGCTTGCATCGCAGCGAATAGCAAAGCAGATTTGACCTGCGCACTGGCAACAGGAATCTGATAATCTATAGAGGATAATTCTCCGCCTCTTATACTAATTGGAGTATACTCACCGTTCATTCTGCCATCAATTTTCACTCCCATTAAGCGTAGTGGAGCGGTAACCCTAGACATTGGCCGTTTAGCAATCGATTCGTCTCCGATTAATACAGAATGAAAAGGACGTCCTGCTAAAATACCCATTAAAAGACGTGAGGTTGTTCCAGAGTTGCCGACGTCTAAAATACTGGATGGCTCTCTTAATCCTTCAAATCCTTTTCCTTCAATTAAAAGGTATTGACCTTGATCTGAAATTGGAACCCCTAATTTTTGAAAGCATTCCCACGTGCTTAAGCAGTCCTGCCCTTTTAAGAAGTTCCAGACACGGGTTTTTCCGTCGGCAATTGCTCCAAACATAATGGACCGGTGAGAGATTGATTTATCGCCAGGAACTTCGATTACACCTTTAATGGTTCGATTCTTAAAATGAAGAGTTTGAGTCGCCACACTTTTAACCCCTTTCCATTTTTGCCGGATTATGCTGGAATAAACGTTTCATAGCTTGTATTGTCGTTAATGCATGCTTTTGCCCTGAGGCGGTCTTCATAGGTCTGGAAGGATATCACAAGAACTCCAAACAGATCTTCACGAGTTTCTAGAATTTGAATATTAATAATGTTAATCGATTCTTTCGCTAAAAGCCCTGTTATTTCGGAAATCACACCCGGATAATCAGGGAGATCAACATATAAATCATAGAAGGCAGGAATGGCCCCTTTTGCCTTGGTCGGCAGATTATCACGATAATCTTTTGCAGTTTGGAAATATTGGAGAATTTCCTCTTCAGCTTCTTCTTCAATCATTTTCGTTACGAGCTCCATTTCTTCTTTCCACTGATGCAGCATGTCAAGAAGAACTTCTTTATTATGAATCAGGATATCCCGCCACATATACGGGTTACTTGAAGCAATTCTCGTAATATCTCTAAATCCGCCAGCAGCTAACCGTTGTAACAAATCCTGATTTCCTTTACTATTTAAGGCCTGACGTACAAGAGATGCCGCTACTATATGCGGAAGGTGAGAAACTACACCTGTTAATTCGTCATGTTCCTTCGCAGATAAAACGAGAAATTTGGCTCTGGTGCCCTTTAGCCAATGTTGTAGTGTTTCCACTTGTATTTCATTTTCACCCTCATAAGGTGTAAGCAAGTAAAAGGCATTTTCAAATAGAAGTGCCTTGGCCGCCTGAACACCACTCTTATGCGAACCTGCCATCGGATGTCCGCCAATAAAAGTGATATTTTGTTTCTTTAAAAGTCTCGCTTTTTCCATAATTTTTTGTTTGGTGCTGCCTACATCCGTTACAATCGCTTCGTTTTTAAGCTGCCATAAAGCGATCTTTTCAATCCATTGTTCTGATTGCTGAACGGGTGTGGCCAAAATAATCAAATCGGCATTTTTTGCAGTCCGCAGCAGATGCTGATCATCTTCGACTCCTTCATCAATCACTTGGAGCATGTGTGCAAGCTTCATCGAATCGGGATTAAGATCATATCCGCTTATTATGCACTCTGGATGTTCCTTTTTAATGGCCAATGCGACGGAACCTCCAATTAAGCCTAACCCTATGATGAGGACGTTCCCCTCCATGATCTTCCCCCCGGAACACTTTCTTATTTTTGAATTCTTTCTTTTAACAGCTGAAAGACTTTATCATTTTCTTCAGGTTTTCCAATCGTAATTCGGAGCCAGCCAGGGAATCCAAGTGCAGCCCCTGAACGAGTAATTACACCATTTTGCAAGAAATACTGGAAGGCTGTCTGACTGTCTTCACTGACATTAATTAATATAAAATTCCCTTCTGTCGGATAATAGGAAATCCCATTTTCCTCACAAAATTCGTAATATCTTTTTCTCTCTCTATCATTTTTCAACTTGCATGACTCTACAAATTCTTGGTCAGCAAGAGCGGCCTTAGCTGCTAATTGTCCAATTGCATTCACATTAAATGGCTCTCTCACAGGCTCCATTTTTGCTATGATTTCTTTGCTGGCGATGCCAAAGCCAACACGAAAACCGGCTAATCCGTAAATTTTAGAGAAAGTTCTAAGGAGCATCACATTGTCAAAAGCATTAAATATTGACAATGAATCTGGATAATCAGGAGCTGTTACATATTCATGATAAGCTTGGTCAATGACTACTAGAACATGAGACGGCACTTTTTCTAAAAATGCAAATAAATCATCTTTTGGAATATAACGGCCAGATGGATTATTCGGGTTACAAATCCAAACGATACTTGTGTTTTCGTCAATCGCATCTAACATTCCGTTTAAATCATGTTCACCATTAATAAGCGGAATCTCTCTCGACTCTCCGCCTTGTAAAAAACAATTATGTTTATATTGAGAAAAACTTGGAACAGGCATAACTGTATTGATTCCAGGTTCTATTAAAGAATTGGAGATAATTTGAATAATTTCATCGGATCCGTTTCCAAATATTAAATTAGCTGGGTCAATTCCGAAATGTTCAGCTACTGCCTGACGTAATTCGGTAGCTGCACCATCTGGATAAAACATATGCTGAAATTTAGTATTTTGAAAAAGCTCATCTACTTTTTTGGAATGTCCATATGGGTTTTCATTAGAGGCTAGTTTGATAATAGTGTCTAGCCCAAATTCCTTCTTCACTTCATCAATCGTTTTCCCGGGCTGATAGGCTTTCAATTGATCTAATTGTTTAATCCATTTCATTCTAAGTCCCTCTCCTTTGACTTTAGAAAAACTTTATTTGTACCCTATGATACTCCGAATTCTTTTAAATAGAAAATGAGTTCTTCATCTTGGATTGAAATAGTATACGGCTGTTCTATATCTCGTAATAAAACATATTGAATCAATCCGCCAATCGTCTTTTTATCTCTTCTCATTTGTTCAATAAGCTGATCAATGGACAGTTCCTTTGGAACCTCTATCTGATAGCCAATGCGTTTAAACCATTCTGTCAATGCAGGTCTCGAAACCGAAAGAGGGTTTCTCTTTTCGCTGATCAGTAAAGCAAAATTCATGCCGATTAAGACACATTCACCATGCGTGATAGTGTAATGTGATAAATTCTCAATTGCATGTCCTAATGTATGCCCGAAATTTAAAAACGCCCGAATATTTTGTTCTTTTGCATCCTGCTCTACAATCTTGACTTTTACCTTAATTCCCCGCTCCAGTACTTCTTCCCAAAATGACAGATCCTGAAAATCAACTTGATCCACATGAAGCATTAATTGCTGCAATAATTTCCGATCACCAATCAAACCATGTTTAATAAGTTCTGCAAAACCAGATAACCTTTCACGTTCCGGTAAAGAATGCAAATATTGAATGTCGTAATAAACAGCTTTCGGCTGATGAAAAGCGCCAATCATATTTTTTCCTAAAGGGTGGTTAACAGCCGTTTTCCCCCCGACTGAACTATCATGTGCGAGAAGAGTGGTAGGAACTTGAACATATGGAATTCCTCGCATAAAAGTAGCAGCTACAAATCCTGCTAAATCACCTACGGCCCCACCGCCAAAAGCGATGATTAATGAATGACGGTCTAACTCTCCTTCAATGGCTGTTTCCATGCATTCCTGATAAACATCGAGTGATTTGGCCTCTTCTCCATTTGGAACTGTTTTGCAGATAGGTTCTTTCCATTTGCTTAAGCTAGTTACAAATGAATCAAGATATAGTCGGGAAATCGTCTGATCACAGATCACCATAACTTTAGTGACGTTAGAAAATTTTGTTGCCATGTCTTCCACAATGGTTTCAGTCAGATTCGCCCCGATCCAAATATCGTATTGAAAGGAATCAGCCTGGACTCTAACTTTTCTCATCAGAAGTCCCTCGCATACTTTCGATATTCTTCTATGCTCTTTTGTAAAAGTTTCATTTGATCGCTCGAAAAGTGTTCAAGTAAACTTGCGGCCAGTTCCCATGCAACCACATGCTCCATCACAACAGCGGCAGCAGGTACTGCACAGCTGTCAGAGCGCTCAATACTTGCACTAAAAGGTTCTTTAGTTTGGATATCAACGCTTTGCAACGGCTTGTAAAGGGTCGGTATCGGCTTCATAACCCCTTTCACAACTATCGGCATTCCTGTCGTCATACCGCCTTCAAAACCGCCTAAGCGATTTGTTTTTCTTTTGTAGCCCTCGGCCTCATTCCAAATAATTTCATCATGCACTTGGCTACCAGGCAATCTTGCCATTTCAAAGCCCAAACCAAATTCGACGCCTTTAAAAGCGTTGATACTCATGACAGCACCTGCTATTTTTGCATCAAGCTTTCGGTCGTAATGCACATAACTTCCGATTCCAGCCGGCATCCCTTCAGCAATAACCTCAACCACTCCACCGATTGAATCGCCATTCTTTTTTGCTTCATCGATTGCTTCCATCATCTTCTGTGAGGCCTCAGGGTCATACACTCGGACAGGGGACTCCTCTGTTATTTCTTTCAGCTTTGAAACACTTAGCCCCTCTGGAACAGTAGCTTTAATACCTGCAATTTCCCTAACATGTCCCACAATTTCGATTCCGAGTTCTTTTAATAATTTTTTGGCTACTGCCCCAACAGCTACTCGGACCGTTGTTTCCCGGGCAGATGATCTTTCGAGTACATTTCGCAGATCACGATGACCATATTTAATGCCTCCGTTTAAATCGGCATGACCTGGACGGGGGCGTGTAATTTTTCGTTTTACTTCACTTTCTTTTTCTTCAGAAATCGGTTCAATCCCCATAATTTTGGTCCAATGCTTCCAATCTTTATTTTCCACAGTTAATGTGACTGGAGATCCTATTGTGTATCCGTGGCGGACTCCAGAAGAAATCTCAACCTGATCCTTTTCAATTTGCATCCTTCGGCCACGCCCATACCCCTTTTGTCTCCTCGCTAATTCTTCGTTAATATCTTCTGCTGTTAAGGACAGACCTGCGGGTAACCCCTCTACAATCGCTGTTAATTTAGGGCCGTGCGATTCGCCTGCTGTTAAATATCTCATGACTCTTTCTCCCTTCAACTCATTAAAGGATTATGTTCCACTATACCATATGTTAAGTTAGAATTGTTAGAAAAATATTTAGAATTTCTTAATGTTGTTTTCAATGTAATGGTTTATATCCGTGATCCCTTAGGATGTATAAAAAAAGACCCATTCACACGGTCTCACGAGCAGTTATATCTTTTTATAAAAAAAGGGAGATACCACTTTTAAATTAAATTCATCTGGTCTGAAAATTTGTTCGGTGCTGCCCACGAAAAGAACTCCGCCTATTTTTAAGGAGGAGGCAAATTTCTTATACAGTTTGTGCTTTGCCTCTTCTGTAAAGTAAATTAAAACATTACGGCAAACAATTAAGTCCAAATTCTGCGGATATGGGTCATCTAATAAGTTATGCTTTTTAAACTCAATTCTTTTTTTTAGTTCGTCTTTTACTGCATACCATTGATCCTGTTGAATCAGCCATTTTTCCCGATAATAATCGGGCAGTTCCTGGATTGAACGTTCGTGGTAAAGTCCTTCCTTCGCTTTAGCCATGGCTCCTTCATCAATGTCCGTTGCCAATATTCGAAATTGAAGAGGGAGGAGAAATTCTCTCAATATCATAGCAAGCGTATAAGGTTCTTCACCGGTTGAACAGGCGGCACTCCAAACTTTTAGCGAGCTGTTTGACTGGAGGAGACCAGGCAATATTTGCTGCTTTAATATATCCCACCGTGCTCCATTCCGGTAAAATTCTGACACATTAATCGTCATTTTATCTAATAGCTCTTCTAACACCTCGGGATCCTTTTTGATAGCTTCCAATAAACCTAAAAAACAGTCAAAGCCTTTTCTTTCATAAAAAGAGGTAAGTCTCCTTTTCATTTGTGCTTCTTTATATTGTGATAAGTCAATGCCTGATAATTGATAAAAGGATTGAGTAAATTTTTCATAATCATTCTTCATTGAATAGCGCTCCCCACTCCCTATTTGAGCAACAATAGAAAAAACGCTACATCCAAAGGATGCAGCATTTGTCACTTTTTCTTAATAGATCCACTCATTATTTATTTTTGTATAGTCTACTAGTTCCTCTGGTTTAAAGAAAATCGAAATTTCTCTTTCTGCACTTGCAGGAGAGTCAGAACCATGAATAATATTCTTTCCAACAGTTACTCCGAAATCGCCGCGAACTGTTCCAGGTGCAGCATCTTTTGGGTTCGTTGACCCCATCATTTGACGTGCAGTAGCGATTACATTTTCCCCTTGCCATACCATTGCAAATACAGGACCAGAAGTAATGAAATCTACTAATTCACCAAAGAATGGGCGCTCTTTATGTTCGCCATAGTGAGTTTCAGCTAATTCTCTAGGTATGCTCATTAATTTAGCTCCGACTAATTGAAAGCCTTTTTTCTCAAAACGAGCTACAATTTCTCCGATTAAGTTTCTCTGTACTCCATCTGGTTTTACCATTAAGAATGTCTTTTCCATTAGTTTGTCCACTCCTACTTTGCTATGTATATGATTTATTATCCTTCAAAATACTACCATTATTTTTTTATTATGGCAACGCCTTCATTAAGTTTGATGTTGATTTGCTTAAAAACACTTTAATATTAATGGTCCCGTTTCCCAATATAAAGGGCAATATTTCTTAATGCTTTGTTTGCCTTGTTTTTGGGAAGCTCATCAAGTACTTGCAGTGCTTTTTGCAAATAACGGTTGCTGATTTCCCAGGATTTTTCAATAGAGCCGTTGGTCTGAATATAAGTAATTATATCATTTAGTTCTGAGGGATCCATTCCTTCATGAACTCTTTCTAGTTTTGAACGGAAATTTTGATCTTTAGTAGCCAGCAATACAGGTAAGGTTATATTTCCTTGAAGCAAATCTCCGCCAGCTGGTTTACCCAGCTGTTCTTCTGTGCCAGTAAAGTCCAAAATGTCGTCGGTTATTTGGTAGGCCATTCCTACATAATATCCAAATCGGTAAAGCTTACGATGAATGTCTGGTTCCACATTTCCGACAATCGCACCTATTTGGCAGCTTGCCGCAATCAGCAGTGCTGTTTTCCGCTTAATCCTTCTAAAGTAATCTTTTAGGTGCTGATCAAATCTATACTTGGCTTCAATTTGTTTAATTTCTCCAACTACCAGCTCAACCATTGTGTTAGCAAGGATCTTATGTGCTAGCGGATCATTAATAAGTGTATAGATATCTAATGAGCGTGCAAACATATAATCGCCTACATACATAGCTACACGATTATCCCACTTCGCTTTGATCGTCGGTCTTCCCCTTCTGACATGTGCCTCATCAATAACATCATCATGAACTAAAGAAGCCATATGAATCATTTCGAGTGCTACTGCGGCATTTCTCATCTTTTCACTATTATAGCTGCCGAATTGTCCGGATAGTAACACAAAAACAGGGCGAATCCGTTTTCCCCCTGCTTGAAGTAGATGAAGTGAAGATTCTTCTATTAATGAAGATCGTGACTGCACCGCTTGTTCTAACGCTTTTTCAATTTTTGATAAATCTCCCTGCAAAAAAGAGTAGAGAGGCATTAATTTCATATTTTTTCACCCATTTTGGTCTAATCCTTCGGTTTTTGCCCAATATGAACAGCTGCAACTCCACCACTATATGGCTTGTAAAAGACATTTTCGAAGCCAGCCGCCTCAAACATACTTTTTAATTCCTTCATCCCAGGAAATTCACGGGCAGATTCTTGCAGCCATGAATATTCTTGATAGCTTTTCGCGAAAAGTTTCCCAAATAAAGGCATAATAAACCGAAAATAGAAATAATATAGCTGTTTAAACCCTATCAGAGTCGGTTGCGAAGTTTCCAAACATGCAATTTTCCCTCCAGGTTTTAAAACTCTGTTCATTTCCTTTAAAACTTGCATATAATCTGGCACATTTCTTAATCCAAATCCAATCGTTACAAAATCAAATTGTTCATCAGGAAACGGCAAATCCATCGCATTTCCATGAATAAGTTCAGTGTTAGAGAATGACTTGACTTTTTCCCGACCCACTTTTAACATATTTTCGCTAAAGTCAAGTCCAATTACTTTCCCGGTTGGTCCTGCCGCTTTAGCTAAAGAAATAGTCCAATCTCCCGTTCCGCAGCACACATCGAGAGCTTTAGCCCCTGGAAAGACATTTAGTCGGTTCATGGTATCTTTTCTCCAGCGGATATGCTGCTGAAAACTGATAACAGAATTCATCCGATCATATTGATCAGATATTTTCTCAAATACTTTATGGACACGTTCTTCTTTAGATGCAGTCATAACTACCCTTCTTCCACAAACGAAATGGTTACACCCTCATGCAGACAAAGGATGGACTGTACCTTCTGTACAACATCTTTATCCAGATTCGGGATTTGTTTCAAACCTGCCTCAACTAATTTTTGCACATTCGTTAGCATACGGTCATATGCATCCAAAACATACTTATCCTGATGTTGTGTCAATTGACTAGTTTCCATTGAAAAAAGTAATTTACGGAAGCTATCAAATATGGTGGATATTTGTGAATGTACCCAATTCCTTTTTTCTGTAAGAAGTCTGATAAATAACAGTAAATTACTGATTAAGGGCTTCCACGGAGCAGCCTGTACAAAATCACAAACTTTTTGAGCAATGGAGGTCTCTATGTTCCTGATAATATCAATAAATTCATCAATATGATTGTAATCCATTTGAATAAAGCGGATTTTATTTTCATTTACTTCCTGAGTACCTTTAGCAATCATACGGATAAATCCAATATCATTTTGGTCTGCGAGGATTTTATAATACAATCCGGAATAAAAATCACCAGCCAGGACGGTTAGCTGTTTATTAATGAGTGGCTGCAGTTCATCTTCATTACCGACCTGATCATGTGTATTCAGAGCCGTCTGGATTAGCAAAGTGGCTAAAATTTTATATTGAATTTCCTCTTCAGGGAAACCTTTTGACACTAAACACGCTGTTAATATGTATGCTGCTTCTTCGTTAAAAGCAGGGTGATTAATAATCGATTGGACAAACGAATCGTTCGTTTTTTCAATAAACTGCTCTTTTATTTCTGTTGTTAATCGATGTATTATACTCATGCCATCACCCTTCATTCCAACCACTTTTTTCTGCCTTAAAACAGACTACATTATAACATAATGATATCAAAATGTAGACTGTTATCTCTATTTATTCCTCACTTTCCAGATTCCACTTCTCCAAAGGATGAGTAAATTCTAGCCTTGCCCCTTACTTTAATTGCAGAAGTATGCTCCGTAAATTGGGCAATCATCACTTCACCCTCATCTAATTTTTCGGAGTGATGAAACCTAGTATCAGTTCCACGCGTTAATCCAATCACTTGGACACCATCTTGTTCAGCTTTTATTATGACATAATCAGAAATCGGATTTTTTTGCAAAATGAATTCACTCTTTTCTGCTAAAATTTCACGTTTGGCCAAATCGTGGCCTTATTTAATTAAAGATAATACTTCTGCTCTTTTTTGCTGATCTTCTGCAAAAACACCTCTTACTGATGTAGTAACCGTTTTAGAACCAGGCTTTTTCACGCCTCTCATCGACATACACATATGTTCCCCTTCTACAACAACCATAACACCAAACGGCTCTAATTTTTCGAAAATGGCATCTGCAATTGTCGAGGTTAGTCGTTCTTGCAGCTGCGGTCTTTTTGCAACGGCTTCAACAGCTCTTGCCAGCTTGCTTAGCCCAGTAACTTTTCCGCCTTTGGGTATATAAGCAACATGAGCATGTCCAAAAAACGGAACCAGATGATGTTCACACATTGAATAAAACGGAATATCCTTTACCAACACTAGTTCTTCATGTTCTTCTGAGAAAATTGTATCAAAATAGCTTTTCGGATCCTCATTAAGTCCGCTGAATACTTCTTTATACATTTTAGCAACCCGTTTAGGGGTATCTAATAAACCTTCACGATTGGGGTCCTCACCTATTGCTTCTAAAATTAATCTGACAGCCTGTTCAATTTGTTCAAGGTTTGTTTCGTTCATAAGTTCTCCTCCTAGAGGCCTAATCGATAATATATGTATCTGTTGCACTACATTCTCATACTAGCATACCGTATAAAAGCAGAGCAAAGAAGAACCCTTATGCTAAAAACTGCTTTTTTATTTTGCCCTAATGTTTTCTTCCTATCAAAAGTACATCTGCTCTACATATGTACTGTTTTTATAAAGTCCCTGCTAAAACTCAATAGTTGATTAGTTGATTTCGGCTCTTTTCATTTTAAATTAAAACCAGCTTTTTTCGATTACAGAGCTTTTATAAAAATAAAATGGGGACTGATCAAATCAGTCCCCATTAGCCTGTAAATGAATATGTAATTACTTCACAGCATCCTTAAGAGCTTTTCCAGGCTTGAATGCAGGAACTTTGCTCGCTGCGATTTCGATTTCATCACCAGTTTGTGGGTTGCGCCCTTTACGTGCAGCACGCTCACGAACTTCAAAGTTTCCAAATCCGATTAATTGTACTTTTTCACCTTTTTGTAAAGCTCCTAAGATTGAATCGAAGACAGCATCAACTGCCTTAGTTGCATCCTTTTTAGAAAGCTCACTTGCTTCAGCGACAGCACTAATTAAGTCTGTTTTGTTCATGCCATTCACCTCCTCCCAAAATTGGAGACTATCTTCGGAAAAATAAATACCGCTATATACATTACTGACAAATTTACCAGAATATATACATGTACCTCCGAAGAAACCGCGGAATACCTTAGGTTTACGCGGTTAATTCTGTTAAAAGATTATCACAATCACCACATCTTAGCAAGATTATTTCTAGAAATAATGGGAATCTTTTCTTATCTTTTGCATATAAATAGTACTTTTGGGAGATGAACACGCAAAAAAATGGAGCATTTTGCTGCTAAAAAAGAAAAAGACCCCATGTATCGGAGTCTTTCTAATTATAAGATAATTGCTATTAATCCGCCTGAACCTTCGTTTATGATCCGTTCCAGGGTCTCTTTTAATTTGTAGCGTGCATTCTCTGGCATTAAAGAAAGCTTAGCTTGAATACCTTCCCTCACAATATTGCTTAAAGACCTGCCAAAAATATCTGAATTCCAAATGGATAATGGGTCATCCTCAAAATCTTGCATGAGGTAACGCACTAACTCTTCACTTTGCTTTTCAGTACCAATGATTGGTGCAAATTCAGATTCCACATCCACCTTAATCATATGGATAGATGGTGCAACGGCTTTTAGCCGAACTCCGAATCGTGCTCCCTGCCTTATAATTTCAGGCTCATCTAAGCTCATATCTGATAAAGTTGGAGCTGCAATGCCATAGCCAGTTTGTTTCACCATTTTCAAGGCTTCGGCAACCTGGTCATATTCCCGCTTTGCATGCGCAAAATCCTGCATCAGCTCTAAGAGGTGGTCTCTTCCCCTAATTTCTACACCAACAATTTCTTTTAAGATTTCATCGTATAAGTCGTCTGGGGCATAAAGGTCAATTTCTGCAACCCCTTGACCCATTTCAATTCCAGCCAATCCTGCTCTTTCGATATACTCATATTCGGCAAACTGATGAACGACTCGATCTACGTCGCGAAGCCGTTTAATATCTTTTACTGTTTCCTTTACGGCTTCCTGGTAACTCTCTCTTAACCAGTGTTCATCTTTTAAGACCATAACCCAGCTTGGTAAATTTACATTGACTTCTAATACCGGGAATTCGTAAAGGGCTTCCTTGAGGACATTTAGTACATCCCCTTCACGCATGCTCTCAACGCTCATTGCAACGACTGGAATATCATATTTTTCACATAATTGCTTCCTTAATTGCTCAGTTTCTGGGTGATGTGGCCGAACTGAGTTAATGACCATAATAAACGGCTTGCCAACTTCTTTTAATTCTTCAATGACTCTTTCTTCTGCTTCTACATAATCGGAGCGCGGAATTTCTCCAATCGATCCGTCTGTAGTAATTACAACACCAATGGTTGAATGCTCTTGAATAACCTTTCTCGTTCCAATTTCTGCAGCTTCATGGAACGGGATGGGTTCTTCGTACCAAGGTGTGTTAATCATACGCGGTCCATTTTCATCCTCATAGCCTTTTGCACCTGGCACCGTATAGCCAACACAATCCACGAGTCTTACTCTTACTTCTAATCCTTCATCTACATGTACTGTTACCGCTTGATTAGGCACAAACTTTGGTTCAGTTGTCATAATCGTTTTGCCAGCGGCACTTTGAGGAAGCTCGTCTTGTGCTCTTGCCCGATCTGACTCGTTTCCGATGTTAGGCAACACAACCAGTTCCATAAATTTCTTTATAAATGTTGACTTCCCAGTTCGAACTGCACCTACGACACCTAAGTAAATATCGCCTCCTGTACGTTCAGCAATATCTTTAAAAATATCTACCTTTTCCAAGTGATCCCCTCCCGACCATTTTTTGCTGGGATGTTCCGAGTATGATTCTTTTGGACAATATATGTTTATGATGTTGTCCGAAATGTTTATGACTATTTTTAATGAAAAATTCCTCCTTTTGCAAACATTTATAGAAACCGTGTTAACTTCCCGGTCTATTACATAAGAAGAAAAAGGACCTCTCTTACAATATATTTTTAAATAACTAGCTTATGACATGAAGAACGATGAAATCTTTCTTTCTGGAATGGCCTCTATATAAAAAACCGATCTTTATGACTTTTCATCAGTCATAAAGATCGGTTCATCTGAATTAGCTTCAATCGTATAAGGTAAGGAGTAGGCAGGAACAAAAACAGAATCCTCTAGCAAAATGGACCTGATATCTTCCCCTGGTTTAACATGAGATGATTGATTTTTTAAAGCTTGGTATAAATCGGTTCGATAGTCGACAAACAGTTGACCCTGACCATTTATTACAAAAGGCAGTTCTAACCCCGTAAATGGACTTTTGACAGTAGGGGGCTCTGTGTATCCGATTTGCTTAAAATCAAGCGAATATACATTATTCGCTAATGCTTCTTTATAAGGAGGATACCCATTTGCCCGGATTCTTAAGGTTATTTCATTAATCTGTTCTGCTATCCGCAAGTCAAATACCTTTACTTCCGGATCTTCTTCAACATTCACTAAAACGTACTGATAGACTCCCCCATTTTCGAAAGAATTACCAGGAGCTTCAGGCAAATATTTTGGAACCAATTTACCAAAGTCAATAAGGTACTTTTGATAAATAGGGGTATCTCCTTCTTTCGTTTTTATCGGAAGAAGTCCGCCCTGATCAGTCCGAAATTGATCTACTGCTTTTTGAACAGACTCGAGCTGCTCTATGTAAGGAATTTGGTTTTGGCTTCGTTCACTGTCTGGATAGAGACAGCCAGAGAGAAAAAACGCTGCCATGATGATCGCCGTAAGTTTTCCAATAATTTTAATCATGATTAGCCTCCTTTATGACGGGGTCGGTCCGCTAAATACAACGAAAATCATGATTAAACCTGCCACAATCATAAAAAGATAGGCTATAATCGCTGTCAGCCATTTAAAAAAACCTTTTAATTTAAATCTACTAAAATAAATCGATACGATTGCTAGAAACATAAGGCCCATTGAGCCGAACGAAAACCACATTTTCATTAATGCTGGTGACATACCTATCACTCCTATACGTTGTCCATCAGAAATTATAACATAGGGTTTCATAAATAGGTAACATGTAAAATCAATTGATCCACACAGTTATTTCACCGATAAGCATATTTTACCTTCTTTCTTGCCAAAAGAAAAAGCTGAGGAGGCAGAAACGCCTCTTCAGCTATCGAAGTTACTATTCCTCAACACGTCCATCAAGGAAGTTCACTGTATCTTCCATTTCATGTGTTTTCGTTCTTGCCATTAATGAATCCACTGCATCCTTAGGGTTAATATTTTCAAACAAAACGCGATATAAAGCGGTTGTGATTGGCATATCTACATCATAATGCCTTGCGAGCTGATAGGCAGCTTTTGTAGTTCTTACTCCTTCCACTACCATCCCCATGCTTGTTAAGACTTCCTCTAAATCTTTTCCTTTTCCAAGCATATTACCTGCCCGCCAGTTCCTTGAATGGACACTGGTACAAGTAACTATTAAATCGCCAATTCCGGTTAGCCCTGAAAAGGTTAAAGGATTTGCCCCCATTTTAATCCCCAATCGGACAATCTCAGCTAATCCTCTTGTAATAAGAGCTGCTTTAGCATTGTCGCCATAACCTAATCCATCTGAAATTCCTGCGGCTAACGCAATGATATTTTTTAGAGCTCCGCCCAACTCGACACCAATCACATCAGTGTTGGTATAAACTCTAAAGTTCTGATTCATAAATAAATCCTGTGCCGTTTCTGCTGCCTCTATCGATTCTGATGCGACGGTAACTGTAGTAGGGTGTCTTAAGCTGACTTCTTCAGCATGACTTGGGCCAGAGAGGACGACCACATTTTCAAGCATACGGGGATCCATTTCCTCTTTAATCATTTCCGAAATCCTTTTTAATGTATCGGGTTCAATTCCTTTACTTACATGGATAATCAGAACAGGTTCTGCCAAATAAGTTTGAATCTCGGTTAATACTTCTCTTACAGCTTTAGTAGGAACAGCTAAGACGATTATGTTTATATCTCTTAATGCATCTGCTAATGAATAATACCCTTTTACTTTTTCAGGCAATTTGATATTTGGCAAATATTTTTGATTCATTCTTGTTTCATTGATGCTGTCAATATGTTCTTTTGTATGGCCCCAGAGACGAACGTTATGGCCATTATCGGCTAGTACAAGTGCCAAGGCTGTTCCCCAGCTTCCAGCCCCCAGAACAGTGATATTTGTTTTTTTCATCTTATCACCTCAAGGTAATTAACTCCTCTGCCTTGCAAAGATTTTAATTGGAGTTCCAATGAAGCCAAATGCTTCACGGATTCTATTTTCTAAAAATCTCTCATATGAAAAATGTAAGAGCTCAGGATCATTGACAAAGACTACAAATGTAGGAGGCTTTACCGATACTTGAGTTGTATAAAATATCTTTAAGCGTTTTCCCTGATGTGTTGGAGTCGGATTCATAGCAACTGCATCCATGATTACATCATTTAACACGCTTGTCTCTACTCTCATCGTATGATTTTCGCTTGCAAGCTGAATCATCGGGAAAAGTGTATGCAGTCTTTGTTTAGTCTTGGCTGATAAAAAGACAATGGGTGCGTAGTCTAAAAATAAAAAGTGATCTCGAATATTTTTTTCAAACTTTTTCATTGTTTTTTCATCTTTTTCGACAGCATCCCATTTATTTACGACAATTACAACAGCTTTGCCCGCTTCATGTGCATAACCGGCGATTTTTTTGTCCTGTTCAATAATGCCTTCCTCTCCATTTAATACAACTAAAACTACATCCGAACGCTCAATGGCACGTAACGCCCGCAGTACACTATACTTTTCAACACTTTCATATACTTTTCCTTTTTTTCGCATTCCAGCGGTATCAATAATGACATAATCTTGTCCATCTGCCGTGTAAAACGTATCGATTGCGTCCCGAGTTGTTCCCGCTACCTCACTGACGATAACCCGTTCCTCGCCAAGAATCGCATTAACTAATGAAGATTTCCCTACATTTGGGCGCCCTATTAAGCTAAACTTTATCACATCTTCTTCATAGTCTTCTACATCTTGTTTAGGGAAATGTTTCACAACTTCGTCCAGAAGGTCACCTAGTCCTAACCCATGTGTTCCTGATATCGGAAAAGGTTCTCCAAACCCAAGAGCATAAAAATCATAAATTTGACTTCTCATTTCTGGGTTATCAACCTTATTTACCGCTAAAACGACCGGTTTTTTTGAACGGTACAGCATTTTAGCCACTTCCTCATCTGCAGCAGTAACACCTTCCCTTCCGTTTGTAATAAAAATAATAACATCTGCTTCATCTATAGCGATTTCTGCTTGACCGCGGATTTGTTCAAGAAAAGGCTCGTCCCCAATTTCTATACCACCCGTATCAATCACATTAAACTCATAATTCAGCCAATCCCCTGTACTATAAATGCGATCTCTCGTAACTCCAGGAATATCTTCTACGATGGAAATCCTTTCTCCTACAATCCGATTAAAGATGGTCGACTTTCCGACATTAGGTCGTCCAACTATTGCAACGACAGGCTTCACCATTCCTATCACCTCTCTCAAATATATGTAAACATTTTACTCTGGCTAATGTTATGTAAAAAGACTGACCTAGTCGTTTGCAAACCTGTTCAAGGTCCGCTGGTCAGTCCATACAGTATTTTAACAAAAAAGAATGCCCTCTGCATCTTTAATTGTGAATTTAGAAGGAAGACCATTTTCTAGTGTCTTACCACAATATACAATTCCTCTGTTAGTGCATGAGCAATTCCATCTAAAATAGCTTCTAAATTTCGCGCAACAGTTAGCAATTCCTCTTTATTATCACAATGAAATACAGCTACTCCGCTTGGAGCCTTTTTTGGATTGGTTGTAATTGCTGCTAATACAAATTTTTCTATCGTCATAAATTTGTACGCCTTTCTTCTTCTTCAACATGCCGTTTAGTGGGCATTCTTATTGAATTTTCTAATATTGGAACAACTTCTATGATCTTAATGGCTGCTTCAATATTTTTTACCTGCGGCAGCACAAAAACCCCTAGCCTGCCATCGTCTAAATTTCTTTTTGCCAAAGGTACGAGTGACGGTTCACCTGTATCACTGAATACGCCTAACGCTGTTGAGACATCATGGAGTATCGCCTGCCTTTGGCCAATATTCGCGATGGTTGTCATCGCATTAAAATCTTTTGGTGTTAAAATAAATCCCATGCCGTATTTAAGAATAAGTTCCTGTTTTTCGGGAATTCCAATGTTCATGATATAAATATCCCCAACATATAGGCCAGCACCCTTGAAATGAGGCTGGGAAAATTCAATTTCCACAATCTCCCCTAACCTGCCGCCGTCCATCCATATTTTACAGCCAATCATAATTAGGATGGTAGCTCCAATAGCAGCATAAAAACCAAATAAAACGTAGATGAGGGTTGACAGCATCGAAGCTAAAATGACAAGATAGTTTCTGCTCTCAAAGGTTACCGCAATCCCTTCGATATACGTCTTTCCTCTTGGAACTAACTCATATGTATCCAGTTCAGTCAGTGTATTTCTCTCCATATTCCTCACTTCACGAAATTGAGAGGCAGCTACTGTTAAAAAAGTAATCGCTGTATATTCTTCTTCTAACAATGCAGGAATCGCAATGGTTCCCAGACCAGATGCAATCACACCCAGTGCAATATGGATAATTTTCCCGTGCAAATATGTAGGATATTGCCTGTAATCAGTCCGCAGCATATAAAGTCTGGCTAAAATTCCTGTTGCTAGTCCATAAATAACAGGGTACAAGTATTCATTCATCCTGGTTTATGTTTCTCCTTTTCAATTTGAGATGGAGGGGTATAGGTTTTTCTTAAGGAATAAACAAATGATTCAAAGCAGCTCCATAAAAGAATGAGCATACATGTGTATGAGCAGAGATCCAAAAAGTAAGGGAGTGTGATTTCAAGCTTAATACCCGTTGCAAATAATACGAAAGCAAATAAGAATTCTCCCATCACCAGCCCGGTTATCGTGCTGGTAATTCGATCTATTATTTTAGCATTCAATAGGATAGCAATCGTTCCGATTAGAAAAGTCAGAAACCATCTTCTATCCACAATTACCCAGATAGGGTCATAAAGTTCAAAAAGCAGGAACACGACATACACAAGCATCACGATAAATGAAACACAAATCTGATAAAATTTTTTAGAAAAGGGAAGAGCGGCAATGATGGCCATACAGCAGATTATCCATATCAGGATGGTTACATTGACATCCCAATACCATATCGGAACCTTATACACGGACAAAATAATACTGATTAAAATAAAATTGCTCAAATAAGTCCTGTAATGGCAGTGTTTTGGAACAATAAACGTTACAACTACCCAATATGACCATAGACTATAATAAAAGAACCAGCCATCCACTTTCTTTCTCCCCCCTATTATTTCCATTATGGACATTCTTATGTAGTTTATCCGTGCATACCGCAAGATTGTCAGGGAGATATTATCAGTAAGACTGCTATTAGGGGTGAAATAAATGGGACGTGACCGACAAGAACAGAAGCTTAAGGAACAAAAAATTGTTGAAAGTGACCGAGATCAGGCACTTCATTATAAAGGGGCAACCCGACTGGATAATGCCGAAGAGGCAAGAAAAGAAAATAAACATGAACATGGGTCTGTATAAAGATCTATTATAAAAAGCCGTAATCCTTAGGAAACATCTAAAGATTACGGCTTTTTTTGCTATAAGCGCATGCGCTGGCTGTATGCTGAGGTATTTATACCCCTTTCGTTTAACCAATGATGTGTCATTCCTGTAAAGAGAATTGGAATAGTTTGAAGCTCTTTGATTGTATGACAACCAAGAGCGGTCATCATATTTGCGATATCTTGATGCATCGTCTGAATCTGTGAAATTAAGCTTGAGATACCTTTTTCTTTTAGAATTTTTAATAAAGAACCAGCCATACCGACAGCTGAAGCTCCAATAATTAATGATTTAACTATATCGAGGCTTGAATGAATCCCGCCTGATGCAAGAACCTGTACATGATCAGACACTTCACACGCCTCCACAAGTGAAACGCTTGTCGGGATGCCCCAGTGATTAAAAAATGAAAATTCATCCCGTCTTCTTTCATTTTCAATTTTTGCGAAATTGGTGCCTCCAAATCCGCCAATGTCAATTGCGCAGATTGGAGTTGCTGTGAGTTTTTTCACCGTTTCATATCCCATTCCAAAGCCAACTTCTTTAACGATTACTGGGACCGGCAGTTCTTCGGATATCCTTTCAATCCGTTCCAATGCCCCTTCAAAGGCTCTGTCTCCTTCTGGCATGGTCAATTCTTGAATTACATTTAAATGAATTTGCAGACCATTTGCTTCGATCATCTCAACCGCTATGTTCGCCTGTTCAATTGTTGCCTCACTGCCAAGATTCGCAAAAATAATTCCATTCGGATGGTTTTTTCTTACAATTTCATATGTTTTTCTTTCTTCTTTATTCTTAATAGCAGACATTTGCGAACCGACTGCAATCGCTAACCCTGTTTCCCTGGCCGCAACAGCTAGTTCAGAATTTATTTTTTCTGTTTCCGCGCCGCCGCCGCCCGTCATTGCATTTATAAAAATAGGCGAACTAAGATTCAGTTCGCCTATTCCTGTATGAAGTGAGACTTTAGACAATGATGAGTCTGGAAGTGACTGGTGAATGATTTGAATATCATCCATTCCGGATTGATTCAGTTGCCCAGCAGATAATGCTAACTGGATATGCTCAAGCTTGCGATGTGTCCGACTCAAACTGATCACCACTTCAATTATTTTAAATCTTTTAGTTTATCTCCGATCATTTCTCCCAATTGGAATCCTTTAGATTCCTCAGGAAGTTCATAATCTTTAACTTCTTCTTCTTTTTCTAAAAGATCTTTAATGCTTAGTGATAAACGCTGTTCTTGTTCATTTGCTTCAAGAACTTTTACCTGAATAGTTTGCCCTTCTTTTAGAACTTCATGAGGAGTAGCAATATGTTTGTGAGAAATTTGGGAAATATGAACAAGACCTTCGACACCAGGGAAAACTTCCACAAATGCCCCGTAGGATACTAATCTTTTAACAGTTCCAGTAAGAACAGACCCTTTTGGTGCTTTCTCACTGATATTTGTCCAAGGTCCAGGCTGAGTTTCTTTAATAGAAAGTGAGATCCTTTCATTATCACGATCTACTGAAAGTACCTTTACTTTTACCTTTTGTCCTACTTCGACAACATCAGAAGGTTTTTCGACATGCTCGTAAGCGAGCTGAGAAACGTGAACGAGACCATCCACACCGCCTATATCAACAAATGCTCCAAAATCGGTAATTCGTTGAACTGTTCCTTCCAAAACTTGTCCAACTTCGATTTTCTCTAGGCTTTCCTTTCTCATTTTGCTTTTTTCTTCTTCCAATACAGCACGATGAGATAGAATCAGGCGATTTTTTTCAACATCCAGTTCTACTATTTTAAAGGTAAGCGTTTTCCCTTTATAATCAGTAAAATCCTCAACAAAATGGTCTTCAACTAGTGAAGCAGGAACAAAGCCTCTTACACCCAAATCAACGACTAAGCCGCCTTTAACCACTTCTTTAATTTCTGCTTCAATCGTTTCACCACGTTCAAATGATGCCTGAAGTCTTTTCCAAGCCTCTCCTGCTTCCGCCTTACGTTTTGAAAGTATAACGGCTTCATCTTCAACCTTCGTTACCTCAAGAGTGAGCTCTTGCCCTTCTGAAACAATATCACTCGCTTTTTCAACGTGAAGGCTTGATAATTCACTGATAGGAATAATCCCATCAAGTTTGCTTCCCTCAAGATCAACAATTACTTGTTTTTCTTCTACTTTTGTAACCCGACCCTTTACGAGATCACCAACTTGAAATACTTTCACTTCTACTTGATTCATGTCTTCTACCATATGTACTCCTCCTTAACCTGACTGCTCCACAATAACAATATAACATATGTTCATTATCGGAACATACTAAAACGACTAGAGCGTTTATAGTCTAAAAGAAGATGCCCGTATACATAATAGTATTCATCAATACTTTCAGATTTTTCCCTTTACAATAACTTCTAATAATTTTTATTTTTTGTCAAGCTTTACTTCCTTGATTATGGGTATCTATCAACGCCTTAATAGCACTCATAATATGGTCAGTTGCCTCTTCAGCTGATGCTTTATTTTCCCGCATTTCATCAAAATCGATTGGTTTGCCATAGACAACCTTTATTTTTCTAAAAAATTTATACTCACCAATAATAGCACAAGGAACCACTTTTGCATCGGTCCGCATTGCAAAAAACCCAGCACCCGCTAATCCTTTTCCTAATTCACCAGTTTTACTGCGTGTCCCTTCAGGAAAAAGACCTAATACATGTCCATCCTTTAAAGCTTTTAACCCGGTTCTTAAAGCTTCCCGGTCACTCATCCCGCGCTTGACAGGGAATGCGTGAACTTTTTTCAGGATTGTCCCAAAAATTGGCGCATCAAATAATTCTGCTTTTGCCATAAAAGAAATTGGGCGCGGGCAAGTAATTCCTACTACAGGCGGGTCTAAATTACTAATATGGTTACTGCAAAGAAGTACCCCTCCTTCTTTAGGAATATTTTCTTTGCCAATAACTTGAATTCTATAAGCTGGAAATAACAATACTGAAACTGCTGTTTTTGCAAAATGGTAAAAACTCACGTCTACTCGATCCTTTCCTTCACAATCCTCAATATTTCAGAAGCCACTTCTTCAATGGTCAGATGCGTTGTATCTAATTCAATCGCATCACGAGCTTTTTGAAGGGGAGCCACTTCTCTCTCTGAATCCAGCTTATCACGATAGGCAATGTCTTTCTTTATTTGTTCAAAATCAGATGGAATGTTTTTTTGGATATTCTCGGCGTGTCTTCTTTTGGCTCTTTCCTCGACACTTGCTAATAAAAAAATCTTGACTTCAGCATGAGGAAGAACATGAGTTCCAATATCACGCCCGTCCATAACTACCCCGCCTTTTTGCCCCATTTCCTGTTGTCTTCGCACCATTTCTTGACGGACACCTTTATGTTTGGACACAGCGGAAACATTACGGGTTACTTCATTACTCCGAATTTTATCCGTTACATCTTCCCCGTCCATTAGGACTTTTTGGTGAGATAGTTGTATGTCGGTAGCGTTTAATAGTTGTACTAATTGTTCTTCATTTTCTATATTTATATCATTCTTAAGAGCTTTATATGTTAAAGTCCTGTACATCGCTCCCGTATCAATATAGATATAAGATAGCTCTTTCGCAATCATTTTAGCCACTGTGCTTTTTCCTGCAGCAGCCGGACCATCAATTGCAATTGATATTTTTTTCCTCATTTACTATACACCTCGAAAACGTTATTTCCTGCCTGCATACTCATAACCTTCATTTTACCATAAAAGAAAGCAGGCATTGACCTGCTTTAAGGAAGTTTAAATGTTTCGATGACTTTTGTGAAATTATCATTGCTTACTCCTTCATACATGGTAAGCCTTTTTAATTCCGGAAACGCATCAGAATAATGAAAAATGATTTGAAAAAACAATAGTGCAATAGCCTGAATAATAACGAGCTTGATAAGAATCCCTTCTCCACGTTTCATCACGATACCTCCCATTTATTCTATTATGGGAAGAATGAAAAGAGATTTATACAACAAGCACGCTTTTTAATATATTTTCTTCTTAAGGACAAGCTGTCTTTCAAAACAATACCGAACTAATAATTGTTTTTCATGTTCGTGTTTATGCCGAAAGCTTACAGATATAATAGACGACTTTTTATTATTTAAATTTTCGCGAACAAGAACAACCTCGCTTCTTAGCTTCAAATATTGAATTTGACCTGATTGCATATGAAGAACTAGCCAGCAATCAATTTCCATCCCTTTGTATAGGAAAACATCATTAGGGACATAGATTGCTGCTCCGCCCGCACTAATATCCTTTGTTATAGTGGTAAAGGGACGGAATTCTTGCTGGACAGGATGAACGGCAACATCCAGTTTAGTGTCTACACGGAGAAACTGACGTTGATCAATCTTAACAAAATCCTTCTTTCCAGAGTGACTTAACACAATCAGTGGAATTTGATCGATTTTTTTCCCAGCTACAGTGACATTAAATAAAAAAAGCTGTCCCTCATCATTTATGTATTTTGCCTGGTAATCGGTGTTTATGCTTGCATCAAAGCGGACTTCCTGATTAGCGTGAACAGGAATATCTACTACTACTTCATTTTCACTAAAATCCATAATTGCACATTCAAATTCTTCTGTGTAATTATCTTTGGTTTGTGATAATTTTAGCTGGCTCCCCAATTTAAACAAAGATTCAACACCTGCTTTTTCTTTCTATGTTTTGTTTATGTACGAGGCTTTTTCTTCATTATTACATGAATTAATAAGTTTGGCTATACCTAAAGCAAAAGCTTGCTTGTCTGCGCGTCTCCAACCGGAATTAATAAAACTGGCAGCAAATGCTGCCAGTTTTATTTAAACGACTTCTTCGTAAATAGGTTCTGCGTTTTGCAGTTTTTCAACTTTTTCTTCGTCACCATTTTCGGCATTAATATAAATTCGATAGGTATCTTGATTAATCGTTCCTAAAAATTCATAACAAAGAACCTCTTCATTTACATCATTTACAATTAAAGCTACATTTTGATCCATCACCTGGAGGTTTGGATTGAGTTTAGACTTTGCTTCTTCAGCGGAAATAGACGGTTTTGCAATCTCTCTTTTTTTATGGAAGCTTAAATAATCCTCAGCTGAGAAGGCAAGTACACTTCCGTCGTCTAATGCGACTTTCATGCGGATCGCGTCCGGATAAATTCTGACTCCATTCTCTTCAGATACAAATACGTATACACCTGTATTATCGTATTGGGCGCTTTCAAATAAAGTCATATTTTCAAATCCGTGCTTATTTAAAAACTGCGCTGCTTTATTATAGCCATCGTTTAGGCTAAGCTTTGCTTTTTTAACTTCACGATTTTGAATAAGATATAACGGATGTCCGCCTACTTTGGTAATATCTAGATTGGCCTGAGTTTTGCCATTACGGACTGTAATTGAATAAAACCCATAATCTGATCCTTCGCCGTTTTCGGTGATAAGAACGTCTTGATTATTTTTAATTTTAATAAAATCCTTTGCCTTTTCTAATGCTTGTTCCTTTGTTAATTCTTCCCCCTTTAAATGGGAAAAGTCTCGTAGCGGTCCAGTTGTCACTTCTGCAAGATTGGACTCTGAATAACCTTCAACTTTTTTTTCTACCGTTTTAAATCCATCTATAATCGTATTATCTGAAGGTTCATCATTATTGGCTAAAGCTAGTTCTACATCCATCCAGCGTAAATTATTATCAAGGACTATGTGCTGAACCTTTCTTAGTTCATTCTGAATATCTGCTGATTGTTCGTATAGACTTTGAAGGGTTTGATATTCTTCTTCCGTCAACGGTTCTTTTTCTAAATCTCTGATTGCCGTTTTATAGCTAAAATCCCCGATTTTTGCTAAAAATTCTTCGGTTTTATTGAAAGGAAGCAATGTAAGCGGAAGATGTCCCACCTCATTATGCGCTTCAGAAGTAACTCTCCATACCTCAGCTAATGCTGGTGAGATGGAATTCCGGCTATTCATAGCTAAAGTGGTCCCAATTTTATCATGCAATAAATCGACATCGTACGTTAATTCATGAAAAGCCCGCTGATAGTTATTTTCCGCATTGATTAATATAGCATTCTTCTCTTGGTGCTCTTGGTATCCCCAGTAGGCCGTACCAATGACGGCTACTGATAAGACCGCAATAATAATTCCGCGAATCAATCCAATCACCTCATTTACAGAAAATGTGTTTTCCTATTCGTTTAATTTGTGGTCTTCTCCATATCCAAGAACTTGTTGCGGTATTCGGGTTAAAATAATATAAAGCTTCTCCCGTTGGGTCCCATCCATTTATCGCATCAAGAACTGCCTCTCTCGCTTTTTCATTTGGAGTCAGCCAAATTTGTCCATCGGCTACTGCCGTAAAGGCACCTGGTTCAAAAATAACGCCAGACACAGTATTTGGAAATGTAGGGCTTTGGACTCTATTTAGGATAACTGCAGCTACTGCTACCTGACCTTCATACGGCTCTCCTCTTGCCTCTCCATAGACCGCGTTAGCCATCAGTTGAATGTCATTTTGAGAAAATCCTGCTGGAGTGTTGACAGCAGTTGGTGCTTGTCTTGGGGCTGGAGCAGCTTGTCTGCCGCCACCGCCGCCACCGCCTTGATTTCTCGCAGGCGCCTGCTGTTGTTCTAACGGGGTATTACCATAATGTGTGAATTCCCTCCCCTGTCTAATATTTCTCTTAACAAATTCCTCATTATAACGGGATGCATTAACCAGTTTTTGTTTAGTCTCTGCACCAGCTAGTCCATCTACCTTTAACCCAAATTCATATTGAAAATTTCTTAATGCCCAATAAGTTCCCCAACCAAAAACACCATCAATTTCGCCATTATAAAAACCTAAATATTGCAATCTACTTTGTAATTCAATAACATCGTCACCAACCGCCCCATGTTGAATCACCTGATTTGAAAATGCTCGAGCATAATCTTCGCCCTGGTAGGAAATAAACGAGCCTATACAAATCACGATAATCGCTACCATTTTAACCACTACTAAATATCGCTTCATGCATATACCCTCCGTTGTTATGGTTTAGCATTAAGCCTATTTTTTGTAGAATGGCACTTTTTATTCACAAATAAAAAGTGCCAGACCTCGTATCAGTCCAAAATTGACCAATCCGACCTATTGTCTGGCACCCTCTGTAAGCTCGAGCAGGATTATGAAGATATTTGTTTTTGCAGTATATGAACCTCAGTCATTTTTCTAGCTCTCTTCACTTTTTTTAAACCAAGCCACCATAAAAACGTCATAAATGGGACAATCCAAAGAATCCATTTATCAAAGGTGAGCAGAATATAATCATAAAATCCATGCAAAAGTAACGGCACAATTAAAGCATATGAGATAAAGAGACGTTTTTTACTGTTATCTTGGGAAAACTTACCTTTCCCAAAATAGTACCCCATTAATACCCCGAATAGGGCATGGCTCGATACGGGGAGCAGAGCTCTTCCAAGCGCATATTCTACTCCATTCCCAATTAAATAAAGTATATTTTCTACGGTAGCAAATCCTAGTGAAATGCTTGTTCCATAAACAATTCCATCATATGGCTCGTCGAATTCGCTGTGCAAATAAATCGTTTGAAACAGCATAAACCATTTAAAAAACTCTTCAAGCAAAGCACTGGAAATAAAGGCATTAGCCAAGTTTGACACAATGACCTCTTCAGTCATAAAAACATATTGAACAAACATAATTGGAAAAACAAGCAGAGCCCCGAATAAAAACGACCTAAACACTAAATGAAGCGGCTCTGAATCGAATTCATCTTTTAAATAGAAGTAACTTAGTAATGCCAAACCAGGAGCAATCCCGGCTGACATAATGACCAACATAGGTTGACCCCTTTTCAGTTGTTTTATTTAATCGTATCATTAAAATAACAGTATGAAAATATAAAGTAAGACATTATTACTATTTTCCAGAGAGAGGAGTCATCTCATTGAAAAAAAATATACTTTTGCTTCATACAGGCGGAACAATCTCCATGAGAGAAGATGTAAAAACAGGTACTGTTGCTCCTGGTGATTCAAATCCGCTGCTAGAGCATGCCTCTCTAATTGAAGGATTGGGAAACTTTATTATAAAAGAACCTTTCCAGCTTCCATCCCCACAGATAACACCAAAGGAAATGCTCATTCTAAAACGGATGGTGGAGGAAAGTATTGAGCAGGAGGCAATTGATGGAGTTGTCATTACCCACGGAACTGACACATTAGAAGAAACCGCTTACTTTTTAGATTTAACAGTAAAAACGGAAATTCCAATCGTTTTAACAGGGGCGATGAGATCGATTAACGAAATCGGATCAGATGGCCTTTATAATTTGATTTCAGCAATACGGACTGCTTCCTGTGACAGTGCAAAAGGAAAAGGGGTCCTTGTTGTTTTAAATGATGAAATTCATTCTGCCCTTAATGTTACCAAAACACATGCTTCTAATGTCTCAACCTTCCAAAGCCCTCAATATGGGCCGCTTGGAATTGTCTCCAAACGGGGTGTTATTTTTCACCACACGCCTAATTTTAAAGAAACATTTGAGGTTCACACAGTCAACAAAAAAGTCGCCTTATTAAAAGTTCATGCTGGTTTTGATTCCACCCTGCTGTATGCCCTTAGTGAGGCTAAATATGACGGCGTAGTGTTAGAGGCTTTAGGGCAAGGAAATGTTCCGCCTCAGGCTATCGATGGGATTAAACATCTTCTGTCAAAAAACATCCCGATTGTGATAGTTTCACGCTGTTTTAACGGGACAGCAGATCCAGTTTATGGATACGAAGGCGGGGGAAAACACCTTAGAGATTTAGGGGTTATTTTTGCTAACAGTTTAAACGGCCAAAAGGCGCGGATCAAGCTTTTGGCTGTTCTAGAGGCGCTAAACGAGTGGGACCATGAAAAATTGGAATTACTTTTTAATCCTTTAGCATAACCATAATAGAAAAAGACAGCTTCCAATTGGACAAAATCTATTAAGTCCCCATTTGGCGGCTGTCTCTTTTTTCCAGAATTGATTACCTCTCATTTTCCCTGCTGTGAATTGTCACTGCTATTTTATCTCCGTGAAAACGGCCATTTTCAATAAAGATTTCATTAGCATTATTGCCTGCAGCAATCACTCCGGCAATAAATATGCCATTTACATTTGTTTCCATCGTCTCTTCATTAAAACTTGGTCTTCCCGTCTCGGAATCAATCGTAACTCCCATTTTCGTCAAAAAACTATGGTCCGGGTGATAACCCGTCATCGCGAAAACAAAATCATTTTTTATACTGTACGAATCATCATTCACTCTATATTTTACCGCAGTTTCTGTAATCTCTTCGACATGCGCATTAAACACCATTTTAATAAGTCCATTTCTGATTTGCGCGTCAAATTCAGGCAGAATCCACGGCTTAATGCTAGGCGAGTACTCATGTCCTCTATATAAAACGGTTACCCGCGCACCTGCCTTAGCCAGTTCTAGACTTGCATCCACGCTCGAATTTTTCCCGCCAATCACGACAACGTCTGTATCAAAATAGGGGTGAGCTTCTTTAAAATAATGAAACACCTTCGGAAGATTTTCTCCCGGAACCCCCATATAATTCGGGTGGTCGTAGTATCCTGTAGCAATCACCACAAACTGGGTCATATAATCTCTTTTATCTGTCTTAACTGTAAACATAGAACCCTCTTTTGATACTTCCAATACTTTTTCAAACATATGGATTCGCGGTTTTTTTCTTTTTACGACTTCTCTGTAATAGGCTAAAGCCTGGTTTCGTTTTGGTTTATGCCCCTCTATAATAAAAGGTACATTTCCAATTTCTAATTTTTCACTAGAGGAGAAAAAAGTTTGGTGTGTTGGATAGTTATAAATTGAATTAACAATATTTCCCTTTTCTATAACAAGCGGATTAAATCCTTTTTCTTGTAATGCGATGGCTGCAGCTAACCCGCAAGGACCTCCGCCAACGATGATAATTTTTTCTTGTTCCACAAAAGTTCACTCCTAAAATCTTAGGTTCTCATTTCTTACGTTGCCTGATACGGAGGCAAAGAAAATCCCCTACCTTTTATGATAGGGGATTTATTATCATGTTTCAATTTATACACTCGGTGTCTTCTATTAAATCCAGCCGCGGAAACGGCTTGCTTCTGCCATTTTACGGACGCCTACCATATAGGCAGCCAATCTCATGTCGACTCTGCGGGTTTGTGCGGTTTCATAAACATTATTAAATGAACGAACCATAACCTTTTCCAATTTTTCCTCTACTTCTTCTTCTGACCAATAATACCCTTGGTTGTTTTGAACCCATTCAAAATAAGATACGGTTACTCCTCCGGCAGACGCCAATACGTCAGGTACAAGCAGAATTCCTCTTTCTGTGAGGATTTTAGTAGCTTCTAATGTTGTTGGTCCATTCGCTGCTTCTACTACGATTTTTGCTTTAATATTATGAGCATTTTCTTCTGTTATTTGGTTTTCAATAGCAGCCGGCACCAATATATCACAGTCTAGCTCAAGTAGTTCTTTGTTGGTGATCGTATTTTTAAACAATTTCGTTACCGTTCCAAAACTGTCACGGCGATCGAGTAAGTAATCGATATCTAATCCATTTGGGTCGTAGAGCGCACCATACGCATCCGAAATTCCAATAACCTTCGCTCCAGCATCATGCATAAATTTAGATAAAAAGCTTCCGGCATTTCCAAATCCTTGCACGACTACCTTAGCTCCCTGAAGGTTAATGCCTTTTTTCTTTGCTGCTTCATTTATACAGATTGTAACACCTTTTGCGGTAGCAGATTCCCGGCCATGTGATCCGCCAAGAACCAATGGCTTGCCTGTAATAAAACCAGGGTTATTAAATTCATCAATGCGGCTATACTCGTCCATCATCCAAGCCATTATTTGAGAGTTTGTAAAGACATCTGGCGCAGGAATATCTTTGTTTGGACCTACTATCTGACTAATTGCTCTAACATAGCCGCGGCTTAATTTTTCAAGCTCACGGAAAGACATTTCTCTTGGGTCACAAACTATACCGCCTTTTCCGCCGCCGTAAGGTAAATCTACAATTCCACATTTTAAGCTCATCCAAATAGAGAGCGCTTTCACTTCGTTTTCTGTAACTTCCGGATGAAATCTTATTCCGCCCTTTGTTGGCCCAACAGCATCATTATGTTGAGCACGGTAGCCAGTGAATACCTTAACTGATCCGTCATCCATCCGTACTGGAATTTTAACAGTTAACATCCGTAAAGGTTCCTTTAAAAGCTCATATACTTCCTCTGGATAACCCAATTTTTCTAATGCCTGATGAATAACTGTTTGTGTGGATTTTAGAACATCAAGTTTATCGTCGTTCTCTGTATTTTTGTTAGCTTTGTCGGCTACCATTTGTAATCCTCCTAAAGAAATCACTATGTTAATAATCTGAAATGAGGAAATCTTTCCATCAAGACTTAGTATACACCTTCAATATTTTTATGCAAGAACAATTTAAAGCGTTTCATTTCAAACAATTCCCTGTATTCTGCATAATCCTCGAT
Organism: Bacillus litorisediminis; assembly: GCF_022808645.1. Lineage (GTDB taxonomy): Bacteria > Bacillota > Bacilli > Bacillales > JC228 > Bacillus_BF > Bacillus_BF litorisediminis. The sequence continues at coordinate 90,907 of NZ_JAKZKT010000004.1, forward strand.
TTTTCACCATTCCTTAAATCTTTCACATTAAAAAAACTCGCTGACAAGCGAGCTAATGAATCTGTTTAGCAAAACCAATATTTAAGCTGTTCAATTGCATCTTCACCCATTATTTTTTTTCCGTATTCTTCTAATACATATTCAGTAATGTGTGAAGGCTTTCCATATTCATATGCCAGTGCAAATAAGCCAATATTTTCGGTGTGAAGTATAATCCAATAAAACTCATTCATTTGATATAAGGCTGACTTTACACGTTTTGAAACCGGGAATCTCCTGGCTAAATCAACCACATCTTCGAAGTTTTGAAATTGAAGTACCCTGCTGGTCATATAAGACTCATCGACAGGATTAACGATCTCATCATCTAATAGCGTAATCATTAAAAAGATCCCATGTGGCTGTAATGAATATAACTCAACGGATACATGGTGAAACGTTTCCACTCCTAACGTATCACATGCCTCCTCTAGCAGTTCATAAAAATGGTCATGCCAGTCGTCCCGAGAATTATCTAGTTCATCACAAGAGATCTCTCTTTCTTCAAGTTCTTCTTTCGAAATAAATACCCTAAACTGACTTGTACTAAGCTGTTCAATCTGCATGTAGGAAGCCTCCCAACCAAACCGGACTTCTAACACAGTGTATGAACAGTTTATAAAACGGTACATTGTCTCGTTTTTTATTGCTCTCGCCGCTTTAAGGTAAGAATATGGGTCTCAGCTTTAGCCCCCAATCGTAAAGGGATTTTAGTGGTGCCATAGCCGTTACTAATAAGCTGAATGACTCCATTTTTTTCATGAATTCTCCCTTTCCTATATAGTCCCCATCCAAACAGCCTGATTTGTCCTCCATGCGTATGCCCGCTTAAAACCAGACGTATTTTATCCTTTTCCTGTAGTTTATACAGAATTCTGGGGTTATGGCTTATTAAAATTCGAAAGCCTTCACCAAGTTCATCCGCCTCTTTAAGAGCTTGATCTAAACGGTCTTTACGGCCATTCATATCATCTACCCCCAGCATCAAGACCTTTCCCCCATCTTCAAATTCCAGCTGAATGGCCCTGTTATCTAAAATAATGACTCCTAAATGCAAGAGCAGGGCGTCTAAAATTTGATAATCAACTTCGTAATCATTATTTCCCCAAACAAAATAAACCGGGCCTAATCTTTTTAATTCTTTTATATTTTTTTCCACCTGTTGAAATGACACGCCTTGTTCTGCCAGGTCTCCGCCAATCACCACTGCGTCAATCTCCTCTTTTATCAAGCGAATTAATTTATCGGTTATCCTCCTTTTATGAATATCTGATATAAAAAAGATCCGCATCTGTTGTCCTTGCGGAAAGTCCGTAAATTCAAGCGCATGCCTTTTAACCCTATTCGCAAAACCTTCTCTTAGCATATATAAAACCATTAAAATGGCAATCATGATGATGATAATAAAAAAGGAGAGCATCCATTTTATCCTCCCTGAACAGACTTTTCTCTCAAAGACATCATACCATAGATAATTCCAAAGCCGTAAAATATGACAATCTGCCAAAATCCAATTTGTAATAAAAACAAAATGGAAAGGATGGAGAGAATGAGCAGCATCATCTCTTTACTTTTTCTCTTGATTTTGTAACGGCACATTGTAATAAATTCTGTAATCAATGTACCCAGACAGAGGAAGCCGATTAAGAAAGCAATCATAGAGGCTAAAAAATCGGAAGGATTCAAAATGCATTCTCCGATAAACTCTTCTACCCGAAATGGGGAAGGAGCAGGAAACAAGAGGATAAATGTATAAGCAGATAAAAAAGCTGCAAGACCTTTAAATAGTAATGAAAGCATAAAAAAATTCCTCCCATAACCTATGTTTATGAAAGGAATTGGTAAAGTTTACTCATCTTCGTTAATATCTAAAACGCGGAAACCCGAATCCTCTAATTTTTGAATAAACTTATTGATATTATCTTTTTTCTCGATTTTCATCACAATTCTTCTGACAAGCTTATCCGTTTCATCAAACGTAACAAGAGAGATAATGGATTCATGAAATTGTCTGGCGATTTCTGACAATCGTGCAATCCTTCCTTCTGTTTCAACAGAGGTAAAGGCAATACGTACTCCTTTTCGCTTCATACCAAAGGCACTTTGGAATTGTTCGAGGACATCAAACCGCGTTACGATCCCTAAAAAGTTTTTCTCATGATCAACAACTGCTAATAAAGGAAAATCCTTCAGAGCTAACAAGGTATGTTCAAATATCTCATTTCCTTCCAAATATTGCTCCTGATGGCTAGCTACCTGTTCTGCAGTTGTCTCTGATAAAAATACTTTTTTGTCTAAATTAGATGTAAAGAAATTTGAATAAATTGAATATCTGGTGATAATACCAACATATTTATTGCCGTCTAATACGGGTAACCCGTCTACACCATGTTCCTCTAATCTTTTTAAGGCGACTTGTAAACTTTCGTCTTTAGACACTGTAAAACATTTATGCTTTGGCAGCATTATACTTTTTACAAACACCATTTTTCACCTCTTTCACTTTCATATCAGAATGTATTCAACATGCATGAAAATTTTTCCTTCCGAAATACGATTTATTCGTATTAAATTTTCATAAAAATGAAAAAAGCCTTGCAATCAGGCTTTTATTTCGTTTCATGGTATAGATTTATATTAAATTCTTTTTTCATCATGTCTAAAACAAGATGGCGCTTCTTCCATGCATCTTCATATTTCCACAAATCCTTACTGCGATCCACGATTTCCCTTCTTAATTCGTGGTACTCATCCTCAGCTTTCGTCCTTTTCTTTTTCAACACATTCATTCCGCCAAATGAGCCCCCTACAACTAATACCATATATAAGTGAATAGGGTTATCAACAAATGCAGATATCATCAGCTGAAAAGAATCTGCATAAGGTTCAATCACTGTTTCATTGATGTAATATAGAAAAAGAAAAGCTGTAATAACTGTCCACCAGACAAAAAATAAATGATACTTCTTAAATTTATCAAACTTTCTTTTTTTATTAACTGCTAATTGGAGTAACTGCTTTGTCGCCTGATCCGTCCAATCGCCAATATTTAATATTGAAGGCTCCATTATTCTCCTCCTCATATCCGAATACTCATTAAAAATATATGAGCCCGTCCCGAAGAGTATGAATATTAGAGCCTATGTTATTCCTCATTAGAACCATTCAGTTCAATTGGTTCAAAATATATTTCTTGTGAAGCTGGATTTTCTGTGTGCCTTTCACTGATCCAATAGGAATACAAATAAATAATGGTAAGCGGCAATAAGATAAAAAGAAAAACCAGCAGACGAATTAGCGGATATTGCAGCTTTCTCTTTTTGGATTCCTCATCTTGATCCGCTGCCCTGTTTTCCTGTTTCTCCTCTTTCATTTTTACTTTTTTATTTTTTCTCTTATTTTTATGAACAACACTTCTGGGTGGCAGGCTCCCCCCAGATTTTACAACGCCTTCTGGATGTCTATGTTCCATTTCCAATGTTCATGACACCTTCTTTTTCCCGTTTTTTTTGGATTTTTAAAAATAACCCCAGCAAAAAATCAACTGTTATATGCAATATAATCGGTGCAATTAAATTTTCGGAAAGAATATAAACATATCCGATGAAAAAGCTTAAAACTGTAATATTTAAAGATAAATACCAATGACTTAAATACCGAAAATGAATAAGTGCAAAAATAACACTAGCCCAAAACCAGCCTACTGTGTTTTGCAGGATTCCCCGAAATAGCAGCTCCTCACTTATGCCAATAATAATAGCTAAAAAAAGGATATGGAGAGGATGCCGTTTCAGAAAAATTCTTTCATTTATTCCGCCATCATCATAAAATTCAGGCGGAAGAAGCTTGGTCAAAAGTACATCTATACCAACTACCAAAACACCAGCTGTAAAACCAATTACATAAGCATAACCATCATTCCATTGGATCAATGAAAAAAGTGTAGATAAGTTCCCATAAAAAATAAAGGACAGAATCATGGTAATGATAAGTAAAATTATTTGAGTTACGTATAAATTTAACAGCAGTTGCCGGTCTGTCAAGGATTTAATAATTTCTGATTGTTTTTTCATTTTATATATGATCCTTCCCGCTGCCCGAGCATTTTTGCTAATTCTGCCTTCCAATCAAACGTATCACTTTGCTGGATTTGCCTAGGCTGAGGTTCTGCTGAGAAAATAGACCATCCGCAATTATCACAGCATACTTCCTGATGTGCAATGGCCGTCTCTTTAAAATATCGGATCATAAATTCTCGTCTGCACTGATTAGAATGAATAAAGTTCATCATGGCTCTAGCTTTTTCAATTTTCAATTTTCGTCTTTGCTCTACCCATTTTAAAATCTTAGAAATCGCTTCTTTGCTGTCCTTGAACTGGATATTCTTGTACAGGAAGGATAAAATTCTTACATGTGTTTCATGCAAAACATTATCATCTAACATTCCTTTTGGATCTTGTCCTTTTTCTATACATTCAAAAAAGTATACAACTTCATTTTCTGAAGGTAATTCGTAATCTATAAGCTGATGCTGCAATTGTTCGTCTAGCGAAGCATACAACATGACGCAATAGCTCTCTGTTCCATCTCTTCCAGCCCTGCCAATTTCCTGTACATAGGACTCTAGTTGTAAAGGGGGCTGAAAATGGATGACAAACCTTACATCTTCTTTGTTTACTCCCATTCCAAATGCGCTAGTGGCACAAATGATATCTAATTCATTTTTCAAAAACTGCTGCTGTATTAAAATTCGATCATCCGATTCTAAATCAGCATGATAAAAGCTAGTCTTTTCATGCCCATTCGCTTTGAGCCAGTCACAAACCTCTTCAGCCATTCTTTTGCTGGAAAAATAAATAATTCCTGGTTTAGGCAAACGATTAGCAAACGTGAGTGTGTACTCAAATTTTTCTTGAATGCCAGCTGTGTGCTCAACATGAAAAAGTAAATTAGGGCGATTTATACCTGCATTAAAAGTTTTGTGTCTCTCTTTAAATAATAATTTTTGTTTTATATCGTCTTGAACCTCTGGAGTTGCGGTTGCCGTGAGCGCTAAAACAGTTGGATGACCAAGTGCTTTCCGAACGCTGCCAAGCTGCAAATAATCCGGACGGAAATCATACCCCCATTGGGAAATACAATGAGCTTCATCTACAACGAGTAAAGATATCGGTAAATTCGCCAGTTGGGCTTGAACATAGTCCGACGTAATCATCTCAGGAGAGAAAAATATAAAACGATATTGTCCAATCCGTTTCCAAAACTCCTGTTTTTCCTCCTTAGTAAGAAACGAGTTATACGCTGCCACTTTTTTTTCTCCTCTGTACCGAATCGATTCGACTTGATCCTGCATTAAAGATAATAATGGAGAAATGATAACAACTGGTCCTCCCAAAATATAACCGGCGAGCTGATAGCAAAGAGATTTTCCATTACCTGTTGGTAAAACCGCCAGCGTATCAAATCCATTTAAAACAGATTCAATAACTTCTTTTTGTCCTTTTCTAAAATGGGTAAAGCCAAAATATTCCTTTAGCTTTTCATCAAGCTTCATTTATAGTCCTCCCTTGTCTTGCTAAAACAAGGCGTATTTGGAAATAACTCGCTTCCGGATGTTTCTCCTTTAAAAGTTTCAATTTTTTTGTCTGTAATTGTTCGACCGAATTTTTTATTTTTTCTTCTAGCTCTGGTGAAATAAATGACCAAACCGGAAAGGTTTTATCTATCAATGCAATTTCTACAATGTGGTCTTCAATTGTATTTGGTTTTAGCTCTCTGATTACAGCAATTTCTTCAATTGAATAGCCTTTTTGTAAGAGTGTGTATGTTTTAGACGTGGAATCCGTAAAAGAAGTTCCTTTCGCTAAATCAGCAATTAAACTAAATAAGACAGGATATGCTTGCTTATTCTTAAGAATCGTTCCCAAAAGATAGTGCAGGGTACTTACAAAAGAAAGCTGACCATAAAAAGAGTTAATATGTAAAGCTTCACTTAATTGAAAAACGGTTTTCCCAATTTTTTTGTATCCTGTTAATTTATGTACAAAGATGGTAGCCTGCAGGTCATCAAGATGATTCAGCATGTCATATAGTTCCTGATACAAATAAGCGATTGTTGATGAAATAGATGTTTGCTGTTTCAACCATTTTTTTGCAAAGTTTAAAATCTGATCGTCTCTTGTAATCGGGATATATTGTTTGCAGTTATGGGCTAAATTTGACAATACTTGAAACGTTAGCGAGAGTCTTTTCCAAAAAATGTCCTCATACAAAGCGTAATAGGCTCCGTTCAGATGAGGAGGCAATCCAAGCTCTGTTTCCCATCTATCTAATGATTGGCTGCCATAAGGAGTAAGGACATAATGCTTTTTTTCAATATGCACGGTTTCAATTTCATGTGATCCAATAAGCTGTTCTATGTAATTGTCTAAATCCATTCTTTTTAGGGAACGATAGCAGTTAAACAGGGATTCTAATTGAAATAACCTGCAATCTTGAATGGTTTGGGAAGATTTTTTCCCCTTTAATATATGGTAGATCGCGTAAATAGAACGCTCCCCCTGAATCTTATTTAAACAATAAAGCAACAGACCCTTTATATACGTATCTCGGTCCAATGGAAATCACCCTATACACGAAAGTCATTCTCGTCTCTATTGTATCATGATTTGAAGTAAATAGAGTGGAAAGAAAATGGGCTTACTTACTGTTAACAGGTGAATTTGTTATGGATTGTTAACCGGGTATACAAACAATTTTATTGAAAAGTCTTGGAACGAAATATACAATTATAAACATGGACAGATTGATGTCTTGCAAATATTGAATAACCACATAGACATAATTGCGTTGATTGCGGGAGGGATAATAATGGCAAAATATACAATCGTAGATAAAGAAACATGTATAGCCTGCGGCGCTTGTGGTGCAGCCGCTCCAGATATTTATGATTATGATGACGAGGGAATCGCGTATGTGACCCTTGATGATAACACAGGAGTCGTAGAAGTACCGGACATTTTACTGGATGATATGATGGACGCTTTCGAAGGTTGTCCTACTGATTCAATCAAAGTGGCTGACGAACCTTTTGATGGGGACCCAACTAAATTTGAATAGAACATGAAAGAGACAGCAGCATTGCTGTCTCTTTCATATTTATTATGAAATAACCTTACATACTCAAACTTTGTTTTTGGATCCAGCTTTGTAAACGGGTAAAAATAATCAAAAATACACCGGCTACAATAAGTCCTTTAATCATATTGAACGGAATAATAGCTGCAGTAATCAGCGATTTCATTTCTGCCGTTGACATGGCAGGAAAGTTTAGTAATAACGTATAAGCTGGTAATAATACAAAGTAATTTAACAAACTCATCACAAAGGTCATTATCAATGTTCCAGAAACTAATCCAACAGATAGACCCAGTTTTGATTGCATCTTTTTATAAATGAAGTACGCAGGCATAATAAGCATAACACCAGCAATAAAATTAGCCAGCTGCCCAATAGGGATTGCCGTTTCACTTCCAGTAATAATGTAATCTAAACCGCATTTAATGAATTCAACCAAGATTCCTGCAGCTGGACCCATTAAAAGGGTTGCGAGTAAAGCAGGGATATCACTAAAATCAATTTTTAAAAACGTTGGAAAACCAGGCAGCGGAAAATTGAGCAGCATTAAAATATACGCAATACTCGACAGCACACCAATTCCTGCCATCTTTTGAATCTTTGAACCTCTCATTTCTTCTTCCTCCTCGAAGTAGACCTACCTCAAGAAAAAGAAGGCTTTCGAAATTGAGCAAAACGAAAGGGCTGCCGTAAATTTCCCTTTCTCTTCCCATCCATCATTCTATTGAACTTTATTTGTGTTCAAGTTCAAATGGATTGGGAGGAGACAAGGTCCATTTAGGACTAGCCCTTTTTGTGAAAGCTCAAATAAACGTTCATTTTTAGAGCTTGAACGCTTTTCGAAACCCCCATCTTCTCCCATCCAGACTATACTGTCGGCTTTGGAATTTCACCAAATCCACCGTTTAGATGATATGCATCCAAACGGGTCACGGGCTGAAAGCAAATGCTTATCACCGCCGGTCGGGAATTTCACCCTGCCCCGAAGATAGATCATAAACATTTTTTTAATATTTCCTCTTTTATATTAGCGGAAACCAATGATTTTGTGAAGAAATAAGTATCCAAAGATGATTCCTTTAATTATTGCTATGTTCCGTTTATTATGACTCTGAATTCAAGCATTTTATCTTCCCATGATATAAAAGGAATTATCCGACATTTTAATGCCTGAAACTTCATTTGACATTGTTTGATATGGAAGAGGATATAACGTTTCGACGATTCAAAACCAAACTTCCATAACCGGATTCTTGCTTTATATCGGGCTAACAGAAATAAAAGTTTTTGATTGATTATAGAATGGTAAGCGTGTCTTTTACGATAAACAGCCATAACCTGTCTTTCGGGATTAGGCAAAATTATATAAACTAATTTGCATTTTACCTGACTTACCAAAAGCGTCGTCATTGATTCAAAATTAGCTTTTCTTCTTCTATGTAATCCAGCAAGTAAAAAGATTCCTGAAAAATCAATCGTTGATGAAATGGGATTATCATATTCAGTGAGAAAGACTCCTGTATTAATTGGGATATTACGGACAGACTGAACCCGTTTGGCAGCAAATGGTTCCATCTTTGTATCCAGCCATTCTTTTACGCTTTCTGAATCCTCAAGATTTTTCCATAAACCATCTTTCTCTAATTTTTCTTCTTTTCGATGATGTAAAATATTTTGCACATAGAGCCATCTGGATTGGAATGTTTTTTCCTGTCCGATGTGAATCTGTCCATAGATAGCCTCAGGATTTATTACATTCGATTTAGCAAAATTCCAGTCAGAGATATGAACCTCAAAGTGAAGGTGAACCCCGCTTGACCCTCCGGTTGTTCCCATGGTTCCTATCAGTTCACCGCTTTTCACCCATTCTCCAACATCCTTTAATCTTTTATGTAAATGTGCATACACCGTTTCATACCCATTTGGATGCTCAATGAAAATTACATGTCCATAGCTATAGGAATAATACGATTTAACAACTCTGCCCTCATATACAGCATGAACATTTGAATTCCACTCGCCTGCGATGTCTATGCCATAATGATGGCCATTCCTTGTCCCAAACTCGTCAGAAATGACGCCATCAGCCGGCCAAAGCCACACATCTTTATCAACTTCAGATGCAGCATTGGTTGTCCCGCCTAAGAATAAGAGTGAGATGAAAAAAGCCATTAAGGCAACGATTAATAATCGCTTTATATAGTCCTTCATAGCTCTTCCCCCCTTACTTGTCTTTTTACTAGAAATATGAAAACAAGTCCCTCGATAGAACAGAAAGTACCCAAAGGAATGCAGATGTAATTAAAATGTAAAGTTTTCTTAATTTTCTATCTACTTATTGTTTCTATTCAATTTTGTCATTTCCTTCTTGAAAAAATAAAAAAAAACGCTAATTCAGTTGAATTAGCGTTCAAAGATTGAATATTGTTCTAGATAATTGGGTGCTACAGGAACTTGTATACTGGTATTAAATTGAAAGCTAACAAAGTTTTGTTGGGATGAATGCCTGAAATTAACTGTCTCGAAACCGAAGTTTTTAGCAGTCAGCATAATCGACTCAAATGCCAGCATATTCTCATCCGTTTCTTCAACTTTGGTATTACCCAGATCAATGACTAATTCTTTTCCATTCTCTGTTACAGAAACAATTGCAAAATTTTTAAGTGGTCCTTTTAGAGAATGCGTATCAATGTCTGCCTTCATAGCTTCGAGGGCTTCTTGAACAGTAGCGTATGAACCATCTAAATATGGTGTAAGAAGAGCATCACTTTCACCTTCGGTTTGCAGAATAAAATAAGGCTGTTTAGTCTGTTTGTTTACCAATTGCTCTTTTTGTTCACCCATATTACCCAGATTAACTCCAGGTGTACCATTTGTGTAAAATAAAACTTTATTAAAAGTGGTATTAGACAAAGTATAGTTCAAAGAATTTTCCAAGGATCTACTATTGGTTGAACCAACTGCATATGGATGATCTTTTGGAAAATCTATTTCAATTGCTGAGTTATCACTTCCTGTAATCGTTATATCACCTGCAAGAGGAAGCAATTTACTGTTTAAGCCCATTTCTTCAAAAGGAATATGATCCTTATTATTCTGGTACTGATCTAACCAAGTTTCATTAGCTTTATTTGGAACGGTAATTGTAACAGGTATGACATTTTGTCCTAGCATATCAGGAACAGCATACGTAATAGCAGTCATATTGTCTGTAACTTGTTCTGGATAGAGGGCGGATTGATCAGGAATTGCCTGAATTGAACTAATTCCCGGATTAGCTTTATCTTCAGCAGCCTCTTCTATAACCTCTGTTTGTTCTCCTGAATCCTCAGCCTGCGCTTCGAATGATTCAGTATTCTCATAACTGTTTTCCTGATCAGCCGCATCTTTTGTAGCCATAAATAATTTACTTTCTGAAGCATGGTTGCTAGGAAAAATGGATGGATAAAGTATGAACGATAAAAGAATCACTGCTGCAACAGCTGCAGTAGGGATATACCAATATTTTCTCTTGTCTTTTTTCAATTGTTTTTGGACGTTGTAATAAATCTCGTTTGGACTGCGGGAATCCTCTACTTTGGGCATTTGTTTCAAAAGATTTTCAATCTTTTTATCGTCCCATGAAGAATTGCTCACCATCTTTTCCCTCCTTTACCAACCGTGTTTCCATCGCTTTTTTCAATGCCTTAACGGCCCGATGCTGTGTTGTTTTCACTTTGCTTTCCGTCCAACCCAGGCTTTGTGCTGTTTCGGCGATTGACAAGGACTGAATAAAACGCATGACAAGAACTAACCTGTGATCGACCGAGCATTCTTGAAGACATTCATACATCAGTTTAATTTCCTCATTTTGAACGGCGACATCCTCTGGTATAGGCTCCTTGTCCTTGATTTGATTTTCTCCCCAATCAAATGAATCTAAAATTCTTTTTTTCCAGCTTTTTTGTTTTCGAAAAAAATCAATCGCTACATTACGGGCAATCGAAAAAAGCCAAGTTTTTTCACTGCTTTTTCCTTCGAAGCGGTCGTATGACTTAAGAACCCGAATGTACACTTCTTGGACTAAGTCTTCAGCATGTTCTCTATTTTGTACCATATAATATAGAAATTGAAATAGGTCTTGGTGATAGTCATTATAGATGCGTTGAAAAACGGAGTCCATTTCGTCCCCTCCCCGTTTTCATAATATTAGTCGAATTTAATTAAAAAAAGTTTCACTCTTCAACTATAGACTTTTATGGTAATAATTGAAAGCGTGTATCATTAAAAAGTTTCAAATTAAGAGAAAATGGAATTTTGTTTCTCATGAAACAAGATAAATCGTCATAACATGCCATTTTCTCTGCTTTTTCGGGGAATGAAAATAGAAAACGTCGTGCCTTGTCCAACTTGGCTTTGGACAGAAATATGCCCCTGGTGTGCATCTATTATATTTTTTGCTATGGATAATCCTAATCCTGTTCCTGATCTTCCTCTTGTTCTCGATTTATCCCCTTTATAAAACCGTTCAAAAACAAAAGGCAAATCTTCCTCTGGAATGCCAGAGCCAGTATCCAATACTTCTAACAAGAGACCGTTATTCATCACTTTTCCGTTTACCTGTACTTTTCCTCCTGCATTGGTGTGCCTGATTGCATTATCTATTAAATTTGTCAGAACCTGTTCAATCTTATCCTCGTCAAGTTCAAATATGTCATCTTCTTTAATTCCTCGTAAAACAAGAACAATATCCTTTTCCTTCGCAATACCGGAAAACTTTTTCAGTACACGGTCAAGGTATGAATATAGCTGGATTTTCTCATGATGAACTGTTATATGACCTGCTTCTATACTGGCGAGATCTAATAAGTCGTTGACCAGTCTGCCCATTCGCAGAGTCTCATCATAAATTACTTTAGCTATTTCTCTTTTTTCCTCTTCAGAACTGGCAATATCATCTACAATTGCTTCGCTGTATCCTTGAAGTAAGGATATCGGAGTTCTCAGTTCATGGGAAACATTCGCAATAAAATCTTTACGAATTTTATCCATCTTTCGTTCTTCCGTCATATCACGGACAACTGCAACAGCACCGCGGACAGAGCTCTGGTTATATAGCGGGCTGACGATAACCGTCCATGTTCGCATTTGCAAGGAGATTTCCCCAGTTTGTTCCTGTTCCGTCAGTACAGCTGATTGAAACAGGTCATATACTTTTGACGGAAGTCCTTCAATGATTTCTGTATTAGACTTATCATAATACCAATACTGCAGGAATCGCTCAGCAGGAGGATTTGTCATTAGGATGGTGCCGTCCTTATTTAACGTAATAACCCCATCTGCCATACTACTCAATATACTGGATAGCTGTTCCTTTTCCTGCCTTAAGGCACTCATATTATACTTTAGTTGTTTACCCATTTGGTTAAAGGCGGTTGCGAGCTCACCGATTTCATCATTCGTCAGAATTGGCACTTTTGTATCAAACTTTCCCCGGGCAACTTCAAAGGCAGCTTCTCTCATTTTTAATAATGGCGCTGAAATTCTGGTGGATAAGAAAAAGGCAAATACCGTTGTTAAAACAAATGCGATGCCCGCCGCAAGCAGAATTAACTTTGTCGTTTGGTTAGCTGTATCACGAACCACCTCTAAAGATTGATAAATAAAAGCTACGCCATGCTCATCATCTTGTGTAATAAAAGGGGTTCCAACTACCTTTACATTTGAATACTCATCAGTGTTGATCTCTCCAGGAGGTGAGATTTCAACCTCTACACTTTCCCCAGTTGCTAGTATATGGGGTAAGAGATGATCTTCCTTGAAAATATCAATTGGTAAATGCACGTCTCGGTCATGAGGGAGATAAAACTGGTTTCCCTCTTCCATAAAAACTATAACCCTTGTGGCTTCATCCACCAGTTCACCTGTAATTTCTAAGGCAAGCTCTAAATTTTGATGCTCTTCCATGATAAACGAAACTTTATCAGCGGTTCTTCTCAAATCATCTTCAATTTCATCAACATGATATTGCTGAAAAAACTGAAGCAGAAACATCGTTAATACAAATAGTACGAAGCCGACAAGTAAAAGAATGGTAGCCCAAAGCTTTCCGACTACGCTTTTCCAAATCATTCAGTTCCAACCTCGAACTTATAGCCGACACCCCAAACAGTCACAATCATTTTCGCAGCTTGTTCGGATACCTTGCTGAGTTTCTCACGTAAACGTTTAATATGAGTGTCCACTGTGCGCAAATCCCCAAAAAATTCATACTGCCAAACTTCTTTTAACAGATGTTCCCTGTCGTACACTTTATCAGGCGTTTTTGCAAGAAAATATAACAATTCGTATTCTTTTGGTGTTAAACTTACTTCTTTTCCATCCGCTGTTACCCGGTGAGCATCATGATCAATGGTAAGATGCGGGAAAACGATTACATTCTTGGCTGATGTTTCTGTATTCAAATATGTTGTTTTGGACGCACGTCTTAATAAAGCTTTAACCCGCAAAACGACTTCGCGGGGACTGAAAGGTTTAACAATGTAATCGTCTGTTCCAACCTCAAAGCCTTGGACCCTATTAGCCTCTTCGCCTTTGGCCGTTAACATAATGATTGGTGTTGATTTCTTCTCACGCAAACGGCGGGTTACCTCAATCCCATCCACCTCTGGCATCATTAAATCTAATAAAATTAAGTCGTAATCGGTTGCAAATGCTTTTGCTAAAGCTTCTGCACCGTCTTGTGCTTCTTCAATCTTAAACCCTTCCCGTTCTAGGTACATCTTCAGCAAGCGGCGAATCCGTTCTTCATCATCTACTACTAGGATGGTATAATCCTGTTCGTTCATCACCAAAATCACTCCCTAAACTTTGAAAATGTAGTACATGTATAAAAACCTTCACAGTTTTCTGTGAAGGTCATACTAAGGTTGAAAACTCCTTCTTTCTCGTTATGTTAAACACCAGCGTAAGAATGAAGTCCTGCGATAACAAGATTAACAACAATAAGATTAAACATTATTATAGCAAATCCAATCACTGCCAGCCATGCTGATTTTTCACCATGCCATCCTCTTGAAAGACGCAAATGCAAGAAGGCCGCATAAAATAACCAGGTAATCAAAGCCCAAACCTCTTTCGGGTCCCATCCCCAAAATCGGCTCCAGGCAAGCTGTGCCCAAATCATCGCAAAGATAAGAGCACCTAAAGTAAAAATAGGAAAACCTATTAAAACAGAGCGATAGCCAATTTCATCTAATAGCTCTAATTTAGAATTCTTTGTAAGTGGCTTTAATAAAGCCCCAATTCTCCTTCTAGTCAATAATCGAATTAGCAGATAGAGAAGAGCACCTGCCCCAAGCGACCATATAACAGTGTTCAATTTCTTAGCATTAATAATAGCGGGAACCTGAACAAAAGGTTCGATATGCCCTTCTGTTGCCAGTTCTCCTTCATGAGGACCAACCAGTGCAGGCAGGGTATAAGTTGTTTCTGCAGTTTTTCCATCTTTATCGATATAAATAAATTGGCTTTCATAATCAGCAATGGCAAATGCTGAGGTTGTTAAAATAAAACCTAGTACTGAAATCAAACTAAACAATACAATTTCTAACCAAAAGCTTGACTTGGAGCTTTTGGTTTGATCAATAGACTTAATTAAGTATATTAAACCTGCTGCAAAACTGATGGCCAGCACAGCCTCACCGGTAGCAGCAGTTGTTACGTGAATATGAAGCCAGTAGCTTTTTAAAGATGGCACTAAAGGAGAGATTTCATTGGGAAACATACTTGCATATGCAATGATCAGTAATGCAATCGGCAAAGAAAACAAGCCCAGAACGGCATTGCGATAAATAAAAAAGATAACGATAAAAGCAGCAACAAGCATCATGCCAAAGAATGTGATAAATTCAAATAAATTACTTACTGGAGCATGTCCTGCTGCAATCCATCTCGTAATAAAATACCCAAGTTGGGCGATAAAACCAAGGATGGTCACAATAATTCCGACTTTAGACCATCTCTCAGGCTTCTTTTGCACTTCCATATTTTTCTTTTGTCTGATGGAACCTGCAAAAATGAAGGTTCCTAACAGATAAAGAATAAATGCTATAAAAAGTAGATTTCCGCTTAATTCAACCATGAAATGGCTACCTCCCTATTCGGAGCCCTCATTCTTGTCCATTTGATCCTCTGGAATAAATTGAGGGGTTTCTTCGAAAACTTTTTCTAATTCTCTCTTTAATCCGTACCAATTTTTATTGGTATGGGCAGCTATTAATACATGATCCTTTTGTTTTTGTATCCAAATCCTTCTATGGTTCCAATAAGCTCCCTGAACAACACCAATCATAAAAATCAGGCCACCGAGCGCCAATATCCAGATTGTGTTATCTTTACGAACAGTGAGTCCAGAAACCTCTTTGCTTTCCATCGTCGAAAACTTCATTTTGTATTTGTTCTGCCCGGATGGATCATACGTCTGCTGAATCGCAACGATACTTAATTCTCCTTCTTGATTTTCAGGAGAGATCACATTAAAGATAAAAGCAGGATTCCTTGGATAAGGTGATGTATTTTTGGGAATTAAGTTTTCATCAAATTCAACATCCGGATAATAACGTACAATTTCAACTTTGTATCCGTTTCCTAAATCATACACTTGTTGAGGCTCTTCTAAATCAATTCTTATGTCACCGTAAGCTTCCCCAGTTTCCTGATTGATGAGGGTAAAGGTCATGGCTTTAAACTCACCCTGATTAAAGGACATTTGGTAAAGGGAATATCCTTCAAATTGCAGAGGTTTATTGACCTGAATCGAAAAATCTTTTATTTTTTCCAATTCAGGTGTTTGCCCTAAAACTGTATCAGAGGATCGCTTATAGAGCGTAACATTTGTTTGATAATTACTTACAACATCTCCATTGGATCTCTCTAATGATTCCTCGAATACACCGTTTCGTTCCGAACCATCATATACATCAATTATAAATTGATTGTTTCCTAGATAATACTCACGGTTTGTGCCTGGAATCGGACTAATCTCTCCTTCTTCAATCCAAAGCTGCTGATCTACGTACATTCCTGGAATAAACCGCAGCATGCATCCGATTAAAAATATAATAAGTCCGATATGATTAATATAAGGGCCCCAACGGGAAAACCGTCCCTTTTCTGCCAATAAACTTCCGTTTTCTTCACGAATCTGATATCTCTTTTTCTTTAAATTTTGTTTAATACGATCGAATGTGTCTTCAAGCTTAGAAGCTTCCCCTGGTGCGATAGTATAAAGGCGCTGTCTCTTCATAAAGCCTTCGTGCTTGATAACACTTTGGCGCTTCAGTGCACGGTAAAGAGGTACGACACGGTCAAGACTGCAAATAACCAGCGAAACTCCTATTGATGCTATTAATAAAAGATAAACCCACGAACCATAGAGATCATGGAAACCCAATAAATAATATAATCGTCCAAACCAGCCGTATTCACTCTCATAATAATCACCCGCAGGCACATTTTGCGGGATAAATTCTTCTTGCGGCAGGATTGTACCTATGGCTGATACACTAAGAGTAACAACAATTAACCATATTCCTACTTTTACAGAAGAAAAGAAGTTCCAGATCCGATCAACCACCGTTTTTTTGTATGTTTGAGATCTTCTGGCACTCCCCTCATAACGCATATCTACCAGTTTTTTCTTTTCTTCTGCTTCTACTAAAATTTTGCCACATGATTCACACAGAACAGTTCCATGAGGATTCACGTGGCCACATTCACATTTTACGTGATTCATTATAAAAACTCCCTAGAATCAAGGTTTGATTTTCTCCATTGATTCACGAACTTTTTCTTCTGTCATAGTTGTTGTAATGATTTCTTCAATTACCCCGTCCGGGTTAATTAAAATAGTAGTTGGAAGCGGAGAAATATTATATGCCCGCTGGACCTCAGAGCTTTTTGTGTCTCTTAATACCGGGAAACTCATGTTATATTCCTTCACAAAATTTTCAATGGCCATTGTCGATTCGCCGACATTAACAGCTAAAATCGTAACTCCTTCATCCTTATAATAAGAATATTGATTTTCCATATAAGGCATTTCTACTTTACAAGGTTCACACCATGTTCCCCAAAAATTCAAGAAAACACCTTGTCCCTTATAATCTGAAAGTTTATGTATATTGCCTTCCATATCTTTTAAAGCAAAATTGGGTGCTTTATCACCTACTCCAATCGTTTCCCGATCAGCTTGTGTCAGATTTGAATATAGTGAATACCCAACAGCTGAAAATAGTAATACTAATATAATAGTTCGAAGAATGAGTCTATTTTTCTTTTTTTCCATAGGATTGCTGCCTCCTTATGGGACCTTTATATCATTGATATTATAGCACTTTCAATGACTCTCTTTGCATCAGAATTTGAAGGTTATGTGACACTTATCGCTGATTGCCGTTTTGCGACAGGTGTCTTAATTGTTTTACTTCATGCGGGGTCAGCTCTCGTGAATCTCCAGGACTTAATCCATCCAAAGTCAAAAAAGCAAAGCGCTCCCTTTTTAATTTTAAAACAGGATGTCCAATCGCTTCAAACATACGCCGTACCTGCCTGTTTTTCCCCTCATAAATTGTTAATTCAAAAATAGAACTATTCTTTCGTTTATCCAACGATAGCATTTTCACCTTAGCGGGTGCAGTCATACCATCTTCGAGTTTTATACCTTTTTGAAGCTGTATGATCTGAGTCTTGCTTGGTATCCCCTTTACCTTTGCAATATATGTTTTGGGGATATGATAACGCGGGTGTGTCATCTGATTTGTGAACTCCCCGTCATTCGTCATCAAAAGAAGCCCTGATGTATCATAATCTAGTCGCCCAACAGGGAATATTCTTTCTTTAAGTTCTGGAAAAAAGTCCGTAACTACCTTTCTTCCCTTATCATCCTTTACACTTGAAATAACTCCTCTTGGTTTATAAAACAAAAAATAAACAGGCTCTTCCTTTTCAAGCGGAATCCCATTTACTTCTATTTCATCAGACGGTTTTACCTTTGTACCAAGTTCGAGGACCACTTGTCCATTTACTTTTACTTTACCAGAAGTAATTAATTCTTCCGCTTTTCGTCTTGATGCTACTCCAGCTTGTGCAATTACTTTTTGCAGGCGTTCCATCGTTTTCACCCCTCCATCATATTACCTGTAATTATGCGCCTAGACAAGCAAAACAATTATCGTACCTAAATATTTGTCGTATTTTCATTCTTTCCGAATATAGGAATTTTTAATGGCAAGTTCATCAAAAAAAGACATGCCTTAAAAGGTCATGTCTTTCTTTAAACCCTATATTTTATTTTCCAAACACTAAGGTTACAATCACAATTGAAGCGACAATTCCGACTAGATCTGCCCAAAGACCTACCTTTAAAGCATCTCCCATCTTTTTAATGCCGACTGCACCAAAATAGACAGTCAAGACATAAAACGTAGTATCCGTACTTCCCTGAAGAGTGGATGCCAATCTTCCTATAAAGGAATCAGGTCCATATGTAGCTATTAAATCACTTGTCATGCCTAAAGCTGCTGTTCCTGAAATTGGCCTGATGATGGCAAGTGGAACTACTTCTGGCGGAATTCCTATCAGAAGCAGTAACGGTTCCAATAAACCCATGAAATATTCAAGGGCGCCGGACGCACGAAAGACGGTGATTGCTACCAGCATTCCTACTAAATAAGGAATAATTGAAAATGCAATTTGGATTCCATCTTTGCCGCCTTCGACAAATGTCTCGTAAGTGGGTACCCTTTTCCAGGTTCCATAAATAAGAATTCCACCGACAATCAGCGGAATTAGCCAAAGAGAGATCGTGCTAATCAGCTCCATTAAAGATCCCTCCCCTTTTTAATCCGCCGCCAATAATAATAGCGGTCAATCATGATAGCCCCTAGAGTAGAGCAAATCGTTGCAATAATCGTTGGAAATACAATTTCTGTCGGATTAGCTGAATGATAATTCATCCTTATTGCTAAAACAGTGGTCGGAATTAAGGTTAAACTGGAAGTATTAATCGCTAAAAAAGTAATCATTGATCTGCTTGCTATCGGCTTATTCCCGTTTAATTCCTTTAGTTGCTCCATAGCCTTTATCCCTAATGGGGTTGCAGCATTCCCCAGACCAAACATATTTGCCATCATATTAGAAAGAATATAGCCCATCGCCGGATGTTCAGGAGGCACTTCGGGGAACAATCGCTTAACAATCGGTTTAAAAATCCGGCCAAATAAATTTAGCAGTCCTGCTTCTTGTGCAATTCTCATGATCCCCAGCCAAAATACTAAAATACTAATGAGACCAATTGAAATCGTAACAGCTTCTTTTGCTCCATCAAATAAAGCTTTATTCACTTCATCCATTTTCCCATTAATGATGGCAAATACAATCCCTATTATAGTGAGAGATACCCAAATATAATTAACCATATAGATCGACGCCCACGAATGCAGTAAATATTCCCTTAAACAAATCAAACCAAGATTCTTCGTCTTTTGATCCCGTACTATAATAGATCGGCAATTCTTTTATAATGTCTTCATGAAAATAGACAATTGCCTTCCCGACAACTTCCGGTATTTCTTCCGGATGTCTTTCCCACTGTTTTTTTGGTTCAATCATTCGATACTCAACCCGAAAGTCTTCTATCTCTTCCTCCTTTACCGGATAGGAAAACGGATGTTTAATTGTAGCTTTTCCTTCATAAAAACTATCATCTAATTCAGTAACTTCTCCTTTATGTACAAGTGTTATATTTTCGAAAGTATCAAACGCATATTCAAACATGTTGATATGGTCATTCCAATCACTAGGAGCATTCAATGTAACAGCGACCAGATTCATATTATCAAGGGAAGCTGTTGACACAAGCGTTCTGCCCGCCAATTTTGTATAGCCAGTTTTCCCTCCCGTACTGTGTTCGTATAATCTGGTCAGCAGCTTGTTCTTATTTCTCCAAACCCTGTCCCACTTTTCATAAGGGTTCGGAGCCCGATACACTTTTGTACCGGCAATTTTCTTATACGCTTCGTTTTTCATCGCATAACTTGTTAAAATCGCCATATCATAAGCGGTTGAATAATGATCGTCTGAATCATCTAATCCGTGCGGGTTGGCGAAATGAGTATTCCTCATGCCCAGCTCTGCTGCTTTTTGGTTCATTAAAAATACAAAACCCTCCAGACTTCCCCCAACGTGCTCAGCAATAGCTACGGCTGCATCATTTCCCGAGCGCAGCATGAGTCCATATACTAAATCTTGCAATTTAATTTTTTCTCCAGCTTTCAAATAAAGAGAAGACCCCTCAGTCCTGACGGCCTGTTCACTAACCGTTACATTCTCATCCAGCTTTCCTGACTCTATCGCTATGATAGCTGTCATTATTTTCGTTATAGAAGCAATCCGCCTTTTTTCATGAGCCCTTTTTTCATACAAAACGCGACCGGTATCCTGATCTATTAAAATGGCACTATATGCACTGACAGATAAAGCTTTAGCTTTATTTGGGTAGATGTTCATGAGGAAGACGAAACAGAACATAAGTAACAAGACTTTTTTTAACTTGTACATTCTCTCTTCTCCTTTATTGTTACTTTGTACAAGTTTATGCAGGACCTGTCCATATATGAACAGAAGCTCTTAGATTCCGCCTTTTAAACAAAAATAAAGGCTGTTTCCGCATACTTTGTTGTTTTTATAGATCTTCCGCGAAAACAGGCAAAATAAAAAGAGACTAGAATTACGCTAATCTCTTTAAAATGGCTTCCAGACTATCTTTTTAGCTTCTTCATACCGCTTTTCAACATCTCTCCAGTTCACCACATTCCACCAGGCATCTACGTATTCGGCTTTTCGGTTTTCGTACTGAAGGTAATAGGCATGTTCCCAAACATCAAGTACAAGTAGAGGGATTGTATCCCATTGTGTTAATATCATGTGACGCTCTGATTGGAGGATTTCTAGATGCCTCGACCTTGGAGACCATACCAATATGGCCCATCCCACCCCTTCTACTTGTTTGGCAGCTTCTGAGAAATGTTTTTTAAAAGCATCAAAGGAACCAAAATAGGCATCTATATCTCTAGCAAGCTCTCCTCTTGGTCTGCCTCCGCCACGAGGGGTCATATTGTTCCAAAAAATGGTGTGTAAATAATGTCCAGATCCGTGGAAAGCCAATTCTCTTTCCCAATGTTTAACCAATTTAAAATTATTGGTTCTTCGGGCTTCTTCAAGCTTTGTTTCCGCTTTATTTAATCCATCCACATAGGATTGATGATGTTTCGTATGGTGCAGCCTCATAATCCGTTGGGATATATAGGGCTCGAGTGCATCATAGGAATAGGGGAGCGGCGGCAAAACATGTCTGCCGGGCGGAACAGCATTTTGCTGTCTCATCGATTCATTTCTGATCGTATGCCATACGGATTGCAGAAGATGATCCAATTGCCAAACTGCATTTTGGATGGATCCCACTCTGAATTCATGGTCCTCTCCATCATCTTCACGGTCCGTTTCACTATGAATCAGAGTAATGTACTGGTCAATATGTTCATCTCTAATGTCATTAGTATCAATCCATTCCCTAACTTCTTCAAGCCACTTTTTCGCTTCCTGCACATAATCTTCGTTTTTAGTCACATACATCCCTCTTCTCCTTCTTTTTCATCCCTATCATATGAGAAGAGGCTATCCTATTTACCTTTTCCAATAAATATTTAAAATTACAGAGATTGTACCGGAAAAAAAGCAGACCAGATTGACTGGTCTGCTTTCTTGCACTTTACTTATTTTGGGTTATCTTTGTAGCGTAATCCGTTTCATAGTACTCTAATTCTTCTCTCATTTTTTGAAACGGCTGCTCTAAGTCTCTCATTAATTGTTCCACAGATGAAGGGACACTTTTTCTAAATTTAATACTATTCTTTCCTGTATATGCAGAACGGCTATCTTCATACCAAAGGTCAGATTTTGGCGAGAAAAATTCCTCAATACATTGATGGTAGATTCTGTAAAGTGTTTTTTCAGCTGCCTGCTTTGAAAAATCTTCTTTGTTTAAAAGCAATTGACATGTATCCAAGCTTTCTTCACAAAAAACGCATAACCTTCGCAGGTTTGATGCTATCCCTTTATAGAAAACTGGATCCCCATCTTTTTCTCCCTGCAGTGATTGAAGGGTTGTCGAATTTAAAAATTCCTCTATCCTTGCTACAGACTCTTGCAAGAATGTATTTGCGTTCTCAATTTGTATCTTTACTAAAGAATGAGCCACACTAATTCCTCCTAAATGAATGATTTCATGGCTGTTTTATAAATAATATGGGAGAACGGACGGTTGCTTTCTTATTTGTACAAAATTCACTAAACATTTTTTCGACTTGCTCCCAGTTTGTTTGTCTGAATGCTTCTACTAAAGGGGTATCGTCATGGAGATACACTTCTTTTTTCCCGATTGCCTCTGGATTTGCCATTAAATAAATCCAAGCAGCAAGATCACGAATATAACAAGGTGTGTTCCCTGAAATAAATAAGGGCTGTCCAGAATAAGGTATTTCTTCTATGATTATCTCTTCGAAGTACCTCACATAAAGCAATTGAAAAGTATTTTCCTTATTATTGTCTATGTACGTTACTATACTTCTTGAAAAGCCATCCTCTGGGGAATTAGGTAGAGCCTTTTCCAATTCCACCCCGCTAAGAGCTACAATATCCAAACCAATTCCTCCTTCCAGGCAGACAGAACTATCATCTTGGTACTTTATCCTATTCTACCATAAGAAAAAATATTTTTGTCTGAAAAATCAAACATCTAATCTTTCTTGGAAGGTTTCAAAAAAGAGATCAGCTTCATTTTGAACATCTTGATCATCAATATCATCTGGAAGTTTAGGCAGTTCGTTTAAATCCTTTAAACCGAAAACATCTAAAAATGTCTTGGTTGTCCCATATAGATAGGCTCGTCCGGTTCCTTCTGCTCTGCCGCATTCTTCTATTAATCCTTTAGCCATTAGTGTTTGTATAGGACGTTCTGTTTTAACTCCCCGAATTTCTTCAATTTCAACCCTTGTGATAGGCTGCCGATAGGCGATAATAGCGAGTGTCTCAAGTGCAGCCTGCGAAAGAGAATGTTGACTTGGAGATTCCACTAACTTCTTTAAATAATCCGCAAATTCCTTTTTCGTTACTAACTCATATGTATCGCCAAATTGTACAATGGTAAGGCCGCCATTGGACTCGTCATATTCCCTTTTCATCTCTTGGATAAAGGTTCGAATTTCAGATTCGGGCTTTTCAAGAACTGAAGCAATCTGTTTACAAGTCAGTCCTTCGTCCCCTGCAGCAAACAAAAGACTTTCAATAATTCCATGCCAATTCACAAACATCATCCTTCACCCCACCTTACACAGCTAAAATAAATAATTCCGAAAAATTATCCTGCTGCTGGACGGTAATTTCATTTCGTTTTAACAGTTCCAATAAAGCTAAAAAAGTAACAACCACTTGAGATTTATCGGAATACGGAAACAATTCACTGAACGGCTTTTGAAAAGATGGATGCAGCAATGCTCTGATGTCATCCATTCTTTGCTCAATTGAAATATCTTGTCTTGTAATTCTTGTTGAAAGCGGCCGCTGCAGCCGTTTTCGTCTTAATAATTTTTGAAAGGCTGCAATCATATCATACACACTGACATTCAAATCCGCTGTAGCCGTAATTTCTGTTTTCTCGTATTGAGATAAATCGATAGGCGGCCTTGTAAACATAAGACTTCTTTCCTCTTCTCGGTCTTTAAGCTCCTTAGCCACTTCTTTATATTTTTTATATTCGATCAGGCGTTCAACTAATTCTTCCCGCGGATCTTCTTCGTACTGATATTCATCGTCTATCAGCAATTCCGGATCTTGTTTCGGGAGCAGCATTTTACTTTTAATGGCAAGCAGGGTTGCTGCCATCACTAAATATTCACTTGCCACATCCAATTGAAGCTCTTGCATCGTATGAATATAAGACATGTATTGTTCTGTTATTTCTTTCATCGGGATATCATATATATCAATTTCTAGCTTTTGAATTAAATGTAATAATAAATCAAGAGGTCCTTCAAAAGCATCAATTTTCACTAAATATTCCATTATACTCACGCCTACTTGTATATTTCAAAAGAAACTACCCTTAAGTATAGAGGATTCTTCCCTTTACTCCAATAAAAAATTGATTCAATTAAAGATTTCCTGCTTTTTTGGAAACGTGGTACCCTAGTTAGAGAAGAATTTTTAAAAGGGGGAGTTCCCTTGTATCCATATAGCTATATATTATTTTTATCATATTTTCACGGCAATCGGGATTATTTTGAGTGTCATGAAGTGTTAGAAGATTATTGGAAAAGTCCAGAAGGTCATTCTGAAAGAATCTGGGTAGGATTAATTCAGACATCTGTAGGATTTTATCACTACCGGCGAGGAAATCTTACTGGGGCCAAGAAAATGTTTGAAAAATCTATCAATACACTAAAGCTGGAACAGGACGCTATAGAGAAGCTGGGACTTGATGCCGAACGTTATTTTAATCTGCTGGACGTACAAATCAAAAAAATTGAGAGGAACGATCCTTATGAAAGTGTCAATCTTCCTATAGTAGATGATGAGCTTCTGGCTGAATGTAAAAAAGTCTGCCGAGAGCATAACTGGACATTTGCTGAAGCAGCAGCTCTTCCGCCAGCTGAAATTATCCACAAACATAAAATGCGTGATCGCACAGAGGTTGAAGAATCTAGAAAAGAAGCAATTAAACGAAAAAGAAAGAGCTCTTTTTAAAGACTCTTTCTTTTTTGGTTAAATCATACGATATCTGTTATTCTCCAGTACATTTTGCGTAAAACGATGAGGTCAGATCATTTGCCGTTATCGTGAAGTTTGGATACATTTCCCGTAATGCCTGTATCATAGATTTTCCGATTCCTTGCTCGCGGTGAGACGGATTAACGGATATATGCTGAATTTCCAGTGAATTCTCCTGTTTAATAACACCAATGAGCCCGATAATATCCTCGCCTTCCTTCCACAGGAATAACTGCCACGATGGATCGGTTTCATAGGTTTTAATTGATTGTTGAAGCTTTTTAACATCTTTTTCATTTGGCATAAAAGATAATAAGCCCATCGCAATCTTTTCAAAATTCTTTTTATAGCGAATTAACATTAAAATCCCTCTTAATCTAAAAAACCTTTTTTTGTATAAAGTATTTCCATTTACTGTTAAATTATACTAAGAAAACCATAGATTACTTCCCATTATGGTACCGTATAAATGAGGGAGTTTCAACCTGGATTATTTTAGAATATACATTAAATAGATGCCTGCCCATACTAAACTCCCAAAAAGTAAACTAATAAATAAAATAATTTGTTTTTTTCTCAACTTCCATCCACCTGCACATTCAACTGCATCATTATTTATGTCCCTTTGCCAAGTTTACTTTAAGTGAAGGTAACTTGTTCAGTCAAGTGTTTCCACTTTTTTTCGGGAAAAAGGCAAATCTAGTTTGATAAGGTCTTCATAGGTTTCTCTTTCAATAACCAGCTGATCTTCGCTATTCTCAACAAAAACAACTGCTGGCCTTGGAATTCGATTATAATTATTAGCCATGGAATATCCATAGGCACCTGTACAAAAGACAGCTAAATAATCACCAGGATTTGCCTGCGGCAAAGGCAGATCCCATATCAGCATATCTCCCGATTCACAGCATTTTCCGGCAATTGAAACCACTTCAGTGGTTTCATCGTTCATCCGATTTGCAAGTGCTGCTTCATATTTAGCTTCATATAATGCAGGGCGAATATTATCACTCATTCCGCCATCTATAGCCAGATACTTTCTTATTTCTGGGACAATCTTTTGAGAACCAATTTTATACAGCGTAATTCCGGCATCACCTACAATGGATCTGCCTGGTTCAATCCATATCTCTGGCTGGCTTAACCCTTGCTCCCTAACTTGATCCATAACCTCTTTCATCATTTCATAAATATATTGGCTGGGAGGAATGGGATCATCGTCTTTTGTATAACGAATTCCGAAGCCTCCACCCAGATTAAGGACCTTGGCTTCAAATCCAAAGCTGTCCTTCCAATCTCGAAGTTTCTCCATGATTTTTCTGGCAGCTAATACAAAACCAGTCGTTTCAAATATTTGTGATCCGATATGACAATGTATCCCTAAAAGCTCAATGTAATCACAAGTTAATGCTTGACGCACGGCATTTTCAGCCTGCCCATTTTGCAAATCAAACCCGAATTTTGAATCCTCTTGTCCCGTTAAAATATAGTCATGGGTGTGTGCTTCAATTCCTGGTGTCACCCGAATTAAGATCGACATTTTTTTCTGTCTTTCGTTCAGTAATGAAATCAGTCTGGATAATTCATATTCATTATCTACCACAATACAGCCAATCTCGTATTCTAATGCCATCAATAGCTCTTCATCGCTTTTATTGTTCCCGTGAAAATGGATTTTTTCAGGTGGAAATCCCGCAGCGATGGCAGTATAAAGTTCTCCTCCTGAAACAACATCAAGGGACAGTCCTTCCTCATGGACAATCTGAATCATTCCAATACAAGAAAAAGCCTTGCTGGCATATGCAACCTGATGGGATATGCCTAGCTTTTTAAAAGCCGATTGAAAATCACGAGCTTTTTGTCTTATTAAGCCGACATCATATATATATAAAGGGGTTCCATATTTTTCTGCTAATTCTATCGTATCTAAACCATCAACTGATAAATGGCCTTTTTCATTAACTGATTGATTTCCATATAAATAATGCTTCAATATACATTCCCCGCCTTTTTAAAAACACGAATAGCCATTGTGTCTTTAACCCGTTATTGTAATAAAATTAACTTTACCACACTCATGAATCGGTATCAATAATCAGGATATACAAGTCTTTCTTTCCATTATTTTAAGTTTAAAATTATTAAATTGAACCATTGAAATATCACAAAAACAAAAAAAGGCTATCAAAAGAGGCAAAAAATGATTTTTCCTCCTCAGATAGCCCGACTTATTAAGGCTGCTTACGAACATTCCTTGGCTGGACAATGCTTGGCCTAATTTTGGATCCAGGCACTGACCGTCTAATCGCAATTTGCATAAATGCACCTGGATTAAACGGCAACAAGGGCCAGAGATAAGGAGTATTTAGAGAACGGACACTTGCTAACGCTAATAAAGTTACAGTGAGTCCTATTACAAATCCATAAGTGCCAAATAAGGAAACGGCTAGCAACAAAGATAAACGTACTAATTTATTTGCAACACTTAATTCGTAGCTTGGTGTAGCAAATGTACCAACAGCTGCAACTGCCACATAAAGAATCGTTTCAGGTACAAAAATCCCTACTTGTATCGCTATTTCCCCAATCATGACAGCGGCGATTAAACCCATTGCTGTTGAAAGAGGGGTAGGGGTATGTATAGCAGCAATCCTTAAAAATTCGATCCCTATATCAGCTATAAAAAGCTGAAGAACTAACGGCACATTACTTTGTTCATTAGGTCCGATAAAAGCTAAGTTCTCTGGCAATAGATTGGGTTCAAGAACAAATAAAAACCATAAAGGCAACAATACAATAGATGTAAAAATCCCAATAAATCGGACCCAGCGGATGAACGTTCCGACTAAAGCGGATTCTCTGTATTCTTCAGCATGCTGAACATGATGAAAATAGGTAGTTGGAGTAATAATGATACTTGGTGAAGTATCTGTATAGACTAAGACATGTCCTTCGAGCAGGTGAGTTGCCGCTACATCTGCCCGCTCTGTATATCGGACTAATGGAAAAGGGTTGTAACCTTGTTTAACAAGGAATTCTTCAACTGCTTTATCCCCCATTGTGGTTCCATCTATTTTTATTTGCTGCAATTCTTTCCGAATAACCTCAACTAAGTCCGGATTCGCGATGTCCTTAATATAAGCAATCGAAACATCCATTTTAGACCGTTCGCCCACTTTGATCATCTCAAAGCGAAGTTTTTCATCTCTAATTCTTCTTCGAGTAAGTGCAGTATTAACAATAATATTTTCGACAAATCCGTCACGGGATCCTCTTACTACTTTCTCTGTATCCGGTTCTTGAGGCTGTCGGCCGGGGTAAGCACGGACATCCACAATCAGTGCTATTTCCGATCCTTCTACTACAATGCTGATTAAGCCGGAAAGAACCTGATCCACCATTTCATCTATTGTTTTTACCGGATCAACCGATTGATGGACAATCCGATTATAAATCACATCATATGCATCAGATCTGGATTTTTCGTGATCATTTATCTCAACCAGCTGATCCATGATATCTATTATATATGCTGAGTCACATAACCCGTTTACATAGTAAACATGGACATGCTGTTTTAATATTTTTACTTTCCTGACCCCTAAATCAAAGCTTGTTCCAAGGCCAACACGTTCCTTCATATATTCTTCCAGTTTATTTAAATTCGCTGGTATCGGATGTTTTTCATTTTGGGCCATTGAAACCGCTCCTTTCTAGAATGATGTCGACTGCTTTTTTTGTAATCGGGGATCCGATTTTATAGGAATCCTTTCCTCCCATTTTTCCAATATCCCCAATTCCAACTATAATAGGGACATTAAGCTCGTCTAAGCTATAAACTGTATCACCATTAATTCTGCCCGTTTCCATCTCAGGTATTCCAAATTTATCAACACCGTAAGGCGTTAATTCCCCATTCTGATCAATACAGATATCCACTTTTGCCCATTCTGCCTGTTTCGTTTTGGAGGCAACGGCAATAACACCTAAAACATGAATACTAGGATGATTTGCGACGAATTTCAAAGCATTCTCACCTGGTCCCTCACCTAAGTAACCACTATCATCAAACATAACGAATACAGGTTCAGATGGAGCTTGATGGATTAACCCAATCAATTCCGGACCCGTTAAGACACTCGGATTGCCATGGGACATGGATATAGATCTGCCGCCAATTGACTGGGCAACAGATTCAATTGCTTTTTTTGCATATTCGTCTCCATCCGTTACGAGAATAACTGCTTTAGGCTGTGGCAAACGTTGCTCCTCCTTTATTAAGGGTTACAGATCCACAAAAATAATCCAATGAAATAGTGATCCTGATATTTTCCCCAAAACAATGGCCATTAATAATATGATGATTTTCTCATCTATGTTAATCCGTTTCGCGAGAATTGGGAAAACATTTAAAACCTCTGTCAAGGCTGCTGCCAGCATCCCTACAAAAATACCGCTGGCAAGGCCCAGGGGAATCGTAACAAACTCAAACATATGAAAAATCAAGTCTTGAAGACCAATCCAGCAAGCAGCTAGAGCACCAGTAACAACTGCCCATTCATAATGATGAATGTATTTCATTGTTTTTGTTAATTGCGTAAGTCTTGGAATGATTCCCAGTACAGTTAAAAATGCGACAAAACCAGCTCCGACCGCTAGTCCTCCTGCAAAGCCGATAAAAATAACAAGAGCCAGTTTAATCATCATCAATATTTTTCATACTCTCTTTATTTTCTTTTAAAGATATATATCGATCTAAATCCTGCTGATAATTAAACATTTCCACTTCTAGAGGACTAGGTTCTTCATTAATTCTCTTTTTAAAGACATGGTTAAAAAATAGGATCATTCCTAAACCAAGACCAAAGGAATAGGGAATTTGAAAAAGAAGGGGTTTTTCTACCTCTTCTCCAGTTATCATGGTATAGATTTTTTGCTGGACAATTTGCATGCTGACATCCTCATGGAAATTCATAATGGTTAAGGCTGCACCGACAAATAATAGGAACCAGACTAAAATAAAAAGGATTTTAGAAACCCTTTTTTTGCGAAAAATGATTTCTACGATTGTTTGCGTTGGCCCAATTGCCTGTACATCAATTTGCGGGAACTCTTGGAGAATCTTTTTAATAACCTGCATTACATCAATAATGACAATATTGTTGTCCTCTCTTTTGACCTGATATACCACAAGTTTTTTTATCTGCTCGAGAAGTTCTTCAGGGGCAATGACTTGTGCTACATCTCCTACTATAACCCGTTCATTGGGACGTACTTGCAGGCGATGTCTTAAGCGAATATAAATCGAATTTTCCATCCGACACACTTCCTCGAAAAAAGTTTCCCTCTATTGGTAGTATGGATCGTCGCACGTTTTTCATGATGTCCAATAATTAGTAACCCGTTTATGTTCATGACAAATGCGAATCCAGGTTTGGGTAAAATAAAAGAACCGAATGAACTGATTTAATCGTTCATTCGGTCCTTCATTTGCTGTAATATTTTCTTTTCAAGCCGGGAAACCTGCACTTGGGAGATTCCTAATCTCGCAGCAACCTCTGACTGCGTTTGATCTTTAAAGTATCGTAAATACACAATCAACCGTTCTCTATCATCTAAATCGCGAATGGCTTCTTTTAATGCTAATTTATCAAACCATAAATTCTCTTCCTGATCAGCAATTTGATCGAGAAGAGTGATAGGATCTCCATCATTTTCATAGACTGTTTCATGGATGGATGATGGGGATCTGCTTGCTTCCTGTGCCATAATTATTTCCTCAACGGATATCTCTAAGTGCTCAGCAATTTCACTTACTGTTGGAACTCTTCCATTTAATTTCGAAAGTTCATCTTTGGCACGTCTGATTTTATTCCCTAGTTCTTTTAAAGATCGACTCACCTTAACAGTTCCATCATCACGGATAAATCGCTGAATTTCCCCGATTATCATAGGAACAGCATACGTTGAAAATTTCACATCATAGCTTAGGTCAAATTTGTCTACAGATTTTAACAGGCCAATACAACCAATTTGGAAAAGATCATCTGGTTCATAGCCGCGATTCAAGAAACGTTGAACAACTGACCATACTAGCCGCATATTTTTCTGTACAATCGTATCTTTTGCCTCTTGTTCACCTTTTTGCGCTCTTACGATTAAATCTTTTACTTCATGGTCTTTTAAATAGCTTTGGGTTGTGTCAATCTTTACCTCAACATCCATAAGCAAGACTCCTTAATTGCACAGCGCTTTGCTTTTAGCAAATTGCTTTTTCATGCGAATGGTCGTCCCTTCTCCTGGTCCTGACTCTACCTCTACTTCATCCATAAAATTTTCCATAATGGTAAAGCCCATACCAGAACGCTCAAGCTCAGGCTTGGTCGTAAACAATGGCTGTCTCGCTTCATTGATGTCTGAGATTCCGACCCCCTCATCACGAATCATAATCTCACAGGCTCCATCCTCGATTGTTACAGAAATATAGACCATTCCATCCGGGATATTTTCATACCCATGAATGATTGCATTTGTAACAGCCTCAGACACGACAGTCTTAATTTCCGTCAGTTCATCCAAAGTAGGATCTAACTGCGCAATAAATGAAGCGACTGTCACCCGTGCAAATGATTCGTTTTGACTTAGAGCACTAAATTGAATATGCATTTCATTTTTCAAGTTACGCCACCCCCAGTTTTTCTAAAGCAAGAGCTTCATTGGTCTCTTGTCTAATTATTTTAAATAAACCGGACATATCAAACAATCGTTTTACAGCTGGGGAGATGGCGCATACAACCATTTCGCCGTGCATTTGTTTTATTTGTTTGTACCGTCCCAGAATCACTCCGAGTCCTGAACTGTCCATGAAGGTAAGCTCTTGGAGATTAAGGACGATATGGCGGATCCCATACTTTTCAATAGCTCTTGTAGTCTCCTCTCTAAGCTGTTCAGCCGTATGATGATCCAATTCACCACTCAAGCGAACACATAAGACTTCTTGTACAACTTCTAAATTAATCGAAAGACTCACTATAAATTGCCTCCTTCTTGAAGGTATAGAAAGTCTTTCGTCATTTTTTAATTATTCTCCTGCAAGGAGACAAAACTAGTGTTCATTCGAAGAAATATCCAAAAATATGACATCAGTTTGCTTTTGCAAAATGGCCAAATGTCCGTTTATATAGCGTCCACCAGCTTGCTTTTTCAACTGAATCCTTTACAACCAATGGACTTTCAACTAATACCTTTCCATTCTTTACAAGTGATAAGGTCCCAACCTCGTCTCCCTTTTGCAGCGGAGCCCTAATCTTATCATTGATTTCGATTCTCTTTTCAACATCATCTACTTTTTCTCCCTTTCTGGTTAACAGGGAGATGCTTTCACTTGTTACAACTTCTACTTTATTATTTTCACCTTTTGAAACGGTAGCTTTAGCTATCACTGCGTCTTTTTCATACATTCTATGTGTCTTATACTTGGCGAAGGCGTAATCAAGCATTTTTGAAATTTGCGCATTCCGGTCCTTAGGCGTTGGTGCACCAAATACTACCGCAATGACCCTCATTCCATCTCTTTTTGCCGTTGCCGTTAAACAATATTTGGCTTCATTGGTATAACCAGTTTTTAAACCATCCACACCATCGTAAAATTTAACAAGACGGTTTGTATTGACAAGCCAAAACTTTTTATCTGTATTTTCTCTTAAATAGGCTTCATACATGCCCGTGAATTCAGTAATTTGTTCATATTTTAAAAGCTCTTTAGCCATGACAGCCATGTCCCGGGCAGTGGAAAAATGATCTTGGGCAGGCAATCCTGTTGTATTGACGAAATTGGTATTTTTCAAACCAAGTTCTTTTGCCTTTTCATTCATCATCTCTACAAATTCTTCCTCGGACCCTGCTATATGCTCTGCCATTGCAACGGATGCATCATTCCCCGATCCGATTGCAATTCCTTGAAGCATCTCTTTGACGGTCATCTCTTCCCCTGGCTCCAGGAAAATTTGCGATCCTCCCATGGAAGCAGCATGTTCACTAGTGCGAACCTTTTCATCCAATGAGATCTTCCCGCTATCCAACGCTTCCATGATTAATAACATGGTCATGATTTTAGTCATACTAGCTGGAGGCAATTTCTCGTCAGGATTTTTTTGATAAAGTATAGTTCCCGTGTCTCTTTCAATTAATATCGCTGACTTTGCATTTTCGGCCAAAGCAAGCGTCTCTTCGCTTTTTTGATTGGCTAATGCTGGAGTTGATAACGAACTAAAAATTAACAGGATGCCTATTACACAAGATAACGAACGTCTCATTGTATCCCTCCAATTAAAAGTAGAGTTGTCTTTTCCTTAGAAATACTCAGTTTCCATTTTTTCCAGACAATCTTTTTTTATACAGGATTTTCCTAAATTTAAATAAACAGTCATACGATAAAACCTCTTCACGACATAGGTGAAGAGGTTTTCACAAAGACAAGATATTTTTGCCCGAAATAATTGATGATCGTATATAAACCCATCCCTAATAAAACCGCGAGATTTTCTTTAGAAACGGGAAGCAGGAGGGTTGAGTGCATCTGGCTGGCAATTTCCTGACTTAAGGAGTAAGAGAGCAAATAACTGACAAAAATGATAAAGACAAACCTGGGTATTCCTCTCCGATACGTTATATCGGATTGAAAAGTAAAACCCCGATTCAAAAAGAAGCTAACTGCTGCACCAACACTATTACCGATAAAAGTTGAAACCCAGTACGATAATCCCAATCCATTCAGCAATAGCATAATCACTGAAAACCCTACAATTGTATTAGCGATTCCTACCAGAAGAAATCGAATAAAAGAATTAGTTCGATTCAGGTATTTTACTAGATACAATCGAATATAGCTCATCCTCTTTCATTTGAAGTTGCCTCGCGCTAATCGTTTTCTGAATAGCAAATGAATCATACTCCACAATAAATTTCGGCCTGCGCTTCGTTTCCTTATATACTTTTCCAATGTACTCCCCAACCAGCCCTATTGCTATAAGCTGTAAACCGCCGATCAGCCAAATTGATGTAATTAGAGACGTCCATCCAGTAGCTGTATGTCCGGTAAATTTTAAAAATAAGAAATACGCACCAAATAATAAACTTACAAAAAACGAAACCATTCCGATAAATAAAACAAGTCGAATTGGTGTAACGGAGAATGAAGAAATTCCATCAAAAGCAAAAGCGATCATCTTCTTTAACGGATATTTTGTCTCGCCAGCCATCCTTTTTTTTCGATCATAATGAACAACAGCTGATGGAAAGCCAATGAGCGGAATGATTCCACGCAAGAAAAGATTTGCTTCGTCAAAACGCTCAAGTTCTTCTATTGCCCTTTTACTCATTAATCGAAAGTCCGCGTGATTAAAAATAAGATCTACTCCCATTTTTTTCATGACCGAATAAAACAGTTCTGCTGATTTTCTTTTAAAGAAGGTATCCGAATCACGACGATTGCGGACGCCATACACAATTTCATTCCCTTCGATAAATTTTTCGATAAATAACGGAATAACTGAAATATCATCCTGAAGATCGGCATCAATCGAGATCACACAATCGGACACATCTTTTGCAGAAAATAGACCCGCTAATAAAGCATTCTGATGCCCTACATTTCGTGATAATTTTAAGCCTCTAACATAATTGAATTGTAAGCTTGCTTTTTCAATAATGGACCACGTCTTGTCTTTGCTGCCATCATCAACAAATAAAATTTTGCTATTCTCATCAACTATGGAGTCTTCGATCATTTTCACCAATAAATCCTGAAGTTGGCTTATCGTGTCTTTCAAAACTGCTTCTTCGTTATAACATGGGACTACAATCGTTAGTACAGGTTCAGTCATAATGCTTTTATTCCTCCCAAAGCTGTCACTGCTTTACGTTTCCATTACCCGGTACAGATAAATCTTCCATGCGCTTTCTTTTGATGTAAAAGTTTGTTCTAAAACAAGATGATTATCAGCTGCATTTAATATCGGAATGCTAGAGAAAATAAAGGATCCTCCCAATCCTTGAAACGCTGTCATGTCCAATTGCAGATTGGTCAGTTTAGCTTTTGAGTTTTTCTTAAACATATAGTGTTTACCTAACTCATCTGTAAACAGATAACAGCGTCCTCCCCATTCGTCAAAATATTCCTTTATGGTTTTATTTTTAGCTAATTCCTCTGCGATTATTTTCCTAAATTGATATTTATATGAGAGGGGATAGAAATTATTGTACGTATCTAATGTATAAAACCCATTATACTGAGCGATGGCTGGATGAATGCCGATACTGGCGACCCGGTATGTTTCAGGTGGCAGACCGATAAATTCTTTAATATCGTTAAATAATTCAGTTGCATAAAATTCTTTTACGGATGGTTTTTTATGGTAAACAATCTCATCATTAAACATTCCCAATACAACGAGCTGAAGGCATATAATAGCTGCCACCATGCCTCTATTAAATACTTTTTCTTGCCAAAGAATCTTTAATGCGATAGCAAAGCTTACATAAATAATAAGTGGCCTGAGAAAATGAAATCTTGCAAAGTTAAAGGTATCCAAAAAATGAAACCGTTCTGTCAGTGGGAGCCATCCCTTATAAAACCAAAAAGCATACCAGGCTGATAGAGCAAAATTGATCATAAATAAGTACAAAAATGGTTTCTCCTGACGCCACAATCTTTTATAGAAGACAAGAATCAGTGCCATTAGGATTACAGGTAAGATAAATAATCCATGTACGGTCATCACATGGTTGTGACCTAAAATGAAATTTTTAAAAGTGAGACGGATGACTCTCCAAAGAGGCAGCCTTGCATGAAAATATTCGTCTCTACTGTTTGGTTCAGTCGAAAATAGAAAGGATGCTACAAGACGATACTCAACTAAAAGAAACATCATCGTCATAAGAACAATTGAAAAAAAGAACTGCCAATTCCACCCTTTACCCCTGATTACGTCCCATCCCCATAAGAGCCCCATCGCTGTTAAGAAAAAGAAAAAGCCTAATACAAAGCTGGAGTAAAACGGAAGCAATAAAAGGACGGCAATGTTTTTCCAGGAATACTCGTTGTTTCGAATATTTAAAAATGCCCATAATGCCAGGGGCATCCCTAAGGTACTTAACATTCCTGATGGCCAAAATGGGGTCAGGGCAAATGTCAAAGCAACGCCTACTCTGATAAGAGCCCATTCCTCTTTTTTCAAAAAATGTTTTTTTAAAAGCAGGTACATTCCCCAAAATGCGATAAATCTTGTTATAGCCTGACTAAGTCCATACGCCACCATCGTTGGGAAAAATGCATAAAGCCAAACAATCCCGGAAAATTCTGAGGCAAGCGCATTCCGCGGTAGCCCATTAATTACCTGGGGGATTGTTGCATTAATGCTGCCAAATATTTCTCCGCTGTTAATCAGCACCTTGTACCAGGCTATATTAGAATCCAAATTATCATGAACTCGAATGTGTGCGTTTTCTCCTAAAATAAATAAGGGGGATAAATACAGAAGAATAATGACGAACGAGAGGAGAATCAGTTTTCGTTCATAGTTAGGATTAGTTAAAACCACTGTTTACACCTCTAAAAGAATCTTTACAAACGGGACACAACCCTATGTTTTACCATAATGAAAGTTCTATTCCTTTTTCTCCATCTTTTTTAATTATTTCTAGAAAGTAGGATGTTCGGGATAAGGGCAAGCTTCTGTGCATACACATAAATCGATATGAAACTATGACTATATGAAAAAGATGCAGTAATTCGTTTTAAAAAGAGATCCGAGAACGAGTGATATCAGAACGGGGGGAGATTATGATAAAAAAAGCCGTTATTCCTGCTGCGGGCCTTGGCACCAGATTTTTACCTGCCACAAAAGCACAGCCTAAAGAAATGCTGCCTATTGTCGATAAGCCTGCGATTCAATACATAATCGAGGAAGCCGTAGCTTCAGGGATTGAAGATATCATTATCGTAACAGGGAGAAATAAACGGGCCATTGAAGACCATTTTGATAAATCAGTTGAGCTTGAGCTTATTCTGCAAA
The DNA here is from genome assembly GCF_022808645.1 of Bacillus litorisediminis. Lineage (GTDB taxonomy): Bacteria > Bacillota > Bacilli > Bacillales > JC228 > Bacillus_BF > Bacillus_BF litorisediminis. The sequence goes on from NZ_JAKZKT010000004.1 coordinate 128,022, forward strand.
AAACCTCTAAACATGAGGTTTATGAGATGGTAAAACAAATATCCAATTTAGCTCAAATTCATTATGTCCGGCAAAAAGAGCCGCTTGGACTGGGTGACGCCGTCTTTTGTGCAAGAAAATTTATAGGGGATGAACCATTTGCGGTGTTACTGGGCGACGATATTATCGACAGCGACGTACCGGCATTAAAACAAATGATTCAGCAATTTGAAATAGCGGGAAAATCAATTCTCGGCTGCGAGGATGTTCCTCGACACGATGTGTCAAAGTACGGAATAGTTCAGTATTCTCATAAGATTGGAGATCTCTACGGTGTTTTAAATTTAATTGAAAAACCTTCTGTTGAAGAGGCTCCTTCAACCCTCGCAATTGTCGGGCGCTATATTTTAACTCCAGCGGTTTTTGAGCAAATTGAATGGGTGAAACCTGACCGAAACGGAGAAATTCAGTTAACTGAAGCGATTGACCGATTGGTTGAAATTGAGCCTGTTCACTCTTATCTGATTCAAGGAAAAAGATATGATGTCGGCGATAAGTTTGGCTTTTTAAAAGCTACGATTGATTTTGCCTTGAAAAATCCAGGATTAAAGGAACAGCTAATACGGTATATACGGGAGAATGTTAGGTGAATGGATAAAGAGAGGGCATCGTCAAACGTTGATGGTGCTAATGATTTTTTACTGTGTTTTTTTTCAGTCCTGAACAAGGATATCGGAACTCACTTGTTTTTCCGAACTCAGCACACTCTTTTCCGAACTCTAATCAAATCAATATAACATAAAAAAGGTACTGCTCCACTAGCAGTACCTTTTCCATGCTTAATCTTTAACTTCCCCGTAAATAAGCTTTGGTTTTGCAATATCTGTTTTGGAGATTCGAATGCTTTCGTATAACTTTGCTTTTACATGATCCACATTTTCAGTGTTGCTGTAAATCGTTACGAGTGACTCGCCTTTCTTTACAGAATCACCGATTTTTTTTCGGAGTAACAGACCTACGGCCAAGTCAATTGAAGATTCCTTGGTTGCACGGCCAGCCCCTAGCCACATCGCTGCTGTTCCGATGGAATCTGCTACTAGCTCTTCCACAAACCCATCTTCTTTAGCTTCAAGCTCAAAAGCAAAGGAAGCCTGAGGAAGCTTTAACGTATCATCCACCACCGACGGATCTCCGCCTTGAGCCTGCAAAAATGTCTTAAATGTATCTAACGCGGCACCGGTTTTTAATACCTCTTTCAGCTTTTCTTTTGCTTCCTCTAAACTATCCGCCTTTCCTCCGAGGAATACCATATAACTTCCGAGAGTTAAACACAACTCTGTTAAATCTTCAGGACCTTCCCCTCTCAGCGTATCAATGGCCTCCTTTACTTCAAGGGCATTGCCAATCGCATACCCAAGCGGCTGACTCATATCGGAAATAACAGCCATCGTTTTACGTCCAATCTGATTCCCGATTTTAACCATGGCTTTTGCCAGAGAAAGAGAATCCTCCAGAGATTTCATAAAAGCTCCCGCTCCAGTTTTGACGTCTAAGACAATTGCATCGGCTCCCGCAGCAATCTTTTTGCTCATAATAGAGCTTGCTATCAGCGGAATACTATTGACTGTTGCAGTTACATCCCTTAAGGAATATAGTTTTTTATCAGCTGGGGTTAGGTTCCCGCTTTGTCCGATTACGGCTAATTTGTTTTGATTCACTAAACGGACAAATTCCTCATTCTCAATCTCAACATGGAATCCAGGCACAGATTCCAGCTTATCAATCGTTCCTCCAGTATGCCCTAAACCTCTTCCGCTCATTTTTGCAACAGGCACGCCTAATGTGGCAACAAGCGGACCTAATACTAACGTAGTCGTATCACCTACTCCTCCAGTTGAATGTTTATCAACTTTGATCCCTTCTATCGCTGAGAGATCAATCTGGTCCCCTGATTCTACCATTGCCATCGTTAAATCAGCACATTCTTTATCAGTCATTCCTTTAAAAAAGACAGCCATACAAAAGGCACTCATCTGGTAATCCGGGATTTCATCGTTTGTGAAACCTTGGATGATAAATTTAATTTCTTCCGTAGTTAGTTCGGCTCCGTCCCGCTTTTTTTGAATCAAATCCACCATTCTCATATCTATTCATTCCTTTATTTTAATTCTTTTAAGAAGCTCTTCCCATGTTTCGGCATCGTTACATTAAAGTTTTCCGCAACACTTGCACCAAGATCTGCAAAGGTTTCCCGCAGAGGCAATGGATTGTTTCCTTGAAGTGATGGCGAATAGACGAGCAATGGGACATACTCCCTGGTATGATCGGTTCCATGATGAACCGGATCGTTCCCGTGATCAGCCGTAATGATTAACAAATCATCTTGTTTCATTTTTTCTAAAACCTCTGGCAAGCGCTGATCAAATTCTTGGAGTGCCTCCCCATACCCTTGCGGATCCCGGCGATGTCCATACAAAGCATCAAAATCAACTAAATTTAGAAAGCTTAAACCGATAAAATCCATATCCATTGTCTTTAACAGTTCGTCCATACCATGCATGTTAGAGGTGGTACGGAATGATTGGGTAACCCCTTCACCATCGTAAATATCAGATATCTTTCCAATCGCTAAAACATCATAATCAGCGTCTTTTAATTCATTCATAACGGTCCGGTCAAATGGCTTCAATGCATAGTCATGACGATTTGCAGTTCTCTTGAAATTACCCGGAGTGCCAATAAACGGTCTAGCAATGACACGGCCTATCATATAAGGTTCATCTAAGGTTAATTGTCGAGCGATTTCACAGATTTTATATAATTCATCCAATGGAATAATCTCTTCGTGAGCAGCGATTTGCAGAACTGAATCGGCCGAAGTATAAACAATCATCGCACCTGTATCCATATGCTCTTTCCCAAGCTCATCAATGATGGCCGTTCCGCTCGCTGGTTTATTTCCAATTACGCTTCGTCCTGTTTTTTCTTCTAATTGTTTGACTAAGTCTTCTGGAAATCCTTCTTGGAACACTTTAAACGGTTTATGAATATGTAAACCCATAATTTCCCAGTGGCCAGTCATCGTATCCTTGCCTACAGACGCTTCCTGCATAATTCCATAGTTGGCCAATGGTTTTTCCGCTCTTTCTATTCCTTTAATTTCCCTAATATTACTCAGACCAAGCTTAGCCATATTCGGCATATGCAAGCCGCCCATATGCTCTGCAATATGCCCTAAGGTGTCAGCCCCCTTATCGCCAAATTCTTTAGCATCCGGAGCCTCACCAATCCCTACTGAATCCATCACAATCAGAAAAACCCTTTTATATGTATAACTCACTCTGTGTTCCTCCTATTACAGTCTTACGTTTAAATTACCCCGAAAAATGTGAATCATGATAGCATATTGATTTTATCAAAGTTTGGATTTAGGAAGAAAGTCCTGCTGTATTCCGTTAAAAAAGGCTCTTTGAAGGAGAGCCTGAACCTAAGCACGGGGATGAAATTGTTTGTAAACATCCTTTAATCTCGCTTTTGAGACGTGCGTATAGATTTGTGTTGTTGAAATATCAGCATGGCCGAGCATTTCCTGGACAGCCCGCAAGTCAGCCCCATTCTCTAACAAATGAGTGGCAAACGAATGCCGCAATGTATGGGGCGTAATAGTTTTTTCAATTCCAGCGGAAGAAGCAATTTGTTTTAAAATTTTCCAAAAACCCTGCCTTGTCAAACGATTTCCATGATGATTTAAAAAGAGCGCTTCTGACCTATTTTTACGATTAACAAGTTTTGGTCGCCCCTTTTCCAAATACTCTTCCAATGCTTCTTTTGCTTTAGAACCAAGCGGTACAATCCGTTCCTTATTCCCTTTTCCGATACATCGGACAAACCCTAGCATCGTATGCACATCCCCAATGTTCAATCCAATCAGCTCACTGACCCGAAGTCCGGTTGCATACAACACTTCAAGCATAGCTCTATCCCTTAAGGAAAAAGAGTCACCCTTGTAAGACGCACTTAGCAATGCTTCGACCTCGTCTAAATTTAATACCTTTGGCAGTGTTTTTTCTTGTTTAGGCAAATCAATATGTACAGTCGGGTCATGATCTAGCTGCTTTTCCCGCAATAAAAATTGGTGGAAAGAGCGGATTGAAGAAATATGTCTGGCAATCGTTTTCGAAGATTTACCTGAATCCTTTAAATGTGCCAAAAATTTCATTATGATTGGTCTTGATACATCCTTAAGCGAATCCATCTTTTCTATGGTTTGCAGATATTGGGTGTAAGCCCGTAAATCCCGATGGTACGATGTGATGGTATTATTGGATAGCCCTTTTTCAACCCTTAAAAAATGGATAAAATCCGCAACTAAGTATTTCAACCTGATTACTCCCCATGTAAAAAAAAGTATATAATTCGTTCATATCCGCTCAACATGACCGGATCATCTTTTGTTTCAAAAACCTTAACTGCTGCACCATCCGGTTCATCATACTTTTGATAGTTTTGATATTCCTGATGTACCCATATCATACCATAGTAAAATAAAATCGTGCATAATGTGAATAGCAGAAAAACCTTTAATGTATTCAAAACGAGCCTGATCCATTTTTTCATTAGCTTGTCCTCCAGAAACACAGAGTTTAAGATCGCGGTAAGGCAGAACTCTATTAATAACAACCTATGCCAATAGAGGATGAAAATATACGTCTGGAGGGGATGAATTGTGGGAAGAGCCTTATTTTATTTTTGATTCTTGCTGCAGCTGGAAGGTTACCATCTAATTTGGAAAGCGAAAATCGAATATATATTGGCCTTGAAACGCAAAAAAACCCTTTTCCGTATCCGAAAAAAGGTTTTATGTAGCCTATGATTCTTCTTTATGGCATCTGTGGCAAATTCCATGAAAGGTTAAACGATGATCTTTTATTTTAAAATTAAAGTCGCGTTCCACAATTTTTTCCACGTCTTCGAGGAGGTCCTCCTGGATTTCATCAACAGATCCGCATTCGATACATACGAGGTGATGATGAAAATGAGTGGCTCCTTCTCGTCTCAGGTCATATCTGGATACCCCGTCACCAAAATTAATTTTGTCGACAATCTTTAGCTCGGTTAGCAATTCAAGTGTCCTATACACGGTTGCCAGACCTATTTCAGGGTATTTCTCTTTTACGAGGAGGTACACATCTTCTGCACTCAAATGATCCTCTTCATTCTCTAACAGCACTCTTACCGTTACTTCCCGTTGTGGCGTAAGTTTATAGCTGGCAGAATGAAGCTGCTCTTTTATTCTCTCAATTCTGCTTTCCATCACTTGAACCTCCCTCGCCCATGTCTACTATATTATATCAAAAGGTTTGGAAGATGCAAAAGAGAATTATTCTAATCTGTATAAAAAATTTATTATTAGATGATATTAATTATTATTTAATATATATTATCAACTAATCTTTCCATGAAAAATGGCGAAATAAATGCCTCGGTTGCAGCTGCACCTACCAATAAACACAATGCAGCCACAAATGTAAGAATATATGATGAAAATAGCGGTGCGATGGGCTGATGGATTTGAACAAACTGCCTTTTCACAAGTTTAAATGACAGCGTGATCGCCATGACCGCCATCATGATTAAGACGGGAACGGTGATTAAGTTTTGCGGCAATACGGAAACGAATGAAAGAAAAAAACCTTCCCAGTTCAGCTTATACACTAAAAATCCGACTGTAAACCCAATCACTACTCCTTTCATAAACAGGATAATCAGAATAATAGGAACCCCTATTATAGACACACCTAATATAAAAATAAATAGAATAAGCTTGGCATTATGGAAAAGACTTTGAAAAAACATCTCTCGGCCATTTGCTGTCTCCCCTTCTATCACGGTCCCGAAAAATTGGTTTAAATAATAGAAGAGATCTTCCTTCTGGGAAAAAGAAAGACTATTAACTACGATGGCTCCAAATACGATTCCCATTAAAAATAATATCGTTACAAACAAATAAATAGAGGAATGCTGCTTTAAATGAAAAGCAAGAGTGGTTTGCTGCATCTTACGGCTAAATCGTTTTTTCATCTTCATTTTATATATGGCCTCCTCTTAAACACTTACTTAATCGTATGAGCAAATCTAGTTAAGTATTCCATGTATCAAAAAAAAATAGAGTTGCTAGATTGTGCCAATTTCAGTAAAATAGCTAGAAATCTAGTAAAAATGGAGGCGCTGAAAATGAAACAAACATTGATTTCGTTTCCCGAAAAAATTGAAACTCAACGGCTTTATATCCGCCCTCCTCAGCCGGGAGACGGAGAAAAGGTCCAACAAGCAATAGCTGCCTCTCTCAATGAATTGAAGCCTTGGCTTCCTTTTGCACATGCGGTTCCTTCGCTTGAAGATGCTGAAGATAGTGTCAGAAGAGCTCTGGCAGAGTTTATTAAAAGAGATGATATCCGGCTCCATATTTTTCGTAAAGAAGATAATGAATTCATTGGGTCTACTGGTTTTCACCGAATAAACTGGAAGATTCCTAAAGTAGAAATTGGCTACTGGCTAGATACCCGTTATACTAAAAAGGGATACATGGTTGAGACAGTAAACGCTTTAGTGAACTTCGCCTTTCAAGAATGGGATGTCAAGCGTATCGAGATTCGTTGTGACCCGAGGAACAACAGCAGCAGAACCGTGGCCGAGCGTGCAGGATTCACATTAGAGGGAATTCTGCGAAATGATTCATTAAGTGCAGACGAAAGTGAAGTCAGGGACACTTGTGTCTTTGCAATTACACAATAAAAAAAGAAGGATATCTGCTTTAGATATCCTTCCCCGTTACGTTTCGGTTACCTTCCCATAGCGGCCGCCACCGCCAGTTTCGAGAGTCAATGTGCCATACCGGGCTGCTAAAATAAAGGTTGTGACCTTTTCGCCAGCGACTTTTCGTAAATCTTCTTCCGTTGCAAAGTGTAACACGTTCATTTCATTTCCAAATGCAGAAATGAGCTTTTTCAATAGTTTTGGCCCGATTCCGGGCAAGTTTTCCAGAGGAACCTGATGGAAGTAAGGCGGTTTTCTAATCTCATTTACTTTTTCTGTGCTTCTTAATTCCTCAATCCGCTCCTTAACACCTTTCACAATCCGTTTGTGCCCGCAATACGGACAAGGCTCCTCAATGGAAGTAACCTGCTGAAAACAATTCGCACAAACAGTCTGATGATATTTTCCAATGCGGGGGTCTAATCCATAATTGGCTTCAATAAACCGTCCTTCCAAACCTTTAATAGCAAGAACAAGCTCTTTATAGCTTAGTTCCTCCATCTGCAATTTTTGATATTCTCTTCCCATTTTTTGTAATGAATGTGCATCCGAATTTGTTAAAAACGGGTATTTTCGGATTTCTTCTATTTGATATGCCATTTCCGTATTTGAGCTCAGCCCCAATTCAACGGCATCAATCTTTTCAGGATCCAATACCTCAGTCAGACTTTTATGAACCCCTTTTCCAAAAAGACTTTTAAATGGGGTAAAAATATGGGCCGGGATAAAAAGGCCATCCAGTTCCTTGACGATTTCTTGCAATTCTTTTCCGCTTGCGTAGGCTCGCTGTGAACTTAAATGAATGTTGGTCACCCTTTTTTGGAGCCATTTTGAAAACTTCGCCATTTTGTCTACATACGGGAAAAAACATAGGATATGGATCGGGCCACTTGAGAACTCATCATAAATCTCTACCTCTGCCCCCATTATGAGAAGAAGCGAATCACTCGTAACCAACCCGCCATCCTTGTGCTCCTCCAATTTACCTTGCTGAATGGCAAATTGGATATCTTCCAATACACCAGGAGAATGACAGTCAATGATACCTACCACATCTAATCCCTTCTCTTGCTTGGCATAGTCTAGGATTGATACTAATGTGAGGTTATCAGAAGCTGTGATTTTGACAGCCTGATTCCGGCTTGTTCGTCCTATATGAATATGGAGATCAGCAAAAAAAGATCTCATTTTTTCATAAGCTCCTTTAGCTTCAAATAAAGAATGGCATAAGCAGTTTTCGCATCATAAATCTGTTTTGACTCAATCATTTGTTCCGCTTCTGATAAGCTAACCTCTAGTATATTGACAAATTCGTCTTCATCTGCAGGTAATGGATTCTCCGCCTTGGACAAACCCGTGGCTACATATACATGAATCAGTTCATCGGCAAAGCCAGGTGATGTATAAAAAGAGATTAAGTGTTCAAGGCTTTCACACTGATACCCAGTTTCCTCTTCAAGCTCCCTTTTCGCGGTCAATTCTGGCTCTTCATTGGGCTCTAGTTTTCCAGCAGGAATTTCAACAATAGTTCGTTCAAGCGGTTTTCTAAATTGCTCCACCATTAAAATCTTTCCATTTTCTAAAATTGGGATAACAGCCACCGCTCCCGGGTGTCTGATTAATTCCCTTTTACTAGTTTTTCCGTTTGGCAGTTCTACTTCATCTACTTGTAAGGTAATGATTCTACCTCTAAAAATTTCATCCCTATGGATTGTTTTTTCATTAAATTTTTCAGACATGTCGCAACTCCTTGTTTTTAGTCATCCGTTTCAATCATTCTTACTGGTTCTATTTCATGTTTAAATTCACATACATTTTACCATAATGCTTTTGGAGGCGATGGGAATGAAATGTTATGTTCATGATAAAGGGGTTGTTCTTGTAGGAAAGGCATGGCAAGTAAAGATTATGCTCAAACAATATCAAAAACACTATAAAACCATGCAGGAGTGGGTAGAATCCGCAGCAGCCAGATAGTAGTTTCTTTTATTTGCCAGATTTTATTTTTCCCTTTACACTTCTTAGTAATTGATTCTATAAAAAGGGGATCTTGATTTATGAAAAAAATTCAATTAGGAACGTCGGATTTAACGGTTTCCCGGCTTGGTCTAGGCTGTATGTCCCTCGGAACAGACGCCAGAAAAGCGGAAAAAATCATCGAAACGGCACTAGAGGAAGGCATCAATTATTTTGATACTGCCGACCTCTATGATATTGGCGAAAATGAAAAAATTGTCGGACAAGCGTTAAAGCAAGTAAGGGATCAAGTCGTGATTGCCACAAAAGTAGGCAACCGCTGGAATGAAAACAGGGAAGGCTGGTCATGGGATCCAAGCAAAGCCTATATTAAAGAGCAGGTTAAACAAAGCCTTAAACGGCTGGATACGGACTACATAGATTTATACCAGCTACATGGCGGGACGATTGACGATCCTATTGATGAGACGATTGTGGCATTCGAAGAATTAAAGCAAGAAGGGTATATTCGCTATTATGGCATATCATCAATTCGGCCGAATGTGATTCGTGAATTTGTAAAAAAATCAAAAATAACGTCTATAATGATGCAATATTCGATTTTGGACCGCAGACCGGAAGAAGTATTCCCGATTTTACTGGATCACCACATTCATGTGATTGCCCGGGGGCCAGTCGCAAAAGGATTGCTTACCGATCGGCTGCTGAATAAGGCAGGGGAATCAATCAGGGAGAAGGGATATCTAGATTATACGTACGAGGAGCTTGAACAACTGCTCAAAGCTTTAAAAGATAACCTCACTAACGAACGCAGTATGACCGCGGTGGCTTTACACTACGTTCTTTCTAATCCTGCAGTAGGCGTCGTTGTTCCTGGGGCTTCAAGTGTGGAGCAATTAAAAAATAATATAAAAGCAGTAAAAGAACCTCCTTTAAGCAAAGAGGAAATACAATACATTCGCAAAATCGCGAAAATGAATGTTTATACCCAGCATCGTTGAAAACCTGCTATAAATGAAGGTGGAGCCCTATGGATAGGGCTCCACCTTTCTATTATTTAAACTTTTTCCAGTCTAAATTACTCTCATTTAGCAATTCTTCAAATGATTTATTTTTTTCCTTAGACTTGCGTACTTCCCTTTGTCTCGCTTCTTCCTCTTCCGCTTTTCTTTTTTCTATTTCTTTTAATTCCAGCTTCGTTTCTTGCATTTTCTTCAGAATTTCCGGATTTAATCGGGCTTTCAAAGAAGAATCCTGATCATTTTTCATACCATCCATCCTCCCTCTCCAACAGTATACCAATATTCCTTTGGGAAAGGGAGTCTTGCAAGCTTAATAAGCTTCCAGTTTCACATCATCAGCGATAATCAGCTCTGGTTCCGTCGACTGGACGACATCCTCAATTGTATACCCGCTTGCCACTTCGACGAGCTTTAAACCATCAGCTGTAATATCAATCACGGCTCTGTCAGTTATAATACGGTCTACTACCCCTTTTCCGGTTAAAGGGAGACTGCAGTCATTTACGATTTTAGGGGCACCGTCCCGATTTACGTGCTCCATGATGACGATAATCTTTTTCGCACCATGAACCAAGTCCATCGCTCCACCCATGCCCTTTATCATTTTCCCGGGAATCATCCAGTTCGCTAAATCCCCCGTTTTAGAGACTTCCATTCCGCCTAAGATCGCGATGTCAATATGTCCGCCTCTAATCATAGCAAATGATTCTGAGCTATCGAAATAACTGGCCCCTTCAATAGCGGTTACTGTTTCTTTACCGGCATTGATTAAATCCGCATCCACTTCCGCTTCAGTCGGATAGGGACCAATTCCGAGCAAGCCATTTTCCGATTGGAGCACGACTCTTTTATTTTCGCTTATATAGTTGGCAACGAGTGTAGGCATACCGATCCCAAGATTGACATAGAATCCATTTTCAATTTCTTTTTCTGCCCGTTTTGCGATTTGTTCTCGTATGTTTTTCTTATCAACTTGTACCATAATCCTGTCCTCCTTTAGCTTAATACAGTTAATCTTTCTATTCTTTTTTCTTGAGTGCCTTGAATAATTCCCTGAACATAAATACTTGGTGTGTGGATCTGATTCGGATCTAATTCACCAGGGGTATAGAGCTCCTCTACCTCAGCAATTGTTACTTTTCCGGCTGCTGCAATCATTGGATTAAAGTTGCGTGCTGTTTTGCGGTAAATAAGGTTACCCATCGTATCTCCTTTCCAGGCCCGGACAAGGCTAAAGTCTGCTGTATAGGCTTCTTCTAATAAATATTCTTTTCCGTTAAAGATTCGTGTTTCTTTCCCTTCCGCAATCGGAGTTCCGACTCCGGCCGGCGTATAGAAAGCGGGAATCCCGGCACCGCCGGCTCTAATTTTTTCAGCCAATGTTCCTTGAGGAACTAATTCTACTTCAATTTCACCTGACAATACTTGTCTTTCAAACTCTTTATTTTCACCTACATAGGAACCTACCATCTTCTTAATTTGTTTATTTTGCAGAAGTAACCCTAATCCCCAATCATCTACTCCGCAGTTATTAGAGATAACCGTTAAGTCTTTTACGCCTTTTTCAACTAAAGCTAAGATTAAATTTTCCGGAATCCCGCATAGGCCAAAACCTCCAACCATAATCGTGGCTCCGTCATGAATATCTTTGACTGCTTCTTGGAAACTTGTAAAAACTGGTTTCATCTAAATTTCCTCCTTATTCCATTCCGCGTTTTCTATTATGGTTGCAACCCCTTGACCGCCGCCAATACATAAAGTGGCAAGGCCAAAAGTGCCTTTTCTTCTTTTTAGCTCATGGATTAAAGTGACAAGAATCCTTGCTCCGCTTGCTCCAATTGGATGTCCTAAGGCAATCGCTCCGCCATTTACATTTAAAATGTCATGATTAAACTTAAGCTCCCGGTCCACTGCAATTGACTGGGCGGCGAAAGCTTCATTGGCTTCAATTAATTGCATATCGGACAACTGTAATGATGATTTTTCTAATGCCTTTCTGACAGCAAAAACTGGGCCGATCCCCATAACACTTGGATCTACACCTGCTGATGCATTCGCTTTTATGAATACAAGCGGTGTAAGGCCAAGCTCTTCACATTTTTTCCGGCTCATGACAACAACAGCGGCCGCTCCATCATTAATGCCCGATGCATTTCCTGCCGTTACACTCCCGTCTTTTTTAAAGGCAGGTCGTAACCCTGCAAGCTTTTCTTCAGTAGTCCCTTTCTTTGGGTATTCATCTGTATCGAATAGAATCGGTTCCCCTTTACGCTGCGGGATGGCAACAGGAGTAATCTCTTCTTTAAAAACACCCGCCTCAATAGCATTAATCGCTTTTTCCTGGCTCTTAGCCGCAAAACTGTCCTGCTCCTCTCTCGTAATTTGATATCGGTCACATAAATTTTCAGCCGTGATGCCCATATGATAGTCATTAAAAGCACACCAGAGTCCATCCTTAATCATGGAATCTATCAGTTTTTGATCCCCCATCTTATATCCTTCACGGGCATTTTGCAGCAAATAAGGGGCTTGACTCATATTTTCCATCCCGCCTGCAACAATGATGTCTGCATCCCCAGTAAGGATTGCCTGTGTCGCTAAATGGACCGCTTTCAATCCAGACCCGCAGACTTTATTAATGGTCATTGCCGGGACTGATTCAGGCAAACCAGCTTTGATGGAAGCCTGTCGAGCTGGATTTTGTCCTAAACCCGCCTGCAATACATTCCCCATAATTACTTCATCTACCTGGTCAAACGGTACTCCCGCTTTTTCAAGGGCAGAACGGATGACAATTGCACCAAGCTCAGGTGCTGATATATTTTTTAGGCTTCCGTTAAAACTGCCAATGGCTGTTCTGACAGCGCTTGCAATAACGACTTCGTTATGTAGCATACAAGTTCCCCTTTCCTGTCTGTTTCTTGTACTTGTAATACATAATTGTTTCGATTCAAATGTTAAAATTCCTCTAATTTTGTCAATTTTTCTAATAAATCTTGCCATCCAATGAAAAGGCTCGCTACAATTGTATGTAAGGGGGTAGAAGGTTCATGACGATTAGCTATCCAAAAAAAGTAACGATTATTGAGGTAGGACCACGCGACGGCTTGCAAAATGAAAAACAATTTGTACCGACTGAAATCAAAACAAAATTTATCACGGCTCTTTCTGATTCCGGGATTAGCGAAATGGAAATCACCTCATTTGTTTCTCCGAAATGGGTCCCGCAGATGAAAGATGCGAGCGATATTGTAAGGGCTTCCAATTCAATACCAAAGAAAAAAATAGTTCTTGTTCCTAACGAAAAAGGAATCGCACGTGCCTTAGAAGAAAATTGCAATGCATTAGCCGTCTTTGTTGGCGTTAGTGATACCTTCAATAAAAAAAATATTAATAAAACGACAAAAGAAAGTCTTAACGAACTTATTCCAACAATTCGAAGACTAAAACAGATGGGAATCTTTCTCCGTGCCTGCATATCAACCGCTTTTTATTGTCCGTTTGAAGGAAAAATCGAAAAAGAAAAGGTCATTGAGTTGTGCCAGGCATTTGTTGATTCCGGTATCGATGAGTTAAGTGTGGCAGATACGATTGGAATGGCAAATCCAATTGAATCTTATGATTTATTCACAGACTTAAAGTCCTTATTTCCGAACACTCTCATAACGGCACATTTTCATGATACGCGGAAAATGGCTCTAGCCAATATTTTAGCAAGTTTGCAGGCAGGGGTTGACCGCTTTGACAGCTCGGCCGGAGGACTTGGCGGCTGTCCATTTGCACCCGGAGCTACCGGAAATGTTGCTACAGAGGATGTTGTGTTTATGCTCCATCAAATGGGGATTGAAACAGGTATCGACTTGGCAAAATTACTTGATGCAATCGATGTAATCGCATCCCAAATGGAACGGCCCTTAGAAAGCGCCAAGTACAAACTTCATCTGCAAGATCAGCTCAAGCAAGCATAAACCTATAAGGAAAGGCTCACCCTATAAAAAAAGAAAGGAGCTTTTCAAAATGAGTCAAAAGCGTGAAAAAGGCTACAGCCAAAAAGGAAAAACAAGTGCAGATACGAGCAAAAATCCGATGGCAAAGGAAACATTAGATCAGGCGATTCATCCGACGAATCGGCAAAATAGCCCACAATAATAGAAAGGACTGAGCCTTTGCAGGTGTTCAGTCCTTCAGTTTTCATGAATTGGTTATAGAGAGTGACAAGTGGTCAACCCGATTATATTCATGGATTACCCATATTCCATTTTGATTTTCGATATTCGTAATACTTCCGTTCATAATCTTTGTTTTTCCATGACCAAGCTCTTCATTTGAAATAGAGCCAAGGATGGCATTGATAACCCCGCCATGAACGACGAGCAGCACACTTTGACCCTGGTAGATTTCGTGAATCGTATCAATTCCTTTCATGACACGCTGGCTTAATGCTTCCCAGCTTTCAATTGAAGGATGTTCCTGATCAGGGAATTTTTCCTTCCTTTCATCAATGGTCATCCCAGAAACAACGCCGTAATCCCGTTCCATAAAATCGGCCATCTCAATAATTGCGGGCAGACCAATATGTGTATTGATCAATTCTGCGGTTTGTTTCGCTCGAACCATCGGACTGGAAATCAATACATCAAAGTGAAGATTCTTTAAATACTGACCGCATTCTTCCGCCTGTTTTTTCCCTTTATCATTTAACGGAATTTCTTCTCTGCCCTGAATTCTTCTGATTGCATTCCAGTCTGTTTCCCCGTGACGTACTAAGCATATTTTTGTCATCCTATTCTCCCTTCCTGTCTGTATCAATTTCTTTTTTCTATGAATCTCTATATTTGATACTATTCATTTTATCACTAAAGCATTAATGATAAAATGCTATGCCCTTTCCAGCATAGCATTTTACAGCTCTCCCTTATAAAATTGAAAGAATCCCAGTTTCCAAGAAATGAAACTGCTCCCTACTAGAAAAGTGAGCATTAGAAAGACGAACAGCCAATCATTTTGTGTTACCTTCATCGTCCTATAAAAAGTTCGTCCTTTCTCCCCTGTAAAACCTTTCGACTCCATAGCAATGGCTGTCCTTTCTGCCTTTCTAATTGCACTTGCCAAAAGCGGAATCGAATATCGTTTTATATTTTCTATATAATTTTTTAATGATTTCGCACGATTGACCCCACGGATCCGGTGGGCTGACCTTATAATAAACAGCTCCTCCTTTAGCATTGGCAAAAAGCGGAATCCTGCCAAGATTCCATAAGCAAGCTTAGAAGAGAGCTTACATTGCTGCATCAGACTTAAGATAAAATCAGTTGGTTTTGTTGTAAAAATAAATAAGAGAGAGAGGGCTGAAAAGCATAAAACCCGTAAGCTCAATGAAATGGCCAGAAGGAAGGTTTCAGTCGGTACTTCTAGCCAAAAAATAGGAACTATATCAGAATTGTTCGCCGCGTCTTTGGCAAATGCAATGGTCGTCCAGAAAAAGCCAAATGCTAAAATCAGAAAAGGTGAAAAATAGAGGAACCACTTTTTTATAGTAACTTGGCCAAAAAGGATCGTAATCGCTATAGTCCAGATACAAAATAGCAACGGTGTAATAGGATCAAAAACTAAAGCGAGAAGTATAATTACGATTGTGATCGTTCCTGCTTTTATACTTGGATTTAATGATTTAAGAAACATAAACCCTTGTTCTCCTTTTCAGTTCATGTTCGATTTGTTTTTCAAATGGAAGATATAAATGGGCCGTTTCTAAAAAGTCGCTTCCTTTGTCCCATAGCGTTTCAGGGCTTCCGCTAAAATATTCAGTTCCATCTTTTAATACGATTACCCGGTCTGCGTATTGGTGAACAAGGTCTAAGTCATGAGTAATCATCATGATTGAACAGCCTTTCTCTTTTCTCGAAATCAATAATTTCATCAGTTCTTCGGTTGACCTTGCATCTTGGCCAAAAGTCGGTTCGTCCAGGATTAAAATTTGCTGCTCATCGACTATCATCGTTGCCACACTTAACCGCCTTTTTTGCCCTTGACTTAGGGAAAATGGATGTGCGTATTCTAAGTCTTGCAGCTGGCAAATATCAATGACTTCATTGACCTTCTCATCAATTTCCTCTTGGCCTAATCTTTGCATTCTTAACCCAAAAGCTATTTCTTGGTAGACCGTATCTGTTATAAATTGATGCTCTGGATTTTGAAAAACATAACCGATTTTTTTCCTTAATTTTTCCTCTGGAAAAGCATGCAGGGGTCTATCTTCCAGCCGTACCTCTCCACTATTTGCTTTTTTGATGCCAGCAAGCACCTGGGAAAGTGTTGTTTTGCCTGCACCATTCGGACCGATAATCGCGAGGACTTCCCCGTGATATAAGTCTATCGATAGATCTCTAAGAATCTCTTTCTCTGGTGTTCGAACCGAAATGTTCCGTGCTGTAAGAATGGCTTTATTCGACTCTTTCCTTTTACGGGAAGGAAAAAATTCCACGCTTGAAGCCGTAACATGTTTTAACAAATCATTTAGAACTAATGGGGTCACCGAATCGGTAAGAAATCCTTTCTGATTCCACTCGATACCAAGTTCAAATGCACGCGGAAGCCAGATCCCCTCATTTTTTAACAGGGAATAATGCTTGCGAAAACCCTGAGCAGGAGGACCGTCATAGATAATAGAGCCTTCTCTATTTAAAATCAGACAGCGGTCAATCATCGCCATCCATTCATCTAGTTGGTGTTCAATCACAATGAGGGTAAAGTTAAGCTCTTTTTGCAGCTTTCTGATTGTTTGGATCAATTCACGGCTTGCGATAGGATCTAGGTTTGCGTTTGGTTCATCAAGGATCAGCACTTTCGGCTTTAATGCAAGTACACAGGCTAAAGCAAGCTTTTGCTTCCATCCCCCTGAAAGGGTTGAGATCATTTCATAGCGGTACGGAAGCATTCCGACTAATTGCAGTGCCTGTTCAATTCCTTGCTCCATCTCATCAGGATCCACTCGAATATTCTCTAACCCAAATGCAATCTCATCTTCTACTGTAAGCATACAAAATTGGCTTTCCGGGTCTTGAAAAACTACCCCGACCACCTGACTGATTTCACCCGGACGATATGCAGCGGTTTCCTTCCCTTGTATAAAAATGTTCCCTGTCATTTCTCCATCGAGATCTTTCGGATAAAGCCCATTCAAACAAAAGGTCAGTGTACTTTTCCCAGAACCACTTGGGCCAAGGAGAAGCACCCGTTCTCCTTGGTTTATCTTAAAATGAATGTCTTTTAGGGTAGCTTTCTCATGATCCTCATATTGCAACGTTACATGATCTGAATGTATCATTTCGTTCATGAGACTTTATCCAGCCTTTGTTTTTTCATTTCTTTTCCTAAAGCGAATCTTGAAAGCACCCCTGTTTTTGCTAAAGCATCACTGATTAATTTTCCAAGCAATCCGGCCAGTAGGGCCCCGCTAATTAAACGGACAATCAACATGGCGAGTACGTAGCCAGGCTCCAGTGCAGCAAAGCCAGATCTGAAATACCCCCAGGCAAAACTTGTAACGGCTGAGCCCATTCCGGCCAGCACGAGAACCCAAATAGAGTAATTTTTCCAGCGGGTTGCAGCGAATACAGCTTCCGCTCCAATTCCTTGAATCATCCCGGTCAAAATCAGGATTGGCCCCACTGCATTTCCCATTAACACCTCCACAGCAGCTGCCATTGTTTCTGAAATAAAAGCAGCTCCCGGCTTACGAATGATGTATGCTGCGATAACTGATACAATAAACCAAATGCCAAAAATCAAATCATAGCCAATCGGTCCAAAGAACCCCACTAAAAGCTTTCCTACGGGCAGAAACGCCAGATAGACAATTGCAAAAACAACCGAAAGGACAGACATTACAACAATTTCTCGCATATTCCAATTGGACATTTTATTTGGCTCCTTTCATTGCGGATGGGCTATTGGCTGAAATTGTAAACGTCATTACCACATGGGAAACCCCGCTTTTTTCCACGTTGGTAAAACAATTCTCCAAACCGGTAAAGATTGCATGAGTATCGCCATCGAGTCTTGTTGCATAATGGATACTCGTTACATCGACGCCCTGATCCTTTATTTTTTGAACTTCGCGATAAATCACATCCATGTAGCTGCCATCGCCCATTGGATATAAGGCAAATTGACAGGCTGCAGGCTGAGTTATGACAGCTGATTTTTCTGTATTTAGACGAATATCGTTTTCGACCAGATACACGTCTCCTTCCGAGTCTCCAGGACAGCCTATTGAAAATGTACCGCTCATCACCACATGTTTCCCTGTTTTAGCTGCATGAAGAAAAATAGCTTTTGTAACATCAAAGATGTGGGAGATCCTTCCTCGTATGCAAGTACTGACATCATCGGTTTGCTTCCAAACCTTTGACGTATCTACTTCTTTTAAAGCTGACAAAATCACCTCCACAAAATCATCGGTCATTGGGTATAAAGAAAAACGACACCCCGCAATTCTGCTTGTGCCACAAGCTTGTAGATTATCCATTTCTTCATCACTCCTTGTAGTTTTTTGAACACAAAAAAACTGCATCCACGTGAGGATGCAGTTGTCCCTATGTATATAGACGGATAGACAAAAACTACCCGAACTTTAACAGGCTCAAACCACACTTCCCCACGCTAGTATTACCTAGATCGGGTCATAAGGGTCGGATTTCCCTCTCAGCCGCCTAAAAGCAGCTCCCCTAGTGTTTTTTCGCAGTATGCAGTTTTTGTTGCAACCTTTATGATAAATGATAAGTTTGGTTGATGTAAATAATACTAAAGTCATAGATTTAATAAATCATATATTTCCCTTAAATATTCCCTTTTCCCAAAAGTGGTACATCCCAAAAAAAGTTGCGATAAATCCAATGAATAAGCAGAATACAAGTAATTGTTTATATTTCAAAGTTGCTTCCCCCTCCTCTTTGTTTAATACCATAATTTGGAGCCCTACTGCCTGATAGGAGTAGTTTGCACACTGCTAAGAGTAAAATCCTCGCTGCGAGAGTAATTCCTCGGCTACCGATAGTAAATCTCACGCTACTGGTAGTTAAACAACCGCTTCCGGTAGTAAGTACCCCGCTTCCGGTAGTTAATCTCACGCTTCCAGTAGTAAACTCCTCGCTTCCGAGACTATATCCCTCGCCTCCGAGACTATATCCCCCCTACCGAGACTAAATCCCCTCTACCGAGACTAAATCCCCCCTGCCGAGACTAAATCCCCCTACCGAAAGTGAACCGTCCGCACCGAAGATTAAATTAAAAGAGTAACCGATTTCCTTTTGTACCTGTCCAATTGGTAAAATAAAGGTATTACATCTTATGAAGGGATGACAATCCGTGAAAAAAAAGTGGAAATGGGTTTCTGCTGGTGCTGGACTAATTAGTCTTCTTGCTTCTGGTGGCATCTATTTTTCCAATAGGATCATGTACATTCGCAAGAAAAATGAGGAAGAGATTTTAGAAAGGGAAACTTCTGAGGCACGATTTGATTTAGAAGAATTTCAGAGGCTGCCAAAGGAAGAGGTTCGAATCCCTTCTCCCTTTGGATATTCTTTGCACGCTTTACTGGTGAAACCGTATGAGAGTAATCGCTATATGATTTTTTCCCATGGTGTAACAGAATCTAAAACCAATATGATTAAGTATATGAACCTGTTTATCAAAAAAGGGTTTAATGCCGTATTATATGATCATAGACGCCATGGCGGATCGGGTGGAACTACTACCAGCTATGGGTATTATGAACGACATGATTTAAAGGCTGTGGTAGATTGGCTGAAGAGTAAAGTCGGAGACAATCTCTATTTTGGCATATTTGGTGAATCCATGGGGGGGGCCACTACCCTTATGTATGCCGGGACGGTTGAAGATAAAGCTAACTTTTATGTGGTGGATTGTCCTTTTTCTGATTTTACGGAACAGCTAAAAATAAGATTGAGGGAAGATTTTAAACTGCCTCCGATATTACTGCCTTACACTGATTTATTTTTAAAGTTTCGTGCAGGCTTTTCCATGAAAGACATTGTACCGCTTGAAGCAGTGAAAAATATTAGGAAGCCTATCCTCTTTATTCATGGCCAGGAAGATACGTATGTTCCCGCCAGTATGACGAAGGAGCTCTATGATGCGTATGAAGGCGAAAAAGCGCTCTTTATGCCTGAGCGAGGCGGGCATGCTGAAACGTACGTAACCAATCCAAAAGAATATGAAAGAACGGTTTTCGAATTTCTTGAAAAAGTGGCACCCTGGACTAGGGATTATCCTAAAAATGAATTAGATCAATAGGCCAGCTTATTTTTTAACTTTTCGTAATTTTTAACTTGTATCCAAGCTCCTGCCCCCTTATACTTAGTATAAGAACATATGTTTTGGGGAGGAGAAAAAATAATGAATACAGCCTTATTGGTAGTTGACGTTCAAAATGGGATGTTTGCTGAGGAGGATCCTGTTTACAAAGGGGACTTCTTAATCGAAAATGTAAAAAAACTGATTTCAGAAGCACGCACAAATGGTACACCCATCTTTTATATTCAGCACAATGAGCCAAAAGGAGAACAATTGGAAACAGGCACTTTCGCATGGGAAATTCATACTGAAATAGCGCCGCATGAATACGATCCTGTCATTCAAAAGACGACACCCGATTCATTTTTTAATACGGAATTGGATACCGAGTTAAAGAAACGGGGAATAGATCAGTTGATAGTAGCAGGTATTCAAACCGAAATATGTATTGATACAACCTGCCGAAGAGCCTTCAGCTTAGGCTATCATGTAACCTTGGCTTCGGATGCTCATGGTACTTGGAATTCTGATCAGCTCACTGCAGAGCAAATTATTCAACATCATAACCGGACATTGCGCTTTTTTGCAAAGGTCAGTCCAACAAGCGAAATTATCTCGAAACAGTTGGTTTAGGCATGTAAAAAACCGCTTGGAGCTGCCAAGCGGTTTTTATCATTATTTATCCCAATTTTTCTTCAGCCAATTCAATCTGCTTCCTCACCTGTACAGGCGAAGTACCCCCATAGCTTTGCCGAACAGCTACGACATGCTCCGGAGCTAAGACTTCATAAATATCTTCCTCAAATAGAGGACTGAACTCTTTAAATTCTTCCAGCTTTAAATCTAGCAGAAACTTCTGATGCTGGATCGCATACAGTACCATTTTTCCAATCACTTCATGTGCCTCTCTGAAGGCCATTCCTTTTGTGACCAAATAGTCGGCAATGTCAGTGGCATTTGAAAAGTCCTGATTGACTGCTTGTTTCATCTGATTTTTATTTACTGACATCGTTTCAATCATCGGAGCAAGCAGCTGAAGAGAGCCTTCCAAAGTTTCAACTGTATCAAACATGCCTTCCTTATCTTCTTGCATGTCTTTATTGTAGGCAAGCGGCAACCCCTTTAAAACAGTTAACAAGCCCATGAGGTTGCCATACACACGCCCGGTTTTGGCACGCAACAGTTCCGGCACGTCGGGATTTTTCTTTTGCGGCATAATACTTGAGCCAGTGCAGAAGGAATCATCCAGTTCAATAAATTGAAATTCTTGACTCGACCAAATCACCATTTCCTCTGACAGTCTCGAAATATGAGTCATGATTAATGAGGCGATCGATAAAAATTCAACGATAAAATCACGGTCACTCACGGCATCCATACTATTTGGATAGACGGTACTAAAACCTAATAGCTCAGCCGAACGGTGTCTGTCAATTGGAAAAGTCGTCCCGGCTAATGCGCCGGCGCCAAGCGGAGACCAGTCAATCCGTTTCAGGCTATCCTGAAGACGTTCTTTATCACGTTCAAACATCCAGAAATACGCCATCAAATGATGAGCAAACGAAACGGGTTGAGCCCGTTGAAGGTGCGTATACCCGGGAATTAAAGTTTCCACATTAGCTTTTGCCTGTGTCAGCAAAGCGGCCTGAACCGCTTTTACATGTTCAATTAATTCCAATGTTTTACCTTTTAGATACAGATGCATATCAGTTGCAACCTGATCGTTTCGGCTTCTTCCGGTATGGAGCTTTCCGCCTACCGGACCAATCTCGTCAATCAGCAGTTTTTCAATATTCATATGAATATCTTCATGCTCAACTGAAAATTCAATTTTGCCCGAGGCTATTCTTTCCCTGATTTGCAGGAGGCCTGCTTTAATCTTTTCTGTATCTTCCAGCGGAATAATTTTACATTCTTCCAACATTTGGACATGAGCCAGGCTTCCCTCGATATCCTGAAGGGCTAATCTTTTGTCAAAGGAAATCGATGCTGTAAATTCTTCGACTAATCGGTTCGTTTCCTTTGTAAAGCGACCTCCCCATAATTTAGACATCCGTACTTCCTCCAACAACAGATTCTTCTTTTTCCGTCTGATTTACTTGGGAAAATACCTTCGTTGGAAGTCCCCAAAGCTTAATAAAGCCAACAGCGGCATTATGGTCAAACATGTCGCCTTTTGAATAAGTTGCAAGTTCTTCATTATATAAGCTATGAGCTGATTTACGTGCAACCACAAAATGATTCCCTTTATGAAGTTTTACCCTGATTGTTCCCGAAACGCTTTTTTGTGTTTCATCCACAAAAGCTTCTAGTGCACTGCGAAGAGGTGAATACCATAGTCCTTCATAGATTAGCTTTGTCATTTGCTGTTCAATTTGCGTTTTAAATTGTGTTACTTCGCGCGGTAATGTTAAAAACTCAAGCTCTTTATGAGCATTGATTAAAATCAGGGCAGCTGGATTTTCGTAAACTTCACGAGATTTTATCCCAACCAATCTGTTTTCAATATGATCAATTCTTCCGATTCCATGCTTACCGCCGAGCAGGTTGAGTTCTTCAATAAGAGGAACTAAATCCATTTTTACTCCATTAAGAGCAACTGGAACACCTTGTTCAAACTCAATTTCCACATACTCTGCTTCATCTGGAGTTAATGAGATTGGATTCGTCCAGGCGAATGCTTCTTCAGGTGCTTCATTCCATGGGTTTTCGAGAATACCCGCTTCACATGCACGCCCCCAAATGTTCGCATCAATCGAGAATGGATTATCTAAATCTACCGGAATTGGAATCCCATGCTTCTCTGCATATTCAATTTCCTCATCTCTATTCATTCCCCACTCCCGAACAGGAGCAATCACCTTCAAGTCCGGATTTAATGCCTGAATAGATACTTCAAAACGCACCTGGTCATTTCCTTTTCCTGTACAGCCGTGCGCAACTGCAACAGCTCCCTCCTTTTCCGCAACCTCCACTAGAAGTTTAGAAATGAGCGGACGAGAAAGAGCAGAAGATAAAGGATATTTTCCTTCATATAATGCATTTGCTTTTAATGCAGGAAGAATATAGTCTTTTGCCAATAATTCTTTTGCATCCAATATATATGCTTTAATCGCCCCTACTTGCAGGGCTTTATTTTTAATAGCCTCAAGATCTTTCCCTTCACCGACATCAAGTCCGAGGGCAATCACGTCATATCCATATTTTTCCTGAATCCATTTAATTGAAACAGATGTATCCAATCCGCCTGAATAAGCCAATACAATTTTTTCTTTACCCATGTTTTAACTCCCCATTTTTGTTGTTATGAATTAATATTTATTGTATTGTATTTTTATTCATTTTTCAACAAAAAAATTTTAAGATTTCTTGCCAAGCAATGCCTTTAAAATCGCCTTTTGTGCATGGAGACGATTTTCTGCCTCGTCAAAAACGACCGAATGCGGGCCATCAATAATATCAGCTGTAACCTCTTCACCGCGATGAGCTGGCAGACAATGGAGGAAGATGAAGTCTGATTTCGCATGCTCACATAAACCTTGATTTACTTGAAAATCCTTAAAATCTTGTAATCTCTGTTCTGCTTCTTTCTCTTGCCCCATGCTGGTCCAAACATCTGTTACGACCACATCTGCATCCTTTATTGCCCTGATTGGATCATTGGTAATCAAGATTTTATTGCCCATTTTAGAGGCTGCTTTCTTGGCATTCTGGGTAATCAGCGCGTTCGGTTCATATCCTTCTGGACAGGCAATGCTCATATGCATACCCACTTTAGCCGTTCCATCTAAAAGTGAATGAGCCATATTGTTATGTCCATCTCCTATATAACAAAGCTTAAGACCCGCAAGCTTTCCTTTATACTCTAAAATCGTTAACAGATCAGCCATAACCTGAGCCGGATGGTGCAAATCCGTTAATCCATTGATTACTGGTATGGTTGCGTGCTTCGCAAATTCTTCAATCGTATCATGCTCAAAGGTTCTAACCATGATTCCGTCCACATATCTCGATAATACCTTGGCCGTATCAGACACCGTTTCGCCGCGTCCAAGCTGAATATCCTTCGAGCTTAAGAAGATGGCATGCCCGCCTAACTGAAGCATCCCAACTTCGAATGAAACCCTTGTACGAGTAGATGATTTTTCAAAGATTAACCCCAAAACTTTTCCGCTTAGATGAGAATGGGGAATCCCCATTTTTTGCTGTTTCTTTAACTCAAGTGCATCATAAAGGAGGGACATAATTTCTTCCGTGCTATAGTCAGCCAATGTTAAAAAGTCTTTTTGTGTGATCCTCGGTGTCTCAATTTGCTGCCACTTACTTATATGGTTCATTTATCATTCCTCCACTTTCGTCCTATATAATAGCGCTTATATGGCTGCTCCTGCCTTCAAGCAATGGTATTCACTTATTGTACGGGCTTTATTTTCTATTTTCGTGTTCACACTAACAGCTGCCTTAAATGTCTGCAGACTCGTATATATTGGAATTTGATAACGCGTTGCCTGCTCCCGTAAATAAAACCCCACCGTCCGTTCATCTCTTCCGGCTGTCGGTATATTCAAAACAGCTGTTACAATTCCTTTTTTAAATAACTCATCCAATACGATTCGATCATTCTGGACCTTTTCAGCTTCGATTCCCTGTTTCTGTAAAAACTCTGCCGTTCCTTCAGTCCCAATGATTTTGTATGTTGAAGATAATGCAAGCTCTTGGATAATCTCTGCACCTTCCGCTTTCGATTCATCTGAAAAAGAACATAAAAGATAAGGATTTTCCTTTTGCTCCTGCAGCAGTGGATGGCCGTCAAAGTAGAGTGCTTTTTTAATGGCTTCATCAAGTGTTTGCCCCAAACCTAACACTTCGCCTGTAGACTTCATCTCCGGTCCGAGAGCATGGTCAACTCCCTTTAACTTACTGGCTGAAAATACAGGGAATTTAACAGAATAAAATGGCGGCTCCTCCAATAAACCTTTTACATTTGAAATATCTGATACCTTTTCACCAAGCTGAATCGCTGTTGCCCATTCAATCAGCGGGGTGTCCGTTACCTTGCTGATTATTGGAACCGTCCTCGAGGCTCTAGGATTCACCTCTAATACATAAACCGTCTTTCCAGCAATCACAAATTGAATGTTCATAATCCCTATGATGGGAACTTCTTGTGCTATTCTTGAGGCATAATCCACTAGCACTTCTTTTTGCTTATCTGATATTGTGACAGGCGGGAAGATGGCTGTGCTATCTCCAGAGTGAACCCCAGCTTTTTCAATATGTTCGAAAATCCCTGGAATAATGATCTCTTTCCCATCACTGATTACATCCACCTCACATTCAAGACCCGGAATATACTGATCCACTAGCAGCGGCCATATTCTTTCATTTTTTTGCTTTTTCAATAGATTTATATATTGCAGCAATTCTTCTGCTTTATGAAAAATAAACATCGACTGACCGCCAATCACGTATGACGGACGGACTAATACTGGAAAGCCTAGCAGGCTTGCCGCATCAATCAGTTCTTCAGGTTTATTCGCTGTTTGCCCTGCAATATGAGGAATTTCCAGTCTGCTTAATAATTGATAAAACTGCTTTCGGTCTTCCAATGCATCGATTCCTTCAACTGAAGTCCCCAGCAGAGGAACTCCTTCCTCCTTTAACGCGCTAGCCAGATTAATAGCCGTTTGTCCGCCAAATTGGATTAAAACGCCTTCTACCTTTTCTTTTTCGATTACATGCAAAACATCTTCTGCTGTTAATGGTTCAAAATAGAGTCGGTCTGCAATCGAATAATCGGTGCTGACTGTTTCAGGATTGTTATTAATAACAATAGCTTCATAACCTTTTTTCTTTACAGCATTCGTGGCGTGAACCGAACAATAATCAAATTCGATTCCTTGCCCAATCCGAATCGGGCCAGAACTAATCACTAGAATTTTTTTGCGGTCCGTCGTTTCTACCTCATCCTCACCATGCCAGGTTGAGTAATAGTAAGGTGTAACGGCATCAAATTCAGCCGCACAAGTGTCGACCAGTTTATATCCTGGTTTTAACGACAGCGCTTTTCTTTTATCTCTGATCATCTTTTCTTCTACTTGAAAAATTTGGGCCAACCGCTGGTCACTGACGTTGATTCGTTTTGCATCCTTCAATAGAGCCAATGGAAGCTGTTCCAGCGAAAATTGACTCAATTTTTGCTCAAGTTTCACCATTCCGTGCAGCTTTTCTAAAAACCAATAATCGATGTGGGTCAGGTTATGAATGTCAGTTACACTCATTCCGCGCCAAAATGCTTCTGCTATCGCAAAAAGCCGCAAATCTGTAGCCGTTTCTAAAAGACTGGTGATCTCTTCAAGCGGTAAAGCAGTTAAACTATGATTCTTTAATCCGCTGACGCCAATTTCTAACGAGCGAATCGCTTTGTTTAAGGCCCCTTCAAATGAACGGTCAATCGCCATGACTTCTCCCGTCGCCTTCATTTGTGTGCCTAATGAGCGGTCAGCTTCTGAAAATTTATCAAACGGGAATCGCGGAAGTTTCACCACAATATAATCAATCGCCGGTTCGAACGATGCGAACGTATTCCCTGTGATCGGATTTACAATTTCATCCAGGTGATAGCCAATCGCACATTTTGCGGCAATCCTGGCAATCGGATAACCCGTCGCCTTTGAAGCTAATGCTGATGATCGGCTGACGCGAGGATTCACCTCAATAATATAATATTGATCGGAATGGGGGTCTAAGGCGAATTGAATATTGCAGCCCCCAATAATTTGCAAAGCGCGAATGACTTTTAAAGATGCATTTCGGAGCATTTGATGCTGGACATCTGTTAATGTTTGTGAAGGGGCGACGACAATCGAGTCACCTGTATGAACCCCGACCGGGTCCATGTTCTCCATATTACAAACGATAATACACGTATCATTTGCATCTCTCATCACTTCATATTCAATTTCCTTCCAGCCTTTAATGCTCTTTTCGACTAATACTTGATGAATCGGGCTGGCATTTAACCCCTTTTTCAAGATGATCTCCAGTTCCTCCTGCGAATAAGCAAAACCGCCCCCCGCTCCGCCAAGGGTATATGCAGGACGAATGATCACGGGATAGCCGATTTCCTCTGCAAATTTCATGCCTTCATTAAAACTTGTTACGATTTTTGATGAAGGAATCGGTTCACCAATTTCAATCATTAAATTTCTGAATCTTTCCCGGTCTTCCCCATTTTGTATGGATTCGACTGACGTCCCGAGCAATTCAACACCATATTTTTGCAGGATCTTTTGCTCAAATAACTGAACTGTTAGATTTAATCCTGTCTGACCGCCTAATGTTCCAATAATCCCATCAGGCATTTCTTTTTTTATGATTTCCTCCAAAGAAGAAACAGTAAGCGGTTCGATATAGACTTTATCTGCAATCGTTTGGTCTGTCATGATAGTAGCGGGATTGTTATTAACAAGTACAACTTGAATCCCTTCTTCTTTCAATGCTAGACAGGCTTGGGTTCCTGCATAATCAAATTCAGCGGCCTGCCCAATGACAATTGGGCCAGAACCGATTACAAGTACTTTTTTTAAGTTTTTACGTAGTGGCATAGTTGATTTCTCCTAAAGCAAGTAATTGTTGTATAAATGAATCAAATATATGAGCAGTATCACTTGGGCCAGGATGTGCCTCAGGATGGAATTGAACAGACTGAATCGGATATTTCAGATGCTTAATCCCTTCGATTGTATCGTCATTGACATTACGGTAGGTTATCATAAATTCTTTTGGATCGATACTTTCCTCGATTACCACATAACTATGGTTTTGTGACGTCATTTTGACCTTTCCTGTTTCGATCTCTTTAACCGCGTGGTTGCCTCCACGGTGACCGTATTTCATTTTTCCCGTTTGTGCCCCAAATGCCAGGGCAATCAGCTGATGCCCCAAACAAATACCAAGTGAAGGAAAGCTTTGCGTTATTTTTCTAATATCCTGAAATTGTTCCTTTAACTCCATTGGATCCCCAGGTCCATTGCTAAGCAGAACGCCATCCGGCTTGAGCTGACAAATTTGCTCATAGGTAAAGTGGTAAGGAACCACGGTTACCGAACAATTGGCATCTAACAATGCAGCCAGAATTGATTTTTTAAACCCAAAATCCATCAGAACCACATGCGGGCCATTATTTTTATACGCAACAACTTCTTTTGTCGATACTTGTTTTACCCAAAAACTCCCTGCGTCCATTTGTGAAACCTTGCTGGCATCTATCTTTTGCTTTGAAATAAATCCTTTAATGGTTCCTCTTTTTCGGATTAACTGAACTAATTTCCGTGTATCAATCCCGGTAAGACCGACAATTCCGGCCTTTTTAAGCTGATCGGAAAGACTGCTGATTGCCTGATAGTGGCTTGGTGTTTCACACGCATCCCCGATTACCACACCGGAAAGGTAAGGACGTTTACTTTCATTGTCATATAGATTAATGCCATAATTTCCTATTAGCGGGTAACAAAATGTTAAAATTTGACCCGCATATGACGGATCTGTAATCATTTCCTGATACCCGGTCATGCTCGTATTAAAAACAACCTCTCCTATGCTATCGGCTTCACTCCCAATTAACGTACCGGTAAATGTTTCCCCTGTTTCAAGTATCAAATATCCTTCTGTCATGTAAGCTCCCTCCAAATTAGTCCTCTAAAGAATACTTGAAAATTGTTTCAAGGATTTGACTACATTGATCGATTTCTACTTTTGTAGTCGTTAAAGGCGGGAGTATTCTCACCACATCTGGCCCCGCTGTTAAAAGCAACAAATTTTGTTTTCTTGCTGCTTCTACCACTTTATTAGCCTTCTGCTTGATTACAATTCCTTGGAGAAGGCCTAATCCCCTTACTTCTTCAATTTGATTACTTACTTTCTTGATTTCCGTGAGCTTTTCGTGTAAATAAGTACCGAGCTCTTTGGCTTGATCCAGAAGCTTCGTTGATATAAACTGTTCCATTGTTGCTAACCCGGCTGTCGCAGCTAGAGGATTACCGCCAAACGTACTGCCATGACTTCCTGGCTGAAAACCTATTGCTGCTTTTTTATTGGCCACTATTGCACCAATCGGAAACCCTGAACCTAGTCCCTTTGCCAAACTTATTACATCTGGTTCAATTCCATACTGCTGATAGGCAAACAAAGTACCAGTCCGCCCCATCCCTGTTTGAATTTCATCTATCATCAGCAACAGATTATGTTCCTTGCAAAGCTGTGCTAATCGCTTAACCCATTCTGGATTAGCAGGAATCACTCCGCCTTCTCCCTGAACCAGTTCGAGTAGAACCGCACAAGTATGTTCTGAAACAAGTGAGTCTAGTGCCTCGAAATCATTAAAAGGAAGATAGCGGAAGCCTGGCACAAGCGGAAAGAAACCTTGCTGGATTTTTTCTTGTCCTGTAGCTGATAAAGTCGCAAGTGTCCGGCCGTGGAAAGATTGCTTAAATGTTACAATTTCATAGCGTCCTTTCCCTAATTCCTTCTGGGCATAGCTTCTTGCCAGTTTAATTGAAGCTTCGTTTGCCTCTGCACCGCTATTGCAAAAAAAGACCTGATCCCCGAAGGAATGATCTACTAGTAATCTGGCAAGCTTTTCTTGATTCGGTATATGATAAAGGTTAGAACAATGCCATAAGGTTTGAAGCTGTTCTTCCAGTTTGAGTTTTACTGATTCCGGTACATGCCCTAAATTACAGGTTGCGATTCCAGATGTATAATCCAAATATTGCGTACCCTGATCATCCCACACATAAGATCCTTTTCCTTTCACAATCGTAAGCGGAAATCGATTATAGGTAGGCATTAAAGGTGAAGTCACGGCAGATTGGCTAGAACTCGCTAACATATTGACTCTCCTTCTCTAATGTGATTTTCGTTCCAATTTCTCTTCCTTCTGTATACGCTAATAGACTATCAGGCTCATTTCCATTTATAATCACAACTTCTGGAACATTTGCCGCAAGACCATCTATCGCTGCTTTTACTTTTGGCACCATACCGCCATGAATGATGCCTTTATTAATTAACTCTTCTACCTCTATGTTGGTAGCTTGTTTTAGCAAATGCTTCTTTCCGTTTTGTTCCGTATAAATTCCTGGAATGTCACTGATCATACATAATTGCGCCTGCATCGCTTTTGCAATCGCTGATGCCGCGATATCAGCGTTAATGTTATAGTGTTGTCCGTGCTCATCGACTCCAAGCGGAGAAATCACCGGAATCATTCCTTGATTTACGATATCTTCAATTAAAGCCGAATGTACCTTTGTAATTTCACCAACCAATCCCAGGCGTTCACTATTTTGAACTGGCCTCGCTAACAATAGCCCGCCGTCGACTCCGCTCATCCCAAAAGCTGCCCCGCCTGCTTTTTGCAAATTTCGAACAATTTGTTTATTAACAGAGCCGCTTAACACCATTTCAACAACATTTAGCACTTCTTCAGTAGTGACCCTGAGCCCATCCACAAATCTCGTTTCAATATCGAGCTGAGTTAGAAGTGAAGAAATCATTGGCCCCCCGCCATGAACTACAATTGGCTGCCATTCCTTGGCTTCCTTTAGCTGAACTATATTTTGAAAGAAGCTTTTAGGAGCCTGATCCAAAACACTTCCGCCGCATTTAATGACAAGGTATTTCATTCGGAACCTCCCTTACGTTCGGTAAGAAGCATTAATTTTCACATAGTCATAGGTTAAATCGCAGCCCCATGCAGTTGCACTTCCGGATCCCTCTTTCAAATCTACAAAAATATGAACGTGTTCCTGTTCTAAATAAGCTTTTGCTTCGCCTTCGTTAAAAGGGACAGGTAACCCATTTTCAACCACCACGATAGGTCCAAGTTTGACAGTAAGACTGTTTGGATTGATCTGCCCTCCGCTGTAGCCAATTGCACAAACGATTCTTCCCCAGTTCGGGTCTGCTCCGTAAACAGCTGTTTTGACTAGGCTGGAGCCAATAATTGATTTACTGACCACCCGAGCCGTGTTATCATCGATTGCCCCTATTACCTGAACCTCAACGAGCTTTGTTGCCCCTTCACCATCTCTTGCGATTTGTTTGGCAAGTGATTCGGATACCATCCTTAATCCATCTATAAACACAGACCACTCTGGATGGTCCTTGGTTAAGGTCAGATTATCTGCTTCTCCATTAGCCATAACAAGAACCATATCATTCGTGCTGGTATCGCCATCCACGGTAATCATGTTGAACGTTTGATTGGTAACTTCCCGCAAAGCAAACAGCAATTCATCGTGGTTAATCTTTGCATCTGTTGTAATAAAACCAAGCATTGTTGCCATATTCGGATGAATCATCCCTGAACCTTTGGCAGCGCCCCCGATTGTAACCGTCTGTCTATCTATTTCAAGCTGAACACATGCATGTTTTACACTTGTATCTGTCGTTAAAATTGCTTGTTCAAAGCGTCTTACGGCTTCGTATTCTGGCAAGTTAATTTGTTCAATCCCGTATTTAATTTTATCCATTTCCAGCGGAACTCCAATTACTCCTGTTGACGCCACAGCCACATAAGCAGCAGGAATCCCAAGTTTTTCGGCAAAAAGAGCTTGCATGTCGTATGCATCCTTTAGACCTTGTTCTCCTGTACAAGCATTGGCGTTTCCTGAATTTACGATAAGCGCCTGAACTTTATGCTCTTTTTTGATACTCTCCTGGGTAACGAGTAATGGAGCTGCCTGAAAAAGGTTAGTAGTATACACCGCTGCTGCTGCTGCAGGTACTGCTGAAACAATAAACCCAAGGTCCAATCTTTTTCTTTTGATGCCGCAATGTATACCTCCTGCTTTAAATCCTTTAGGTGAAGTCACACCCCCGTCCGGGATGAAGGTTATTTTATTTTCCTTGGTGATCTGCATGACGAACATCTTCCTCTCTTTCCTATGGGTAGAGCGGGATGTTTTTGAGTCCTGTCTGAACATCCCAGCCGTTTATAATGTTTATATTTTGAATCGCCTGACCAGAAGCACCCTTCACTAAGTTATCAATCACTGAAACGATCGTAAGTCTTCCTGTTCTTTCATCGGCAAGGAAGCCGATATCACAATAATTGCTGCCATATACCTCTTTTGTTGCTGGAATAACCCCTTGCTTTCGTATCCTTATAAATGGGTGATCCTGATAAAAATCCTTGTAAATATCAATAATTTCATCTGTTTTTATATGGTTATTTAGGTTTGCATAAATGGTAGTCATAATCCCTCTCGTCATCGGAACAAGATGAGTTGTTAAGGTTACAGGGAATGATTCCCCGCTTTGTTCATTTAAAATTTGCTCAATCTCGGGAATATGCTGATGTGCTCCTATTTTGTAAGCCTTTAAATTTTCATTCACTTCAGAATAAAGGGAGCCTAACGAAAGTCCCCTCCCTGCACCAGATACACCAGACTTTGCATCGATAATAATAGATTGATAGTCAATAAGTTTGTGCTGTACAGCAGGAATAAGCGCCAATAGTGCTGCAGTTGGATAACAGCCCGGATTAGCAATCAGTTTTGCTTCTTTAATCTTCTCCTGATAAATCTCACTTAGGCCATATACGGCTGTATCTAAAAATCCTTGATCCGCAGCTGATTTTTTGTACCATTTTTCGTATTCGGTTTGTGACTTTAGCCGAAAATCTCCCGAGAGATCAATACAGGTTAATCCGTTCTCTAAAAATTTGGGCAGGATTTCTCTGCTTACGCCTGATGGTGTTGCAAAAAAAATAACATCAACCGCTTCACTTAAAGAATCAATATCTAAAGCGGATAATGGTGTTTCAATGATATGAGAGAGGTGTGGATAGATTGAATCCATTTCACTCCCTGCAGTTGAATGGGAAATGACGGTTTCAAGCTCAATATAAGGATGATGTTGTAATAACCTGATTAGCTCGACCGCACTATAACCTGTTCCTCCAACGATGGCTGCTTTCATACCTTCTCACTCCTAAAAAAACCCTTATTATTGAATGATTATAACTCGGTATGAATTTTTATACAACAGTCATTTTACAAAAATTTTATTTTCATTATTTAACCCTTATTTTAATAGCCCTTTACAGAATTTCCCTTCTTGGTTAATCATAAATATACAAGCCTATGCATATAGCAACAGGTTGTTTATTATCGTATGCCAAGCTTTTTTACATAAAAAAATGCCTATGAATTATTTCATAGACATGTTAGCGTTCAATTAGTTTCATTCGCGGACTTAGCATTTCGTTGGGCGTTTTTAACTGAAATGTATTCGCTTTTTCTGAAAAGTCAATTGTGAGGCGGTCGCCAAGGAATATTTGATGCTGCGGGTTATAAAAAATTCTAACCTTGGCATTCGACTCAGCCTGATGATCTCCCGGTTTACTGGTTTGTTCCAAATATAGGGTTGGCACCCCGCTAACTGCACATCCGCACCCTTCCGTATCGTAGTGAAGGCGAAGAACACTTTCTTTCGTTTTTAGCTTTTTTTCAATTTCAGTTGAAGCCTTCTCTGTAATTGTAATGAACATCTGCTTTCCTCCTGATTTTCTTTATTTTATCATTTTCATATTACACCCTAGTTTCTCTATATTTATAAGTCCTATTAACCTTGCTTTCGTAGCCCGTATTCCTGTACTATCAAAATAATAAGGTAATTTTTAGAGGGGATTGATAATGATGGAAAAGATCACAATCAAAGTAAACGATAATGGCTCCCTGCGCATTAGTGGAGGGGAACACATTGATTTATTAGACGGTGAAGGCAACAAAATTGATACAAAAAGCTCATTCTCCTTATGCCGCTGCGGTCGCTCTAACAACAAGCCATTTTGCGACGGTTCCCATAAAGGAAATTTTGAATCTATGGTAAGAGCTGAAAATTTTAAATAAGGACTCGATGAAAAACATCCACAGGTTGACTCCTGTGGATGTTTTTATTTGCTAGTTTAAAAGGCAGGAATTGAATTCTCCCCATATTCTTCTTCTAAAAACTTTTTCACCTCAGGGCTTGTCATACTTTCAGCTAATTTTTGAATCGCTTCTGAATCTGCATTGTCTGAACGTGCGACCAATGTAATCGCGAATTCTGACTCAAGACCTTCGGTTAATAGGGCATCGCTTTTTGGTGTTAATCCAAGCGGCTGCGCATAAGCCGGTGTCATAATCACTGCATCTGCATCATCATACATCCTTGCAAGCATCAATAAGTCTACTTCCTCGAACTTATAGTTTTTAGGATTTTCTATAATATCGGCTTGTGTCGCATGAATCCCAACGCCGTCTTTGAGCTTAATAATTCCCTCATTATCTAGAATAGCAAGCGAACGGCCAATGTTGGTCGGATCGTTTGCAATCGCAATCGTCGCTCCTTCAGGAAGTTCCTCCATTGTCTTATAATTTTTAGAGTAGACCCCATAGATCGCGTGATAAATAGGCTGAACTGGAACTAAATCGGTTCCGTTTTCCTCATTGTATTCTTCCATGTATGGAACATGCTGAAAGAAGTTAGCATCGACTTCCTTAGCTGCCAGTGCATTATTAGGCTGAACATTATCACTTAACACTACAATTTCAAGATTAATTCCCTCTTCTTTCAACTGCTTCTTTGCAATTTCCAAAATATCTGTCATAGGCGGGATTAATGAAGCCACTTTTAAGGTTACTTCTTCTTTGTCTGTTTGATCACTTGATGCTTCCTTTTCTTGCTCTTCGGCACAGCCTGCCAGTACCAAAAGCAATACCATCATTAGAGTCCAAATTTTTTTCATAGTAAATCCTCCTGCTGTTTTCTATCTTTTATCGAGTTTTCTCGAGATGGCTGTTCCGGTAAATTGAATCATTTGCACAAAGAAAATCATGATTATAATTAAATAAATCATCAGTTCTGTTTCAAATCTTTGATAGCCATATCTGATGGCAAAGTCCCCAATTCCGCCACCGCCGACAACTCCCATAATCGTTGAATAGGAAATAAAACTGATGGTAGATGTCGTTAAACCAAGGACAAGGCCAGACCGAGCTTCTACAAAAATAAACTTAAAAATAACCTCTCTTACAGATGCACCCATTGAAACCGCTGCTTCTATCACGCCTTTCGGAACGTCAAGCAAGGCTTGTTCCACTAAGCGGGAGTAATAGGCAATCGCCATAATGGCTAGCGGTACTGTTGCTGCAGCCGTTCCAATCGCGGTTCCAACTATCAATCTAGTAAACGGAATCAAAAAGACTACAAATAATAAAAAGGGAAAGGACCGGACAATGTTTACAAATAGATTGAGCGCAGAAAAAACAGATTGATTTTCAAGCAATTGTCCTTTTCGGCACAAAAACAGCAAGGTCCCGGTTGGGAGCCCCAGCAGAATGGCAGCTAAAACCGATACTCCCACCATCACAAAAGTCTCACCAATCGATTGCCATATCTCAGACTGATATTGGACTAAGATCTCAGGCATGATGTCTTTCACCCTCCTCTTGCAGCTGTTGTAAAAACCAGTCTGGACTTTTGCTTGGAACGGCTATGCCCTTAGGCTTCACATCCACGGTTTTATAAATCGCACCATTTTCCATAATCGAAACCCGGTTGCAAATACTGGTTATGACACCCATTTCATGACTCACAATTACAATCGTGACTCCCAGTTCATGATTAATGGTCTGGAGTACTTCTAAAATCTCAGCGGTTGTGTTCGGGTCGAGAGCTGAAGTCGGCTCATCACATAAAAGAATCGTCGGACGATTGGCAAGGGCTCTGGCAATCGCAACCCGCTGTTTCTGTCCGCCGCTTAATTGGGCGGGGTATTTATCCCTTTCCTGATCGAGACCGACAAATCTTAAACTTTCTAGGACCCGTTCGGTTCTCTCCCTTTTAGGAAATCGGGCTAATTCCAATGAAACTAGCACATTATCAAAAACCGTTTTATTAGCGACCAGATTGAAATGCTGAAAAATCATCCCAATCGATTGCCGCGCTTTTCGCAACTGCTTGCTGTTAAGCTTCGTTAAGTCCTGGTTATGAACCAGAACCTCTCCTTCATCCGGTTTTTCTAATAAATTTATCAGCCTCAGCAGCGTAGATTTCCCAGCACCGCTATGCCCGATAATTCCGTAGATATCTCCCTTATTTACAGTTAAAGATACATTTTGAATCGCCTCATAACGTTTTTTCTTTTGCAGATAGCTCTTTCGAACATTTTGTAAAGAAATCACGATTCTGTTCTCCTTTTCTTCCATCAATTCGGCCCATACCTTTTCTATTATAGGGAAGAGAGGATAGGATGTCCATGTATTCCGACTGAAACGGTATGAATTGGAATTTCTGACTTAAGAGCGTGCATGCGCTCCTCAGGTTCACTGAATAGCTTTACAAATATAGATAACTGGGAAGCTGTGATTCAATTAGATTCTAATATAAAAAAATAAATCAGCCCTTTTTAAGAGAGCCGATTTATTTAAAGAAAATTATGATGTGAATTCAAACTGTTTAGTATACAGATGTGAATAAGCACCATTGTTCGCAAGTAACGCATCGTGTGTGCCTTGTTCCACAATACCATCCTCAGTTATTACGATAATCCGTCCTGCATTGCGGATGGTTGAAAGACGATGCGCAATAACAATCGTTGTACGCCCTTTTGCCAATTTTTCGAGTGATTTCTTAATGATGCTTTCGCTCTCATTATCTAATGCACTTGTTGCCTCATCTAAAATAAGAATGGGCGGGTTCTTTAGGAATACACGGGCTATGCTTAGTCTCTGTTTTTGCCCGCCGGAAAGTTTGACTCCACGCTGACCAATTTCAGAGTGATATCCGTTTGGCAAGTTCATGATAAAGTCGTGAGCGTTTGCATGCTTAGAAGCATTTATAATTTCTTCATCGCTGGCTTGCGGATTTCCGTAACGAATATTTTCCATAACCGTTCCCGCGAAGAGATAAACATCCTGCTGTACAATTCCAATACTTTTTCGTAAAGACTGCAGGTCGATCGTGCGAACGTTGTTCCCGTCCAGTAATATTTCTCCGTCTGTAACTTCATAAAAGCGGGGGATGAGCGAGCAAAATGTCGTTTTTCCTGCTCCAGACGGACCAACCAACGCTACATACTCTCCTGGTTGTATACGAAGAGACAGGTTTTCCAACACATAATTCAAATGGTCATCATAGCGGAAGGATACATTTTTGAACTCGATTTCACCGCGAACTTCTATCAAAGTCACGGCATTCGGATTGTTCTCGATCACGGGTTTTACATTCATGATTTCCATAAATCGCTGAAAGCCAGTAATTCCTTCTTGAAACTGGGTACTCATATGAGTCAGTTTTTGAATGGGCTCAATCATAAAGTTGATGTACAGTAAAAAAGTGATCAAATCCGCTAAATCTAATGTGTTGTTGACGATACTGGTACTGCCAAATATGATTACCGTCACCGTAATCAATTGGATAATCGTTTGTACCCCATTGTAAAACTTTGCTTCCGTCTTATAAAATATTTTTCTGCTATCAAGGAAACGATTATTTTCCCGGTTAAACTTCTCAATCTCAACCTGCTCGTTGGCAAATGATTTGACTACACGGTTTCCTGATAGACTATCCTCTGCCTGTGCGTTTATGTCCCCAATCCTTTCTTTGTTTCTTCTTAATGCCATGTTTTCGATCTTATTAAAATATAAAGAAATGGCTCCTAACAATGGCAGGAAGCAGAATGTGACAATCGTCAATGGTGCATTAATAATGAATAAAATAACAAATGCCCCAATAAAGCGGACCAGATATTTGAGATAGTCTTCCGGGCCGTGATGGTACAATTCGGAAAGCAGCAGCAGATCGTTCGTAATTCTGGACATGAGCTGGCCTGTGTTTTCCTTATCGTAAAAGCTGAAGGAAAGTTTTTGCATGTGTGCGAACAGCTCACTGCGCATATCACTTTCCATTCGAGCACCAACTTCATGTCCTTTATAGTCAACAAAATAGTTTCCAATATTCTGGATGGCGACTAAAACAAGCATCAGCCCGCCTATCCAATAAATCTCACTCAGGGCGGCGATCAAGTCTCCTTCAAGGACATCTTTCGTTATATACCGCACGAGTAATGGGAACACCAATGTGACACCCGACACAATAAAGGCACATGCCAATACTGAAAGATACAACTTTAAATACGGTTTGTAATACGATAAAAATTTTTTAATTGGAAAATCCATGAGTTACCCCTTTTTGTGTTATTTAAATAAACACATATAAGGGGGTACACCGTAAACATTTAAGAAAGTGTTCCACCCTTATATGTTTGAACGGATTGATATGTCATGTTTTTCATTGAAAGTTCCTCCTTATTCGTTGATACGAAAATTATATATAATTTTACTTAATAATGTACAGAATATTTTTACAATTTTTCTGCCGTTGACTTTTATTCGTTTTTTGAAGACTTAAAGTATAAATAAAAAAAGGGTTGCCCCTCCTTTTTCAGACCGCGGCAATCCGCCCGATTCTTTCGAAAGGAATAAGGAGAACCTCTTCATTTTCTCTTTTCAGATAGAGGCGATGCTGATAAGGATCGACCTTGTGAACACGCCCCTTTACAGTCTGATAATGATGGTTTTCAAAGTAGGTAATCAGTAAAGGCTGGTCAGTTGCAATCGCTTCTTCCAATAGCTGATTCATTTCCTCCATCTGTTGTTCGTCCAACTCTTTTGGTGTTTCATATTTGTCTTCTTCTGCCCAGTCACGCAAGAGCTTAACGTGTTCCGGCAGCATCATTGATGTCCATTTAATTCGTCCGCGATCTCGAAGCATCCGTTTCTTCCTTCTTCCGTTATGATTTGTGACCGCCTACGAGCTTAGAGCGATAAACGGCAGTCCCTCCTGATGTATAAGAAACGGCCCGGAGCAGCGCACTCGAGCCGTGGCGGCGGCGAATCAGATCCATCGCGTACCCTAACTCCCGGCGCTTGGGCTGATCCGGGTCGAACAAATTTAACTGCATACTCTCGTCCGGCACCACATTGGAGAGCGTCACCGCCAGCTGACGAACTGTTTTTTTCTCAAAATTCTCATGAAACAGTTCCAAACATACCCGGTAAAGATCCATCGTTATATTGGTTGGCTCCGGAATCGAACGGGAGCGGTGAAAGCCGCCGCCAAACTCATCTTTACTGTACCCGACGCTAAGGCTAATCGTGCGGCCTGCCATTTTATGGGTACGCGCTCTCCTCGCCACCTCCTCGCAAATTTCTAAAATAACGTGCTTCACCTCCGTCTCATCGGTATAGTCACGAAGCAAAATTTGGCTTTTGCCAAAGCTAATCTGCCCTTCCATAATCGGGGCGCCAATTTCTGATAAATCTATGCCCCAGGCATGGTGGTAAAGCTGGTTTCCCATTATGCCAAACTTTGCTTCTAGCCTTTCCAGGTCGTAATTGGCTAGCTGACCAACTGTAAAAATCCCCATACTGTTTAGTCTTTTTTCGATTCTCCGGCCAATTCCCCACATTTCCCGTAAAGGGGTCACGGGCCAAAGCTTTTTAGCTACATCTTCATATGTCCACTCTGCTACCCCCTTCTTTTTTGCTTCTAAATCCAGGCAAAGCTTGGCCAGAAGCATGTTCGGACCAATTCCGATTGCACAGGGGAGCTGAAATTCCCGCTCCAATTCGTCTCTAATTTGATATGCGACTGTTTTCGCATCACCCCAGAGATTGTTTGCCCCGTCTAACTGCAAAAAGCTTTCATCAACGCTGTACGTATGAATCGCTTCCTTTGGGACGTAACGATGAAAGAGGCGTGTAATTTCGGTGGAAAGCCGCAAATACGTCGACATTTTCGGTTCGACTATCTTGATCCGCGGATCATTGGGAATTTCAAAGCGCCTGCACCCTGTTTTAATCCCAAACTCACTTTTCAAACGGGGGGAGGCGGCCAGTACGATACTTCCCTGACGGTCGATATCACCCACAACAGCCAGGTAACAGGTAAGAGGATCCAATCCTTCCATGACGGCCGAGCAGCTTGCATAAAAGCTCTTCATGTCAATGCATAGTATCTGTTTCCTGGGAAACAAGCTGTAATCAACCATCTTCTTCTCCTCCAAATTTAACCAAACATATGTTCCTATATATTATATGTATTATTGTAGGGGAATATACGTTCTGATTCAATGGAAATTTTAAGGTGGATTTTTTGGTTTGTTCTGTATAATACGAGGAGAGGTGTTGGAAATTGGAGAAAAAATTTATATACAAAATGATTGAAGACGCGTTAATTCCCTATATATCAGGGGCGGATGACTGGGAAATTAGGAATGAAGATTATGAGATTATGTACAAGCGGATCATGGAAAGGAAAACACTGGCGTCAGAAAATGAGGTATATGAGCTCGTGGAAGATGTGGTATATGAGTATATAACCAATGATGCGAATGTATGAGACAAGAAATCCCGCATCCTCCCCTCACAGAGGAAACGGGATTTTTTTAATAAAGCGGTATATTAGCATCTCCGTAAATATAAGAAGGGAATCCGTTCATTCTTATCCTTATAGGACCAGGTGCGACAGTTTTATCATTATAAGGAACATGGAAAATCATATCCTTTCCAGTCTCCGCAACGCCCATACTATTCCGATTCAACTCATTGCCCGCACTGTCGGTTACTTTTTCGATAACGAAGTGATGAAAGTCGTCCGGCACATCATGGATTGTAATAAGTAAGAGACTGCCCTCCCGCTTTACCGATAGCTCTGGTCCTACCGAAGGCCTTTTGATAATCTCTGCTTTAGCAGGGTCAATGACTAGATCCAGCTCATCCTTATCAAGAGCCTGCAGTTTAGAAAATTGTAAGCTAAGGTGTTTAGGATGACGGAAATAATTACTTTCCAGATAAAAAGTCATATAATCTTGCAAACCTGTAGCCGATAAACTGCCAGGATGACCGGACCAGAACTCACCCTTTTCGTCTACTAACCGCAAATCCTCAATATCAAAAACTTGCTTCGAGTTCTTTTCATCAAACATAACATCTATTTCCGTTCGTGTTGGATAAATAGTGATGTCCCGAACTGTCACTTTCTGCCCTTCAAAGTCAAAGGTTTGATTAAGGACAAACTCTTTTTTCTGTCCGGCAAAAACACTTCTGTCCAGCTGAATCGGAATTTTCCATTCCCCAGGAAGCTCAGAACGATACTCACTTATATGAACCTCAAGCAAAAATTCCTCGGGTACTTCTATATCGGTAAAAGTAAACTCAATCTGATACAGTTTCCCTT
Source organism: Bacillus litorisediminis (assembly GCF_022808645.1). Taxonomy (GTDB): domain Bacteria; phylum Bacillota; class Bacilli; order Bacillales; family JC228; genus Bacillus_BF; species Bacillus_BF litorisediminis. The sequence continues at coordinate 169,424 of NZ_JAKZKT010000004.1, forward strand.
TCGACTTGTGCGGTTCAGGGACACTCCAAACAGACATAGCATAGCCCTGATCCATTTTATTTCCGTCTTTATCAATCAGCTCGGGTCTAACCGTCAATTCGTTAAACTCCTGATCCGTTTCAATTGAGTAAAACAAGATCATTCTTTTTTCATCTGCTAATACAGAATGAACGGTGAACTTAATTCCATCATGTTCGTCAGACAAACCTATTTCTTGTAAGAAATGATTATCAATTGCTTCCTGCAGTGAGGGTTCATCACGGATAGCACTTACGAGGTTTTCCATGCCCGGAATTCCCCGCACGACCGCAGCAAACCCATCTAAATAACGGATTGAAAGAACAAATAAGAGGAGTACAACAGCAGCCTGGGCGAGTCCGGCTCTCCAATTCCAAGACACCCCTTTTTTTCGTTTGGGTGCTTCTAGTTTCCCACGGTGAATCCCTCTCAGTATCGCTTCATCTAAACGGACTTCAGGAATCTGAACATGATCCATTTTTTTATGCAGTGCCTCTAATGTTTTCTCCTCATTCGTAAACACGGTGAGCCCCTCCTTCCTCATCACGGAGTTCTAATCGAAGAGTCTCTAGTCCCTTATGAATCCATGTTTTAACTGTTCCATCAGGACATTCAAGGATGTCAGCAATTTCTCTAATTTTAAATTGGTGCAAATACTTAAGTGTAATGGCATTTCGCTGATTTTCCTCTAATTTCTCCAAAGCTACATACACATCTAGATAAATCGCATCCTCTTTTCCGCCAAGTATCTGTGCCATTTCATCGTGAAAAGATAGGCGTTTTCGTTCTTTCAGAAGTGAAAAACAATAATTAATTAAGATCCGGACAATCCAGGTTGAAAAATATTGCGGTTTTCTTAAGGATGAAATCGAACAATAAGCACGATACGTGATCTCTTGGACGGCTTCAATTGCATCATCTTCATTTTTCAGGTAAAGAATCGCGATTTTATAGAGTTTGTTTTTTTCTCTCTGAATCAGCTCATAAAAAGCGCCGTCATCGCCTTTTATCGCTCGTTTCACTAAGCTTTTTTGCGTCAACACGCTCTCCCCTTTTGAATGGTTCTATTTGTTAGACTGGAAAAAAAGCATTTTGTTTTTTATTTTTTATTATTTTTATTTGTGGAGCTGATATCGCTGATATTTACCTTGATAACGGAACTATGTCCTTTCATTTCTGAAATCCCCCATTTTTTCACATATAGCGGAAAAGATGTCCGTTACAAAGTGAAACGCAAGAACCGTCCCCATGTTTCATTTTTAAAATAAAACAACCCGCCAAAATAGCGGGCTGACATTTTTCCTGTTATTAAGGCTGGAGCTCAAGCTTCTGAGTGGCCATGTCATAGAGATAAACCCGATTAGGCTGGGTACCAGAAGACACGTCTGCATGGATTTCATAGCCTGATTCGGTTTTTTTCAATTCCTTAACGATTGTGAATCCATCTAATTCCTCATTCTTGATTTCATGAACGACCGATCGCACAACAGCTGCTTCTGCCTTACTCTCATCATCCGTTAAGACCATGATTTTTTTCGCGCCGGTTTGGCCAGGGTATGATTCTAAAATTGGACCGGTTGACTCAGGAATGACACGCATGCCAAGCTCTAAATCTTCAAAGGCTAGTTCTTCTCCCTTGTCATTTACGATCTCAGTCTCTTCTTCAATGCCATAGATAATATCCTTAATGAGAACCCTCTTCATTTCTCCTTCAGCCATAAGATCCGTAATAAACATAGGTTCTGACTCACGGTAATTCACTGTATCTCCTTCGTCTCCGGAAGTTGTATCCCGAGCCGTTCCGCACCCTGCTAGAAACAGGACAGCCGCAATCACGATAATCCCCTTTTTTAACATATATAAACCCTCCTAAGGTGTCTTCTCTTTACTTAGTTTGACGGAGGGAACTCATCATTTGTTACACTATTTTTTAAAGATAGCTTTTTTGCCAAGTCTTTCAAAGGTTTTAGGGAAAAGAGTAAAAAGGACATCACCTGCATTCATCCAGCGAGGCAGATTGATTTCCCTTGTCCGGCTTAGCATTCTTTTTACAACTGCTCCAGCGACCTGGTCGCTGGATAGCATAATCTTCCGCACATTTTTGACATAAGAACCAGTTTGATCAGCTATATTAAAAAAATTAGTTTCGATTGGCCCCGGGTTAACAGCGGTCACAAAGATTCCATCTTCAGCTACTTCCAGCCTAAGGGCATTGGTAAAACCGAGAACCGCATGCTTAGTAGCAGAATATATACTGGATTTAGGCGTAGCAATTTTTCCGGCAATTGATGCGATATTAATGATATGTCCCTGCTTTCTTGCTTTCATTCCAGGGAGCACCATTTTGGTGCACCCGATTAGTCCAATCACATTGGTTTCAAACATCGCTTTGGCATGTTCAATCTTGGCCTCTTCAACCGTTTCAAATATGCCAAATCCTGCATTATTGACGAGAACATCAATAGACGGGACTTCTGCAGTTATTTGTGCAAAAATTCTCTGAATTTCATCGGTATTCGCTATATCCAGCTTATAAATCCATACAGATACCGGATAATTTTCCTCAATCTCCTGCTTTAAAGTTTGAAGCTTGTCCCATGATCTCGCTAATAAAATCACGTTAGCCCCACTTTGTGCACATAGTACCGCTATTTTCGCGCCAATGCCTGATGATGCTCCTGTAATAACCACATTTTTGCCGTTTAGCCGATCATTTATCATGTTTGATTCCAATCCTTTATCTGAAATTTGGCTTCTATATAATCTAATTGTCCAACTGTTTCCGAAATCGTAAGAGGCAGCTGCGTTTTATAGGCATGCGGAAATAGCTTCCGGCAAATTTCAAATACCGACAAATTTTCATTTTCCTTCAGCATGTCCCATACCTTAAAAGCCCGTTCTTCTTGCGCTTTTAACCTTTTTTCTACTAGCTCTCTCACACCGCCCTTCATAATTTCCCCATGACCCGGATAAACCGTCAAAGGATTTAGCTCAGCTAAGTCTTCTAACGTATGTATATAATCTAACAAAGGTTTATGGCGTTCCTCCCCCTTATTAAAGGGCGGCTCTAAGATAGGATTAGATGAGATATGGTTCAGAAGCACGTCTCCGCCAATTAGAATCTGATCTTTTTCCCGATATAAACTAATATGGCTGGTTGCATGTCCAGGTGTTTCTAATACCACCCAATCATTTTCTAAAGGAAGAGTCATTCCATCCGTTAGAGGGATATCCAGCTTTCTCTGGCAGGCATAATCAAGCGGACTCATTAATTGATCCAGATAATAAGAAAATTCATCAGGAACACCAAACTCAGCAAACCACTCTGTAAAAACTTCCCGATGATAATCAGCAAAATCCTTTGTCCGGTAAAGCCATCTGTCCGCAGCCGGATGAGCCAGTACGGGTGTTGATTGAGGAAATTTTTCAACTAACCCAACATGATCAGGGTGATGATGGGTTAAAACAATTTGATCAATATCGTGAATCTTAATCCCCAGCTCGCTAAAGGAGTGCTGCATTTGTTCCCAAGCTTCATTTGTCAGCACACCCGCATCTACCAAAGTCAGAGCATCTCCCTTAATTAAATAAGCATGAACATCTCCAACCGCAAACGGTGTAGAGAGTGTAATTTGTGCAATACCCGCGTGCCAATTTCCCAACATTGTTCAGCTGCCTTCCCTAAAAATGAATAACCATTCATTTTATTTTACTGTATTTCACCTATTTTGTCATGAAAATAACTTCCTAAAACACTTGACAAAAAGGTCAATTTTTTAGCATAATCTCATATAATATCTTTAAATTTATAGTTACGGCAATGAGTAAGGCCAGTAAATAAAACATGATGAAAGAGAGTGAAGTCCAACCGGGGCTGAAAGACTTCACCATCCCCTGTTTTATTGAACCTACCTTATGAGCGTTTCAGGACAACCTGAACGGCTGACGCCCGTTATAAGTCAATCGAGTTGCTCTCTTTATAGAGGGAACAAAGGTGGTACCACGGAAGCTAAGCTTTTCGTCCTTTACAGGATGGAAAGCTTTTTTTATTAGATTTTTTAATTTTAATAAAGCTAAAGGAGGAAGGAACAATGGAGAAGATTGCGTGTATTGGTGCTGGTTCAATGGCAGAATCCATCATAGAAGGAATATTAGGGCGGGGTCTTGTTTCTCCAGCTTCCCTCTTCGTAACGAACAAACAGGACCAGCAGCGTCTGCAGTATTTACAAGAAAAATATGGGGTTCAGACGACATATGACCTCGAAGGAATACTTAAGGAAGCCCAATGTATTATTCTGGCGATGAAACCAAAGGATGCTCATGAAGCCTTAGAGACAATTAAACCATATGTCCAAAGGACATCGGTTATCATTTCAGTATTAGCTGGTATTCCAATTAATACGATTGAAAAGATACTTGGTGAAGAATTTAAAATTGTCCGGGCGATGCCGAATACGTCAGCTGCAATAGGGAAATCAGCAACAGCTATCGCTCATAATCAGCGGGTGAGCGAGGATGAAGTAAAGAATGTAGTTCAGCTGTTTTCCAGTATTGGCGTTACAGCAGTTGTAGATGAAGAAAAATTAGATGCCATAACTGGGCTTTCAGGAAGCGGCCCAGCCTATATTTATTACATTGTGGAAGCCTTTGAGCAATCAGCGAAGGAGTTAGGGCTGGATGAGGAAATTGCTAAAACGTTTATTATCCAAACCTTGATGGGTGCAGGCGAAATGCTGAATCAAACGAAAAAAGAACCAGCGGACTTAAGGAAAGCCGTGACAAGCCCAGGCGGGACAACGGAGGCAGGATTAAAAGTACTCGAATCGCTTCACGTAAAAGAAGCACTCGTCTCCTGTGTAAAAGAAGCAACCCGTCAGTCCAAAAAGCTCGGGAAAGAATATGTAAAATAAGTGCCACATAGAAAAAAGATGAGCATGATGCAAATGCTCATCTTTTTTAAAATAATATAGTGCTTAAGCTCTTTTTCGTTCCTGAATAGTCTCTGCAGCTTTTGGCCGCGAGAAAAGCCATCCGCCTAAGGCAATCAATACAAGAACAGCATAGAAAGTGAGCTTCCATTCTGGCGATTCTGCAAAGTGTTCTGAAAGGACGCCAAGACTCGGATGGGAAAGAGTATGGACGGCTAACTTAATGCCTACCCAGCCCACGATGAGAAACGCAGCAATCTCGAGACCCGGTCTTTCATGCAGTAATTTCACAAAGAAATTAGCTGCAAACCGCATGATAATCAAACCGATGACTCCGCCAGCAAAGATAACTAAAAATTGGCCCCCATCAAGTCCGCCAATTGCCGGAAGCGGCGTACTTGGCAGCGCCATTGCTAACGCTACTGCAGCTAATATAGAATCAACCGCAAATGCCATATCTGCTAACTCTACTTTAAAAACAGTTGCCCATAACCCGCCTTTGGCTTTAGGCTTATCCTTCTTCTCCGTGTTTTTCACCACTGCCTTACGGAAGATATGGTTAATGGCGATAAAGAGAAGATAAAGCGCACCGATCGCCTGAATCTGCCAGACATTGACGAGAAACGAAATCGCGAATAATGCTAAGAAACGTAAGATAAAAGCACCTGCCAGTCCGTAGAACAATGCTTTTTTTCGTTCTTCTTCCGGTAAATGCTTTACCATAATGGCAAGAACTAATGCATTGTCAGCTGCCAATAATCCCTCTAACGCAACCAAGACTAACAATACCCAGCCATACTCTACTAACAATGATAATTCCATTTGTTCTCCTCCTATCTTTGTTTGACAACTAATATATAAAAAGATTTATATAAAAAATGACCTTTACCAAATCAGGTAAAGGTCATACAAAAAGAGACCTCTACACTGAAGTAAAGGTCTCGCTAACAACGTCCTTAGTTGCCAATAAAGCCGAGGATTAAATCCCGTAATGACGACTTTTATTGAACAGCTACTCCCCTTTAATAAAAGGTAAAGTATTCATTTATGCTTTTCATTATATACGTTATTTTGTAATTTATCAAGTTATTATTCTTGAAATATAGATCAGAACCTTATGTTGCAGAAAATTTCAATTTTGAACAGATAATTGCTATACTTTTTTTGTAATTAAGAAACCGAAATGAAAAAGGAGGCACCATCAATGAAGACAAAGTTATTTTCTCCCTATACCGTTAAAGGTGTTACTTTAAAAAATAGAATTGTGATGTCACCAATGTGCATGTATTCCTCGCACGAAGAAGACGGTATGGTGCAGAACTGGCATTATACTCACTATACAAGCCGGGCAGTTGGTCAAGTTGGCCTCATTATGATTGAAGCTACTGCTGTCACTCCCCAAGGCAGGATATCTGCTCAAGATTTAGGAATTTGGTCAGATGATCACATTGAAGGTTTGGCAAAGCTTGTATCATTGATAAAGGAACATGGTGCAAAAACCGCGATTCAACTTGCACATGCCGGAAGAAAAGCAACAGTAGATGGGGATATTTATTCAGCATCAGCGCTTCCTTTTAATGAAAATTATAAAACTCCAAAAGAATTGACCAAGGCTGAAATTGCGCAGACGGTGGAAGCTTTTAAACAAGGAGCAGATCGTGCAATCCGGGCTGGCTTTGACATATTAGAAATTCATGGAGCTCATGGATACTTAATTAATCAATTTCTCTCCCCGCTTTCTAATAATCGTACTGATGAATATGGCGGCTCAGCTGAAAATCGCTATCGATTCTTAAGAGAAGTGATAGACGCGATTCGGTCCATTTGGAACGGTCCGCTTTTTGTAAGGGTATCTGCAAAGGACTATCATGAGGAAGGTCTGGATGTAGAAGATTATGTTACGTTCTGCCGTTGGATGAAAGAACAAGATGTTGATCTGATTGATGTAAGTTCAGGAGCTGTCGTTCCATCCAAAATCAATGCTTACCCTGGCTATCAGGTAAAACTGGCTGAAACCATCAAGCAAGGTGCCGGAATTGATACTGGAGCTGTAGGATTGATTACAAAAGCCGTACAGGCGGAAGAAATATTGCAAAATGAACGGGCTGACTTAATATTTCTGGCAAGAGAACTTTTACGTGACCCATATTGGCCGCGAACGGCTGCAAAAGAGCTAGGTGAAGAAATAGCAGGACCCGTGCAATACGAACGGGGCTGGCGGTAAGGAATACAAGGAACACAAAAGAAGTCACCAATGGGTGACTTCTTTATTTATATAAACTATAAGGGGGGAATAGTTAAGGTTTATTTGCTAATTTTGGGCTTGTCAAGAAAAGTGTGTAAGTTATTCTAGATATTTCTTCACACGTTTCTTCAGGTGGTCGTGAACTAATAGTTGATTCATGATCATGGCCCATTGTTGGATGTGTCCACCTTCCCATTTCTT
>NZ_JAKZKT010000040.1 GCF_022808645.1 Bacillus litorisediminis
AGGCCGAACACCTTCGTCATAAACAAGAAGTAAAAGAAATATATGCACGTCGAAAAGAATCCATTGAACGAGTCTTTGCGGATGCAAAAGAAAAGCATGGTATGCGATGGACTACTTTAAGAGGCCTTAAAAAATTGTCCATGCAGGCGATGCTTACGTTTGCTGCCATAAATCTTAAGAAATTAGCCAACTGGACTTGGGTAAGTCCAAAAATGGCATAAAGAATAAGAATAATAGACAAATCACACTCATTTCTAAGATGGATTCTGAGAAAAATTCTTAAAATCATAAAGGCATTTGGGAATAAAAACATTCCCAAATGCCTTTTGTCTTCAATCTGAGCCATCGCTAGTAAGCGATGGCTTTAAAAGATGCATCTTTTTAATTGTTCGGTCATTACTTAGTAATAGAAGAAACGACTCCGGCACCTACAGTACGTCCACCCTCACGGATAGAGAACTTAGTACCTTCTTCAATCGCGATAGGAGCGATTAGTTCAACAGTCATTTCGATGTTATCGCCAGGCATAACCATTTCTACTCCTTCAGGAAGTGTAATGATTCCTGTTACATCAGTTGTACGGAAGTAGAATTGTGGACGATAGTTTGAGAAGAATGGAGTGTGACGTCCACCTTCTTCTTTAGAAAGAACATAAACCTCAGCTTTGAAGCTAGTGTGTGGTGTGATTGTACCAGGCTTTGCTAATACTTGACCACGTTGTACTTCATCACGAGAAACCCCACGAAGAAGTGCACCAATGTTATCTCCAGCTTCAGCATAATCAAGAAGCTTACGGAACATTTCAACACCAGTTACAGTAGTTGATTTTGGCTCTTCAGTAAGACCAATAATTTCAACTACGTCACCAACTTTAACTTGTCCGCGCTCAACACGTCCAGTAGCAACTGTACCACGGCCAGTGATAGAGAATACATCCTCAACCGGCATCATGAATGGCTTGTCAGTTTCACGTTGTGGAGTTGGAACGTACTCATCAACAGCGTCCATAAGTTCGATAATTTTAGCTTCCCACTCAGCATCTCCTTCAAGAGCTTTAAGAGCAGAACCTTTAATTACAGGGATTTCATCCCCAGGGAAATCGTACTCAGAAAGAAGATCACGAACTTCCATTTCAACTAGTTCTAATAGTTCTTCGTCATCAACCATGTCACATTTGTTTAAGAATACAACAAGGTAAGGAACACCTACTTGACGAGAAAGAAGAATGTGTTCACGTGTTTGTGGCATTGGACCATCAGCAGCAGATACTACTAGGATTCCGCCATCCATTTGCGCAGCACCAGTGATCATATTTTTAACATAGTCAGCGTGTCCTGGGCAGTCAACGTGAGCATAGTGACGATTTTCAGTTTCATATTCTACGTGTGCAGTAGAGATTGTGATACCACGCTCTCTTTCTTCTGGTGCACCGTCGATTTGATCATATGCACGAGCTTCAGCTTTACCTTGTTTAGCAAGTACAGTAGTGATAGCTGCAGTAAGAGTAGTTTTACCATGGTCAACGTGTCCGATTGTACCAACGTTTACGTGTGGCTTAGAACGATCAAATTTAGCTTTACCCATTAGGATTTCCTCCTTAAATTTTAAAATTAAGTAATAGAAAGTTTATATATGGGCTATGAAAACGATTTTCTCGTTTTCATAGCAACCACATTTCTATAAGTAGTTATACTTTATCATAAAGGTGAAATCAATTATTCACCTTTATTTTTTTTGATGATTTCATCAGAAATCGATTTTGGAACTTCTTCGTAATGGTCGAATTGCATTGTGAATACCCCACGACCTTGAGTAGCAGAACGAAGAGTTGTCGCATATCCAAACATTTCAGATAGTGGAACCATCGCGCGAACAACTTGAGCATTACCGCGTGCTTCCATACCTTCAACACGACCGCGGCGAGCAGTAATGTTACCCATGATATCGCCCATATATTCCTCAGGAACGATAACTTCAACCTTCATTACCGGTTCTAGAATAACAGGGTCACACTTGGCGGCAGCGTTCTTAAGTGCCATAGATGCAGCAATTTTAAACGCCATCTCACTTGAGTCGACATCATGGTAAGAACCATCAAATAATTTTGCTTTGATGTCTACCATTGGGAATCCTGCTAATACGCCTCTTTCAAGGGCATCTTCAAGACCCGCTTGAACCGCTGGGATGTATTCACGTGGAACAACACCACCGACGATTGCATTTTCGAATTCGAAGCCTTTTCCTTCTTCGTTTGGAGAGAATTCAATCCAAACGTGTCCGTATTGTCCGCGACCACCAGATTGACGAGCAAATTTACCTTCAACCTGTGCACTAGAACGGAATGTTTCACGGTACGCTACCTGTGGAGCACCCACGTTAGCTTCTACCTTAAATTCACGCTTCATACGGTCTACAAGGATATCTAGGTGAAGCTCTCCCATTCCGGCGATAATAACTTGTCCAGTTTCCTGATCAGTATAGGCGCGGAAAGTTGGGTCTTCTTCTTGAAGTTTTTGTAATGCCGTTGTCATTTTATCTTGGTCAGCTTTTGATTTTGGTTCGATAGAAAGCTGAATAACTGGCTCTGGGAATTCCATTGATTCTAGAATAACTAGATTCTTTTCATCACATAGAGTATCACCAGTGGTTGTATCTTTTAAACCAACAGCTGCCGCGATATCTCCGGCATATACCATAGAAATTTCTTCACGGTGGTTTGCGTGCATTTGCAGAATACGTCCGACACGCTCACGCTTACCTTTTGTTGAGTTTTGTACATATGAGCCAGAACTTAATGTTCCGGAATATACACGGAAGAATGTAAGTTTACCGACATATGGGTCAGTCATAACTTTAAACGCAAGAGCTGCGAATGGTTCGTCATCGCTTGAATGACGTTCAACTACTTCATCTGAATCAGGCAATGTACCTTTAATTGCTGGTACATCTAGTGGAGATGGAAGATAGTCGATAACAGCATCTAGCATTTTTTGAACACCCTTGTTTTTGAAGGCTGATCCACAAAGTACCGGATAAAATTCAACGTTAACAGTACCTTTACGAATAGCAGCTTTGATCTCTTCGTTTGTGAGCTCTTCACCGCCAAGATACTTTTCCATTAATTCTTCATCAAGCTCAGCTACCGCTTCAATTAATTTTTCGCGGTATTCTTCAGCTTGTGCACGGTATTCTTCAGGGATTTCACGTTCTTCGATATCGGTACCTAAATCGTTACCGTAGAACGTAGCTTTCATTTCAACAAGGTCAATAATACCTTCGAATTGATCTTCAGCACCTATTGGTAACTGAATAGGATGAGCATTGGCTTGTAAACGTTCATGAAGAGTTTTTACTGAGTACAGGAAGTCTGCACCGATTTTATCCATTTTGTTTACAAACACAATACGTGGTACTCCATAAGTTGTCGCTTGACGCCAAACTGTTTCAGTTTGAGGTTCAACACCGGATTGGGCATCAAGAACCGCAACCGCACCGTCAAGTACACGCAATGAACGTTCAACCTCTACAGTGAAGTCCACGTGTCCTGGAGTGTCGATAATGTTTACGCGGTTTCCTTTCCATTGTGCAGTTGTTGCAGCAGATGTAATCGTGATTCCACGTTCTTGTTCTTGCTCCATCCAGTCCATCTGAGATGCACCTTCGTGAGTTTCGCCAATCTTGTGAATACGACCAGTGTAATAAAGAATACGCTCAGTTGTTGTGGTCTTACCAGCATCAATGTGAGCCATGATTCCTATATTACGTGTATTTTCTAAGGAGAACTCTCTGGCCATTTAGTCTTTCTCCTTCCTTTATGTGTGGAATAATAATTTGTATTAGATAAGAAATATTACCAGCGATAGTGAGCAAACGCTTTGTTTGCTTCTGCCATTTTGTGAGTGTCTTCACGCTTCTTAACAGCAGCACCAGTGTTGTTTGCTGCATCAAGAATTTCGTTAGCAAGACGCTCTTCCATTGTTTTTTCACCGCGAAGACGTGCATAGTTTACTAACCAACGCAAACCAAGTGTAGTACGGCGATCTGGACGAACTTCAACTGGTACTTGATAGTTCGAACCACCGACACGGCGTGCGCGCACTTCAAGAACAGGCATAATGTTTTTAAGAGCTTGGTCAAATACCTCCATAGGCTCTTTACCTGTACGTTCTTGAATAATTTCAAATGCTGAATAAAGAATCTTTTGAGCTTTTCCTCTTTTACCGTCAATCATCATTTTGTTGATTAAACGAGTAACGAGTTTTGAATTATAAAGCGGATCTGGCAGTACATCTCTTTTTGCTACAGGTCCTTTACGTGGCATGATGTATCCTCCTTTCAAAGATGTTTTATGAAATTAGTCTATTATTTTTTCTCTTTTGGCTTTTTCGTTCCGTATTTAGAACGGCCTTGTTTGCGCTCGTTAACTCCAGCGGTATCAAGAGCACCGCGAACAATGTGATAACGAACCCCTGGTAAGTCTTTAACACGACCTCCACGAATTAGCACAACACTGTGTTCTTGCAAGTTATGTCCGATTCCAGGAATATAAGCTGTAACTTCAATTCCGTTTGTTAAACGAACACGCGCATATTTACGCAATGCAGAGTTTGGTTTTTTCGGTGTCATTGTACCAACACGAGTACAAACCCCGCGCTTTTGTGGTGAAGAAAGGTTAGTTTGAGACTTTTTAAAGCTGTTATAACCTTTGTTAAGCGCTGGAGATTTTGATTTTTCCTCTTTAGTTTGACGCGGCTTGCGCACTAGTTGGTTAATAGTTGGCATCTGTTTGTCCTCCCTTCTTCTATTCTAATCTAGGTCCAAGTTCTTGTTCCACACATCCAGGTGGTTCATTTTTTGGACAAAAGAAAAGATTGCAACGAGAAATTGCAACATTCATTTCTCTTTAATAATCCCAACAGCACTGGCTTTTACATCAATTCCACAAGCTTTCCCAAGTTTTTGCATAGAGTCTACTTGCCAAATTGGGACACCGTGTTCTTCCGCAGCGGTCAACACAGGGTTAATTACGCGCGGATCCGCATCAGCCGCCAGTATAACAGCTTGCACACGGCCCTTTTGAATAGCCTTGACTGTTTGTTTTGTTCCTACGACTATTTCTTTTGCGGTTGATACTTTTTCATAAGACACTTAAAGGTTCCTCCAAAGCATCATTTTCGTAAGAAGCACCTTTGCTATAATATCATCCCAAAAGAATAGATGTCAACAATAGAAATAAATTTTCAGTATTAAAGTATTGTAAAATTTCTTTTTAAATGGATCATACTCGCGAAGAGGTTCTTTCTTCCTCGCGAGTATGTTGGAAATCCATTGTTTACTGAACACTTACTGGTTCATCGGCAGCTTGTTTAGTGACTTCAGGAGTTGCTTTGCGGTAGCGCTGCATTCCTGTACCTGCAGGAACTAGCTTACCAATAATTACATTCTCCTTAAGTCCTAACAATTCATCCCGTTTTCCTTTGATTGCAGCATCTGTTAGAACACGAGTTGTTTCCTGGAAGGAAGCTGCTGATAGGAATGAGTCAGTTTCAAGCGATGCTTTTGTAATACCTAGGAGTACCGGACGTCCCGTCGCTGGATATTTGCCTTCAAGCAACGCTTTGCGGTTGGCATCCGTAAACTGGTGGATGTCCAATAGTGATCCTGGAAGCACATCTGTATCTCCGGCATCAATGACCCGTACTTTACGAAGCATTTGCCGAACCATCACTTCTACGTGTTTGTCGCCAATTTCTACCCCTTGCATCCGGTAAACTTTTTGTACCTCGCGCAGCAGGTATTCTTGGACTGCAGCCACGTCTTTAACCTTCAGCAATTCCTTAGGATCAATCGAACCTTCTGTTAATACACTTCCGGCTTCTACCCGATCATTCACAGCTACCTTTAAGCGTGCAGTATATGGAATGAGATAGTTCCGAGTTTCGACATCACCTTGAATTACAATTTCTTGCTGACGGTCTCTCGCTTCATTAATGGCTGTTACTACACCATCTATTTCAGTAATAACCGCCTGACCTTTCGGATTACGCGCTTCAAATAGCTCTTGGATCCGCGGTAAACCTTGGGTAATGTCATCTCCGGCTACCCCGCCAGTATGGAACGTACGCATTGTAAGCTGGGTTCCTGGTTCACCGATTGATTGGGCAGCAATAATACCTACTGCTTCCCCAACTTCAACCTGTTGACCAGTTGCAAGGTTTTGGCCGTAACATTTTTTACATACACCATGTTTCGTATTACATGTAAATGCAGAGCGAATCCAGACAGCTTCAATTCCTAGATCCACAATCTCTTTCGCAAGATCTTCAGTGATAAAGCCATTTTCAGGTACAAGAACTTCACCTGTTTCTGGATGTTTCACTGATTTACGGGCATAGCGTCCCACTAAACGCTCTTCAAGTGGCTCAATAATTTCATTGCCTTCTTTTAAAGCAGTTACACGAATTCCTCTGTCCGTACCACAGTCATCCTCACGAACAATAACATCTTGAGCAACGTCTACCAGACGGCGTGTTAAGTAACCAGAGTCCGCCGTTTTAAGAGCTGTGTCCGCAAGACCTTTACGGGCACCGTGTGTGGAAATAAAGTATTCCAATACGGTTAGACCCTCACGGAAACTAGACTTAATCGGTAATTCAATAATTCGTCCAGCCGGGTTTGCCATCAATCCGCGCATACCCGCAAGCTGTGTAAAGTTAGATGCGTTACCACGGGCTCCGGAATCACTCATCATAAAGATTGGATTTAAGCGATGAAGGGTCTTCATCAGCTTACCTTGGATTTCGTCTTTCGCAGCACTCCAAATAGAGATGACGCGATCGTATCTTTCATCCTCTGTAATCAGACCACGCTTGAATTGTTTCATAACGTTATCCACTTTTTGCTGAGCTTCTGAAAGAATTTGTTCTTTCTCGCCAAGCACCACGATATCCGCAATACCGATTGTAATTCCAGCTTTCGTAGAGTATCTAAATCCAAGGTCCTTCATGCGGTCAAGCATTTTAGATGTTTCTGTGATTTTGAAACGTTTAAATACTTCCGCAATGATATTTCCTAAGAATCCTTTTTTGAAAGGAGGAATAATTTCTTGCTGTTTAATAATTTCTTTGACATTTTCAGTTGGTTCCACAAAATATTTCTCAGGTGTTTTCTCAACTAGGTTCTCTTTTGTCGGTTCATTAATATATGGGAACGTGTTTGGGAGAATTTCATTGAAAATAATCTTCCCGACGGTTGTCAGCAACAGCATTTTATTCTGTTTTTCAGTAAAGGATTGGTTGTTTAAAGAGCCGGCATATACCGCTACGCGAGTATGCAGGTGCACATATCCATTTTGATACGCCACTAATGCTTCATTCGTATCTTTAAATACCATTCCTTCTCCAATAGCACCTTCTCTTTCTAAGGTTAAGTAATAGTTACCTAATACCATGTCCTGAGAAGGAGTAACAACCGGTTTACCATCTTTAGGGTTCAAGATATTTTGTGCCGCAAGCATTAATAATCTTGCCTCTGCTTGAGCCTCTGCAGATAAAGGAACGTGAACGGCCATTTGGTCACCATCAAAGTCTGCGTTGTAGGCTGTACACACTAATGGATGAAGACGAATCGCTCTGCCTTCAACAAGTGTTGGTTCAAACGCTTGGATCCCTAGTCTGTGCAGAGTTGGTGCACGGTTTAATAATACCGGATGCTCTTTAATGACTTCTTCTAGCACATCCCAAACTTCCGGGTGAAGACGCTCTATTTTACGCTTGGCTGACTTAATATTATGTGCCAGCCCTTTTTCAACAAGCTCTTTCATAACAAATGGCTTGAATAATTCAATTGCCATTTCTTTAGGAAGACCGCATTGGTACATTTTTAGGTTCGGACCAACAACGATAACAGAACGACCAGAATAGTCAACACGCTTTCCAAGTAAGTTTTGACGGAAACGTCCTTGCTTACCTTTAAGCATATGAGAAAGTGATTTAAGCGGACGGTTTCCTGGGCCAGTTACCGGTCGGCCTCGGCGTCCATTATCGATAAGAGCGTCTACTGCCTCTTGAAGCATGCGTTTTTCATTTTGAACAATGATACTTGGTGCTCCAAGATCTAATAGGCGTTTTAAACGATTATTACGGTTGATAACACGACGGTATAAATCGTTTAAGTCAGACGTTGCAAAACGACCGCCATCAAGCTGTACCATCGGACGAAGTTCTGGCGGAATAACAGGCAGAACATCCAGAATCATCCAAGATGGATCATTTCCTGAGTTTCTGAAGGCTTCCAGGACTTCAAGACGCTTAATTGCACGTGTTCTGCGTTGTCCTTGAGCTACCTTTAATTCTTCCTTCAAGGTTTCTACTTCTTTTTCAAGATCAATGTCTTGCAGAAGCTTTTTGATAGCCTCTGCTCCCATTGAAGCTTGGAACTTGTTGCCATACTTTTCACGGTATGCACGAAATTCTTTTTCAGATAAAAGTTGTTTTTTCTCTAATGCAGTATCAGCTGGATCTGTCACAACATAGGAAGCAAAGTAGATAACCTCTTCCAAAGCACGAGGTGACATATCCAAAATAAGACCCATTCGGCTTGGGATTCCTTTAAAATACCAGATATGAGAAACGGGAGCCGCAAGCTCGATATGTCCCATCCGCTCGCGACGTACTTTTGCCCGTGTAACTTCTACGCCACAACGATCACAAACGACACCTTTGTAACGCACTCTTTTATACTTACCGCAATGACACTCCCAGTCTTTTTGCGGACCGAAAATTCTTTCGCAGAACAGACCGTCTTTCTCTGGCTTCAATGTACGATAGTTAATGGTTTCAGGCTTTTTAACTTCTCCATAAGACCATGAACGGATCTTATCGGGTGAAGCAAGACCTATTTTCATATACTCAAAATTATTGACATCCAACAAGGGGCCTACCTCCCTTTTTCGTCTCAGGTTCTTCCCTTATGTTGCTTTTATAACTATTCTTTTGTCCCAACTGTTTCAGTTTCTGGCTGATCATGTTCAGACGAGATTGTTAAAGATTCAGCTTGTTGTACTTCATCATCATCTTCTAAATCACGCATTTCAATTTCTTGGTCATCACTAGACAAGATTTTGACATCCATTCCTAAGCTTTGAAGTTCCTTCATTAATACCTTAAAGGATTCCGGAACCCCTGGCTCTGGAACATTGTCGCCCTTAACAATAGCCTCGTATGTTTTCACACGGCCCACTACGTCATCGGACTTAACTGTTAATATTTCTTGAAGAGTATATGCAGCACCGTAAGCTTCGAGAGCCCATACCTCCATCTCACCAAAGCGCTGTCCTCCAAACTGAGCCTTACCGCCAAGAGGTTGTTGTGTAACCAATGAGTATGGCCCTGTTGAACGAGCATGAAGTTTATCGTCAACCATGTGAGCTAATTTAATCATGTACATAATTCCGACAGAAACTCTGTTATCAAACGGTTCACCGGTACGGCCATCATAAAGAATCGTTTTGGCATCGCTCGCCATTCCGGCTTCCTCAATCGTTGCCCATACATCTTCCTCACGGGCACCGTCAAATACCGGCGAAGCAACATGGATACCAAGTCTTCTTGCAGCCATTCCCAGGTGAAGTTCAAGTACCTGACCAATGTTCATCCGCGATGGAACCCCTAATGGATTTAACATGATATCAACTGGTGTACCATCTGGTAAAAACGGCATATCTTCTTCAGGTAAAATGCGGGAAATAACCCCTTTATTACCGTGACGGCCTGCCATTTTATCTCCTTCATGGATTTTACGTTTTTGTACAATGAAAACTCGCACCAGCTGGTTCACACCTGGAGGCAATTCATCTCCGGCTTCCCGCGTAAAGACTTTAACATCCAATACAATTCCGCCGCCTCCGTGAGGAACGCGCAGGGAAGTATCACGTACTTCTCTTGCTTTTTCACCAAAGATTGCGTGAAGAAGTCTTTCTTCCGCGGTTAATTCAGTTACCCCTTTTGGTGTTACTTTACCAACAAGAAGGTCCCCATCCTTAACCTCCGCACCGATGCGGATAATTCCTCTTTCATCGAGGTTGCGCAGTGCATCTTCACCGACGTTTGGAATATCACGTGTAATTTCTTCAGGTCCAAGCTTTGTATCACGGGACTCAGACTCATATTCCTCGATGTGGATAGATGTATATACATCATCCTTGACGAGTCTTTCACTCATAATAATCGCATCTTCGTAGTTGTAACCATCCCAGGTCATAAATGCGACCAATACGTTGCGCCCAAGAGCTAATTCGCCTTTTTCCATTGAAGGTCCATCTGCTAAAATTTCACCTTTCGTTACCCGGTCGCCGACACTTACAATCGGACGCTGATTATAGCATGTACCTTGGTTAGAACGGACAAATTTGAGCATCCGATATTTATCAAGATCTCCCTTAATCTCTTGACCGTCAACAACTTCAATTCTTCTGACCCAAATCTCTTTTGCCTCAACATGTTCAACAATACCTTCGTGCTTACAAATAACGGCAGCACCAGAGTCTTTTGCTGAAACATATTCCATACCTGTACCTACAATTGGAGCTTCAGGCTGCATAAGCGGAACAGCTTGACGCTGCATGTTCGCACCCATCAAGGCACGGTTTGAGTCATCGTTTTCTAAGAACGGTATACACGCGGTAGCTGCAGAAACAACCTGTTTAGGTGATACATCCATATAATCGACGCGCTCACGCTTAACAACCGTGTTTTCACCGCGGAATCTAGCAATAACTTCTTCATCTAAGAAGGAACCGTCTTCACCCAAACGAGCATTGGCTTGAGCCACTACATAATTATCCTCTTCATCCGCCGTTAAGTAATCAATATGCGATGTTACCTTACCAGTATCTGGGTCAACCCGGCGATAAGGCGTCTCAATAAATCCAAATTTATTTACTTTCGCATAGGATGAAAGCGAGTTAATCAGACCGATATTCGGACCTTCAGGTGTTTCAATTGGACACATACGGCCATAGTGAGAATAGTGAACGTCACGAACCTCAAAGCCTGCGCGTTCACGAGTCAAACCGCCTGGTCCCAACGCTGATAGACGTCTCTTATGTGTCAGTTCAGCTAATGGATTCGTTTGATCCATGAATTGAGACAACTGAGAACTTCCAAAAAACTCTTTAATTGAAGCTATCACCGGTCTAATGTTAATAAGCTGCTGCGGTGTAATCGTGGCAGTGTCTTGAATAGACATTCTTTCACGAACAACGCGCTCCATTCTGGATAAACCAATTCTAAATTGGTTTTGCAACAGCTCCCCAACAGAGCGTAAACGACGATTCCCTAGGTGGTCGATATCGTCTGTATCGCCTACTCCGTGCAGCAAGTTAAAGAAATAGCTGATCGAAGCAATTATATCAGCAGGAGTAATGTTCTTGATTTTCTCAGGAACATCGGCATTTCCTATGACAGTAATAACTTTTTCGCCTTCTTCATTAGGAGCGTAAATTTTAATAGATTGTGAAAGGATTTCTTCCTCTACTACTCCGCCTGTTGGTCTATAGGTCACATAGCCGATTCCTTTGCTCAAGTGAGGAATTAGCCTATCTAGCACACGTCTCTCAAGAACAGTGTCCTTTTCAATAAGAATTTCCCCTGTTTCAGGGTCAACAATAGGCTCAGCCAGCCTTTGACCAAACAAACGGTTCTTAATATGAAGCTTCTTATTTATTTTGTAACGACCTACACTTGCAAGGTCGTAACGTTTTGGATCAAAAAATCTTGAAACCAACAGACTTTTTGCGTTTTCAACAGTTGGCGGTTCGCCCGGACGTAAGCGTTCATATATTTCTAATAACGCTTTTTCCGTATTTTCTGTATTGTCCTTCTCAAGAGTATTACGCAAATATTCATTATCCCCAATAAGGTCAATGATCTCTTGGTCGGAACCAAAACCAAGTGCACGAAGCAGCACCGTTACCGGCAGCTTGCGGGTACGATCAATACGAACGTAAACCACGTCTTTCGCATCTGTTTCATACTCTAGCCATGCACCACGGTTCGGTATTACAGTAGCTGTAAAACCTTTTTTCCCGTTTTTATCAAGTTTTCCGTTATAATAAACACTAGGAGAACGAACCAATTGCGAAACAATGACACGTTCTGCCCCATTAATCACGAATGTACCAGTGTCAGTCATAAGCGGAAAATCACCCATAAATACATCCTGATCCTTCACTTCGCCCGTTTCCTTGTTAACAAGGCGGACTTTAACGCGAAGCGGAGCGGAGTATGTAACATCTCTCTCCTTGGACTCCTCCACAGAATATTTCGGGTCGCCAAGACTATAATCGATAAACTCTAATGAGAGGTTACCGGTAAAGTCTTCAATCGGTGAAATGTCCTGGAACATTTCTCTTAAACCCTCATCTAAAAACCACTGATACGAAGCTGTTTGGATTTCGATGAGATTTGGCAATTCAAGCACTTCGCTAATACGAGCAAAGCTTTTACGCTGGCGGTGTCGTCCATACTGAACTAGTTGACCTGTCAACTGTTTTCACCCCTCAAATTTACGTAGTGTAAAAAACAAAGTGTAAAGCCTTTATGTAAACAACTTGTTGTTTAACCGTCAGCCCTACTAGAAAAAAATCGTAAAACATATTACAATTATATATATTAAGTCTTGAAGAGACGTGCTCACACAAGACAAAAAGAAAAAGGGTTTCACTTTTGAAAACCTCATTTTTCAACAAAACGACCCATTATTAGATTATCTTTCCCATATTATCCATTCCATATACTTCTATGAATAAAATTGATTAAACTTATTTTTTCAGAGGATGAATAAATTACAACGGGAATGCCAATGACTAAATTACCTAAAATTAGGCATACGGGTACAAATAATATATTGGCATTTTATAATAATAGCATAATGAAATTTGCGAGTCAACGCTTAATTGCTTTTAAAATAAAATATCCTTTATTTTTTTTGACAACCTCTACTTCCTCAAAAATTTCTTCAAGCTTCTCTTTCGCTGATGGAGCCCCTTGTTTTTTTTGGATAACCACCCAAAGCTCCCCGTTTTGAACTAAATGATCATAACTTTTTCTAAGGATGTCATGAACGACCTGTTTACCTGCGCGGATAGGCGGATTTGTCAGGATCGCAGCAAAATTATTTTCTGTAACCGATCCAAATCCTTCACTTTCATAAATGTTGACATTTTCCGCGCGGTTAGCTTCGGCATTTTCTTCTGCTAACTGTATCGCTCTTTCATTGATATCTACCATATGCACCAGCCGTTCCGGATAATCAAGCGCAATCGTAATTCCGATTGGGCCATAGCCGCAGCCTACATCCAAAAACGGACCTTGAACTTGTGGGGGTTCAAATGATTCTAATAAAGTTCTTGTCCCAAAATCGACCTCTTTTTTTGAAAAAACACCTGCATCTGTTGTAAATCGAATCGATCGATTATGCCTTTGAAAAATAACAGTGGAGCGATTACTCATTACTTCTGGTTTGCGAGAATAATAATGATCAGTCATTTCGTTCGCCTCCTCGAAGCATTAAATGAAGATGAATGCGGAAATTCATGAGGGTTATGCAAAGCTTATAAAGCTCAAGTATAAAAATGAGCCCGCGCAAATATGCGGGCTCATAATTTAATTATTTTACTTCTACGCCAGCTCCAACTTCTTCAAGCTTAGCTTTGATTTCTTCAGCTTCCTCTTTAGAAACTCCTTCTTTAAGAGGTTTTGGAGTGTTATCAACAAGATCTTTTGCTTCTTTAAGTCCAAGACCAGTGATTTCACGAACCACTTTGATAACTTTGATTTTTTGGTCCCCAGCAGAAGCAAGAACCACATCAAATTCAGTTTTCTCTTCAGCAGCAGCACCAGCAGCAGCACCGCCAACAACAGCTACAGGAGCAGCCGCAGTTACACCAAATTCTTCTTCAATAGCTTTTACTAATTCGTTTAATTCTAAAACAGTCATATTTTTAACTGCTTCAATGATTTGTTCTTTAGTCATGAGAAATTTCCTCCTAATCTTATTGTGTGTTTTATAAATTTGTCGTTTGTAATTCGATTAAGCACCTTGTTCTTCTTTTTGATCAGCAACAGCCTTAGCTGCCAATGCGAAGTTACGGATTGGAGCTTGAAGAACGCTAAGCAACATAGAAAGTAAACCTTCGCGAGATGGAAGATCTGCAAGAGCTTTGATCTCCTCAACAGTTGCAAGATTTCCTTCGATGACACCCGCTTTAATTTCAAGCGCTTCGTGTTTTTTAGCAAAATCACTTAAGATTTTTGCAGGAGCTACAACGTCTTCGCTGCTAAACGCAATTGCGTTTGGTCCAAGAAGATGTTCGTTTAGCCCAGCTAGTTCAGCTGCTTCTGCAGCACGGCGAGAAAGTGTATTTTTGTAGACTTTGAATTCTACTCCAGCTTCACGAAGCTGTTTACGAAGCTCCGTTACCTCTGCTACATTCAATCCGCGGTAATCTACAACAACTGTAGAAACACTTGTTTTGAATTTGTTTGTAATCTCATCTACGATTAATTTCTTTTGTTCAATTGCACTGCTCATTCTGCCACCTCCTGTAGAATGGTTACATCCATACCGTAAAAGAAAACTTATTCTTTAGCTAAGTATTCTATATTGTAGGCGGTTGCCTCGATGCCTTTATACTTCAACTATTTTTGAAGTATAAAAAAGCCTCCATATCTTTGTAGACATGAAGGCTGAAAGAATCACACTTATCAAAATGATAGGTTCTATTCGCTCAAACACCTCGGTAGGAAATTAAGCTTTTTACGGCACCTACTGTCTACGGCATACATGTATTAAATTAACACCCTATAAATTATACTAGGATGGTCCAACAATGTCAACCTAGTTTTTCAAAGAAAATGATGCTGGGTCTACTTTTACTCCAGGTCCCATTGTAGATGTAACAGCAACGCTCTTCACATAGGTACCTTTTGCTGCAGCAGGCTTCGCTTTAAGCATGGTTTCGTAAATAGTCGCGAAGTTTTCAACCAATTTCCCGTTATCAAACGAAACTTTACCAATTGGAACATGTACAATACCAGCTTTATCAGCACGGTATTCTACTTTACCAGCTTTGATTTCTTTAACAGCTCGATCAACATCAAATGTAACCGTACCTGTTTTAGGGTTTGGCATTAAGCC
Source organism: Bacillus litorisediminis (assembly GCF_022808645.1). Classification (GTDB taxonomy): domain Bacteria; phylum Bacillota; class Bacilli; order Bacillales; family JC228; genus Bacillus_BF; species Bacillus_BF litorisediminis. The sequence goes on from NZ_JAKZKT010000040.1 coordinate 15,199, forward strand.
CTTAGGTCCGAGCACACGACCAAGCTTACCAACTTCACCCATCATGTCAGGTGTTGCTACGATCACGTCAAAATCAAACCAGCCTTGGTTGATTTTGTTTATATATTCAGAGTCGCCTACGTAATCAGCACCAGCTGCTTCTGCTTCTTTCGCTTTTTCACCTTTTGCGAAAACGAGTACTCGTTGAGTTTTACCAGTTCCGTTCGGAAGAACAACTGCTCCACGGATTTGCTGGTCATTCTTACGAGTATCAACACCTAAACGAAATGCAACTTCAACTGTTGCGTCAAACTTAGCGAAGTTAGTCTTTTTCACTAATTCAATCGCATCGTTTACATCGTATGCTTTTGTACGATCAACAAGCTTTGCTGCTTCTTGATATTTTTTGCTTCTTTTAGCCATTTTAATATCCTCCTATTTTGTGGTTTTAACGGATTGACCTCCCACTAAAAAGGTTGCGAATTCCTGTTTTAGACTTCGCAACCCCGTGAAAAAAGGTATCTTATTAGTCTTCGATCACGATACCCATGCTGCGGGCTGTACCTTCAACCATGCGCATCGCTGCTTCAACGTTTGCTGCGTTAAGGTCAGGCATTTTTGTTTCAGCAATTTCGCGTACTTTATCGCGTTTAACAGTTGCTACTTTTTTACGGTTTGGTTCACCAGAACCAGACTCGATACCAGCAGCTTTCTTAAGTAAAACAGCCGCAGGCGGAGTTTTCGTAATAAATGTAAATGAACGGTCTTCAAATACCGTAATTTCAACCGGAATAATAAGACCAGCTTGATCGGCAGTACGTGCGTTGAACTCTTTACAGAATCCCATAATATTTACACCAGCTTGACCAAGTGCAGGACCAACCGGCGGAGCTGGATTTGCTTTACCCGCTGGAATTTGAAGCTTAACAACTTTGATTACTTTTTTAGCCACGAGACACACCTCCTTAAAGTCCGTGATGTGGTAATAGGGACGTTAAATCCCTCCCACTCTTATCTATGCTATCGTAGCATATAGAAATCTCATGAAAAAAACAGTAGTGTCTACCCGTAGACACACCGACTTAAAAAATATTATCATTTTTTAAGAATGATTTCAAGTCGTTTCAAATTATAATTTATCAATTTGATCAAAGCTAAGTTCAACTGGCGTTTCTCTGCCAAACATATTCACTAAAACTTTAATCTTTTGTTTGTCTCGGTCTATGTCTTCTATGGAACCGGTAAAGTTTGCAAATGGACCTTCCTTCACCTTGACAGTTTCGCCAAGTTCGAAGTTAATATCCACCTTTCTTTCTTCAACCCCCATTTTCTTTAACACAGAGCTTACTTCGTCTGGCATAAGCGGTGTTGGTTTTGATCCTGACCCAGCCGATCCGACAAATCCTGTTACACCTGGAGTATTTCTGACCACATACCAAGAGTCGTCTGTCATTACAAGCTCAACTAATACATACCCCGGGAAAACCTTCTTCTTTACAACTTTTTTCTTTCCGTTTTTAATATCCGTTTCCTCTTCCTCAGGTACCACGACACGGAAAATCTTATCTTGCATACCCATGGATTCAACCCTTTTTTCAAGGTTTGCTTTTACTTTGTTTTCATAACCTGAGTAAGTATGCACTACATACCAATTCTTTTCCATTCAGTAGGACTAATACGTCCTTCCCTCCCCACTTCCGATTTTCGGGTAAAGAAAACTTGGCTAGAGCCAAGCCTTTAGGCACTTGCCTATTTGCACTTTATCACGCGAAGCGCCATATCCTGTTGCCTCGCTCGATTTGGCCATTCTGGCCTTCGTACTTTATTCCTAAAAATTTCAATACGTCGAATTCACTTCATTGCTAGAATTTTATTTTTTAAAGTACAATGAAAAAACCCGTTTCCGGGTCTTGTCAAATCTTAGATATTCACCATTATACCATGTCATCTGCTAACTTATTCAAGAATCAATTCAATTACCGAAGAGATTCCTAAATCTACAACCGCAAAAAACACAGAGACAAACGCCACAGTCACAATAACTGTAACAGTATATCGAACGAGTTCTTTCCTTTTTGGCCAGCTGACCTTTTTCATCTCGCTGGCTACATTGCGAAAAAATTGCATGAAGTTAACCCCCAACTGAAAGTAGATCTATGTCAAAACTATTATTTTGTTTGTTTGTGAACGGTGTGACTATTACAAGTCTTACAAAACTTTTTTACTTCTAAACGTTCTGTACTCGTTTTATTTAAATCCTTTGAATAGTTTCTAGAACCGCATTCCGAACAAGCCAAAACTTGTTTTTTGCTCATAATTGTTCATCACCTATATAAATCTATTACGCCTCTAAAACTTTATCACGGTCCTAAAAACTTGTCAAACTCGCGTATAGCTTTGGCTAAGAAGAGGAGGAGTGGGTGATCTCCCTGATCTCTAAGTATCTCTCTAACTTTCTCTTAACCCGCTGCAGTGCATTATCAATAGACTTTACATGTCTGTTTAACTCTTCTGAAATCTCTTGATAAGACTGCCCATCCAGATAGAGGGCAAGTACTTTTTGTTCCAAGTCACTCAAAATCTCCGACATTTTCAATTCAATATTATCAAATTCTTCACGGCTTATAATTAATTCCTCAGGATCCATTATCTTTGCACCTGAAATGACATCCATAAGTGTTCGATCTGACTCTTCATCAAAAATAGGCTTGTCCAATGATACATAGGAATTCAGAGGAATATGCTTTTGACGGGTTGCGGTTTTAATGGCAGTAATAATTTGTCTGGTAATACACAACTCGGCAAATGCTTTAAAAGAGGTGAGCTTGTCCTCTTTGAAGTCACGAATTGCCTTATATAAGCCAATCATGCCTTCCTGGACAATATCTTCTTTCGTTGCACCAATCAAAAAATAGGATCTCGCTTTCGCCCTTACAAAGTTCCGGTACTTATGAATCAGGTAATCAAGCGCTTCACTTTCGCCCTGATGAACTAAGTCCACAATCTCTTCGTCCTCTAAAAACTTGTAAGCACTATGTTGGCTTTCCCCGAAGTTCGAATTCACCCTATAGATCCCCCCAACCGTGCGCATTAGATAGAAATATTATACAGTAGACGAATAAAGGGGTCAACCAATCATTGTCCGCCTCTTCTCCATTTTTCGAATATTTCTGCTATTTCATCTGGAAGCTGAATTTTAGACTTTGGTTTAGTTTCAAGGGACTTTTGTACATTTTTGCCGATATTTCTCTCAATACTTTCCATTTCATGTAATAATTCACGGGCCGACTTCCGCAAGGCCCCTTGTCCAAAAATTGCCCATTGTTCTGTATAGTCGGAAGTAGCAACATGAATTTGTGTTTTGATATTCCCTAAAGAAATCGCCAATTTTTCGATCCGTTCATCCGCTGTTTCATTTTCTCTGGTGAAGATTACTTCAATCTTATAATTCTTATATTTTTTCTCTGTCCCTTGTACATAATGTGCATCGAAAACAACAATCACCTTATAACCTGTAAAAGCCTGATATTCTGCCATTTTTTCAATTAATCGATCTCTTGCTGATGCTAAATCACTGTTTTTTAAAGCACGAAGCTCTGGCCAAGCACCAATTATGTTGTAGCCATCCACAAGGAGAATATCCATTTTTTATTCACCAATTGCATGACGTTTTCTAAATACCTCATACATCAAGAGTGCGGCTGCAACTGAAGCATTTAAGGAAGTAACATGTCCGATCATGGGCAGGGAGATAAGAAAATCACATTTTTCTTTAACCAAACGGCTCATGCCTTTACCTTCACTGCCAATGACAATGCCAAGCGGCATCTTTCCGTCTAATTGTCTATAATCCTGGTCTGCATCCCTATCTGTTCCGACGATCCATACCCCTGATTCTTTCAATTCATCAATGGTCCGTGCTAAATTCGTTACGCGAGCTACCGGAATATGCTCAATTGCCCCGGTTGAGGCTTTCGCAACCGTTGCAGTTAAACCGACCGATCTTCTTTTCGGAATTATAATTCCATGGGCTCCCACTGCATCACATGTTCTCATAATCGAACCTAGATTATGCGGATCTTCTAGCTCGTCCAATATGATAAAAAATGGAGGCTCCCCGCGTTCATTCGCTCTTTTATATAACTCGTCCAGTTCTGCATACTGGTAAGCCGCGATCTGAGCTGCTACACCCTGATGAGGGCCATTGAACATTTGATCCAGCTTTCGTTTAGGTACAGTTTGGACAATCACGCTTTTCTCTTTTGCTATTTTTAAGACTTGTTGAATGCTCCCTTTTTGTGAACCTTCTGCAACCAAAAGCTTTTGAATATCTCTATCTGACTTAAGTACCTCTAATACGGGATTTCTGCCAAATATCCATTCAGATTCCATGATTGATTCCTCCTTTCTGATTTTTTATTACATCAAAGGACTGTTTAATTAAAGCTTCCATCCGCTCGATTCGATTGAGTAAGAATAAATAGCCAATTAAAGCCTCAAATCCGGTGCTATACCGATAGGTCTGAACATCCGTATTTTTTGGTACAGTATGTGATCTTGCATTCCTTCCCCGTTTAACAACTGCCAGCTCTTCCTCAGTCAAACTCTCTGTTTGTATAAAGGTATGGATGATGCTTGCCTGTGCTTTTGCCGAAACATAATGGGTCGCTTCTCTATGAAGCCTGGCCGGTTTTACAGATTCATGATGAAGGAGGTGGCGCCTGACATACACTTCATAGACAGCATCACCCATGTAAGCTAAGGAAAGACTATTCAATTGTTTAACGTCTAACTGGATTCCTTCATCGCACATGTTTATCCCCGCTTCCATCTTGTCCCTTGAGGTGTATCCTCTAATATAATATTTTGTTCTTTTAAGCGGTCTCTAATTTCATCAGCCAAGGTAAAATTTCGATCTTTTCGCGCCTGAATTCGCTGTTCGATTAAAGCTTCAATCTCTTCATCTAAAAGCTCTTGTTCCTCGATTGTAATACCAAGGACTGAGAAAAAGTCTTTAAATTTATTGATAAAAGCATCTAAAACTTCTACAGAGGAATTCTTTTCCATTAAATAATAATTGGCCTGTTTGGCTAACTCAAATAATACGGAAATCCCATTTGCTGTATTAAAGTCGTCATCCATTTCTTTTACAAATTCATCATGTAATGATTGGATTATTTTCAACCATTTCTCATCATTTTCGCCTAAATTAACACTTATTTCTTTACGATGCTGCAGATTTTGAAAAGACGTTTTTAAACGTTCTAGCGACTTTGCTGCGTTTTCTACGAGTTCACGGCTAAAGTTAATCGGATGGCGATAATGAACCGATAACATAAAGAATCGAAGAACTTGAGGGTTTAATTCCTGGATAATATCATGCACAAGAATAAAATTGCCTAGGGATTTCGACATCTTTTCATTATCTATATTTATATAGCCATTATGCATCCAGTAGTTTGCAAAAGGTTTACCCGTTAGTGCTTCCGATTGGGCAATTTCATTTTCATGATGCGGAAAGGCTAAATCTTGACCGCCCGCATGGATATCAAGCGTATCACCTAAGTATTTTCTTGCCAAAGCAGAGCATTCTATATGCCAGCCTGGACGTCCATCTCCCCATGGACTGGACCACTTAATTTCATTTTCTTTTGCTGCTTTCCACAGGACAAAATCAAGCGGATCCTCCTTCTTTTCTCCTACTTCTATTCTCGCCCCAATCTGAAGTTCATCTATCGATTGGTGAGAGAGTTTGCCATAACCCTGAAAACGTCTTGTTCGAAAGTATACATCACCGCCGGATTCATAGGCATAGCCTTTATCAATCAGTGTTTGGATAAACTCAATGATTGTATCAATATTTTCCGTAACTCGAGGGTGAAGTGTAGCCTTTTCTGCACCTAAAGCAGCAATATCCTCAAAATAGGCCTGAATAAAACGTTCTGTTAAAGTATGGACATCCTCCTTTAACTCATTTGCTGCCTTAATGATTTTATCATCTACATCTGTAAAGTTTGAAACATAATGAACATCGTACCCGCGAAACATTAGGTAGCGCCGTACCGTATCAAATACGATGACAGGCCGGGCATTTCCAATATGAATATAATTGTATACGGTTGGACCGCAAACATACATTTTTACTTTTCCTGGTTCAATCGGGGTAAATTCTTCTTTTTTTCTCGTTAGCGTATTATATATTTGAATGGACATTTGAGCGTTCGCTCCCTTCTTTTTTTATAGCTGCTAGTTCTTCTCGTAATTGTGCTATTTCTTCTTCAAGCTGTCTAATTCGATCCGCTATAGGGTCAGGCAGGTCTCGATGGTTTAAATCCTTTTGGATTCGCACTCCATCCTGGATTACGACCTTTCCGGGAATTCCAACAACTGTAGAATTAGGAGGTACATCCTTTAATACAACGGAACCCGCTCCGATTTTAGCATTTTCTCCTATCACTATGGATCCTAGTACCTTGGCCCCTGTTGCAATCAATGCATTATCTTTAATCGTCGGATGTCTTTTTCCCTTTTCTTTTCCGGTACCTCCTAAAGTAACACCCTGGAATACCGTAACATTGTCGCCGATTTCGCAAGTTTCTCCAATTACCACACCCATTCCGTGGTCAATGAAAAATCTCCTTCCGATTTTGGCACCTGGATGTATTTCAATTCCGGTAAAGAAGCGGCTAATTTGAGAAATACACCGCGCGATAAAGAAAAATCTCCTTTTATACAATGCATGGGCAATCCTGTGTGCCCAAATAGCATGAAGCCCAGAATAAGTTAAAATAACCTCTAACGTGCTGCGGGCAGCAGGGTCTTGATCAAACACTACCTCAATATCTTCTTTTAGCCTATTGAACATCCTATACAGCCCCCTTTTTATTAGAATTCATAACTGACCCATATAAAAAACGTCTCTGTCTGATACAGAGACGTTTTAAACGCGGTTCCACTCTGCTTAAATGAATGCAACCATTAACAACATTCATTTCGGCTCGAATAGGTAACGGCTGTGAACCGCCTTTTTCTACTTTATTCTTTCGAAAAAGGACTCAGAGGTGCATTTCAAAAAACGAGAGGCTTAAACCACTTTCAGCCGATGATGGTTCTCTCTTTCAAGCATGCGTTTTTTTACTTCTCCTCTTCATTGCTTTATCACTATAAAGGTTAGTTTACTATATTAACCTATTTTTAAAATTGTTCATTTAAAATAGCATCTAAACGTGCAATCACCTTTTCTTTTCCTAAGAGCTCTAATGTAATTGCTAAATCACGACCATGCGTTTGCCCAGTTGCAGCAACACGGATTGGCATAAACAGCTTTTTCCCTTTATGTCCGGTATCCTTTTGAACCTGCTTAATCGCTGCATTTATTTCATTTGCTTCATAAGGATCCAGTGTTTCTACTTTTTCTTTAAAGGAAGCCAACACTTGCGGAACCTGTTCCTCAGAAATAACAGACTTCGCTTCTTCATCATACGATATTTCATCCTTAAAGAACAACTCAGAAAGCTCAACAATTTCCGCGCCATAACTCATTTGTTCCTGGTAAAGAGCAATCAGCTTCTCGGTCCACGCTTTTTCCGCTTCAGTCATACTCTCAGAAACTCTTCCTGCCCTTACTAAATGAGGTAAAGCCAGATCAACCAGCTTATCGACCTCTAGCTTTTTAATATATTGATTATTCATCCAGGTGAGTTTTTGTTTATCAAACAATGCTGGTGATTTAGACAGACGGTTTGGGTCGAACATTTGAATAAATTCTTCCTTGGAGAAAATTTCTTCCTCTCCGCCAGGTGACCACCCAAGCAGGGCAATAAAGTTAAATAAAGCCTCAGGCAAATAGCCCAGTTCCTTATATTGCTCGATATATTGTATGATTGATTTATCCCTTTTTGAAAGCTTTTTCCGGCTTTCGTTCACGATTAATGTCATATGTCCAAATATAGGCGGCTCCCAGTCGAATGCTTCATATATCATTAACTGCTTCGGCGTATTGGAAATATGATCATCCCCTCGTAAGACATGTGTAATTTCCATCAGATGATCATCAATCGCTACAGCAAAATTATAAGTGGGAATGCCATCTTTTTTTATAATAACGAAATCACCAATACCGTCCGATTCAAATGAGACTTCGCCTTTAACTATATCATTAAATTGGTATACCTTCCCGGCTGGAACTAAAAAGCGGATACTTGGCTTTCTTCCTTCCGCTTCTAAGCGTGCACGATCATCGTCGCTAAGATGACGGCACTTTCCAGAGTACCGAGGTGTTTCTCCGCGGCTCGCTTGCTCTTCCCGTTCAGCCTCTAGTTCTTCTTCCGTACAATAGCATTTATAGGCAAGACCTTTGTCTAATAACTCATTGTAATAGCGGCTGTAAATATCATTCCGTTCTGATTGGCGGTATGGGCCGTACTCTCCGCCTAAATCAATACTCTCATCCCAGTCTATTCCAAGCCACTTAAGATGGGTTAATTGGCTTTCCTCACCGCCTTCAATATTGCGCTTTTTATCGGTATCTTCAATTCGGATAATAAACTTCCCATTCTGATTTCTTGCATACAAATAATTAAATAATGCGGTTCTCGCATTCCCTATATGTAAATGTCCTGTTGGACTCGGTGCATAGCGTACTCGAATTTCACTCATAGCCTAAATAGGCCTCCTTTTTTAGAACAAAACATTTATTTTCGCTTGCTATTGTAACACGTTCATTGATTGGTTAAAAGCAGAACAGCCGCTTGAGCAGCAATTCCTTCCTCCCTGCCCGTAAAACCTAGTCTTTCAGTTGTAGTGGCTTTTACATTAATCTGCTCTGCTTTTGCCTCCAGCAACTCAGCAATTCTCTCTTTCATTGCCGGTATATGAGGTGCCATTTTTGGTTTTTGCGCAATAATGGTACAATCAAGATTAGCTAATGAATACCCTTTTTCCGTTACTAGTTGCCAAACGCGCACTAGGAGTTTGGCAGAATCAGCATCCTTAAAGGCAGGGTCTGTATCAGGAAAATGCTTTCCAATATCCCCTTCTCCTACCGCTCCTAAAAGTGCATCACTAATTGCATGTAAAAGTACATCCGCATCAGAATGACCTTTTAATCCCTTTTCATAGGGAATCTCCACTCCCCCTAAGATAAGCGGCCGATTCACATCAAACGCATGGACGTCAAAGCCTTGTCCAACTCTAAACATAATTTCCCCTCACTTTTAACCTTCTGGTAAACTTAGCCGATTTTTAATAATCGCTTCTGCAAAATATAAATCTTCTATGGTTGTTAATTTAATATTATCGTACTGTCCTTCGACGATTGCAACCGCAACACCAAGCCGTTCCACTAAGCTAGCATCATCTGTTCCTAAAAATTGGTCACGGTCAGCCGACTCATATGCTTGTTTCAAAATAGACATATGAAAAGCTTGTGGGGTTTGAGCCGCCCACAAGCCAGATCGTTCAACTGTTTCCATAATTTGCGCATCTTCTGCCCGTTTTATCGTGTCTTTAACAGGAACAGCAACAATAGCTGCTTTACTTTCCTCCGCTTTTTCAACGAGGCGGCGAATTGTGGAATGCCGGATAAAAGGCCGAGCCCCGTCATGGACTAAAACAATATCTGTTTCCCTGACAGCTTTTAAGGCTTCAAAGACACTTTCTTGCCGTTCCTTTCCTCCCGCTACCATCGCTTTTACTTTATTAATTTTGTATTGATTGATTAGCAATTTAAACGATTCTCTTTCACCCGGATTAATCGATAAATAAATGGCCTTACATAAGGGATCTGTTTCAAATACCTGTAATGTATGGATAATAACTGGAACATTTTGAACGGTAAGAAAGAGCTTATTTTTTCCTGCGTTCATTCTCTTTCCGCTGCCCGCAGCAGGAATTATCACGACGTATTCCATGGTAAGCTCTCCCTCTCTATATATCTACAACGCTCTCTCTAATAATTTTGGTTTCGCAAAAATCATTCGTCCTGCAGAAGTTTGAAGAACACTTGTGACTAATACATCAATGTTTTTGCCAATATAATTTCTGCCTTCTTCAACTACGATCATCGTTCCATCATCGAGGTAGGCAACCCCTTGATTCTGCTCTTTACCATCTTTAATGACCTGTACATTAATTTCTTCCCCAGGCAGAACAACTGGTTTGACCGCATTGGCTAAATCATTGATATTGAGTACGGAAACTCCCTGCAGCTCACAAACTTTATTTAGATTATAATCATTAGTAACTACATAACCATTAATTAATTTCGCCAATTTCACTAGTTTACTATCGACCTCAGAGATTTCCTCAAAATCCCCCTCATATATTTCGACTTTGATCGGGAGTTCTTTTTGAATGCGATTAAGAATATCTAAACCTCTTCTGCCGCGGTTTCGCTTTAAAACATCTGATGAATCGGCAATATGCTGCAGCTCCTCCAAAACAAATTGAGGAATGATAATGGTTCCGGCTAAAAAACCAGTCTGGCAAATATCTGCAATCCGTCCATCAATAATAACACTCGTATCGAGAATTTTGAACTCTTTTCCCATCTCGCTTGGATCTTCTTGTCCTTTTTTCTTGGAACGGCCAGCTTGTGAAAAAAAGCTCATCAGTTCGTCTCGTTTCTTAAAACCAACCTGAAACCCTAAATATCCAAAAATTAAAGTTAAAAGTATAGGAGCAACCGTATTAACTACCGGCACTTCAATCACGTTTAACGCAAATCCTATTAAAAAAGCAACAAAAAGACCAGTCAATAAACCTAAACTTCCAAATAGTATATCAGTAATAGGGGCCTTGATCAGAGATTCCTCGACCCACTTCACAAAATTAACAACATAATCAACCGCCCAAAAAGTAATAAGATAAAAAATAATAGCACCAATCACGGCTGTTACGTATGGATTTGTTATAAATTGAACATCTCCTAATTCAAGAACTGTTAAAACAGCTGGGATAAAAAATATACCTATTGTGACTCCTGTGATAATAAAACAAGCTTGCACAATGCGTTTTAACATTTCTTCACCTCCTTTTAAACATTATAAACAAAATAAGATTTTTGAAACGCTCAATTGCACCGTTTTTAGAAATTGTAAAGAAAAAGACACTAAAATGTTATAGCAATGGGCGGCTATTTTCATAGGGCCGGATTGTCTATTTTCAAAAAATGAAAGTGGGACCCGATTCCTTAACCTTTTTGTTTCAATGTAATCCATGTTTTTTATGTAACGTCCAGGCTTGCAGAACCTACTATATTAAAATAACGAACGAGCCCCTAAAAAAGTTTCACATTTCATTAAAAAGTTATTTGGGAGAACAGTACAAAAACTGGTTCCTTGGACCCTTTCACTTTTTGATATGGGCACGAATGTCTTTATTGTACAAAAAGAATATGTCCATTCTATGACCAAGTTATGAATATTTTTTCATAGGAAAGATATTCATTTGCTTCTATGATCCTCCTAAAGCTGCTTTTAAAGCTTCTTGGAGGGAAGATACCCCTACTACTTGAATTCCTTTTGTAGCTTTTATCGAATCCAGATTATATTTTGGTACAATTACTCTTTGGAAACCGAGTTTTTCAGCTTCTTGAATACGGTTTTCCAGTCGGGTTACCCGGCGGATTTCCCCAGTTAAACCAACCTCTCCAATAAAACAGTCCCCAGGCTTTGTCGGCTGATCACGAAAACTGGAAGCGATACTGATTGCAATTGCTAAATCAATAGCCGGTTCGTCTAATTTAACGCCACCCGCTACTTTTAAATAGGCATCTTGATTTTGGAGCAGCAGACCGACACGTTTTTCTAAAACAGCCATAATAAGAGAAACCCGGTTATGATCAATCCCTGTGGCCATTCTTCTCGGATTCCCGTAGCTCGAAGGGGTGATTAATGCCTGTATTTCTACCAGCATAGGTCTTGTGCCTTCCATAGACGCAACCACCGTTGATCCGGACGATCCCATTGATCTTTCTTCTAAAAAGATTTCTGAGGGATTTTCTACTTCTTCAAGGCCTGTATCTTTCATATCAAAAATACCCATTTCATTGGTCGAGCCAAACCTATTTTTGACTGCCCGTATAATCCGAAAAGTGTGGTGTCTTTCTCCTTCAAAATATAAAACCGTATCAACCATATGCTCAAGTAATTTTGGGCCGGCAATGGCCCCTTCTTTTGTTACATGACCCACTATAAAGATGGCGATACCCTTTGTCTTGGCAATCCTCATGAGTTCTGACGTACATTCACGCACCTGCGATACGCTCCCGGGAGCCGAGGTAACCTCAGAATGATAGACGGTTTGAATCGAGTCAATTACTACAAATTGGGGCTGAACTTGATCAATTGTTGAGATGATTTCTTCTAAATTTGTTTCACTATGCACATAGAGATGATCAGACACAAGTGACAGGCGATTTGCTCTTAGTTTTGTTTGTCTTGTAGATTCCTCACCTGAAACATAGAGAACTTGTTGATTTTTATGTACTAACAGAGCAGAGACCTGAAGTAAGAGCGTCGACTTTCCAATTCCCGGATCACCGCCAATTAACACGAGCGAACCAGGAACAATACCGCCCCCCAACACGCGGTCTAATTCTGATAAACCCGTTAAAATACGGGGTTCCTCCATACTCTCAATATCACGTAAAGGAACAGCTTTCGACATAGTCTGGACGGAGTGCTGAAAAGCTCCCCCACTGAATCTTGTTTTCTTGAGTTTTTCTTCCTGCAGTGTATTCCATTGATTACACCCCGGGCATTTGCCCATCCATTTCGGAGATTCATAACCACATTCATGACAAACGAACTTTGTTTTAACTTTGCTCAAAAAATTTTCTCCTCTCTACACCATACAGCTAAATTATGGAAATTATGCAGAATAGATTAGTTGGTTTGATTGTACCATGTTTATTTTGTAAGGGGATTTGTCTCTTTTTGTTAAAAGGGAGGTTATAAAGAGAAGGAAGGCAGTTTAAAGTCTGCCTTCCGAGATTAACTTTTTGCATTTATTTAGAAATTACTTTAAATTCTCCGTCTTCAACGTCCACTATTACCTTATGGCCTGTTAACACTTGACCCTTCAGCAATTCTTCGGATAAACGGTCTTCGATATGCTTCTGAATCGCTCTTCTTAGCGGTCTGGCTCCATATTCAGGATCGTAGCCAACTTCGGCAATTTTAGCCTTTGCAGCATCTGTAAGTTCAAGCTCAATTTCTTGATCTTTAAGACGCTTCGTTAATTGTTCAGACAATAATGACACAATTTCCTTTAAATGTGGTTTTTCAAGAGCATGGAAGACAATGGTTTCGTCAATTCGGTTTAAAAATTCAGGGCGGAACGCTTTCTTGAGCTCTTCCATTACTTTGCCCTTCATATCTTTATAATCCTGCTCTCCATCTTGAACATTAAAGCCAACATATTTATTGCGCTTTAGTGCTTCTGCTCCTACGTTAGAAGTCATAATCAGAACCGTATTTCTAAAGTCTACGGTTCTTCCTTTTGAATCGGTTAAGCGTCCATCCTCTAATACCTGAAGCAGAATGTTAAATACATCTGGATGTGCTTTCTCAATTTCATCCAATAGGATGACAGAGTAAGGTTTTCTCCGGACTTTTTCTGTTAATTGTCCGCCTTCATCATAGCCTACATAGCCCGGAGGTGAACCGACAAGACGGGAGGTGGTATGTCTTTCCATGAACTCAGACATGTCGATCCGAATCATTGCATCTTCATCGCCAAACATTGCTTCGGCTAAAGCTCGTGCAAGTTCTGTTTTACCTACCCCAGTAGGTCCAAGGAAGATAAAGGACCCGATTGGACGCTTAGGGTCTTTTAAACCAGCTCTTGCCCGTCTAACTGCTTTCGCCACAGCTTTAACGGCTTCATCTTGCCCGATGACGCGAGCATGAAGAATGCTCTCAAGATTAAGCAGCTTTTCTGATTCAGTCTGAGCAAGCTTTGAAACAGGAATTCCCGTCCAATTAGATACAACCGTTGCTATATCATCTACTGTGACTTCAGTATTTTCTTGACCTTGTTTTTCCTTCCAGGATTTCTTCGTTTCTTCTAATTGTTCACGAAGACGCTGCTCTGAGTCCCGTAATGAAGCAGCTTTTTCGAATTCTTGGCTTTGTACCGCTGCATCCTTTTCTTTTCGTACTTCTTCTAATTTTAATTCCAGTTCTTTTAAATTTGGAGGAGTGGTAAATGAGCGTAACCGCACTTTTGAACCGGCTTCATCAATTAAGTCGATCGCTTTGTCAGGTAAGAAACGGTCAGAAATATAGCGGTCCGATAGTTTTACCGCAGCCTCGATTGCTTCATCTGTAATAGTGACACGATGGTGCGCTTCATAGCGGTCACGCAGCCCCCGTAAGATTTGAATCGATTCGTCAACAGATGGTTCATCAACCGTAATTGGCTGGAAACGACGCTCCAGTGCCGCATCCTTTTCAATGTATTTCCGATATTCATCTAAAGTGGTTGCCCCAATACATTGAAGCTCTCCGCGGGCTAGAGACGGTTTTAAAATATTTGACGCATCGATAGCACCCTCTGCTCCACCCGCACCAATTAATGTGTGAAGCTCATCAATGAATAGAATTATATTTCCCGCTTGGCGGATTTCATCCATTACCTTTTTTAAACGGTCTTCAAATTCACCGCGGTACTTAGTTCCAGCCACAACCGTTCCCATATCTAACGTCATAACCCTTTTATCACGTAAAATTTCCGGAACCTCATTTTGAACGATTTGCTGTGCCAAACCTTCAGCAATTGCTGTTTTACCTACCCCAGGCTCCCCAATCAGGACGGGATTGTTTTTTGTTCTTCTGCTAAGTACTTCAATCACTCTTTGAATTTCTTTACTTCTGCCAATCACAGGGTCCAAGCTTCCCTCTCTCGCAATTGCCGTTAAATCACGAGCTAAACTGTCTAATGTCGGGGTACTCGCATTTGAATGGGAAGAGCCCTGGTGGCCGCCTGCTTCGTTGCTTCCTAATAATTGCAAGACTTGTTGTCTCGCTTTATTTAAACTTACACCTAAATTATTAAGGACTCGGGCTGCTACCCCTTCACCCTCGCGAATCAGTCCAAGGAGGATATGCTCGGTTCCAACATAGGAGTGACCTAATTTTCTTGCTTCATCCATAGAAAGTTCGATTACTTTTTTAGCTCTAGGTGTATAATGCGGATTTTGGGATTGATCCTGACCACGCCCAATTAAATTCTCAACCTCTTTTTGGATTTTCTCAGGACTTAAACCTAATCCATATAAAGCCTTTGCCGCAATGCCTTCTCCTTCTCTTACCAATCCAAGCAAAATATGCTCGGTTCCAATATTGCTATGACCTAGTCTCATTGCTTCCTCTTGGGAAAGTGCTAGTACTTTCTGGGCTCTTTCTGTAAATCGTCCAAACATCATCTATGGTACCCTCCTACTCTTTCGATTCTAATATCAGCCTTTCACGAATTAAACCTGCCCGTTTTACATCCCTTTCATGAGGTCTTAAAGGCCCCCCTGCGTATTGCTGTAAAAACCCGGGCTGAGTTAAAATCATAAGTTCATTAAGGATATTGCGGCTAACATTTTTTATATATCCCATATCTATTCCTAGTCTTAGGTCAGATAGACATCGGGCCGCTTCTTTTGATTCAATAATCCTGCTATTAGCAAGGATTCCATATGAACGGAAAATGCGATCTTCTAATTGTATGCCGGAAGTTTTGGCAAGTGCTGACCTTGCTGAACGTTCCTGCTCAATTAATTGAGTAACTACCGTAATTAAATCATCGACAATATCTTCTTCAGACTTTCCAAGTGTTATTTGGTTAGATATCTGAAAAATATTTCCTAAGGCTTCACTGCCTTCGCCATAAATCCCTCTAACAACAAGACCAAGCTGGTTGATCGCCGGTATAAGGCGATTCATTTGCTGGGTTAATACAAGGCCCGGCAGGTGCATCATAACGGATGCTCTTAATCCTGTCCCCACATTAGTTGGGCAGCTTGTTAAATATCCTCTTTCTTCATCAAAGGCAAAATCCATTCTCTGTTCAAGCCAGTTATCAATCTCATTAGCCAGCTGCAATGCTTGCTGGAGCTGCAATCCTGGAAACAGACACTGAATTCTAATATGGTCCTCTTCATTGATCATGATGCTGACTTCTTCATTTTCAGATAATAAACAAGCACCAAACGCAGACTCTTCAGCTAAATTTGGACTAATTAAATGCTTTTCAACAAGCACTCTTTTTTGCAGCGGCTGAAGCTCATCCATTCTTAATAACTCTAATGAAATCGGACATGTATTAGATTTCACTTTTTCCTCAATTTCTTTCACAACAGCTTGTGCTTCTTCATTTGTAAAAATGGTCGGATAACGATAATGCTTCAAATTACGTGCCAGTCTTACCCTGCTTGTTAATACAATATCGGAACTTGGTCCTTCTTCGCTCATCCAAGAACTAACGGTTGAATTTAAAAATTTTTCGATCGACATTATTCCTCTCCTCCCTTAGAATCAGAGGTTATTTCTTTTTCTAAGGTACGAATCTCGTCCCGAACTATAGCAGCCTTTTCAAATTCTTCATCCGCAATTAATTGTTCAAGCTGTGATTTTAGTGATTGCAATTTTTTCCTTAAATGAATCGTTCCGCCTGCTCTTTCCGGAACTTTACCGTGGTGAACGGTATTTCCAGCATGGAATCTTTTTAGAATAGGTTCAAGTGCCGGTTTAAAACTCTCATAGCAATCCGCGCACCCGAATTTCCCCAGCTGTGCAAATTTATGATACGTTAAGCCGCAAGTTTCACACTGTAATGAAGCAGGATGTCCAATCGGTTCTTGTTTAGAATTTTGTAGGATGTGTTGTCCATTTAACATTCCCGCTAATAAATGGTGCACAGAAAAGCCTGGACCGGCTTGAAACATGAACATTTCGCCTTTTTCATGGGCACAGTGCTCACATAAATGAACCTCTGTTTTTTCACCGTTTATAATCTTCGTCAGATGTAAAGTGGCAGGACGTTCATGACATTCCTGACATATCATTCTAACCTCTCCACCTTCCAAGCTTATTTATATTTTAATGTCGTAAGCATAGCCTTTAAAATCCGGGCTCTAAGCTCGTCTCTTTCAGGTAATTGAACCGATAATACAGAGCGGTCCATCACACTTGCCATGATTTTAGCTTCTTGCTTTGTAATAATTCTTTCATTCAATAACCTTTGAATTACATCTATTGCTGTTGCCTGGCTAATTCTTGATTGTAATAGAGATAATAAATGATCAATTAAATGAGCATGCGGCTGATGTCTTACCTTCATAATCCGAATAAATCCGCCTCCGCCGCGTTTACTCTCTACTACATAGCCTCGTTCGATTGTAAATCTTGTATTTATGACGTAGTTAATTTGTGAAGGTACACATTGAAATTTATCTGCGATTTCACTTCTTTTGATCTCAACAATATCCTGATCACTTAATTCCAGAACTTGTTTTAAATACTCCTCGATGATATCAGAGATATTTTTCATCATGCCCCCTCCTACATACTCATTATATTGACTTTGACTATATTTGACATTAATTATACAACAAGCTCCGAATTTTATACAACTATTCTATCCTGTAATTAAAAACAATAGACTTCTGAATTGTATTTTTTCTCGAGAGATTCTCTGATTTTGGAAGTTGACATTCCTTCAATTCCTGATAAGATAAAAGTATAATTACTTTATTGCATAAAAGCGTTTAAGTATAAAAGTGAATATTTGTCTTTTAAAGTAAACAAGTAGAGATATCGCGGGCAGCAATAAGAGACTAGGCGGCGTGGTGAAAGCCTGGGCAGCTGTATCTTGAAATACATTACTTTCATTAATAAAGACTCTACTAGAAAGTGGATGACCTTTGATTCATCAAATAGGGTGGTACCGCGGATTTTGTTCCGTCCCTATATGAACAAGGGTTTTTATTTGTTTAAGGGGGAACATCATCATGAATCATACAAAATCTATTTTATCTCCAACATTTAGAGAAGCGCTTTTTATCTTATTGATTGTGTTTGGGATAATGAGCGGGAGTATTATATTTTTAGAAGCTCCGCCTCATCTACCTATAATTTCTGCATGTATCCTATTAATCCTTTACGGGTTCCTTAAAAAAGTTCCTTTTAAAAAATTAGAACAAGGGATGATCAAAGGAGCTCAATCTGGATTAGGAGCTGTTTTTCTATTCTTTATGATTGGAATTTTGCTTAGCAGCTGGATGGTGAGTGGAACGATTCCAACTCTGATGTATACTGGTTTTGAATTAGCTGCTTTCCCTTACTTTTATGCGATTGTTTTTTCGATTTGTGCGATTGTAGGTGTAGGAATTGGAAGTGCCTTTACAACAGCAAGTACAGTCGGTCTTGCCTTTATTGGGATTGCTGATTCAATTGATGGCTCCCTAGCCATTACGGCAGGTGCCATTATATCTGGTGCATTCTTTGGTGATAAAATGTCACCGCTATCCGATACAACCAACCTTGCATCAGGCGTTGTAAAAGTGGATTTATTTGAACATATCAAAAATATGATGTGGACCACAGTTCCTGCTTTTATGATTTCTTTTATCCTTTTTGCTGTTTTGTCACCAGACCTTTCTGGCCAAGATATGTCAGTTATTAATACACTGCAAACCAGTCTAATTGAAGCAAACCTGGTTCATTGGATGAGCTTTATTCCAATGTTTATCCTAGCCGTGTTAGCCATTAAAAAGGTACATGCCCTTCTTACACTCGGAGTAAGTTCATTTATTGCATGCGTTCTTGGTCTGGTTCAGCAGAAATTAGGAATCGCAGAAATGTTCAATATTTTATTTGCCGGCTATGTATCAAGCACTGGAAATCAAGCAATTGATTCTTTACTGTCGCGTGGCGGCCTTAATAGTATGATGTTTACTGTATCTCTCGTTATTTTAGCACTTGGACTAGGCGGACTTTTATTTACCCTGGGAATTATCCAAAGTATACTGGCTGGCATTAAAAACTGGCTGTCGACTCAGAAGTCCACGATATTAACTTCTGTATCCTGTGCAATGGGCATCAACTTATTTATTGGTGAGCAATATTTATCGATTTTATTAACAGGAGAAGCTTTTGCAGAAAGCTATGAAAAACAAGGGATTGCAAGAAAACATTTATCTCGAGTTTTAGAAGATGCCGGAACCGTAGTTAATCCACTCGTTCCGTGGAGTGTATGTGGCGTATTTTTAACAAGTGTGCTTGGCGTCTCTGCCTTCTCTTATTTACCGTTTACGTTCTTCTGTTTGCTTTGTCCATTATTAACGATTCTTTACGCAGTTTCAGGCTTAGCCGTTTCAAAGAAACAGAAAGCGATAAGAAAATCAGTTGAGGCCTGAGGCAGAAAAACTAAAGTTAATACAGTATAAGTTGCAAGCGGAAGCTAAATGCTTCCGCTTTTTTTATGGCTGTTGCAGGAGGGTGAAAAAGCAGAAGTTTGTATATGCTGCATAAAGTTTAGATTAAAGATTTGTTTCATGATTTACATGTTCCGAACGGATCTCCTTTTCTTGCGTAAATTTGGATTTTCGTTCGAATGATACAAATTCCTATTTATTTGAACAAAAACCGTTCTGCTGTATCTATTTAGAAACCTTTATACCTAAATATTCTGTTTCCATACCGATATTTAAATTTGCTTGCCCATCAAATATCATTTAACTATTTTTACCTTTTAGATATCCCACAAAAGATCACATTCTTAAAAGCTTTCCTGAATGATACGCTCTGCGTATGGTTTTCATTTATACAAAAAAAAACAACCTAGGATCAAAACCCTAGGTTGTTTTGCTTTGCCTGGCAACGTCCTACTCTCGCAGGGGGAGAGCCCCCAACTACCATCGGCGCTGAGAAGCTTAACTTCCGTGTTCGGGATGGGAACGGGTGTGACCTTCTCGCCATAGCTACCAGACCTTATAAATGCAGAGAACGTCGTTCTCTCAAAACTAGATAACGACTAAAGAATAAGGTAAGGACCAAAATCACCATAAACTTGGTTAAGTCCTCGATCGATTAGTATCTGTCAGCTCCACACGTCACCGTGCTTCCACCTCAGACCTATCTACCTTGTCATCTTCAAGGGATCTTACTTGCATA
>NZ_JAKZKT010000041.1 GCF_022808645.1 Bacillus litorisediminis
TTTCTCTTTTTATCTTTTCCCTTTCTTTTCGGGTATTCCGGTAAGGTGGACTGGTTTATGTACTTTCTAATCGTTTTGCGATCAAAGCCAGTCTCTTCAGCAATAGCGCTAATAGTCCATCCTTTCTGATAAAGTTCTTTAATCATAAAAAATTCCCCTATCTCAATCATCAATTGTCTCTCCACTCCTAAAAGTTATTGTATCGAGACAATTATCCGTTATTTCTGGGGAATTTTTAACCGTTTATATTGGGGATTTTATCACCGTTGTTAACAATGACTATGAAACAAAGAAGTACGCAGTTTACACAATACTAGGCTATACCATAGAAGGTAAGAAGGATATTCTAGGTTTATGGTTAAATGAAACCGAAAGTAAGCATAAATGGATGCAAATCTTTGATGAACTTAAAACACGTGGTGTAGAAGACATTTTCTTTCTCTCCATGGATGGTGTTAGTGGTCTGGAAGAAGGAGCACGTGCGATTTTCCCTGACGTAGCTGTATTCGAAATTCGATTAGGTATGTTCCGATAAAGACTACAAGCCTTTTACCGCTGCCTTAAAGAAAGTGTATGGAGCCCCTAGTCTTAAGGAATGTCAGAGTGCGTTTAAATCCTTTTAAAATCAATGGTCTGCTTACCCTGGAGCAGTAGACGTGTGGAAACGAAACTTAACTCATGTGGAACAACTTTTTCGATTATGGTAGTAACATTCGTTAAATTATGTACACCACTAATGCCGTTGAAAGTATCCACTCTAGCTTTCGAAAAGTCACAAAAAATAGAGCATTCCCCCATGAGAACGCCCTTTTAAAAATATTGTTTTTACGAACAAAAGAATTGGAAAAGAAATGGGAAGGTGGACACATCCAACAATGGGCCATGGTCATGAATCAACTATTAGTTCACGACCACCTGAAGAAACGTGTGAAGAGATATCTAGAATATCTTACACACTTTTCTTGACAAGCCCTCGAGATAATCTTAAGGGTTTGTTTGCATTCTTTTTATCCAAGCCTCTTTATCCTCTTCATTAGGTACACCAAGAACTAATAGTCGGCGTGGTCTTGTCATACCCACATACACAATCCTTAATTCTTCACTGTCTGTTGTCCTTAAACCGTGATTTAAAAGTCTCTTATAAAATGAACCTGTAGCGCCTCTTTGTTTAAGAAGTAAAAGCACAGCTTCAAAGGTTTCTCCTTTTGTAGTATGAACTGTTCCAGTTCTAAAGTTTAGTTTTTTAACATTATGGAAAGGGTTAAACAATGTATCTAATAAAATATTTCCTTTGTCTTTATTAATTTTAAGGGTAGTTTTAAATCTCTTATCTTTAAAGGTATTAATGGTTTGGGCTATCCAATCAGAAACTGAACAATTTGTATTTGGTAGAATGCTTATTATATTAATGATTCTTTTTCTGTATTTCGTAAATCCAATTTTTTCTGTAAGTTCCTCCAAGTTACTCTGTGAACAATAGTCAGTTCCAAAAAATATCTTATACAGTGCTTTTTCAATAATCTTAAACCCTTCTCTTGGATCTATATTATCATATATATATTTTCCTAGAGCTAACTCTCTTGCAACCATATGACCTGTTAACCAAGGAGCATCTAAACTTTGTACATAACTCTCCCCCATAATTTGATGATAAATAGATTTGCTTCTATATATAACTGCTACATTTTCTTCATTAATTTCAATGTGGTGCATTTTACATAATTCTAAAAAATAATCTATTATTTTATTTAAAGAATTTTCATCATAAATTTGAATTATAGGGTCAATATTTATATCCTTTACATCATCGTTAACTGCAATTGAGGGGTTCTCGAGTGATGATAAAGAATAGGTGAAGTTACAAATTTTTGCTGAACTTCTCCAATTTTCATTTAAAATTAATGAATTTTCTTCCCATTCATTAAACTTTTGAATAAATAATTCGGGTCTAGCATCATTCCATTCAAAAATGGCTTGATCGGGATCTCCAACCAACATAATGTTTTCTAGACCATTTGAGAGTAGTATATCTATTATTTTCATCTGAATTTCTGATGTGTCTTGTGCTTCATCAATAATAAACTGAGGAAATCTGTAAACTATAGACTTTGCTATTGAGGGGTATCGTTCAAGTAGTTTTAATGAAATATAATTTGCATCATCCTGTGTTGCATATCCCATTAACCAATACTTCTTCTTTACTTGCTCTACATGTTTAACGTGGCCACTTAAAGACCCGTCCTTTTTTTTCCATTTAAAATGAAATTGCTGCATATTAGTAGTTGGAACAAGTTCATCATTAATGTTAAAACTAGTTTTATCAAAATATTTATTATAATCCTTTTCATATTTACCGCTTGTCCAATTTCCGTGTGGCTCACCAACTAATGTTGGGCGTACACTACAACCCATTATGTGATGTCCAAATGGCAGAAAAATATACTTATTTATAAAACTGTCTATTGTCCCTAAAAAATGTGGATACTCAATAGGAGTTTTTACTCCAAAATTGGCATTTATTTTTTTTTCTATTTCCTTCCAAGCAACATTAGTAAATGAAATTACAGCTATTCCACTATGTCTACTCTTCCAATTTTGATAAATATGTGCAAACTTTGCAGATATAGAGTGTGTTTTTCCACTTCCTGGACATGCCCTTACAACACTTTTACCATCCATATCAAATACAATCTTTTTCTGTAAATCAGACAAACTATTATACATGCTATTCACCTTTTACTACCCACTTAATCGCTTCTTTTATATATTCTGGTACTACAAATTCGGAACGTTTTTTTTCATCTGTAATTAATTCCATTACCAATCTATGCGCTAGTTCAGACTTAGCTTTGTTACTTTTTACTTTCTCTAAAAAGTTTTTACCAAATTCCTCTAAGGAACATCCTTTGTTAATCCTTTTGGCAGCGTTTGGATGCATTTCTTGAAAGATACCTAGCAAAATTTCAGCATTTTTTTCGCTAGCAATAAATAGTTCATATTCAAAGGTTATGCTTCCAAGCTTTACTTTTAATAAGCCTCCTTCTAAATCTATTGCTTTTTTGGCTCTAGAACTGATTTCCTCGGTTTCTTCATTTCGGTCATCATCCGTAAGAATAACACTTCTAATATTTAGTCTTTTATCTTCTTCATCAGAATTAAAAAGTTTCGCAAAATGTTCAAAAGCAACTCCATTAATGTTGACTAATTCTATTCCTTTTTTTTCAATATCGTATTCACAATCATCCCCAATCATTTTAGAGAACTGAGCAATTAAAAGAGCCTCAGAAATTCCCTCTACAAGAATTACTCCGTTTGAAAAGAATAGTTGTGATTTAGTGACATCTAAAAATTTTGATAAATATTTTTTATTGTAATCATCAAGATTAGATTTACTTAATGAAAGAGAATACACATGATTATTTTGATTTTGGAGAACTATAACGGCATCTAAGTTCGCCTTAGCAGTAATTGTTGGCGAATGTGAACTAACAAAAAGCTGAATCCCAAATCCATTTAACTTGTTTAGGTAATTAAAAAGTATATTTTGAAGCTGTGGATGTAAATGTGCCTCAGGTTCTTCAATTAATAATGCTATGTATGATTCAGGTTCAATCTCCCTTTTATTTTTTAAATCTCCTAAAACTGTTGCTGTATAAATTAAATTGTTATACCCTAATCCATTCTGAAAAATTTCCAAGAACTTTTGCTTAGATTCGTCTCCCTGTAAAGTCCCTTCACTATAAATAGGTATTTGCATTCTTAAATTATCTACAATTCTTTTAAAGTCTAAAGGGAAAAAGTCTATTTTTACAGATTGCTCTTTTCCAATTAATGATGTTTCTAGCAAATGCTCATTTACTTTTTCTTCACCTAACTTTAATAAGTTAAGCCAATCTTCATCTTCACTCAACGTAGAAATAAGTTTACTGGACAATTCCTTACGTTTTTCTTCATCAATAGGATTTCCGTTCTTATCTGTAGTTAAATTAGTGTACAGTTGACCAAGTCTATTTCCTCTAGTTGGCCTTAAATTTTGAACAGCATCACGTAGAGCACTTAAATATACTGAATAAATAAGATCTAATACTTCTGGAGTTATTTGCTGACCCTCCTTTTCACCACCCCAAACTCTGTGTTTAATTTTTTCTATACCGCGTCTCTCCTCTATATAATATTTGAAATGAAGTTGAAGTTCTTGGGTATTATCTTCATTTTGAACCAGTAATTCATTAAACACTCCAGTCTCTATAGGATTCTCTATTTCAAAAACTAGATGAAATTCAATTTCTTTACTATCTGCTTCAATGTTATTCTTATCAATATAAAAATCAGATTTTTTTATATAAATATCTCTCCATTGATCACCATATGTAAAACAAATTCGTAGAGCATCAATAATAGCAGATTTGCCAGTATTGTTTTCACCAATTAAAATATTCAGTCCCCTATTAAATTCTAGCTCTAATTCTTGAATTGCTCTAAAATTTTTAATATAAAACTTTTTCAAATACATATTTTCCCCTCACTTTTTTATTGGTTCTTTTCTAAAACTGTAAGGTAATTCTCTATGGTATCAGCTCTAATGTTATGTAAATTAAATATATTTATTTGTAGGATATGATATCGTACGCCACCTCTGATACTTTTCCTTGCGGTAAAATATAATACGAATTACTTTTTTCAAAGCGCTTTTTAAAATAATTGTTTAACTCCAAATCCGTACAAAAAACAAAGCACCCCTTCTGCCCCCGAGTCATAAGCGTACGATACGTATTACAGATGATTTGATCCGCAACTCCTTTAGCTTTTTCCGGATTTGCCAATGTTTTAATGCCTTTTAAAGATTGATCTGTTTTAGCACGTTTGTTGTAGTCTGTGATGACTTTCCCATTTTCAAATCTGATGTCTGGACCAATGATTACTCCTACATAGTCAAACTCTAACCCCTGTGCGGTATGGATACATCCCGCTTGATTGACTGAATTCTGATCTATTGCCCAGATGCTATCTGACAAATTCCAGCTTATTTCAAAATTAAATTCTGATATGATGATTTCTTTATTCTTAACGTTTGTTCGCCCTGCTGTTGGCCACTCCCAACAGTAGCCCGCTAACATTCTTGATTTATTATTAATCTGATTTAGTCTTTCGATTTCGTGTAACATGTCATATGGATTGTCATATACGCGAAAGTCATAATCGACTCCATAGTAATCGTTATTTGCTGTTTCCCGGATTTGAAGTACATCGTCTAACCATGCAATATAAGCATCGGAACATCACATCGAAATTGAGATACTAGTTCTCCTTTGATAATTTCGGCATCAAACTCTTTTGCATATTTTTCTATTAAATCGATACTCCCTATATCCTTTAACGTTACCTTTTGATTTTCATCTATAAAAAATATCGTGAATTTTGCTGCTTTGATTAATTCTTTTACCTGGTTTTCACCTTGATTCCCATAGAAACCTGATTTCTCATTTAAACGATGGGCTTCGTCAACTATTAGGACATCGAACTCATTTAATTTTGATTCTGTAAAACTGCCGGAACCTTTAAATAAATTGTCAATTTGTGTTTTTCGAAAAGTCCCTTTTAATTTAGTTGAGTAAACATCCCTTGGTGCAGAATTTTTAGATACATAAAATGTAACTAGATCTTGATTAGTGAGATTTACTAAAAGGTTAATGGCCATTACAGATTTTCCTGTTCCGGGGCCACCCTCAATAACCATTACCTGTTTCTTATCGCTTTTTACGCTTTCTAATGCTAGATGAAATGCCTCTTCATAAAACACCTTTTGTTCATCAATCATGATAAATTCTTCTTTACCTTTTAACATACTGGTAAGTGAATCTTGCAATGATTTTGAAGGCCGAATTTTCCCATGTTCAATCTGATAGATCAGTTTGTTACGATCTCCTTTTCGAACATATTTCTTTATAAAATCCCTTAATTTTTGAATTTCCCCTTTTGTGAAGACTGGAGCTTTTTCCAAATGCTTCCGATAATGTTCATCGGTTAAAGGATCATTGTCTCCTTTTCTATAATTGTGTAAGTATGCACACGGTTTGAGTTCAATATGTTGTTGTTGAACATTTTCATTAAAATCTCTAATTAACGCAGCATATGACCAGGCTTGGTATGATGGATGAGTAACTTCCCTTTTAGTTCCTCCAAGGATGGTTTTAACTAATGCATCTTTACCAGTAATTTTCTCTACATCAGACCATTGTTTTAATTCTACAATTACAACGTGGTCTTGCTTTCCGTCGTTCCCTGCTATTAAAAAATCCACACGCTTCGATGTATTAGGTATTTTAAATTCAATAGCAACAGATGCATCATTGGGGATATCCTGATCCTGCATTACGTTAGACATACGTTGGAGGGAATTCTCCCATGATATTATTTCTTGCTTAGAAGTCCGACCGATCTTTTCTTGATAAGAAGTGTATAAACGTTCAACTAATAATTCATTTGTAACATCAGAGATAAATTCTGATTTTGTTGCTTCGTAAATGATCATTTCCTTACAACTCCTAGTCCATTTCTATAATTCTATTATAAAAATAGGTTATAAGGTAAATACAATTAAAAACCGTTCAAGTGAAAAAAACTAAGCCCTTCTAGCTCTAGTGTTCATCTATACTATAGGGGCTGTAAAATTTTTGACTGACATTAAATTAACTGATTTGACTTACCAATTTTATTTATTCTTAATTATTTTGTTCCAGTTTTAGAATTGTTTAAAATGATATTCCCAACCTTCATTAACTGTTCATGATCATACATTTCATCAAATTCCAACTTTCGCTTTCCATATTGGATTCGAAGACCTCTCTCTAATAAACCATCCTTAAACCAATTAACATTAATAATAGTTTGATAACGAAATTTATCCATAAAATTAAGGTTTTTAGTTAAAAATAAAACTCTTTTATTAGTAGGTAATAAGTATCCTTTTATTTCTTTTTTGCTTGATTTATCATACTTGCAGAAAATGAATGTCTCTAGTTTCTCATTAGGCTCTAGTACACGATCATAAAGCGATTGAAAAAAATGTTTATTTCTTTTAATTTCATTAAACTCATAACTATTATAGCTCTGACTAGTATTTCTCATCAGTTTTGATACAAGTGATTCTATTTCTTTTCTTTCTAGCTCTTCCTTTTCAATCCGCTTTCTTTCTTGTTGTTCCCGTTGTTGTTGTTTAAGCTGTCTTTGTTCTTCCAGTTTCTTATTTCTTTCTAATTTTCTTTGATGACTGAGTTGCTCTTTTTCGAACCTGTACTTAGTCACTTTTTCTTTAACAATTAACGGGTCCTCTTTTTTGGTAATCAGCTTTACCATTAAATCTTCGACTTTATAACATAACGTTTTATATATCCCCATTCTAATCTTCCTTTACTTAACCATTTTCCTTGCAATATAGAACCTTCTTCCTATCCAACATAATGCAAGTACACTTATACTTCCAGCTAATGTTTTTTGTTGGGAATTTTGTTCTTCTTCATATTCTTTATAGCCTACTTCGTAATAATGTTTAAATATAGCTTGCCCTTTTTTATATTCTTCTGGAATATTTAAAGGTTCACCAGTTTTCCCCAAAGAAAATCCCGCATTTTTAAATTCTTCTACTTCTCTATTAGAAAAAAACCCCTCTTTATACCATTCTCCAAATTTGTCATTATTTAAATTTGGTTCTTCAAATTCTAACATGGTAAATGCAGCATCGTATCCTTGTTTAAAATAAGTATCCTTCAATTCCTGTTGTGCTTTACTATACCCTTCTTTATATGCTTCAACATAAACCTCTTCAAGGTCTTGTGGCGGAGAATGTTTATCTTTCTTACCATCGTTGTAACCTAAACTAAAATACTCCTCTTTTTTGGCTTCTACTCTTTCATTAACAGCTTTATTAAAACCATCTTCAAAAGCTTTTTTCAAGCTTGGATGAGAAGCATACATTTCTGGTATTTCAATGTTTTCTTGTTTTTTTCCTAAAGTATAACCTTCATTAGAAGCTTTTGTTTTTTCAGATTCTATTTTTTTCTTGCCTTCTTCGTAACCTTTGTTATACCCATCAGTATAACCATGTTTAAACGTATCAGAGCCAGAGTTTGTTGTACTATTTTTAGTAGATTCTAAATATCCATCTTTGAAACCCTGATTATATCCTTCACTTTCACCATTTGCTCTTTCTTCTTTATCCTGATTAAATTGAATTTGTTCTGGGCTATTATTTATTTTAGTTTTATCGTAACCACTTGGAGGTTCACACGGTATTCCATCGTCTACGTTACCGTTTCCCCATCCATCTAAATTTTCTGGATCATATGTTGCTGAATATCCCTTCGAATTCCAATAAGCAACAACTTCATCATAAGTTGCAAAATCTGAACAATCTTTATCACTGCTAATATTGTTAGCTCCACTTGATGAGGAATTGGAAGATCCTCCTCCATTATGATAATGATAGCCGCTGCATAAACCTTTTGCCTGGGATTTTTCACTACAATTATGCCCTCCATTTGAATCTGTTCGTCCTGAGTGTGCAGACACAAATGGACTAAATAAAAATGCGAATAATAAAATTATAATTACTACTTTCCTACTCAATGTTGGTTCTCCCCTCACTCTTATTTTTTTATTTATGTATTTATTAATAGGCTAGAATTGATTTTGAGCTTATTTCGAGTAATGGTATGCTTTCCCTATTACTAAGCAAATAACATTCAATTTACTTACAAATACAGGGAATTAGTAACTGTAAATATATTTTAACTCAATCTCGAAAATATGGAACTAGAAAGTAGTAAGATTTGTAAGGAAATTATTGAATAAGGGTGAATACAATATTTTCCGAATATTTTATTAGTAACAAAATAATTGAATAGATGCTTAAAATTTTTTATGTTCCTCTCATTGGTTCTATACGTGGATAATTCGATTTAACATTTCATAATTTGATATGTAACACAATATTTAATCATTAACGAAACTGCTTCTCAACAAGTTATTCCTATAATCTGGTTATATGTGTAACTACTTCACCACCTTTTTTATAACCACTAATACTTCATTTCTTACACCAATCAACCCACGTTGTAACAAACGTTTTGATAATACGGTTTTACTTTTTTAGTTCACTTTTAATCCTATCCTTTACAAAAAAAGAGAGACTACTACATATTGATTGTCTCTCTCGCTAAATCAGCACATTTTGCAATTTGTTTACGGACTCATCAGCATGTTCAGAATCCATTCCTTCTTCAATGCAACGCATCATGGTTGAATCAACCGGTGCTGGGCAGATTGCTTTGACGCGTACACCATAGGTATGCTACTAAATAACCGAGTTCTACTGATTTTCCGAATCGTTTCATTGGGTTTGGTTGAACAAATTGTTTGACGACTTCCTCCCAATTTTCCGGATTAATTTGTTTCAATGATCCTTCTACCATTGGCGTCTGGTGAAATTACATTTTTTTTAACTTTAGTATTAACATTAAAGTACTCACTAATGGAAGCGTACTTATTTGCAATCCTAGCAATAGGATCTAATTTCAAATGATTGATTTTATGTTCATGCAAATAAAAATCATCTTTGATGTTGAAATTGACTACCTTTCCAAAAATCATATTATTACTTCCTACTTTAATTATATTTTCAAGAGTACATTCCATTTGAATAGGTGCATTTTTTACTTTTGGAACATTTACTACCTTACAAGATTCCATTTCTACGTTTGCTTCATCGAACTCATTTATTTCTTCAGGATAAGGTTTACTTGTTATATCAATATTTGTGGCCATTGAGGTTGATATTATATGAATAACAAACTCCTTAGTTTGCTCTATATTACGGAGAGTGTCTTTTTTCTTTAATTCCCCATCGAACAATCCGGCTCCCACCGAAAAACATAAAATAGGAGGATCTGGAGATGCAACTGTAAAGAAACTAAATGGTGCTAAATTCGGGACTTTATTTTCACTAATAGTTGAAACCCATGCGATTGGCCGAGGTACGACGATTCCGCTCATTAGTTTATAAAGTGATTTACTATTAATAGAAGCTGGTGAAATTTCCATTTTCATTTACTCCTTTGAATAAGGATAGATTTATAAGGCGTGGTGATCTTATCACCACGCCTTAGTAGATGTTACATATTTTTATTAGTCTGATCGATAACAATAGCAGTAGGCTTATTATAAGCAATTCCATAACCTGTAAGAATATAAATAATTGCAAATATGACTCCAGTATAGATCATTGGTGAAAGTAATATATAATCAGCAACAGTAACTCCTAAAGTATTTGTAATAAATACAGCAGTAATTCCCCATGGAATACCAGGTCCAAAGGCTGTTCCAGTATCCTCTAAAGATCTTGATAGATTTTTCCGGGCTACTCCATATTTGTCGAACAGTGGTGATAGAATGGGTCCCATAACAGCAAATGAACTTGAATAATTTCCGGTTACAGAGTAGAATCCACCGTGAACAAACAGGACAGAAATCATCATCGATTTTGCGGACTTCATGGTTTTTGTAATTTTTTCTACTAAAATATCTAAAATTCCTGTTGCTTTTAGAGGTGCGGAAACTACTGCTGATGCAAAGAATACCATTACAGTTTCAAACATACTGATGAGTCCGCCCTGCTTTAACATTTTATCAACGATTTCAACTTCTGATGTTGAAGTATAACCGTTCATTAATGTAGCGCCTATAATTTGTAGTGAACTATCCTGAAAGAAAATGGCCAATAAACAGGCTGATAAAATTCCAAATGTAAAGACAGGTAAAACAGATATTTTAAGAAGGATTAGCACCAATACAATTAAAGGTGGAATTAATAATAAAATGTTTAAGTTAAATGAATCCCCTAATGTTGAAGTTATTAATGAAATATTCTCGTTGTTTTGAACATCCATATTGTTTGTTATGGAGTTATTTAAGAAGAAAAAGATAACAAAAGAAATCACATATCCGGGCACTGTTGTATATAGCATATGTTTTATGTGTTCAATCAAATCTACGTCTGTTAAAGCGGAAGCAATAATAGTTGAATCTGACAATGGGGACAATTTATCTCCAAAAAATGTCCCTGTTACGATTGCTGCTGCAGCATATTCGAGCGGAATTCCCAGTCCTGCTGAAACACCCATTAAAGCAACCCCAACCGTTCCAATTGTTCCCCAACTAGTCCCAATTAAAAAAGAAGTAACTGTACAAATTAGTATCGTGGAAATTAAGAATGTAGAAGGTGTTAAAATTTGTAAACCATAGCTTATTATCAATGGAATAGTCCCAGATAACATCCATGCCCCAATCAACATACCGACAGCTAATAAGATCAAAGCAGGCAAAAGGATCTTCTGCATAATGGAAAACATTTCTTGTTCAAGTTTTTTCCAACTTACACCTCGAATTAAAGCTATAAAAATAGTTACTACTCCAGCTGATAATAAAACAATGGCCGCAGGTGCTTTGACAAATATCAGCCCATAAATCATTACTGCAAAAATAACTGTAAAAAATAAAAGTACATCAACCATTGAAAACGGTTTTCTTAACATAATTTCCCCTCCCCTTTTGTTCAAAAAACTAGCTTTCTACTAAAAATGAAGTATTCTCAACCGTCATTCTCTTTATTTGTTCTTTTGTAAAACCGTTATTTAAAAGCTTCGTAACAAAATCTATTAAGCATTCATCTGGATATGGGTTATCAACTTGCCCAGTATCAGAAGATAAAATAATATGATTTGGCTCCACAAATAATATTTGTTCAAAAAGTTCTTCCCAAGTCATTTTAAATTTAGGTTTTATTACCGAATAACAATGCTCAATGATAGCACCTAACTCCGTCAATTCTTTTTGCTCTTGTTTTGTAAGAACAGTAGAAGGGAATGTTGGGTGTGTAATAACAAATTTTTTGATGTTATGTTCTTTGCATGCGGAGGCTAGTAAATAAATTTCCTTCTTGCTTAAATGTCCAGTTGCAAGAATAAGGTTATACTCTCTAATTAGATCCAATATTTCGTGTACAACTGGTTTTAATCTATTTCCTTCAAGAATACTAATTGAAGCAATCGGTTTTCCTTCTTTTTGTCTTTCAAGCTGGAGTTTAGCCCAAGGTGGTAATCTTTCGTAACTTGAGTTATTAAAAAGAAATTGAACTTCATTATCTGAATCAAGAGTCGGCATCCATACAATTTTTGCCCCGTCTCTTGCGGCCATTTCAACAGCAAATGGATTAATCCCACCAACAGAATTATTTAATGCTATTGCACCGACGGCATTAATATTAGGGTTCAATTTATTGACCATACGTGCTCTTTCAGCAGTACAAAAATAGTGGGATTTGATACCAAAACCTTTCATTCCTATGTTTACTAATCTATCAGCATACTCTACATCATCTAATTTCCTTGGACTAATATCGGGTCCTGTATGAACATGAAGATCGTACGCACCTTCAAGTAATTCTTCATTCATATGAATCAACACCTTATCTATGTAGTTTTATGTTGAGATCAAAAAGATTACTTTAGCTGGTAGTCCTTATCATTTAATACCCAGCCTGTTTCTTCTGAAAAATCCCTTCGAGGTGGACAGAAGATATCCACTAACTGATTTAATCCTGCTCCGATAGCTTCTGATGTATGTATGACTCCTGGGGGGATGACAGTTACGGAAGGTCCTTTACAATATTCGTGCTCATCTTCTCTCCACTTTGTCTTATCTGTTAACCACGGCCAACGGAGATGATGTATATATTCTCCATCAAGAATCAATGAGCATTGTTCAAAATCATCATGAGAATGGGGTGATAATTTCGAAGGATCACGAGGACCGTTTTTAGGTTCTAAGTAATTGACCATGAAAGTTGAGCAACGAAAAATCCTTCCAAATCGTCCTTTTTCTTTTGGAACGTCAAGACTATAAATTCTAACTTCTTCCCCCTTAGGTGATAATGGCCAAGGTTCAAAATCAGCTACGTTTGGATCACTTTCATAATAATCATCTTTATTGATTGGCAACTCAGCTATATCTTTATTTAAGATTGTAAATAACTGAACGATTCTGCCACCTTCGATTAATGTAACTGTACTTTCACCAGAAGGTACAACAATTAAACAAAACCCATCTGTCACATGTTGTAGGCCATTCCATTCAATTACTACCTGTGTTTCTTTATCTGGAATAAGAACTACGTATTCATCAATTTGATTTTTTCTAATAAAACTTGCTCTTCCATTTGTTTCCGAATAATTAATAAAGAAGTTCTGGCCACGAGCCCACCAGGTTTTTGTATTGGGAGTTTGCATACTTGGCAATTCTTCATAAAATTTTACATGCTTAGCTTTAGTGAACTCGTTAGGTTTTTGATTTTTAGTAGAACCAAATCCAGACCGTGGATCAGTTTTGTCGAACATATTCTTTCTCCCCCTCGCACTTCTAGTCTTTCTACTGCTCCCCAGTTACTATTAAGTTTTGAAAATCTTTAAGTAAGGCATTAGCACCTTCTTGCAAAAATGAAATATCCCCGCTAATTGCAATAAACCGATATCCTTTATCAATAAACTGTTTTGCGGATGATAAGTTATTTGCAAATGCACCCATAAATGTATTAGTTGCCGCTGCAAGCTCCTCTACTGCTTTTATTCTGCTTTGAACTCTTTCGTCATTTATATTTCCAGGAACTCCGAAATCAACTCCCAAATCAGTAGGTCCAATAAAGGCTATATCTAAACCTTCAAACAATAATTCGGAAGGTTGCTCCATTTCTTTTGTCTCGAACTGACCAATCGTTAAGACCCTAGAATTTTCACTTTCTAAATAATCTTTTAGTGCTACTCTTCCATATTTTGATGCAAGATTAGCTCTTCCAACTGAACGAGTTCCTGCAGGAGGAAAATGAGTAACAGAATACAAATGCTTATTATCTTGAATACTCTTTAATCTTGGAATTTGAATTCCTGTTACGCCAACTTCTAGTAGTCGGTTAACTAATCCTTGAGTAGGATCAGGTAATCTAACAATTACAGGTAGATCTAGTGCTACAGCCGTTCTTATTACATCACGTGCTTCGATTTCAGATATTTGGGCATGTTCCATGTCACATATCACAAAGTCAAAGCCTGCAAGAGATAAAATTTCGACTACCTCGGGTCTTGGTAATTTTAAAAATGTACCAATACATGGTTGTAAGGATAACTTTCTTTTAAAGTCAGACTTCAAATTCTTTCCCCCTTTTTGTTAGCGTTTTCAAAATTCTTAACATTTACAATGTTACAACATAATAAAATCATTTTCAATATGTAAAATCTAAATTTCACTATGTGAAATTAAAACAAAAAAAATACCTCGAAGGCAAATGTTCGAGGTAGTTTCTTATAAAATAAACAATTGATTTTTTATGATTTCATCACAAATAATTTGAGAAGTTTCCTTTAGTTTTGTTACAAGAAAAGGGAGATTATGCTCTTGGTATCTAACTGTTGGCATTGAAATACCTAAACTGGCTATTACTCTATTTTCTATTTTTATAGGTACTGCAATACCTACTGCGCCATCTTGAACCTCTTCTTTACTAATATCGTAACCTCTCTGGCGAATTAGTTTTAGCCGTAACTCATATTCTGTCTGACTTGTGAGAGTGTTTTTTGTGAACGATTTCCACTCAATATTGGATACAATTCCTTTAAGCTCTTTCTCGGGTAAAAAGGCAGAAATGGATCGTGCAAAGGCACCGGCGTGTATTGACATTTTTTGTCCTATCGAAAATGTGGATCGAAGTGATAGTGAACTTTCTAAACGATATATACAAACAACTTCGTTCATTTCTAATTTACATAGCGCAATCGTTTCATTAAGCTCTTTATGGAGTTTAGATATTGGTTGATTTGCAATTGAAACTAAAGGGTTCTGCTGCCAAAAATTATTAACGAAACGTAAAATTTTAGCAGACATTCTTACTTTACCGTCTTCCATAACCAGCATTCCTGACTCACATAGGACCTTAACATATCTATATGTAGTAACATAAGAGGTATTAATCTCGGTGGAAATTTCATCTAGGCTAAGGGTAGGCCGTTGAACGGAAAATAAATCTAATATTTGTAATCCTCTTTTAAAAGATTGCGACATTTGAATTTTCTCCTTTGGAATACTGAATAATACCACATCGAACAATTAATTTGATAGAATTTGATTTTTAGTATAGGTTGTATTTACTAATAACGTCAAGTAAGGAAAAATGGTACGCTTTTAATTGGGTTTTTCCGAAAGTACTATATACCGACTTCTTTCCAATTTTACGTTCCATTTTATTTTATTTTCTTAACTACCTCCAGAAAAACAGGGACGAATCCCGTGATTCCTTCGTTTTGCAAAAAGAAAAAACCAGATGTTTTCTGAAAATCTTATGGGCAAACACACAATTCTTCTCCGGTACATACACTATCCAAAAAGTCAGGAGGAATATCTATGAGATTATTGGGTTATTACTTGTAATCGCTACTCTAGCACTCTTATTATTCTCGCCTCATACCCTTTGGCAATTGTCCAATACCATTATTAAAGAGTGAAACCAGTTGTTGTGGATATATTTTTGACCAGTGAAGTTGGGATTGCGATTATCGTAAGTGTCATTGTAGGAAGAATCTTGGAGAGGCTGGGATTCACCGATGGTTTGATTCGGATCTTTGTTCCGATCATGAAATGGTTTAATATCAATCCGTCTGTTATTATCCCGAGTGTTTACAATATTCTTGGCGACATCAATGCGGCAGGAAAAATCGCAGGACCCATTCTTGTAAAAGTGCGTTTATTATAAAGGGGTAACGGTTATTGATCGCTAATAGTAACATTAAAGACAGATATTTTCACAAAGGGGTGTAGATAATGTAACAATCCGGAATAGGGTTAGTCGGGTATAAAAAAATGTGCGACTGCCCGTCGCACAAAAAAAATCAGTGCCACTAGTAATTGCTTCATACGGCAAGCTACAGTGGTACTAGCGATTAAATATTCTGCTATCTAATTTTTAATGAATGTCAATTTTTCAAGAAGGTCAGACAATGCACAATCTGTCATAGAGGATAGTCGATAATCAACTTCAGGAAATGTTAAATGTTGGGTGGTTTCATTCGGAACAATAACACAGGTTAAACCTGCTTGTATTGCGGCAAGTGAACCATTTGCTGAATCTTCGAAAGCAATGCATGATTTAGGATCAACATCTAGCTCTTTAGCAGCTAATAAGTAAAGTTCTGGGTTTGGTTTCACTTCAACTACATCGTCTGCAGTCATGATACACTCAAAATAATCTAATAAACCTAGCCTGTTTAAATGGCCCGAAACCCATTTATAATCAGAGCTTGATGCCAGACCAATTTTTAAATTCATGGCTTGTGCTTCTTTAAGATAATTTTCTACACCTGGTCGCACCTTTAATGTGTTCAACCTTGTTTGCAGCTTTGCTTCGTTTATTCTTTTGAGTTCTGCACGATCAATTGGCTGTATTTCCTTTTCCAAAAGATCATATATTGAAAAATCTGATTGTGTACCAATATTTTGTATCCATATATCAAACGGAAATTCCAAATTATATGATTCAAACATTTCTTGAAATATGGCTGTATGAACTGATTCGGTATCCAAAATCAAACCATCAAAGTCAAAAATAACAGCTTTGTACATGTATTCACTCCTTTATTACGCCAATTTAGCAATCGGTTTCTAACCGTAACTTTACAAGATCTGCGATTAAATAATAATTGGAATAATGAACAGGATTTGAACATTCATCATAAATAACTTTATCTACTAAAATTAAAGGTGTCAGTCTGCTAACCTCTAAGTGTTTTTGTAACTCCTCTGTTGGATGAACAAATTCCAGTTCCTTACAAACTCTTTTGAATTTGATTTGGTACTCGTCATTAATAATCTTAAAAGTAGAACTATCTGGTTTAATTTTGTTTTCGATTGAGGGATATAGTGATGTAGGTAAGTAGGCATAATCCAAACTTAAAATTTGGTTATTGCGATAGACTTTCCTGATTAATTCAACGTACTCATCATATTGATTATTAAAGACTTTATTAATATGGGGGGTACCCTTTATTTTCTCCATTGAAATAATATCTTTTGTTATAATATCATTCTCTGTGGTTAAACCCTCTGTGAATCCCTGTAAATGTAATAGATGAATTTCTTTGCGAGGTTTATTAACAAATGTACCTTTTCCTCTTATAATTTCAAGGATTCCTTCTTCAACCAATTCCTTAATGGCACGGCGAATGGATATTCGGCTTGCTTGAAATATTTCACATAATTCAGCTTCTGTCGGAATACGATCTCCCGGATTCAATTGATTCGCTTCAATATATTGTTTAATTCCTGTCATAATTTCTTCATATAAATAAATGGGATCGTTGTTACTCAAAAGAATTCGCTCCTATACCTTATCATTTACCCTTATTATACATTATCTAGGGTGTTTTGATATCATTTCCATTTCTTTGGGGTAACCGAATCCACCATATGTTTGGCAAGTCATTTCAGCTGATTTTGTTCCTTTGTCGATCGCAACTTCGATATCGTCACCATTTATATAAGAAGTTAAAAATCCTGCTATTAAACTATCACCTGCACCCATTGTGTCAATAATATCAATCTCTCTCAGCTTCTGCTCATACACCACTCCATTTTTGATAAAAATGGCTGGCCTTCCGCCTCTAGTCAATCCGATCACTTCAAAGCGAAAAGAAGTTAAAAATTGGATGAACCGTTCAAGTTCTTTATCTGAAAGTTCAGCAGCCGAGAAAAAAGCATAAGAAATATACGGAGCTATAGACTCAATATAAGATAAATCCTTCTTGTTTGAGAAATCAAACGATATTTTTGACACTTGAGACAATTTAGGAAGCTCGCTTTCCATTGAGGAATAACAACTTACATGACTTAAATCAAATGTTTTAATATAATCCAACTCTTCTTGAATAAGCTGAATTTTATATTTATGCTGAACTGTATTTTTAGGGCCACCTACAAATACGCGATCATTTTTTTCTGTTAATGTAACTCTCGGTTGTCCGGTAATACCGAAAACTTCACGTGAAAAATGATAATCGATTCCTTCTTGACTCAGTGCATACTTAATATGATCAGCAGGTTCATCGTTACCAAATATCCCAATATAAGAAACTTTACTAGCCCCATTCCGTTTGGCATTAACTGCTACATTGACACAATTGCCTCCAGGATAATATTTATTTTGATCCAAATAGCAGTCCACTACGTTATCACCAATTGTTATTAGTTTCATGGTCATCATCCTTTCACAGATCCTTCTGCAAGACCTCTAACCAAATACTTTTGTAAGAATATAAGTAAAATAATCATTGGAACAGTTGCAATAACCATTCCTGATAGCAATACTCCCCAGTCTGTACGAAGTGCATCTCTAAAGACCATTAATCCTGACGGGATTGTTTTTAATTCACTAGAATTGATAAAAACGGTTGCGAATAAGAATTCATTCCAAGCAAAATAAGCTGTTAAAATAACAGAAGTAAATAAAATAGGTACAGATAGCGGCAAATATATTCGCCAATAAATCCCGAATTCAGTACAGCCATCCATTAATGCTGATTCAGATAACTCCTTAGGCACAGTTAAGAAGAAGGCACGAATCAATATAATCGTTAAAGGTAATCGATAGGCTACATACGTCAAAATGAGCGCCCAGTGTGTATCGATTAAGTTAGTTACTGTCAAAATTTCAAATAAAGGGATTAAAGCAACTTGCGGATTCATCATTAAGCCGCCAATTGTAAACAATAATCCCGCATCAATCCACCGATTTCTATACCTGGATAATACGAACGCAGACATCGATCCAATCAATACTGTAAGAATAATCGTTAATCCAGTAACATAAACACTGTTAAAAAAATAGCTCGAAATCCCTTTCTCCCATGCTAGTGAATAGTTTTCAAACTTCCATTCCGATGGTAAAGCCCAAACATTATTATAGATTTCTTGATAACTTTTGAATGACGATATAACCATCCAAAATAAGGGGTATAAAATGACAATGGCAAAGATTAACAACCCCAGAAATAGTATATTTTTTGTGATTCGTGTCTGGACTGGGATTCTATTTTTATTTGTAACAATTGAACTGGGGGAAGTTGAATTCTTTAACTGAGTTTTTATCATGTTCTTTAATCCTCCTTCCCTGTTTTAGATACTTTGATTTGTATCAGTGCAAATATAGCAGATAGCAGGAATATAAGAGTTGCTAATGCAGATGCATAGCCCATGTCATCTTTAAAGAACCCTGTCTGATACATATGAACCGCTAATGTCATGGAACTATTACCCGGACCGCCATTTGTGAGAATGTAAGGTTCATTAAATACAAGAATAGATCCAGTTACGGTAACTAATAAGTTAACAAAGGTTACTTCTTTAACTTGTGGAACAGTTATACTAAAAAATCTGCGTATTTTTCCAGCTCCGTCTATCTCTGCAGCTTCATACAATTCTTTCGGAATCTTCTGAATCGCTACAATAAATAACATCGTAATTAATCCAATGCTTTGCCATTGAGACATCGCTATAACACTATATATGGCAGAAGTTGAATCACCTAACCAAGGTTTAGCCCATTCCTCTAATCCAATTAATTCTAAGAAACTATTTAACAACCCGATTTGGGGATTATATACAAAACCAAATAATAATGCGATTACAGAAATCGAAATCATAACTGGCATAAAATAAATGACTCTTAAAGCAGGTGCGAAGCGTCTAAAAAATTTATCCTCTAAAATGGAAGCCAGCACTAAAGCAAAAAATACCTGCAGGATCACTGAGATGATTGCATATTTAACATTGTTAATTAATGCAGTTACAGCTACCTTATCATGAAATAATTCTTTAATTTTACTTAGCCCAACAAATTCTTTCGATTGGGAAAATACACTAAAGTCAAAAAAACTATTATAAAAATTTTGAACGAGTGGTATGTAAATAAATATACCTAAAAATAAAATGGTTGGTAACATGAATAAGATTGGTGTTATATAAGCCTTTTTAAACTTCATTACTGAAAACCACCTTCTTTTTTAAGAATTGCCCTAACCGAATAAGTTCCTAGTTAGGGCAATTCCTATGAAATCTTTCTATTGGTTACGTAATTTAGCTGCTTCTTCCTGTACTTTTTTCATGATTTCTTCTGGAGTCGTTTGATTAGTTGCTAATTCTTGGCCACCGCGCATGAAAATATCAGCAATTGAAATATCAACTGCATTATCAAACCAAGGGGCTACATCTGATGCATCTAAAATAATTTGATAGGCCTCAAGACTTGTCGGATTTGAATTTTCTTCAGTTACCCCTCCTTTAATAGCATTTAACTGCCCATCTGCTTTTGTAAATGCTTTAGCGGTTTCTTCTGAAGTTAAGAACTTTAAAAACTCTACAGCTTCAGGAGGTGCATTTTTACTTAACATCCATCCTTCAGGTGCACCAGTAAGTGATTCAGGTCTTCCTTCACCATCTTCAACGGGCGGGAAATTAAAGAATCCAAATTCGACATCACCGGCATCTTGTACATATTTAACTTCTGCAAATTGCATATATAATACTGGAACTTCACCGGTAGCAAACATGTTCCGAGCTGTTTCATGATCTATAGCCGTTGAAACATCACCCATGTAAGTGGTTAACTCTTTGAAGATTTCCAGGCCTCGAATATAGCCTGGATCTGTAAATTCACCTGTTTCAGGGGTATAGTCTTTAACTAGTACATCATGGTCTATCACTCTATCAAAAATAGTTCCCATGTAATGGGATACTGCCCAGGCATTTGTTAAACCTTCGACTAGAGGTGTTTCATAACCTGCTTCCTTCAGCTGATCTAATACATCGATCAGTTCATCGTATGATTTAGGTACAGCTATATTATTTTCTTCAAATACTTTTTTGTTATAAAAGAAAGCTTTACCATCAACCGTAAACGGAATTCCATAAGTACTCTCATCAAAAGTAAATCCAGCATATTGTGACTCGATAATATTACCAGACCATTCTGGATCATCCGCAATGATGTCGTTTAACTCCATAATACGGCCAGAACTTACTAAGTTAGCGGCAAATGAATCTGACCATGATGAGAAAATATCAGGCAGCTCATCATTTGAAACCAACACTCTGATCTTTTCTTTATAAGAATCATTTAAAACAGAATCTACATTAATTTTTACATTTGGATGCAGCTTTTCAAATTCTGCAATCCTTTCATCATAAAATGATTTTCTTGGTTCATTGGGCCATCGATGGAAGAAATCAATTACTACTTGATCACCATTGGAAGCATCGCCATTACTATCTTGAGAGGAAGAACAAGCTGCTAAAAACGAAGAACTAAGTAAAACAACAAGCAAAAATCTAAGTACCTTTTTCATTAAACTCCCTCCTCGTTTTTGTAACCAATTATTTCAAAAACATTAGTACTCCATTTTCCACATATATCTTCTTACTGATAATGGATGACCCGTATGTTCAGCTAAACCATCAGCGTATAATCGTAAAACAGGACCGGCAAGTGCAGGGCCGAAATACTCTTTTAGGTCTTCGTCTACCCCTGTATAATCAAACTCTTTAACGTTAACGACTTCAACTTTTTTACTATATTTAGTAACAAAATCCAGAGCGCGTTGATCAAGTGGTGTGCTTGGTCCTTCTCCAACTACCATTAAAAATGGTACATCATAGTCAGTGATTTCAAATGGTCCGTGGAAATATTCGCCTGAATGAATAGCATTCGAATTGATCCAAAGCATTTCCATCAGCAGACAGCTTGTGAATGAATAAGCGTGGTGGATATACGCACCGCTTGCCATTGTGTAAATGATCTTCTCACGCTTATTTTTTTTTCCGAATGCGTCAGCAACATCCTTATACTTCGCTTGATTACTTTCAATTAACTGACCTAGATTAGATAACTGGTCAACACCACGGAGATATTTCTCTTCACCAGTAATAACATTAAGTAATTTAAAGATTAACGTGTAAAAAATACCGATCTCTCCATCTATAGCATCAGAGCCATCTTTATAATTGTAATGAATGGTAAATTCAGCCTCTTTACACAACGGAGATTCAACATCCATTGAAATGGCAACAGTCAAGGCACCTTGATTTCTTGCGTAT
This sequence comes from Bacillus litorisediminis, assembly GCF_022808645.1. GTDB lineage: Bacteria > Bacillota > Bacilli > Bacillales > JC228 > Bacillus_BF > Bacillus_BF litorisediminis. The sequence continues at coordinate 22,240 of NZ_JAKZKT010000041.1, forward strand.
GTAGCAGCTCCAACTGTTTCAGGGGTTGTACCAGAATGAGATCTCAGTATAACAAGACTTTTTTCTCCTAATGCTTTTGGTGCACGGTGAATAAATTCATTTGACGTATAAACAAAGCTTGGCATGTCAGTATCTTTTGTAACAAAATAATCTCCAAATGATAGCGCTGCCATTGATCCGCCACATGCAACAAAGAAAATATTTTCAATGTCTTTCCCTTTAACAGCCTCGATCACATTTTGAATTTGTTCCACATGTTCTTGTTTCATTATCTTAATCCTCCCTTCAATTTATCATTTTGTTTACAACAAAATTTGGTAGTCATAATGTAACCTCCTCATTTTCTATGATGTCATATAACATCATGTTTGAAATAATAATATGTCATATGACGTCATACGTCAACAGTCTATTATGAATTTTCTAATTATTTTTGTTTTTCAAGTTACTAAGAATAGGTAATTTTTTGTTTTAAGGGGGAATTGTCTTGATTGTGATGGACATTTTACAAAGAAAAAAGCAGCCTGTTTAGTTGGCTGCTGAAGATGACTCATGAACATGGAAATTTATTCATTTTTTGATCCGGAAAGAAAATGAATCTTTGCTTCCTTATCCATTGACTTTGAGTTTTCGGTTCTTTCGCTTTCCGAATGAAACCGAAGAACCGTCCCCATGTTTCATCCAAAAAAAAACATTGGTACTTCAGCAAGTACCAATGTTTTTTTTGGTTTTATCTGTCATTATTTTAAATTAAGGTCGAACCGGTCTGCATTCATGACCTTGACCCAGGCGGATATAAAGTCATGCACGAATTTTTCTTTGTTATCGTCTTGTGCATAGACCTCTGCAATGGCACGCAGTTGTGAATTGGAACCAAAGATTAGATCCACTCTAGTTGCCGTACGCACGACTTCGCCAGTCTTGCGGTCACGCCCTTCATATATGCCGCCCTCTGCAGGCTTCCATTCTACTCCCATGTCAAGCAGGTTTACAAAAAAGTCGTTCGTGAGTGTACCTACACGATCGGTGAATACGCCGTGTTTTGTTCCGCCGTAGTTAGTTCCTAATACACGCATACCGCCAATCAATACAGTCATTTCAGGAGCGGTAAGATTTAATAGTTGTGCTTTGTCTACTAAGAGCTCTTCTGGACTTACACTATACTCTTTCTTCTGATAGTTACGGAAACCGTCTGCAACAGGCTCTAGCACTGCAAAGCTTTCTACATCCGTTTGCTCTAGCGTTGCATCTCCTCGTCCTGGAGCAAAAGGAACCGTTACATCAAAACCTGCGTCTCGGGCAGCTTTTTCAACTGCGGCACTTCCGCCAAGTACAATCAAATCAGCAATGCTGACTTTCTTATCTAGATGTTTTTGAATGTCTTCTAAGACTTGAAGTACTTTTGAAAGCTGTTCAGGCTGATTCACTTCCCAATCCTTCTGTGGAGCAAGTCGAATGCGAGCACCATTAGCGCCGCCACGCATATCCGAACCACGGAAGGTACTGGCTGAAGCCCAAGCTGTTGTAACTAGCTCGCTGATTGTAAGACCAGAGTCTAGGATTAATACCTTTATTTTTTCTATCTCTTCATCTGTTAGTTCATAATCAACAGTTGGTACAGGATCTTGCCAGATAAGCTCTTCTTCAGGAACTTCTGGTCCCAAATATCTTGAACGCGGCCCCATATCACGGTGCAGTAATTTAAACCATGCACGGGCAAATGCATCAGCAAATTCTTCTGGATTCTCATGGAAACGACGGGAAATCTTTTCGTATATAGGATCTTCACGCATTGCCATATCTGCGGTGGTCATGATTGTTGGCACACGAACGGATGGATCCTCTGCATCAGGAGCAAGATGGTTCTCAGCAGGATTTACTGGAGCCCACTGATATGCGCCAGCAGGGCTCTTTGTAAGCTCCCATTCATATCCAAATAGTAAATCAAAGTAACCGCTATCCCACTGTGTCGGATTCGGAGTCCAGGCACCTTCAATCCCGCTAGTAATGGTGTCACGACCTTTACCAGTGCCATGTGTGCTAAGCCAGCCTAATCCTTGCGCTTCTATAGGAGCGGCTTCTGGCTCAGGACCTACAAGTGCAGCATCTCCTGCGCCATGTGCCTTACCAAAAGTATGGCCTCCAGCAACTAATGCCACTGTTTCTTCATCGTTCATTCCCATACGGGCAAAAGTTTCGCGAATATCGCGAGCGCTTGCAAGAGGATCCGGATTCCCATTTGGACCTTCAGGGTTCACATAGATAAGGCCCATCTGAACCGCAGCTAGCGGGTTCTCAAGCTCGCGATCACCTGTGTAACGGTTATCACCTAGCATTTCAGTTTCAGAACCCCAGTAGATATCTTCTTCTGGATGCCAAATGTCTGGGCGTCCGCCTGCAAAACCAAATGTCTTGCCGCCCATTGATTCAATGGCAACATTACCTGCCAGAAGGAGCAAGTCAGCCCAAGAGATCTTATTGCCATACTTTTTCTTGATCGGCCATAGCAACCTGCGTGCTTTATCAAGGTTGCCGTTGTCAGCCCAGCTGTTCAATGGAGCAAAACGCTGTGCGCCAGTTCCACCGCCGCCACGACCGTCACCTGTACGATATGTACCTGCCGCGTGCCAAGCCATGCGAATAAAGAATGGACCATAATGTCCATAGTCAGCCGGCCACCAATCCTGACTGTCTGTCATTAGATTGTGAAGATCCTGTTTAAGAGCATAGTAGTCTAGCTTTTTAAATTCTTCAGCATAATTAAAGTCTTCTCCCATAGGGTTAGATTTTCTGTCATGCTGATGCAAAATATTAAGATTCAGTTGGTTTGGCCACCAGTCCCTATTCGTCGTACCACTTGATTTTTTACTAGTAGCACTGCCATGCATCACCGGACATTTTCCAACGTTTGCTGTTTCTTTCGATTCCACTAATTTTTACGCCTTTCCGTGTAAATTAAGTAGTCTCATAAGCTTACAAACTGGATGATAATAAATCTCTCTGCTGCTATCTATCATTATAATAAAACCATTCATATTATGAAAGAATATTGGGATAACTCTTATTTATTCGAAAAATAATGGCAGTTGACGTTCTGTAAACTAGCCAAAAAATAAAGGCACTTAACACTAATAGTAAGTACCTTTTTTACCTTTATTTTTATTCCGCAACTTCAGTGATCTAACTAAACAAATTTATCTGTCTTTTTAGCCTAAATAACCTGTTTATCGAACGATTTTCCGTAGGACTAGGGCGGAGAAGGATTAAAACGGACAGTCTTTTTAGGCCTGAATTCCAATGAAAAAAGAGGTCTAGAAAATAGACCGCAATAACTGTCCCCATGTTTCCATTGACGAGAGACTCCTCTATACTTTAAACTTCTATTAATTTTAAATAATTAAACTGAAGGGATGATAAAAATGAGTACGGAACAAAACGGTACATCAGCCCTCTCTCTCAAAGAGATGGCAGTGTCTTTTCTGCAGCTGGTGGCCTCAGGTAATATCCGTGAAGCATACCAGCGTTACATAAGCCCTGACTTTCGTCATCATAACCCCTATTTCCGTGGCGATCGAGACTCGCTCATGCAAGCGATGGAAGAGAATCAGATCCAAAGCCCTGACAAAATTCTTGAAGTCAAACAAGCTATCCAAGAGAAAGACACGGTTGTCGTTTATTCGCATATTCGGCAAAACCCAGATGATCTGGGAGCTGCGGTTGTCCATATCTTCCGTTTCCAGGATAACCAAATCGTTGAATTGTGGGATGTAGGTCAGCCTATTCCAGAGGATTCTCCTAACGAGAACGGAATGTTTTAAAACAAAGGGACGGTTCTTTTGTTTCGTTGTTTCACACAACAAATGAAACAGGAGAACTGTCCTTATTTTTCTTTCCCCTGTTACTTACTATTTATGAGATTCCCCGCCATTAATCCGCACTTCTGCTGCATGGATCAATCTAGATTCATCTGACAATAAACATGTAACTCATTAACCAGCTTTTTCTGTTTCCAAAACGTTTCATTTTTTTTCTTAACAATATTCTACTTTGGGTTTTTTCATCGTTTGTGTCCCTTACTTGATATTATTTATTGTTTTCGTGTAAACAATAGTGTATGATGCATAGTATAAAACAAATACTGTATAACATCCAGTAAGAAAAATGAGGTGGGTGAATGATTAATTTATTGAATTCATTAACGACAGAGCTTAGGAGAGGAACGTTGACATTAGCGGTTTTAAGTCAATTACGAACCCCCCAGTACGGATATTCACTTGTTCAGTTATTGGAGGAATCCGGTATTTCCATTGATCAAAGTACCTTATATCCATTACTTCGCCGATTAGAAAAACAGGAATTGGTGTCGAGTAGTTGGGATACATCTGAGAGTAGACCCCGTAAGTACTATGTTTTAAGTGAATACGGGTTAGAGATATTTTTGCAGTTAAAAAAGGAATGGATTAAGAATTCAAAGGAGCTTTATAGCTTATTAAAGGGAGAGGAAGATATTGAATTTAATTGAGGTTTATATTCAGGAGGTTACTCGAAGGCTGCCGGAAAAGAATCGTGAGGATATTGCACTTGAGTTACAGTCAACGATAGAGGATATGCTGCCTGTTGATTACCGTGAGGAAGATGTAAAGACGGTTCTTGAAAAACTAGGGAGTCCAGTCGCATTGGCTAGCGGATACCAAGATCGGCCGATGCACCTTATTGGTCCTCGCTATTTTGATGTATATGTGACGCTGCTAAAAATGATTGTACCGATTGCCACTGTCAGTGCGCTAATCTCGATTATTGCCGAATATTTTATAGGATATGACGGGGAAGAAGCGGTATTGAATGTAATTTTAGATGTCATTGGATTTGGCATATGGAGAATCATTGAAGTGGGGATCCACGTATTCTTTTGGCTCACTCTTGTGGTTGCTATTATAGAAAGAAAAGACAAAGAAAAAGATAAGCAGCCATTAACAGCAAGCCTTAAAAAATGGACTCCTGATGATTTGAAAAATATCGCTTATATTCCAAAGAAAAAAGCGATTTCGAAATTAGAGGTATTCGGAAATTTGATGTGGACCGCGATCTGGGCAACCCTTTATTTTTATGCGAATCAGCTTGTAGGTTTATATGAAGGCGGTGGAGATAGACTTGAATTTGTGATTCCGGCTGTCAACCATGAAGTTTTACTTCGGTATTGGCCAATCGTTGTTATTGTGATCGGTTTTGAAATAGCATTGGCTCTTTATAAATTACTCAAGGGACAATGGACAAAAAGAATGGCAATATATAATACTGCCCTCCAGATTATTGTAACGATTGTGTTCATTGTCATATTAATTGATCCAAATTTAATGAGCCAGGAGTTTATTACGTATATGACGGATTTATTTACTATTACCACGAATCAATTCAAAATGTGGATAGTTGGCGGTGGAATTTTCTTCTTTATGGCAGGTGCTGCCGTCAATGTATATGATGGATTCCGCAAGGCTAGAATTCGTTAATTCGTATTTCCTTCATTAAAAGTAACTGGCGTTTTAAATGAATAAGCATCGGGCTGCATAAGCAGCTTTTTTTATGGATTCCGAAGAAAAAATGTTTCTGCACATAATGGAGGTTTTGTTAAATTAGGTGAATTTCAGTTCTTTTACTTATTAGTTATCGGGGGATTTAGTGAAAGAAGAATTAATTGATTTTAAGATTGAGTCCATATTCCTTGGTTTCGTTTTTCAAAAGAAAAGAACAGATGATCTCTCCCCATGTTTTTTCCGAAAATCTTATGGGCAAACACACAATTCTTCTCCCGTACATACACTATCCAAAAAGCTTGGAGGTATGCCTATGGAGCTAGATAAAGGAACAGATCTTCAGCCCAACCCTTCCCGAAAAAAATGGAACATCTATGAGATTATTGGATTATTGCTTGTAATCGCTTCTCTATCACTCTTATTATTCTCTCCTCATACACTTTCTCAATTGTTCGATACGATGATCAAAGAAGTGAAACCAGTGGTTGTGGATATCTTTTTGACCAGTGAAGTGGGAATTGCCATTATCGTGAGTGTCATTGTCGGAAGGATCTTGGAAAGGCTGGGATTCACGGATGGTTTGATTCGAATCTTTGTTCCGATTATGAAATGGTTCAAAATTAATCCGTCTGTTATTATCCCGAGTGTTTACAATATTCTTGGCGATATCAATGCGGCTGGAAAAATTGCTGGACCTATTTTAGTAAAAGCAAATGCCACAAAGGCTGAGCAAAAAATTGCGGTCGCCACAATGATTCAGTCTCCTCAGTCCTTTGCGACCTTTGTATTGGGACTGATTGCCTTATCAGCTTTTGGAATTACCGCATTCCCGCTTGTCATCCTTTCGATTTTTGCTCCATTAATTATCGTACCGTTTATTCTTTCAAAAATAATTTACCGTGATACACGCAGGGTTGAGTTGGAAGCGCTGCCACATTTCACGCCAAAAACTAGATTCCTAGATACAATTTTTTCATCGGCAAAGGAAGGTGCAGAACTTCTCTTTTTAATCATCATACCAGCAGTTGCCGCCGTATTTTTCTTTATCGGGATGTTCAAGTTTATTGGCATATGGGGTCCAATTGAAACGGGATTATCTTCAGCCCTCTCATTTCTAAGCATAGAGCCAAGTACCGGAATTGTTTCCATTCTTGCCGCCCCAACACTTGCTGTGGCTCAATTAGCAGAACTAGCCTCAAACATCGATCCCCGCTTAATTGTCGGTTCCTTTGTATTGGCGAACTCTGGTCTCCCGCTGTCCGTCATATTCGGTCAGGTTCCGGTTACCTGGGCCCAAAGCTCCGGACTAAACGAAAGGGAAGTCTTAGAAGCAGCGATCATTGGGACAGTACTTCGGGTGATTACTGCATGTATTTTAGGTTATTTTTTAACTCCATTTTTGGTGGGATAGAATATGGATTCGACATATATTGTTCGAGGTAAACGGCTTGTAACGGTTAGTAAGAAAGGAACGATACATGACGGGGCAATGGCCATTGAAAATGGGAAAATCAAGGCAATTGGTCTTTGGAAAAATATGAAACATCAATACCCTGATTTTTTGGTGATGGATTATTCAAATCACGTGATTACACCATCTTTAGTAGACTGTCATACTCATTTACTTGAATTTGCTCCGACCTCATTGTACCCCGTCACTCCCGAAACCCATTTTCATGCCGGAAGAGCGATATTGCTTAAGGCTTTATCAGCAGGTATAACAGCTATTGGTGAACAGGTATGCGGGCATCCTTTATGTGATTTTTCCATGGAGGATTACAGGAGAATGTCGGCGGATTTTCCGATGGATATAAGCTTTGCGGCTGCAAGTATTTCGATAGGCTTTGAGAAATTAGCGCATTTCGCTTCAGTAACAAAGTCTCAATCCTTGAGAAAAGAAGATTTAGTCAATCCCCAAATCGTACGGAGCATCGCAATGGAAAGTGATTATCCAGGCGAAAACATTTTTATTAATGCAACGCCTGCCAACTTTACAATCAATGAAGTGCCTCGCGCAGGTGAAATCATATACTCACTGGATGAGTTAAAACAAATCACTGATATTTATCATCATCTGGGAAAACAGATCGGAGCTCATGTGGCAGGTAAAGAAGGGATCAAACTAGCTTTAGAGGCTCAAATTGATGTATGTCATCATGTTCATGGAATTACGGAGGAATTGATGAATACAGCAGCAGAACAAGGGACGAAAGTTGTAGCAACCCCAATGGGAGGTACGCATCTTCCACCAAATGCACCTGAAGAAATTTTAAGTCTAGTAAAAAAGGGAATTCCCGTTTCCATCGCAACAGATGCCTATTTACCACCGTACATGGGTACTGGTTGGCTCCCTTTTACCGACCCATCGCTAAAAGGACCGGACGTTTTAATGCTCATTGCATCTCCTAGTATGGTGCTCATGAAGCATAATGGTTTTGATGAAAACGACATTTTGGCTTTAATTACGGCAAACCCTGCAGAACTGATGGGTAAAGGACAGCAGTATGGGCGGCTGCAGCCAGGAATGGATGCTAGTTTCATAGTAAGCACTGGTGTCCCTGGGTTAGAGATTACAGATGTGAAGGATATTAAGTCTGTTTATTATAAAGGGGTAAAGGTTATTGAGCGTGGCAATAATGAACATTGATAGCTGATAAGACAAGGGGACGGTTCTCTTGTTTCATTTGTTATGCGAAGCGAGAGTTACCGGATATGCTCGTTAATAGAGAATATTGGTTAAATTTCTCTAGATTCTTCAGCTGTTTCTGTGCAGAAATCAGCTTTTTTTAGGTTGAAATTAAGATTCAGTAATGTTAGCTGTCCCCTCATAAAGGATAAACCTAGAGGAATAGGATAGTAGTAATTGATTGTGAACATTTATCTATCCTTAGCTAGCTGTGGTATCAGAAAGGAGAAATAACAATGTCCATTTATAGAACTCCGTTAACAACTGATCAAATGCTGTCGACCATCAGAAATGGACTTGGAATTTCACAGATCCAAAAAAAAATCATTATTGTCGGCGCAGGTATGTCAGGATTAGTTGCTGCATCCCTGCTAAAGGATGCGGGACACGATATTACTATTTTAGAAGCAACCCATAGGGTTGGAGGTCGTGTTTTTACCAAACGGGAACCATTTATGGACAATTTATATCTTGATATGGGTGCCATGCGTATTCCTCATAATCATTATTTAGTGTTGGAATACATTAAAAAATTCGGCCTGCGTATTAATCCTTTTTTGAATACCACTCCAAACGATCTCATTTATGCCAACGGAATTAAAACAAACCGAACGGTATATCTGCGGAACCCTGATATACTGAAGTACCCGGTAGAACCTCATGAAAAAGGTAAGTCTGCCGAAGAGTTACTTTTATTAGCAATCAAGCCGGTAGCTGATTTTATCAATCAAAATCCCATTCAAAATTGGCCTATAGTCGTTAGGGAATTTGATAAATATTCAATGAGCTTTTTTTTAAAGCACAATCCTGTAGGGCCAAGTCTATCACCCGGTGCGATTGAGAGCATTAAGGTTCTTGTGGGTCTAGAGGGATTTCCAGAACTCTCTTTTCCCGCTATCCTTAGAGAGCTGTTGCCTCTATTTAGCCCAGACATAAAATTTTACGAAATCGAGGGTGGTAATGACCGACTTCCCAATGCTTTCCTTCCGCAATTAAAGGAAAACCTTCACTTTGGATACCAAATGACAAGAATTGAGCAACACAATAATCAAGTCACCATTTATTCCAGACACATCCAAAACCAACGGCCTTTAACAGTTACTGGTGACCTTGCTATTATAACGATTCCTTTTTCATTACTGCCATTTGTAGAAATTGTACCGCGAGATTCTTTTTCCCATCATAAGTGGAAAGCTATACGAGAGCTTCACTATGTATCTTCTACAAAAATCGGACTGCAATTTAAAAACCGATTTTGGGAAAGAGAAGGAGTCAGGGGCGGTAAAATGATGACGGATTTACCAATCCGATTTGCTTACTATCCTAGCCATTTAATAGGTTCAACCGGTTCAGGAATCATTTTGGCCAGTTATACGTGGGAAGATGATACGTTGTCATGGGATAATTTGTCAGAAGAAGACCGTATTCGAAATGCACTAGATAACTTGAAAACCGTCCATGGTAAACAAGTAGAAGAAACGTTTTTAACAGGAGCTTCCCAGGTTTGGTCACAATATCCGTTTTCTGGCGGGGCATTCTCCATGTTCAAACCCGGGCAGGAAACAGAATTATTTCCTTACATCTCTACTCCTGAAGGAAGGGTCCATTTTGCTGGCGAGCATACATCCACTACTCCTGCTTGGATTGAGGGTGCCATCCAATCAGGCATAAGGGTTGCCCACGAAGTAACCAACCTTCCGAGAACTTTTTTTAGTAGATACTAGATATCGCTTCACTCTTGTAAAATCTCCTCTTTATTACGTCTAAAAGCGATCTAAGGAAGAAAGTATAAAAAATCACCTTTTCGCTCAATTGAAGCTCAAAAAATTTAGGTAATGAAAGAGTAAGTTTTTAATATTAAGACAAACCCAGCGGAACTGATAGGTAAAGGTCAGCAGTATTGGCGCCTGCAGCAAGGCATGAATGCCAGTTTTATAGAAAGTAAGGGTGTTCCTGGGTTTAAGATCAAGCATGTAAAGGATATTAATGAGTTTATTATAAAGGGGTAAAGGTTATTGAGCGTGTTAATAGTTAAGACATACACAGGGACGGTTCGCGTTATTCCTTCGTTGTTCGAAACGAAAGAAGCAGATGAACCGTCCCCATGTTTTTTGAAATAATATTACCGTACTGTTCTCATTGACCTTTGGTTCTAGAAACAAACAATAATCACGAATCTATTTCTTCACTGGTGCTTTCCATTTTTGATTACGGTACAAGAATATTTTTAATTAACTATTTGAATTCATACCTAATTCCTTTGCCATCTGAATATCTACTTGAATTAATCGACAACCTTTTTCCCTCCCCATGTTTACTTACTTCCAACCAATTGATTACTAACACCACGAATACCGCCTAGTAATGCTGTATTAACAATGGCAACTTTGTTTCTTTCCAAAAGATTATAACTCTTGGTCCTTTTATGTTATAGCCTTACAAGCACTTTTGCTAAACGATAGTGCATCTCACGTACACTTGGAACTTCTCCTAAAAATCTTTTAACATTTAATCATTTTTAAGAAACAAATTCTATTAATGTTCTGTTAAAATATAAGAACATACGTTCCTCTTATGGTTGTTTTTTCTCTTTCTATTTCTCTTTAACTACTATGGAGGTGTTTAAAATTGAAAAGATACACAAGCTTAGATGAATATAAAAATGATAATTCTGAGTTTCTGTCACAACCTATTGTAAAAAGTTTCTTTGAAGGTGAACCCGAAAATATAACTCTACTTGAGTCTGCTTTTGTTGATGGTAATGAAGAAGCCAAAAAACAATTAGATAACCGATTTGTAGAACACTTTTTTTTATATAGGTTAATGAAATACATTGCTACGCTAGCACAGCAATTTTCTAACGAATATGATCAGAAATGCCGTGAACAAAAGGAGCGCTATCAGTTATTAATTGATAAACCAAGTGAAAATGAAGATGATGTTTACCCAATAATTGATTATCTTAGTTATAAACAACAAACATCAAAGGATGATGTCTTTAATACCGACCATACCCTGCTTGATTTAGCAGAAGATGAAACCCTTTACAATTCTCTAAAGAAATTAACAAACAAGGAACGAAAAGTTCTTGAATTCATTTTTATCTACCAGTTAAAGCAAGTTGAAATATCAGATTTGTTTGGAGATACTCCTCAAAACATTGGAAAAATAAAAAAAAGAGCACTAAAAAAGATAAAAGAATCATATAGAAAAGAGGTTAGTAAGAATGTTAATAAACAAGCATATCGACAAAAAGGAAATATTAACTAAAGCTTTAATATTGATGAATCCTAAGATAAAAAAATCGTTATTAAATGCTGATAAAAGTGTTAGAGAGGACTTAGAACAGGAGATAAAGTTAAAAGTAACTGACGCAGTTCTAAATGAAAAAATTAAATTCCCTCCAACATATAGTGATTATCATGATGAATTTAATAGAAAAAATCGTACTGCGAGCTAATAGTCATGCCAATTTTTTCATGATTCAATTATAAATAAGGAGGTTTTTTAGATGGAAGTACCACAAGTGATATCCATACTCGGTAATTTTGGATTTCCTGTTATGATTGCTATCTATCTTTTAGTGCGATTTGAGAAAAGAATAGAGGGATTAACTGAAGCTATCACTAAATTGCAGCAGATAATGAATAATAAATTTTAGAACAAAGAATGTCACTGGAGATTTCATATCATGTTTCATTATCTCAAATACCCCCCCTATAATTATAGAATTATAGGGGTTTGTAACAACTTTAGAGGAAATCTGGAACACTTAGTATTTTCGCAACCTCTTAGTTCACTTCGAGGATTTTGATAAACTTTGAATTAGTTTGATGATTAAGTTCAATTTTGTGGTCTCTGTCACTGAGTGAAAGAGAAACAAAAAGATCTTAGCCTTTTCATCTATTTTATTTTCCAAATACTGATTTTAAAAAGCGAAATAAACAAAGAGTACACCAACGATTAACGTTATAAGCGAAGCAATATATTCTTTCGATCCCTTTCGATACTTCCAATCTATAAATGACTGGAAGCCGATTATAGCTATTATAAAAAGAATAAAAAACCACTTGATTGCTTCAATATTAATAAAAATGACGATAATAACTCCAAGTGCTGCAAGTATAATCCTTCCCCATCTTTCTATGTACTTACCGTCTTCTGAAATTTCCACTTTTTTAGTTCCAACAATCATTATACGTAATGCTAAATATGTAAGAGCAATTATTAGACCTATTAATCCAAAATTATCCACTGTAATACCTCCTTATAATTTCAGGGGCTTATAATATTTCTTATAGCTTACTTTTGTCTATAAGTCTCTTGGATTAATCTATTCAAACTGTATTGAAAAACTATTTGGATGTAATTAGAGATTCATTTTTAATAGTGTTAAAAAAGTTTTCGATATTAGTTGTTTTATTTCTCTATTTTCCTCTGTATTTTGCAATAAAAAAGTGCAGAAAAATGCAATGAAAAATGCAGAGTTTTGCCACCCAATTTAAACCTATTTAATGGGATTTTGATAAAGCGTTAGTAAGTCTATAGCTTTCACCTGAAAATGT
>NZ_JAKZKT010000042.1 GCF_022808645.1 Bacillus litorisediminis
ACTAGCTAATGCGCCGCGGATCCATCTGTAAGTGGTAGCTAAAAGCCACCTTTCCATTTCGGTTCATGCGAACCGAAATCCTATCCGGTATTAGCCCCGGTTTCCCGGAGTTATCCCAGTCTTACAGGCAGGTTATCCACGTGTTACTCACCCGTCCGCCGCTAACCTTTGGGAGCAAGCTCCCAGAGGTCCGCTCGACTTGCATGTATTAGGCACGCCGCCAGCGTTCGTCCTGAGCCAGGATCAAACTCTCCATAAAAGTGTTTGATATAGCTCTTAAAAAAATAGAATTAACGTTGACGCTTTTCTTTGTTCAGTTTTCAAGGAACAATATATATCATGCTGCCTTTCAAGAATCACTTCTTTTTTCCTCTCTTTTAGGAGCAGCTTTTAAATTATATCGCATATATTACTATATGTCAATAATTTTTTATCATTGTAATCTCTCATATACTTTCATAATTAATACTCAGCCAAGAAACATTAATTATTTCAGTAAAACATTTATACTCAATTTCTCTTGAGCAAGATGTTAATTATATAACACTTAATATTATTCATCAATAGCTTTTTTGTATTCATATAGTGTTGAAAATAATAACAACAGCTAATTAATGAATGAATAAACTATTTCAAAATAACTTATATTCATTCGCTCTTGATGAGCAAGAACTTAATTATATGGGTTTGAAACCTATTTGTCTATTGGTAATTTATTGAATCTGATGTAATAAGATTACTAATAAACTACCAAACTATAATCCTCATAAAAACAACATGTCAACGCTCGTTTAGCGCTGACACATTGTTAACAAAAGATGTTTTTAATAATATCACTATAACTCTAAACCGTCAACCAACTTTCGACAAAATTCAACACCTATTTCTGCCATGATAGTTTAGGTATGTTCTGTCCATTTTTTAAGTATATTGAACTATATAGGTTTTAAAAGGAGGGAAAGGATGACAATTTCGGCAATTTTAAAATGGATTACGGGAGGACTTGAGGCTCTGGTAGGAATACCTTTCATTGGAGGGCTTCTTATTCTTTCTACACTTTGGGCTCCGTTATTCATTTTACTTGGGCTTCATATAATAACCTTAGTTTTCTCTATACGTGAAAAACAGAATACACATGGTAGTATTTTAGGAATTGTGACAAGCTGTGTTGCCTGGATCCCCTTTGTTGGTATGATCATGCACATTATTACTGCAATCTTCTTATTAACCGACGCATATAAAGCCACCGCCAAATAAACTTTTCACATGCAAAACAGCTCAGTCAATAAAAAACTCCTTAGACGAACTTTGTCGCCTAAGGAGTTTTTTCAAATTATGCAATAAATATAAAGTAGAGAAGGAAGACGACAAATAATCCGTACATGATTGGATGAATTTCTTTTGCTTTTCCTTTAATAATCATTGTAATTGGATAGAAGATAAAACCAATTGCAATACCTGTCGAAATGCTATAAGTAAGTGGCATAGTAACCATTGTTAAGAAAGCTGGGACTGCAATTTCAAATCGATTCCATTCAATTTTGCCTAAAGACGAAACCATTAATACCCCAACTATAATTAATGCAGGTGCAGTAACAGCTGGTGTTACAATTGATAGTAACGGGAAGAAAAAGAGTGACACAATGAATAATCCGGCTGTTACCACAGAAGCAAACCCTGATCTTGCGCCAGCGGCTACACCTGCTGATGATTCAATATAGGAAGTAGTAGTTGAAGTTCCTAAAATAGCACCTGCAACTGTCGCAGTGGCATCTGCAAAAAGAGCCTTACCTGCTCTTGGCAGTTTATTATCTTTCAATAGGCCGGCTTGGTTTGTTACAGCTACAAGCGTTCCGGCTGTATCAAAGAAGTCAACGAAAAGGAATGTTAGTACAACAACCAGCATGTTAACAGTAAAAATACCTTCAAATCCATTAAAGAATGGTTCAAGTGCAGCCCCGAATGTCGGCGCAATACTTGGAACTTGTCCAATGATTTGTGTTGGTGGTTCAACCAAATTGAAAATAATACCAGCGATTGCGGTAAGAACGATTCCAAAGAAGACCCCGCCATTTACACCTTTGGTCATGAGAATGACAGTAACGACTAAACCAAAAATAGCTAACAAAGTATTGGGAGCGGATAAATCCCCTATCCCTACGAGTGTGGCATCGTTATTAACGACAATTCCTGCATTATAAAGACCAATAAACGTTATAAATAGACCAATACCTGCACCCACTGCAAATTTGAGCTCTGCCGGAATTGCGTTTATAATCCGTTCACGAAGACCAGACGCTGTTAATACAATAAAAATAAGACCTGAAAATAAAACACCAGTTAGAGCTGTTTCCCATGGAATGCCCATTGTTAAAACTACTGTATAAGCAAAGAATGCATTTAAGCCCATACCTGGAGCTAAAGCGACTGGATATTTCGCAATAAGCCCCATTAACAAGGTACCGATTGCTGCAGCCAATGCAGTTGCAACAAATACTGCTCCGTAGTCCATCCGCAATGACTCATCTAATCCTTCAACATCCGCCATAGTCAGTGTCAGCGGGTTGACAGCCAAAATATATGCCATCGATAAGAATGTAGTTAAACCGCCGATGAATTCGCGACGATAATTCGTTCCCAACTCTTCAAATTGGAAAAATTTCTTCATCTGTTCTCCTCCTAATAACGTCGTACTTTCTTCCTAAGAGGCCTCACCAAAAATAGGCTTCGTTTTAAAGAGACGTATTTCTATTTGTCTATTATCCCCCTTAAAACGAAAAGCACTCCAGACTTTTTACGTCGGAGTGCTTGCAAGGGCATGTGAAGAAACAAGTGTCTATTGTCATGACAAAAACAATAGATAACCCATCTTTCACATTACCTCGTAGTCAAGCTATTTACGGTAGCTCGGTAGAAACGATCAGGCCATATCCCTGATTTTATACGACGTAATGCAACTATTGAATTTTAGAATAATTACAAAGTTTATTGTAGAAAATTGTTGAATGGTTGTCAACCATAAACCCGAACATTTTACATATACAAAACCATAAATGTTCGTTTAAAAGTTTATTCCCACTCAATCGTTGCAGGAGGCTTACTGGTAATGTCGTATACAACCCGGTTGACATGTTCCACTTCATTAACAATTCGGGTTGAAATTTTTTCAAGTACCTCCCACGGGAGACGAGCCCAGTCAGAAGTCATTCCATCAATAGAAGTTACGGCACGAATTCCGATTGTATGATCATAGGTTCTGGTGTCCCCCATTACCCCGACGCTCTTAATACCCGGGAGAACCGTAAAGTATTGCCAAACGTCACGTTCCAATCCAAAATTACTTATTTCTTCACGGAGAATCGCATCCGAATCGCGAACAATTTTTAGTTTTTCCTCTGTTACTTCTCCTAAAACCCTAATCGCTAATCCGGGACCAGGGAATGGCTGACGCCAAACGATTTCATCGGGTAGTCCAAGCTGGGTTCCAAGTGCACGAACCTCGTCCTTAAATAAGGTATTCAACGGTTCAATTAATTTAAATTTCATATTTTCAGGCAAACCGCCGACATTATGGTGTGATTTAATGGTTTGTGCCGTGGCTGTGCCGCTCTCAATAATGTCAGTGTAAAGTGTGCCTTGTGCCAGAAAATCAATTCCCTCTAATTTGGCTGCTTCATCATCAAAAACGTATATAAATTCATTCCCGATGATTTTCCGTTTTTGTTCAGGGTCAGATACACCAGCTAATTTGCTTAAGAAACGGTCCTTTGCATCAATTTTTACCACATTCATATTGAAGCCTTCTGAGAATGTTTTCATAACCCCTTCAGCTTCTCCCTTACGCAATAGTCCATGGTCTACAAACATACATGTAAGCTGATCGCCGATTGCTTTATGAACTAATGCAGCTACGACCGAGGAATCCACTCCGCCGCTTAAAGCACAAAGCACCTTTTTATCTCCTACTAGCTCACGAATTCTTTCAACCTCAAGATCAATGAAGTTTTCCATTGACCATTCTTCTTTACATTGGCAAATTTCAAACACAAAATTTTTCAATAAGTCATTTCCGTATTCGGAATGGCGTACTTCTGGATGAAATTGAACTGCATAGATGGCTTTTTCAGGATTACTCATCGCTGCTATTCGACAAGAAGGATTTGTACCATCTACTCTGAATCCATCTGGAGTTTCAACCACTAAGTCTCCATGGCTCATCCATACTGTTTGTTCCTTTGGCAGATTAGTAAAAAGAGGAGAATCTTCTTTTATAAGAAGAGTTGATTTTCCATATTCACGATGCTGGGCTTTTTCCACTTTTCCGCCAAATAGGTGAGTAATAAGCTGCATGCCATAGCAAATACCTAAGATTGGAACACCTAAATTTAAAATATTCTCATCACAGGTAAATGCATTTTGTCCATACACACTATTTGGGCCGCCAGAAAAAATAATGCCCTTTGGATTCATCGCTTTGATTTCTTCAGCGGATAGCGTATGAGGGTGCAATTCTGAATATACACCAAATTCCCGAATTCTTCTTGTGATTAATTGGTTATACTGGCTTCCGAAATCCAATACAACGATTTTTTCCTGTTCAGGAAAAGCTGATTTTGTCATAACAGTCACCTCGTTTATTCAATATGCCCTTTTACTTTTATTTGAAGTCCCCTCAACAAAAAACTAGAACCTGTCAGGTAAATGACAGAATTCTAGTTAATTCGTTTAAGAGCCTATTCAGCTTTTAGGTGAATAAGGTTCTTCAATTTACACGTATTTTATCAACCGATGGCAGGATAATCAAGCCATTGTTTTTTTCATTAAATTTTCCCAACATTTCATCAATTCCTCAAAATCTGCCTCTCTGTTTTGTCCGTACACAAAACTTTCATAAACCTTTGTCATCTTGGACATATCTGTAGTTGAAAAGAAAGAATCGATATATTTCGCATATGTTCTTAACGTTTGGCCGTCCTCCAGTTTAATGCCATATCTTTTTAATTGACGAAGTAAGGAAACGTAAGAATCCATAAAGGAAATCGCATCTTTTTTGTTACGATACTTTAGGAAAAGAACCCGCGGCAGCCATTTCGCCCTTATCTTATACAGATATATACTGATTAAGACTGCAACTGTGAAGCCGGCTAAGAACCAGTATATATGAGCGGTGACGAAGGTTTTGATTTGATCCCAAATCTCGCCTAGAGTCAGACCATCTCCCCCGCCTGAAGAAGAGGAATCTTCTTCTTCAGGATTTTGCTGTTCCGGTGTTTCCGTTTCCGGAAGTTCTGGTGTTTCGGCATCTTCTCTGTCTATTTCCAAGTCGTAATCAATCGTTACATTATTGGTGAATCCTGGTGTTGGTTCAAACGGGACCCAGCCCACTTCTGGGAAATATACCTCTACCCATGAATGGGCATTATTATTTTGAATATCGTACACAATGCGACCATTTGATAGATAATCGCTAACGGTTCCCTCTGTAAATCCTTTTACCCAACGTGCTGGAATATCTACAGCCCGAAGGAGCACAACCATTGAAGTGGAAAAATTATCACAATAGCCACGTAATGTTTCAAATAAAAATTGGTCTACATAATCGTCTTCCTCACCCGGAATGGCAACATTAATTTGATCATACGTATACCGCCCGCTGCGCAGATAATCCCTGATTGCTGTTGCTTTATCATACCAATCGGCTTTACCTGCTGTTATTTCTTCCGCTAAGTCTATAACTCTGGATGGAAGCGTCTCTGGAAGCTGCGTGTATCTGGCCACAAAATCTGGTGATAATCCTCCAGTGTTTTGCGCAGCTTTCATGCCGCTTAAACTATACAGAGGCATGTGGTACGTATACTCAACTGAATTAATCGGAGTAGGGTTTCCATTACGTAATGGTGTAATTCTTTCTACCGAAGAATCCAACAGAAAACTGGCATTTGGATTGGTATCGACAACTTGATTTATTCCCGATGGATATACCAGCTGAGTAAACACCTGTGAAAATTGAATTTGTGCAGTTCTTTCATTTTCTCCGCGGCTTTCTTCAGGGAAAAGGGTCAGCGGTACAGGCTGCTCAGCCTCAAATGGAATCGTTGACGAAGGCTGATCGGCAATCCACCCTTTGCCAGTGTAAAGATCTTTAGTTTCGATCCGCCAATAATGCGTGTCGTCTACTTCTGCTTGGAAAACTAACGTATTGTCCGCGATATAAGGACCTCCCAGCTGGGAATCATCCATTGAGTATCCGGATTTCCGCAGACCTCCTGGGTCTTCTCCCCGTTTGTAAAACGCCTCCAAATAAGGAACAGGGTCTGGCCAGATTGGACTAGCTTTCGGTGCGGCCATGGCAACTAATGTACTGAACCCTACCATTAATGCCAATGAGAAGGCCCATTTATTAAAAACTCTTCCTTTATGGGATATTCCTTCCCGATCCAGTAATCTTGAGAAATAGAGCAGACCTAAAGATAAAAAGCCGAGCGTAACTGTACGTACAATTGCACCTTTTGCATCATACGGTGAAAAGGTATCTAAAATTGTAATATAAATCAGCGTAAAAAATAAGAATAGAAAAATTCTTTTTCTTGTTGTGAGCCAATAATGAATTAAATAAATCATCAGCCACAACACAACAAAGAACAAAGTGGTTCTGAACGGGTTTGACATTGCTTGCCAATCCGCTTGGAAAATAAGCTGAATATTATAAAAGACATCGTCCCGATAGTAAGGAAACCAGTCCCAAAATGAAAAAACACCTTGAATGGGGAACAGAACATAAATGGTATAGAGAAAATAGATAATGCTTAGGAATAAATGAATTCCCCAATGCATCCTCAGATAAAAAAGCAGAAGTCCTGCCCCGATAAATATGATAAATACATGCGTATCTCCCGTATCGGCGACTTGCTCGAGCGGCCGAATCCATTCCCATAGAAGTAAAAATCCAAAGAGATGAAGGATAAAGGTTAACCACGATAATTGGTATTGTTTTTTCATGAACGCCTTACCCCCACAAAGGATTCACTAAATTCGCCTTCATGGACAAACCGAATCCAAAGTCCGCTCCTCGTCCCTTGTATTCGAAGATCAGCTTCCTGGGCAGACAGCTTTTCATTTTTGCCCTTGATTACGAATAGAAACACTTGTGCATTTCGAAGTGTCAGCTTTCTCATTTCATCGATGAGTCCTTGATGAATATGAGAAGTCAGGACCATCAAGATTGGCATCTGAAGCAGTCGTACTCTTTCGCTTTCTAATACTTGATGAAAGCTTTGTTCACAATCAGCCTCTACTTTTGCCAGATGAAATTGAATCGCCTGAAGATGACTTTCCCCTGCACGAATCGGAATAATGGTTCTTTCCTTCCCAACTGATGTAATCCCGCATTGGGCTCCTTTTTTCAGGATGGCACGGGTCAGAGACGATGCATAATTGACGACTCTTTCAAAATGATTAGATGGAGTTCGATCCAATATGATCATGACATCATGTGATCGTCTCTGCTCAAATTCCTTAGTCATGATTTCATTCTTTTTCGCAGTTGCCTTCCAATTAATCCATGAAAAACGGTCTCCCGGCTGATAATCTCTTACGCCAATTGCCATAGATGTATCACGTTGAACCTTTACATTAGAGGATGTCGTCCCTTGCTCATATTGATGTTCAACCGGCCGGTATATCATATCTTCATAGGCTGGATAGACGAGAACCTTATTTTCGCATGGAATGATAACCTCTTTTTCAATAAGGCCTAATACATCTCCAACCTTCATCCGAATACCGGTAAATTCATGCTCTCCTCTTGGAATATGATGAATCGTAAAGGCTACTTCAATATGTTTTCTAAATCCCGGAAAGACAAGTGATTTTAACGAGGTATGGTTAAACCGTTTGGAAGTTTTTTCAGAAACCTGCTCTTCCATTATCAAATAAAACAAGGGAACAGGAATACTTCTTGTAATGATTAACCGAATCGGCAAGGATTCACCTGCTAAGCGTTCCTTATGTGAAATGACCCGCTCCACTTTAAAGTCCCGAATCGGGTAAAAGACTAATATGAATGAATACAGGGCAAACGGCAAAAAACTATAAAATAAAAACCAGCTGACAAATCCGCCTTGAAACATCGCGTAGCTAAACACAATGGCAGACAGAAATAAAAGAATAAAGAGCTTGCCAAAGGTGAAGAAATAAGGTTTCCACTTTTTCATTTATCTCACAAGCCTTTGTACAGGTACTGGAACTCGTCCGAGTATCTGTTTAATTACGTCCTCTGCAGAGATACCTTCAAATTTAGCTTCTGATTTTAAGATGATCCGATGTGTAAACACAAATGGTGCTAAATATTGTATATCATCTGGAATCACATAATCACGATCGTGCAGAAGAGCATAGGCTTGAGCTGCTTTCATTAGCGCAATTGAGCCCCGAGGACTGACTCCTAAAAAGATACTGGCATGAGCTCTCGTCCTTGTCGCGATATCGACTATATACATTTTAAGCGTATCATCCACCATGACTTCGCGCACCTGCTGTTGCAGCTGCCGCAGTTCCTCTAAAGAGATAATCGGTTCTAAATCTTCAATTGGCGGTGTCTTTTGGGCACGGCTCAACACTTCTACCTCTTCCTTAGCAGAAGGATAACCCATTTTCATTTTTAAAAGAAAACGGTCGAGCTGTGCTTCTGGAAGCGGATAAGTCCCTTCGTATTCAATCGGGTTTTGTGTCGCCATAACAAAAAATGGACGATCCAAGTAATGAGTAACGCCATCAATGGTCACACTTTTTTCTTCAAGACCTTCTAATAAAGCAGATTGGGTTTTAGGTGAGGTACGATTAATTTCATCTGCTAAGATGATATTCCCCATAATCGGTCCCGGCTTAAACTCAAATTCTAGTTCCTTTGGATTATAGATAGAAACCCCGGTTACATCTGAAGGCAATAAATCCGGTGTAAATTGGATTCTTCTAAACTTCGCACTTACTGATTTAGCAAGTGCCCGCACCATCATTGTTTTCCCTACTCCAGGCACATCCTCCAGCAAAACGTGCCCATCTGCCAATAAAGCTACTAAACTGAGCTCGGCAACCTGTCTTTTCCCAATCATTACTTTTTCAATATTTTCTATTACTCTTAATAATTCTGGATGCAAATTTTCCAATAATAACTCCTCCTAGCCCCTGAATCAAATAATACTACACATTATATCCGGTTCCTAACAGCGGTAAACTCAAGGACAATCTATATATAGCGTAAACACGCCTATTTACCCATATGCCTACTCACTCCAGGAAACAAAAGCCCCTTTATGTAAACCAGTTTTTCCAATTTTGAAAAAATAAGGTCTATACAAATTGGCAAATGAAAACCAATAGTAACTTAAATGTAACATATTTTATTAATATCTGAAACTATCGGATTATTGAAATTGGACAATCTGCGTGAATTAATAAAAAACTTGGTTTACACCTCATCACTAAGGCTTCACCAAGTTTTATTCCAACATCTATTAATTTTGACTTTCTATCGCTAATCTAAATTCTCTCAACTGATATAAATATCCCTTATCATTTCCCGTTAACGTGATTCTCTCCTCTATGAAGAGACAGTTTTTCACCTCTGCAATTTATATTCCCTCGATTTATTCTTTTTCCTTTACAGGTATATGAATTTTTAAATGGGGATGATCGGTTAATGGATTATAATCGACTGGATATTCCTCTAAATAATGCAGTTCGTCTTGATCTAGTATATATCCATTTTGTTCAATCCATTGATGCAATTGAGTATATGCCTCATGAACCTGTTCACCTTCATAACTGGATGTAACAAAGGTATACGACGGAACAGATATCGTTTCCATCCCTTCTGGAATGAAATCAAGATTTTCTGCTTCTGCGACTAAATAATAAGTAAAACTATTGGCATCATTGTGATAAGATAGACCTGTAATGATGTTGGGATTAACACGATTTTTTATTTGATCCAACTCGTTCCGAAATTTCTGGTGGACGGTCCTTATTTCACCTTTTGCTGCCTGTTCATACGTACCACTCCACTTGACTCCAATTCCTTTAAAAGCACTTCTAGTTACAACAGAAATTTCCATACTTATCAACCTTCCTTTTACATTTGTTTTTTCAGCATGAGTATATCAGCGAAATTGGACAATTTCTGTCATATTTTCAAAAAAATAATAAGTGTGTGATTTCCATGGCTAAATCGAAACGTTTAATTGAATTAATGGAGCTCGTGAATCTTAAAAAACAGTTCACCGTACAAGAAATGGCTGACGAATTTCAGGTTTCTTACCGGACCATGTGGCGTTATTTGCAAGAATTAAGTGAACTGGGTGTCCCTTTATATTCGGAGCCTGGTGTAAAAGGCGGTTATTTTATTTTAAAAGAACGGGCCTTGCCTCCTATAAAGGTGAACAGTTCCTCTCCAGAGATATTTAATCAAAAGGTTCAGCTAGATGAAATAAAAGTGGTGGGGTATGAATTCACTGCCCCATATAAAGCGTTCAGGGAAGCAGAAGTACTGATTCCAAGATTGTGGTTTCGGTTAATTGAACATTTAGAAGAAATCGGGGACGTTGTTAACTCCAATCGAAGAATCGGAGTTTCTCACAATCGTAAAACAGACTTTACTTATTACGTCACAGTAGAAGTCGAAAATTTTACTAAAGTACCAAACAATATGACCCAGCTCACTGTTCCCGCAAATACATATGCTTCCTTCTATCATCACGGTGTCATGGAACGGGATCATATTGATCGAACCTATCAATTTATTCATAACTGGTTCGAAAAAAATCAATATGAACGAAACTATCAATCTTACAGCCTTGAAATTTATGATGAACATTATGAGCCTAGTAAATCCAGCAATCGATTTGAAATTCTAATTCCGGTTAAATAAAACCCTCACACTTCTGAGGGTTTTATTTGCAAATAATCTATGTATTAAAAAACTAATAAGTCTCATTTCGAAATACTGGTGACTGTTCATCCCCTTTTTCAAAAACTCTATCGATTTTATCAATAAACATTTGATAGACTTTTTTTCTTTCCTCTAGCTCCTTTATAGACCCTTTCAATTCATTGAACTTTTTTTCAAATGGCTTTTGATATTGTTCACGGATACTCCGAATCAGTTCTTCATTCACCGTTGATTGGACAACCTGTTTTGTTATGTTGTATTTATAGGAATACACTTGCAATTCACTTTTTGTTTCTTCATATTCCTTATCTATTCCATCTAACAGAGTATTGATTTCCTTTTTCCATTCTCTTAGTGCTTTTTCAACATGTGATTCCATTTTATTCTTCCTTTTCCCCTGCATTTTTTTAAGAAATATACATACATTTTATCAATCCTCTATTTCAATTTCTTTTCTGATTCATTACATTACCGCGACTAAACAAGACAAATAAAACGGTCAAAAATATAAAAAAGAAACTTCCCGCTAGTGCATTCACTAATGAGAAGTTTCTTATAGTAAATAGTTTCCTTTCATCCAATGTATCCATGTCTTTCTCATAATCTTTTAAATCTTTATGGTCATAGAGTCCTTAGTGTCCAGTGATTCTCATGGGCGGCTTTTCCATCCAACCCTTATCAATAAAAAGTTTAGTTGCTTGCTCAACAAAAGATGCAATTCTCATGACGGCTTTCGTATAAACCAGCGCTATATCATGCCTTCCGTCTGCAGCCAATGAATTTCCGAATACTCGAATCTTCATGGATGACATATCCATCGCATGAAATAGCATTAACTTATCAGAAAAGGGGGAAAACGCAGATTTTGTCACTAAATGATCCAAAGAAGGCTGTGCGGGAAAATTTTCATCACGCAATTTTTGTGAAAAGCTCTCCATATTTGCTGTGATAACTTCTTTTCCTCTCTCTAACAATTGCCGGATCTTTTCATCTTTTGCGACCTGGATAAACGCCGTAAGTAAGGCTCGGCTCGTTGTAGCTGTCTCAATACTATCGTAAAAATGGGCAATCTCTAATGCTTGCATTGGCCGTACATGCCCGAAGAAGCCATTTAAAAAATCCCGATGAACATATTCCACTTTTTCAGGTATTGGAATGAATGGCGGTTTCATGATAAAACCCTTGCTAATCAATATGTCTTTGGTGTATTTCATTAAATCCATAGTGGAAACCACACAATGTCTAAAAAATTCTTCTATAGCCTTTCTAAACATAAGGGGTAACCCTACACTATAGATGCTCATTCCTGCTTTAGCAGTATATTTCAAGTAATGCACATAGTATTGATCTTCAAATAAACGCGGGGCACCCATGTTTACATCTTTTTCACCAAACCCATCAGGAATAGGAAAGTTTTCCTTTTCTAAAATATCTTTCGTCGTGTTTATAAATTCTTTGCTTAATTTCAATGCATGTTCCAATAAATTTTTAATATCCTGATCCTCAACGTGCTGAAGAAAATAACTTAAAACGCAGATTGCCATACTGTTTCCCATATAGGTAGCCCAAAGTTTACCCATTTCTGCCGATGTCAGTTTTTCGTTAGGTGCTGTTTTATTTGATCCCGCTTTCATGCCGACCACTCATTTGATTGTTTTTCCTAGTTTCTTCATCCTTCCAAAAATTATTCTGCTTTTCTTTCAGCGTGCCCTGCTAAAAATAAATAGCTGTCACGGTTTAATAAATTTGAAATAATTATTACAAGAGAAACGGCTCATAAACAGTGAGGATCAGCACATAAAACAGTGAGAAACGGCTCATAAACGATGAGGAACGGCACATAACAGTAAGAAAAGGCACTGAAACAGTGAGAAACGGCACTTAAACTGTGAGAAGCGGCACATAACGATGAGGCACGGCTCATAAACAGTGAGAAACGGCTTATAAACGATGAGGCACGGCTCATAACAATAAGACACTGCTCATAACAATAAGACACTGCTCATAACAATAAGACACTGCTCATAACAATAAGACACTGCTCATAAACGATGAGGCACGGCTCATAACAATAAGACACTGCTCATAAACGATGAGGCACGGCTCATAACAATAAGACACGGCACTTAAACAGTGAGAAACGGCACATAACGATGAGGAAAGGCACCTAAACAGTGAGAAACGGCACTTAAACAATGAGGAACAGCACATAATGATGAGCAACGGCTTATAAACGATGAGAAACCGCTCATAAACGATGAGGAACGGCACATAACAGTAAGAAAAGGCACTTAAACAGTGAGAAAAGGCACTTAAACTGTGAGAAGCGGCACATAACGATGAGGCACGGCTCATAAACAGTGAGAAACGGCTTATAAACGATGAGGCACGGCTCATAACAATAAGACACTGCTCATAAACGATGAGGAGCGGCACATAAACGATGAGAAACCGCTCATAAACGATGAGGAACGGCACATAAACGGTAGAAGCGGCACATAACGATGAGACACGGCTCATAACAATAAGACACTGCTCATAAACGATGAGGAACGGCTCATAAACGATGAGACACGGCTCATAAACGGTGAGGACCGGCACATAAACGGTAGAAGCGGCACTTAAACAATGAGAAACTGCACATTAAACAATGGAAGCGGCACTAAACAATGAGAATCGGCACATTAAACAATGAGAATCGGCACTTAACAGTGAGAAACGGCTCATAAACCGATGAGGAATTAATTAACAAAAAAAGACTACCTCCATTTTCACGGAAGTAGTCCATTGATTACAAAAAAGTTTTTATCTATGACAGCTTCTTATTTTCACGAAGAGAAAATTACATCATGCCGCCCATCTTTTAATAAGATTTCGCCTATTTTCGAACCTTTTCAAAAGTTATTTTTCAAGTTCTGTATAACTCGATTTTTCGGAATGAGATTTTGAATTTTTTCGTATTTGTATTTTACTTTTGTGATTTTTGTGTGAGTTTTAAAAAAATCACCTATTGCTTTTCCGATGATAGCCAAGAGTCCATGAATAAAGGAGAGATCTGAACAAGGATATAACCTACACAATTTATAATTAGAGAACAGTTAAATGGCTACCTTGCATAAAGACAGCGACATTACAGAATTAGTATGAACAATAGATTAAGCCCCTCTCCCTCTAATGAGATGGGCTTAAAATTATAATTTAAAGACCTCGGAGATATTTTACCGAATTTATTTTTGCACTATTATTTACTTAACTCCACTTTAACAGGTTTTGAGAGAGGATTATCGTAAAACGAAAAGAATATATATGCATCATCAAGACTTATAATGTTTCCAGTAAATTCCTTTTCGTTAATCATTAGTTGTGGATTCATTTTTTTAGATACCCCCCCTACAAGGACATACATATTATTATCTTCGTTCTCGATGTAATTCCATAAGTATCCTTCATTATGTATATCATTCGGCTTATAAGAAGTGGTTTCAAGGTGTTTATTATCCTGGAAAATAAATATGTATATCGTGTTATCTTTTAAAGATTCATATATAACCAGCTCTTGCGGAGGATAGTTAACTCTAACCATATTATTCAAATCAATTTCTTCATTTAAAGAATTATTTAAGGTCTCAACAATATAGTTATCATTATTCGTACATGCAGTAGTTAACATTAAAAAAAAGGAAATCAAAACCATTTTAAGTGATTTCAAAATATTTCCTCCTATATATTAATGTATAGAAGGTGTAGGAGTTACCCTACACCTTCTATAAATCAAAAAATCAGAATGTTTTAGTACCATAGTTACTATCTTCAAATTTGTTAGTCGAATAATTCCATGAAATACCTAAGTCAGTTGGACCTATAGAAAATCCAGTCACTTCAGTACTAGACCAACTATGCCCATATTTTGAATTAAAATTAATTGTTTTTCCTACAGGTGTGCCATTATAGAATCTAAAATACACCCATCCTGTTCCTTTATAGCAGTTATAGTTTAACCCTAAGCCGCTATCCTGAAACTCAAATCCTATTCCATACCCGTTTACATAAGGAGATTGGACACTAGGTGTTGACGAGGTCCCATCCTTTTTACTGGTTCTAAGACCATGTTCAAAAACACTGATTTGTTCTTGCGCGACACCTAATGCAAATCCATCTGTTCCACCTACAGTTGAATCAGGATAAGTTTTATTCCAGTTCCAATATCCTGTCATAACGTACATTTGCATATCATTATCATAGTACATTGTAGGTTTAGGCATGTCTACATCATTAATAGTAGATGCTATTTCCACATTAGTATCAGGATCATTTTCAATTTTTGAAAGTCCTAATTTTTTTAAGTAGTCTTCACTTTCTAACTCTCTTAATCTATCAGATAATTCATCATATTCTTTTTGTTGGGATTTTGTCAATTATCTTTAGAAAGTTCTTCTAAATAATCAAGCTTTGCTTGAGTGTCATGTAGCTCTATAAAATACGCATCAACTTTTTCTACTTTATTCTTAACTTTTTCTTTTAATTCCTTTGGTAACTTTTCAAGATCTACTTTTCCAGGTTCCAGTTGAACATCATCCAATGTAATGTCTTCCTTATTTTCATCATTTGCAAATGATGTCATCGAAAATGCTAGCATTAGAGCTACAACAGCTAAAACGATAAATTTAAAACGTTTAGTCTTCATTTGTTTTCTTCCATAATATTTATCTCTATGTCTAATCATTGATGATTTTCTTTAGAGCAAAAATCATGATGAAATTGTTTTATGAAAATCTACAGCTGTCCTTAAGCGTACACAGTATTTTTTGTTTTAAGAATTGCCACCCTTCTTATTCTTTCTATAACATTCCAAAAAGTCGGAATATTATATACCATATTATATCATAAATGGTTTTAAACTGGATATATTAATTTCCATATATTATATACTTTTTTATTTTTTTCCATATTGAATCCATATATCTTGTCCATTAGACTTTTCGATAGGGTTTAAAATACAGGCTATCGAATTAGCCCAAAGAAGTGATGATATGAAAAAGACTAGGAGTAATCTTTACTGAATAGAAACAAAAAGATAACACCTTTACCCAGGAAAAATTCTGAATAAAAAGTTATTTAAAAGTAGAAGTGCTTGAGTCTACTTGAATAATGGCCTACCTTCTTTTGAAACGTTATATAATATTTGTGAAGAATTAGATATGTACCAAAGAGAGATTTGGGTGAAGCAGGAAGGAAAGTAAGAGTGGAAATTTTAATTAGAGTGCAACTAAGTATAGATGGAATTGGGACTGAAAGTGTAGGTCACTTTCCAGTTAAGGTCAATGATTTTAGAAAAGATCCTGATTGGACGGTGGCAGTAATTGCTTACCAGCAAATTCAAAGGATTAAATATGACACAGGATATCGAAAAACGGAGATTTTGAAGGTGACATATGACGAGAAGGATATCATGGAGCTAGTGAAAAAGGTTACACCAGTAATTAAGGACGATTTGCCATTTTAAAAACCCCTTCTCAGGAGAAGGGGTTTTTTCATGTTAAGATAGAAACCTATAAATCGGCTGCCATCACAGACCGCTTATGTGTTCAATGAATACACACGTATTTATAGGGTTTACTCTATCTTATTAACTATTAATATGCACAAAAAAAGACCAAATATACCTTGGTCAATAAGTTTTATGGGTGACAAGCGTAATACCTATAAATCGACTACCACACAGGCAGTTTATGTGTAAAGTGTTGTCACACGAATTTATAGGGTTTACTTACGCCCGTTTTAGATGTCTCTATATTACATCACTTATGAACACTTGTAAACAAAAAAGTGTCACTCAACGACACACAATGTCATGCCCGTGCACGATGTTACAAACTGACAACTTTCTTTTGTCCGAATAACCTTCTAGGGAAATGTTCACGATGTACAATTTTATGGGAAATTAGATCGAAGTTATAGGAATAATTATATTCATATTTAGAATAAATAGCATTTGCAATAAAATCTGCAGCTTGAATCGGGTAAGAATTTTGTGATTCAATGTAATTTACTACAACCTGTAAATCAAGATTAAGTTCATAGTTTAACCTTATTTTTATGTAATTCTCAAAGGAATTAGTTGATTCGACTTTTATGGTTCGCTTATCCAAATTAATAACTAAATGCTTCAGCCCTTTTTTGGTTGCTACTGAATCTATGATGAACTTTAACATATAGTTATAGAGTAAATTCTCATCTTCAAGTAACCTGGGCTTTACATGGTGGAGATCAGCAACAATATATCTAATTTTCAGATCCTTAGAAGCTATCTTTCTAAGAAAATAGTCCTTAATTGGAGGATAAGCGTCACTTGCTTTAATTTCTGATTGTGCCATAAACTCAGGGAATTTCTGTTTAGTTTTTAGTATTGCTTTTTTCATTACATTACTCAGGGGTTTTGTATTTTCCATTTCAATGCATGCAATTGTAAAAAATCTTCCTTGTTTACCCAAGTTCCCAGATTCATCAAAATTCAAAACCAACTTGTCACCCATAAAAGACTTCCTTTCTCACCTTTATCTCTGTATCTATATTATAACTACATCTATTTTCTTATTATTGTGGATATTGTGGATAACTAGTATTATACCACGACTTTTTTCTCTATAACACTTCAACAATAGACAAAATAGAAAACAAGATTTCGACTATCTGCACTATTGATATAAGGCGTTATTATAGTAAACACTTTTTTTAAAAGTAAATATAGAAAGTTTGTTCGGTTTTAAACATGACAAGGTGGACTCGCTAATAAAAAATCAAAAGCCCCTCTCGAATGAGAAGGGCTTTATTTTTTGGCGTGACGCTCAATTGGAAAATAAATGTATGATATAGAAAATTTATGTATAGATTATAGAAACAAGCATATATTTATAACATCGAAAATCAGGAATAGGAGGTTACTAATGAAAAAAATTTATGTTTCAATTCTGGCAATTTTGGCTTTGCTTCTTGTGATTAGTACAGTATTTCTAATTAACCAAGATTCACAAGCAAAATCATATTCAAATCGCCACGAGCATGATGATCAAGTTGAGAGTGTAAATAGAATGGTAGATAAAATTCATAAAGTAAATTTTTTAGATGAACTGGAAAGTAATTTAAAAAAGGAAGGGTATACATCACAGTTTAGACTCTTTGTTTATTCTGAAGAAAAAAAAGATATAGAAGTAGTATTAAGTACCAACACAAAAACAGTTGATAATGACAGAATCTTAGATATTGTAAATGCAACAGCAAAAGAGAATGACTTAGGTACCTTTAATATAAAAATAATTCAGTAAGAATTTAAAAACAGCCACTTAATCAAGTGACTGTTTTTAAATTTTAATCATTTAATTCAACAACTACATATTCTCCACTTTCAGATACTAGCTTAGCTTGAAATTCTGGCTTACCATCAGTTCCATCACCCCAGCTATCAATATCTCTATAAGTTACACAACCATATTCTGCACTTACTATCCCAACTGGAAGTATTTGAGTTTTTGTTGAACCATCAACTTCATAAAGAAATACAGAGATGTCATTTCCAGGAGTATTGTTATAAACACAAACTTGGAAATCTCCTCCTCCTGAAGTTACTGTTGGTGTTAAAGCTCCAGCACTAGTTACATACATCTCATCTTCCCACAGAGTATCCCATTCACCAGGACCTAGTTGAGGAGGCTCCTCAGCCGCAAAGACGGAGCTAGAGTTTGCCAACAAGACAACAAGTACAGAAAAAATCGAAATCCATTTCTTCATATATAATCCACTCCTTTAGTTTAGGTAATTTATAAATTCTTTAAAAAAATAATAATTCCTTCCAGTAAAGGATATTTTTTCTAAAAAAGTTTAAAACCCCTCTCATTGGAGAAGGGGCTTTTCTGTGTACTCAAGGAGAAGGTGATAAGACTCACTACGATTTTAATTTTATGTGCAAATATTACGTGAATATGTGCCATTTATAGATGGAAATATCATAATATTTTTCCTTAATGCAAATTAACTGCATTTAACTTATTTATTTAAAATTGGACAAAAAGGTTGCTCTAGACCCACTCAATTTCTAGTTGTTATGATTATTTGGCGATGATAAAGGAGGGTAAAAAGAGATGGAGAAGGAAAAATATAATAACCTTAAATTAGGTGAACGCGGGGCAATCATAAGTATAATTGCTTATATTTGTCTTTCTTTCCTTAAACTATAGGGCTTGTCGTCTATAATTTTCTTGCACATCTGGGCGAAAACTCATGGATAAATGGTGAGCATGTTCGGAATGTATTCTGGAGAAAAATGCAGTTTCTTCAACCCCTATTTTAAAAACTTGTTCTCTAGGTAAACGATGATATAGTAGCCTCGGCATCGTTTCCGCCTGTACGTTTCCATCAGGAATCCCCAAAGTTTTTCGATTTCGAGTTATATTTCCCTTTGAACGCTCAAGTGTGCCTACAAATCTGTCTGCCTCCCGTCTTACATGATCAACCAAGATAGCAGGTAGAATAGCTAATGCCTGGCAACTTTCAAGTAATTGGAATAGTGTTCTTTTAAATTGTATAAGTTGGTTAACTAAAGTTATAGTTTGTTCTCTCAGTTGAATAAGGATAGAAGTAGGGGCAGTATTTGGAGTCGATATCACCCGATTGTGTAGTTGTCCTAACTGTATCGCAAACTGGTCAGCCATGCGGAAAAATTGCTCCTGTTCGGGATTTGGGTCAAGACCCATTCTTATAAATTGTGCATGTTCAGCCATAAGTCGGACCCATACTCTCATTTCTTCAATTGCTGCAACAACAGACTCGTGGAGCTCGTTAGATTCCGGGTTGCTCTCTTGACACCCACACTGGCGTTCTGGCGTACATTGACATTTATATCCACATCGACAATTAGGATTATAGCAGTATGGGTTTGGACAAGGCGTAGCATAATTTCTTAGGTTGGCAGAAAATCCATCATAAATATTCAAATACATTCCCCCTCAAATACATAATTTCATTTAATTTATATGAAGAGTCAAATTGTCCCTATTCAAAGAGTAAAATAGAAATTTAAGGGACAATTGAATTGTCCAGAATAAAAAAAAGCCCCCTTTAGGAAAAAGTGGAGGAAAATGTAAAATATTTGTAGAAATAGTGATTGATCTTACAAAAATTTGAAAGGAGTTTTAAAAAAATGAAAAAATTACTTACTTTAGCAGGAGAGATTATTGCAACACTCGCTCTATTGATGGGCATCTTAAACCAATCTTCTACTGTTCACGCCTCACCAATTGATTGTGGGATTAAAATGCCACCTGAGTATATCGCTTCTTATTCTTCCGATGAAATTTCAATAATGTGTGGAGCTGCAGCACAAACAAGATGGAATGAAATTAAAGCTACTGCAACTCCATCTCCAAAACAAGGAACGACAGTAAATAGTTATGATAAGACTGGTGGAAGTACTGCAGCTTTAAGAGATTTTAATAGTATGCCAGGTACGGCTCAAACTAGAGATGGTGGAGTTTTAATAAAACAGTATTCAGATACTGGAACAACATTAACTTATTACCCTAAATCCACTACAACTTCAACACCAACCCTACAATTTCCAGCTTCAGATGGCATAAAAGTGTGGGATAAAATTAGGTATTACGAATAAATTAAGGGTAAAGGGTGTTAAAAGTATGAGTGATGAAGCTAAAGAAAATGAAATACTTCACATTTGGCAACCATCTACATTTTTAAAAGGAAAAAATCCATCTCAAATGGTTTTGGTTGAAGTAATAAGAGGTAACAATCATCTAAAAATACTCTTTGAGGATACTTTTGATAACCAAGTTGAAATTATTTATGATCAGCTTATGCAACCTATGGAATATTTTGTATGGGCATTTAGACATTCAACAGAAACTGGAAGATATGGTCTTAGATTTAAAGAAATTAATGATAGTGGCTTAATTAGTCCCGATTCACCTTATTTCTTTAAAGTATCTAACTCAGAATTTATAAAATGGTTTGATGACCAAAACCCCCTTTTCAATAGTAAGACATACCCAAATTTAGAACATCACCTCTATATAACAGGGGATGAAGTGTTTGATGTTCTTTCAACTTATGAACCAAAAATAATTGAAAAGAATAAAAGTGATTTAACAACCTAATTTATTCAAATTAATTACCTAATAAAGATTTAAAGCCCCTCTCTAAAGAGAAGGGGCTTTTCTAAGTTGTGATTCGTAGAGGCAAATTATAGGATGCTCTATAATTTTTAAATTATGCAAACAAAATTATAAAGCCCCTCTTAATTAAGAAGGGGCTTTTAAAGGTTTTGCACCCCACAACTAGATTAGGGAAAGGAATAGACGACACCTTTTTTGTGGCGTCGTCTATTTAAGTATCACCGTTATTTAATAATAAAGAGCAGTCCTACCTTCTTGGTTTACTTTCTCTAACTTTAAATCAAGCTCTGTAATAGCTTCTAGTGATAACGCCGATTTTTTCTAAATAAAGAAAATCATTATTTTGCCGTATCCAGTCCAACTTTTGAATTTCCTCATCGTTTAAATGTCGGTTAGAATTCTTATTATCAAATTTACTTAAACTTTGAGCAAAGAAATTAGTAAGCATTGCAGTGTAATTGATAATATGATCTGGTGAATTAGATATAGATCTTAAATAAATGTTTGCTGTCTTTAAATGATTAAATTCATTTCCTATTGTTGTGTACAACATAACTAAGCTAGATTCTTCGTGATATGATATCTCTTTTGATTGAATTACCCCATCTAGAATAGTGTCAATTAATATGATATCCTCCGACACATTATTTGATATGTTCATCAAAACTTGGGTAAAAAAGGTATCCGTATCCTTTTTCACTTCAAAATAAAGAACAGCCATAACTATGATAGCTACAAAAGATATTAATAAACTTAGAAGTATGGTAGTTTTTTGGAATTTACGTTTCATCTTACTCAACTACTAGATGTGTATGGAATCGAAAGACTAACTGATTTATCATAGTAATTAGGATAATCATTCAAACTATTGTATGAAATATCCCCCAAATCTTTTCTAAAGCATTTAATTATTGTTTCCCACGGAACACCCATAAATTGTGCTGACCCAAAATCATAATTCCGATAGGAAATTTATTCGAAAAATTGAACAACTTGTTAGCAGTGTTGTACACTTTCTGATTATTATTTCCTGTTATTGTTACCGCGCTGTCAGTAGCTAAGGCTATGCCATGTTTATTTAAAATGGCAATTTGTGCTGTCAAAATAAATGCACCTCATTTCCAATTAGTAATTAAGTGCAAGTATTCGACATAATATCGTAAAGTCCTTCTATAATTTTATTAAAAATTTCTGAAATCTCAGTTACTATAAAAAAGCTCCCACTCAAATGAGAAGGGGCTTTTCTGAGTTGTGATTGTTTACTAATTTAATAGTAAAGAAGATGTCGGTATGATTCTCTGAATACTCAACCAGATTATATCGATGATTTTGAATCCTAACATCGGGGAAAGCCCTTACCGAGCTTATTGACAAATCGATAAAAAGAAAGGAACTGCTGTTTAATGCCTCAGCAACGTATTTATCATGATTATATAAATGAAAAGCTAGTTCCCTTCTGGTATGTTCTTACCTTTAGACCATGTGAAGTTAATTGGGACAAGCATGTTCACTACTTTGAAATAATTGCTCCCTTTGAGCATTTTAATCGAGACGATTTCAACGATTCTATTATCAGCACTTCTCTATACCTATCTGATTTGATTATTAGCGAATCAAAACCTAATCAGTTAGGAATTTATCTTAAGAAAGTTAAGCACCGAATTCTTCAACATGGTATTGATCCTGAGCTTGTCTTACAGTTTATTGTTCCGATTCCCGATATTGATGAAGTACTAAAGCTAATTCCTTATAATAGAACAATTTCTTTTTTATCAAACTGAGGTGATTAATCATGTATTGCAGTCTACCAGATGGAAAGAGAAAAAAATGGGTTTGCGTAGCAGATGGACCTAGGGATCCAGTTACTGGTGAAAGAAAACAAATCTCTTCCCGCGGAAATACCAAAAAAGAAGCTATGAAGAGGGTAGAAGAGGCCATTCGGAAGCTTCAGGAGGACGGCATCGATTAAAAACGTGTAAAAAATATGCCATTTGATAAGGTAGCATTGGAATGGTTAGAAGTTTACGCTTTGACGGGCGTAAAGAAAAACACAATCCGAGTCCGTAAAAAGGAAATCCAAATCCTTAATCGTTACATCGCGAAAGTTAATATCGACAAAATTTCATCAAAAATGTACCAAAGTATCTTAACGGACTTATCGAAACCCAATCCTACAAGGAAACCAGTTACGTATGCACGAACAACAATTGAAGGTGTCCATACTACCGCTGGAATGATTTTTAAGTACGCTATCAAAGAAAAAATGATAAAGGAAAGCCCTACAACTCATGCCATCATTCCTAAACAACGAAAAACAGTAGAAGAAATCGAAAATCAGAGCATAGAGGAAGAGTACCTAGAGTTAGATGAGATTTCCGAGTTTTTAGGTGTAGTTGAGAAACATGGGTTATACCTTGATGTGGAAAGATTTTATTTGCTTGCTTTCTCTGGTATGCGTCCGGGTGAATTGTGCGCTTTGAAATGGACAGATATTTCATTCAGCAAAAGAACAGTTCGCGTCACTAAGACACTTGTGAATGAAAACAATAACATGAGAGAGTATGAACTTACTCCCCCTAAAACGGAAGGATCTATTAGAACGTTTGATGTGCCAGAACATGTGATCAATATTTTAAAGCAGCACAAAATGAAGCAAATGAGACTTCTCAATGATGGGAGAAAAAAGTACAAGGATTTCCACGAAGGTAATTTTGTATTCTGTAGAGAAAACGGATACCCTTTCGCGCCTAAAAACATCTTAGATCGTATGAAAAGACTGTTAGAAAAAACATCAATTCAGAAGCATGCAACCCCTCATATATTCCGACATACTCACATTAGTATGTTAGCAGCTGCGGGAGTAGACCTTCCGACGATTATGGAACGGGTTGGACATGAAGATGTGAAAACTACCATGAGAATTTATATGCACGTAACCAAAAAAATGAAAGAGGATGCTTCTATAAAGATCAATGAGACCTTAAGAAACATCCTCGATTTTAAAGTTTCACTGTAAAATGTGAGCGAAATGTGATTTTTTTGGTTGATTAAATTATTCTCAACCTTTGAAACCCTTGTTATTATTAAAAGGGGTTCTTTTCAATTTATCACATCATTCCGCCCATTCCGCCCATGTCAGGCATTCCGCCGCCTTTGTTTTCTTCTGGGATGTCAGCCACAACTGCTTCAGTTGTTAAGAACATCGCAGATACAGAGGCTGCGTTTTGAAGAGCAGAACGAGTCACTTTCGTTGGGTCAACGATACCAGCGTCAATCATGTTTACCCATTCGCCAGTAGCTGCGTTGAATCCAATTCCGATTTCTTCTTTCTTCAAGCGTTCTACCACAACTGATCCTTCTAGACCTGCGTTGTGAGCAATTTGACGAACTGGTTCTTCAAGTGCACGAAGCACGATGTTGATACCAGTTTGAACGTCGCCATCAGCTTGGATAGAAGCTACTTTGTTATAAACGTTAACTAGGGCGGTACCACCACCAGCAACGATACCTTCTTCCACAGCTGCACGAGTTGAGTTCAATGCGTCTTCAATGCGAAGCTTGCGTTCTTTTAGCTCAGTTTCAGTAGCAGCACCCACTTTGATAACAGCTACGCCACCAGCTAATTTAGCAAGACGCTCTTGAAGTTTTTCTTTATCGAATTCAGAAGTCGTTTCTTCTAATTGAGCACGGATTTGGTTTACGCGGCTAGAGATAGCTGCTGCGTCTCCAGCACCTTCAACGATTGTTGTATTTTCTTTAGTAACCACAACTTTTGCTGCGCGTCCAAGTTGAGAAATAGTTGCAGATTTTAGGTCACGGCCTAAATCTTCTGTAATCACTTCACCGCCAGTTAAAATCGCGATATCTTCAAGCATTGCTTTACGACGGTCACCGAATCCTGGAGCTTTAACAGCTACAGCATTGAAAGTTCCGCGAAGCTTGTTGACAACTAATGTAGCAAGAGCTTCTCCTTCAACATCTTCAGCAACTAATAATAGAGGTTTACCTTGTTGAACAACTTGCTCTAAAACTGGCAAGATTTCTTGAATGCTAGAAATTTTCTTGTCAGTAATTAAGATATATGGATTTTCAAGGACTGCTTCCATTTTATCTGAATCAGTCACCATGTAAGGAGATGCATATCCGCGGTCGAATTGCATACCTTCTACTACATCTAATTCAGTTGTAAATCCTTTAGATTCTTCAATTGTGATAACACCATCGTTACCAACGCGTTCCATAGCTTCTGCAATCAATTGACCTACTTCTTCGTCAGCCGCAGAGATTGCTGCAACTTGCGCGATGGAAGCTTTGCCTTCGATTGGCTTAGAAATAGCTTTTAATTCTTCAACAGCTACAGCAACTGCTTTTTCAATCCCTTTACGGATTCCCATAGGGTTAGCTCCAGCTGTAACGTTTTTAAGACCTTCACGGATCATAGCTTGAGCTAAAACAGTAGCAGTCGTTGTACCGTCACCGGCAACATCGTTTGTTTTGCTTGCTACTTCTGCAACAAGCTTAGCTCCCATATTTTCAAATGCATCTTCTAATTCAATTTCTTTTGCAATGGTTACACCATCGTTCGTAATAAGCGGAGAACCATATTTTTTCTCAAGAACCACGTTACGTCCTTTAGGTCCTAATGTTACTTTTACTGCATTTGCTAAAGTATCTACACCGCGAAGCATCGCACGGCGTGCTTCTTCGCTAAATTTAATTTCCTTAGCCACAATAAGTCGACCTCCTTAATAGGTTTAAAATTTTATGATTTGGACAGCCTAACCTACGACTGCTAAAATATCTGATTCACGTAAAATTAAATATTCTTTTCCTTGGTATTTCACTTCTGTACCAGCATATTTTGAGAAAATGATGCGATCGCCTTCGGAAACTTCTAGCGTAACACGCTCACCGTTATCTAGAACACGGCCAGTTCCTACAGCTACAACCTTTCCTTCTTGAGGCTTCTCTTTTGCAGTATCAGGCAGAACGATACCGCTAGATGTTTTTTCTTCAGACTCGACAAGCTCAATTACTACGCGATCACCAAGTGGTTTTAACAAGTGAAACAACCTCCTTATTTTTTATATGTAGATTATTATTAGCACTCTATTACCCCGAGTGCTAACATCCATTTATAATATTAATGAATCCTCGTTCTGAATGCAAGTATTGAGATTAAAATTTTTTTATTTTTTTGGCCCATTTTTTTATGTTTCGGAATTCATTACATAAGATAAGAATAGCTATTCATTGAAAGCTTTCCTGCTTTACTAGTAAAATGGAATAGATTAGGGGTTGTAACACCCAAGAGTATACCTATGCCCAGATTGGAAGATGTATACAAACTTTTTAGTTGTAAAAAGGAGTCGAAGGTTTGAAAAAAGAATACTGGCTTATCATTATTACCTTTATTGCCATGCAGCTCTCTGGATTAGTTGGGGTTCCGATCGTCAGTACATTTTTGACTGCTAGCGGACAGGATCCGATAACAGCTCAGCAAGATGCAGCTGCTTATTGGACGCTGCTCAGTTTTATTATAGGTTTACTGATTGTTTTATGGCTGTTGCGGAAGGAAATGCAGCCTGTTCGTACCGGAACGAAGCTCACAACTGGAGAAGCTGTTACGTGGGGATTTATTGGTTTTTTTCTAGCACTATTAGCCCAATTTATCGGGATTCAAATTGAGAATTTATTGGGCATTGAAGCAGGGTCTGAAAACACTGAGTTTATCATTCGCTTTATCGAAGCATATCCTTTCATTATTATTGCTAGTTCGATAGCAGGCCCTATTTTAGAAGAGATTGTATTTCGCAAAGTGATTTTCGGAAATCTTTATCAAAGAACAAATTTTTGGATAGCGGGAATCGCAAGCTCCTTAATATTTGCTTTATTCCATTTTGACTTCCAGCACATTATTCTCTACACCTTTTCAGGACTTGCATTTGCGTACCTTTATGTAAAAACAGAACGAATATGGGTACCTATTATGGCCCATGTACTATTTAATACCTTTGTAGTGGTAATTCAATTTATGGCCCGAGACCAAATGGCTGCTACGGGGTTGATTTTTGGGGGATAAAATATGAGATCACCTTTATTTACAGGGGTCCTTTACC
Organism: Bacillus litorisediminis; assembly: GCF_022808645.1. Lineage (GTDB taxonomy): Bacteria > Bacillota > Bacilli > Bacillales > JC228 > Bacillus_BF > Bacillus_BF litorisediminis. The sequence continues at coordinate 27,246 of NZ_JAKZKT010000042.1, forward strand.
TGGCACTTGGAATCATTTTTACAATATTTGCGATTCAAAGTGTACGCGATTCAGGTTGGGGATTTTTCACCTATTTATTAATTTTATTAGCCACAATGGATTTTGGATCGGGCCTGCGTTTTGTCATGATTCACTATCAATTAAAACAAAAGAACAAATAAAACAAAAACACGTGCCTTGGTAAACATGCACGTGTTTCTTTTTTAATCTTCATGCGCTTCATTTAAAGCCTCTGTTTCTGCTTTTAGTACTTTGCGATAAGAGACAGCAGATATCCAAATACTGATTTCATATAACATCAACAGCGGTACAGTTACCATCATATGGCTCAAAAGCTCTGGCGGTGTTATAAACGCTGCAATTACGAGTAAAACAAAATAGGCATATTTTCTGATATTCCGTAAAAGCATCGGGGTCACAAGCCCCAGCCTGGTTAAAAACATAACCACTACTGGCAATTGAAACAGTATTCCAAATGGAAGCGTTATTTGAAAAAGAAACTGGAAATACTCATTGATTCCGATTACCTGCTGGATATCTAAATTATTCGCAACGTTTGTCATAAACTGAACAACGAATGGAAACAAAATAAAATAAGAAAATGAGATCCCGAGCAAAAATAAAAAGACAGATAGCGGAATATAACTGAGAGTTACCTTTCTCTCTTTTTCATATAATCCGGGACTGATAAATGCCCACAGCTGATATAAAGCGAAAGGCGAGGTAATGACTGCCCCAATAATAAAGGTAACCTGCAAGTATATTTTTACAGGATCTGTCAAATTAAAGGCATTCATGGTTAAATGCTTGGCTTCATCTGCATGCTGTAAAAATACAATGAGTGGTTCTGTTAAGAAAAAACCGCCTACAAGCGCAAATAAGAAGAAAACGACCACGTAAATGAGCCGTTTTCTAAGTTCAGTTATATGTTCGTAAACGGTCATATCCTTTTGTTCCATAAATACGACACCCTTTAATTTTTGCCTTCTTTTTTATCTTCGTCGTCATCAGCAAGGCCTTTCGTTGCGTTCTTAAACTCTCTAAGGGTGTTGCCTGCTGCTTTTCCAAGCTCAGGCAGCTTTTTCGGACCAAAAATTAAGAGAGCAACAAATGCAATGACGAGGAGACTACCCCATCCAATACCCATGGTGTGCCTCACCTCCTATTAACATCATACTAGATTTTCCCGCTACGTCAAAGCTTGGCAGCAGGCAAATTTATGAATTCTTTATGTCTTTATTCCTGTTCCGGGTAGTTCTTTAAAAAATAGACGAGTGATTGAAGCTCGACTGCTAAATCTATGTGATGAACCCTAATCGAAGGAGGAACATTCAGCCGTGCTGGTGTAAAATTTAAGATTCCCTTAATATCTGTTTCCATAAGCTCATCCGTAATGGTTTGCGCCACCTGTACAGGAACCGTCAATATGACGGCTATAATTCCTTCTTCCTTTATTCTCTTTTGCATCTGACTCATATCGAAAATTTGAACCCCGCCGATGGTGGTTCCTATTTTTTTCGGATCGACATCAAACGCCATAGCTATTTTGGTATTATTATTTTTTAAAAAATTATACTGCAGGAAAGCCGTTCCTAAATTACCGACTCCGATTAATGCTACATTTGTAACCTCATCCTGGTCTAAGGTTTTGCGAAAAAAAGCAAGTAAGCTTTGTACATTATACCCGTATCCCTTTTTTCCTAACGCTCCAAAATAAGAAAAATCTCTTCTTATTGTAGCGGAATCAACCTTTACTGCTTCGCTTAACTCTGCTGAAGATACTCTTTTTTTACCGGAAGCAGACAGGTTTTGAAGAAACCGATAATATAAGGGCAAACGTTTTGCAGTAGCTCTTGGAATTTTATTTTGATCTTGATTCATACATTTTAACCCCCGAATTCCTTCTCGCATGTCCTATCATACACCATTTTTCGCCTCCTGTCTGTAAGCCCTTTCTAAAATAAACTTTAAACTAACGTTTTTTTAAATGTGATATGCAAATCCTGCCATCGCCTAAATCATTGTCCGAACCCTTCCATTCATGTACACTATGAATAGTATTTACGAGGTGAATAATATGATTCTTTTACAAGTTTCACAGTTGACTAAATCCTTCGGTGCTGAAGTGATTTTATCCAATATAAAATTAGAAGTTAAAACTAGAGACCGGGTGGCCCTTGTGGGAAGAAACGGTGCAGGGAAATCCACTCTGTTAAAAATCATTGCCGGGGAGCTATCTTATGATAGCGGCGAGATTATGAAACCGAAGGCAGTTTCGATTGGATACCTTTCTCAGGATACAGGACTGGAATCGGCAAAGTCGATCTGGGATGAACTCGAAAGTGTGTTCCAGCCTTTAAAAGAGATGGAGAAAAAATTAAGAGAAATGGAAATTGACATGTCTGATCCAAAGCTTCTTGAAAATCCTGCAAAATATAAAAAGCTTCTTAAAGAATATGATCAGCTTCAGATTCGTTTTAAGGAACAAGGCGGTTTTCAGTATGAGGCTGATATTCGGTCTATTTTGCACGGACTTCAATTCCACGACAAAGATTATCAGACACCGATTCAATTATTAAGCGGCGGACAGAAAACAAGATTAGCTCTAGGAAAGCTTTTATTGACAAGTCCCGATGTCCTTATTTTGGACGAGCCCACCAACCATTTAGATATCGAAACACTAACCTGGCTCGAAAAATACCTTCAGACATATGAAGGTGCTGTACTCGTGGTATCTCATGACCGCTATTTTTTAGACAAAATTGCAACCCAGGTATATGAACTATCCAGAACTAAAATCATTCAGTTTCCGGGTAACTATAGCAACTACTTGCGTCTCAAAGCAGAAATGTACGAAAGAGAGCTAAAGGCTTACGAAAAACAACAGGAAGAAATCAGTAAGCTTAAGGACTTTATTCAAAAAAATCTGGCCAGAGCCTCCACAACAAAACGGGCACAGAGCAGACGAAAAGCATTAGAAAAAATGGATCTACTTGAACGGCCGCAAGGAGACGAAAAATCGGCTCATTTTTCTTTTGAGATTGAAAGACAAAGCGGTAACGATGTTTTAAAAGTGGAGAATGTTGCAATTGGTTATGGACAACATCCGATTTGCAGCCATATTACCTTTCAGATGAAGCGGAAAGATAGTGTAGCGCTTATTGGCCCGAATGGGATCGGAAAATCAACCCTGCTTAAGACATTGATGAAGCAGATTCCTTTACTGGATGGAAACTTTCAATTTGGAGCCAATGTGAAACTTGGCTATTACGATCAAGAGCAGGCTAACCTGCGTTCCAATAAAAAAGTCTTAGATGAACTATGGGACGACTATCCGCATTTGCCTGAAAAAGAAATCAGGACAGTACTGGGGAACTTTCTATTCACAGGGGACGATGTGCTAAAGCCTGTTACCGCCTTAAGCGGTGGAGAAAAAGCAAGATTAGCCCTGGCTAAATTAATGATGGAAAAATCAAACGTACTGATTCTCGATGAACCGACCAACCATCTGGATTTGGACAGTAAAGAAATACTTGAAAATGCTTTAATTGATTATCCGGGTACGATTTTATTTGTTTCCCACGACCGTTATTTCATCAACCGGATTGCAACAAAAGTGGTTGAGCTGAGAGACGAAGGAACAATAGAATACCTTGGTGACTACGATTATTATCTTACCAAAAAGGAAGAACTCGAAGAAGTAAAAAAATTAGAAGCCGAAGAGAAGGCTGCCGGAAAGATAAGCATCAACACAACAGTACGAAAACTCACATACGAAGAAGAAAAAGAACAAAAACGGATAGAACGCCAAAAAAAGCGGATGGTTGAAGAACTAGAAAAGAAAATTGAACAACTAGAGCTGGAACTGGAGGAAATCCAAGAAGAACTCTACAAACCAGAAAATATCGAAGACCATGAAAAACTGCTGGAACTGCAAACCAAACATGAACAACTCCAAGCCGAGTTGGATCAGACGTTAGAAGAATGGACTTTGGCAGCAGAAGAAATGGAAACGGCCCCTAATAGTTAGGGGTCGTTTTATGTGTATGCGGGGAGTGTAATATAAACTGTGTAAGTAAAGAATACGTACGGTTCCTTACTCACACAGTTTTTTATTTGATAGAATAATAAGTATAAAGCTAAAGGAGTGTTTTCAATGGGGAAATTGAAAAGAGATCCGAACTCCGTAGAATTAGCTAACAAGATTATCGAACAGTACCAAACTAAATCTGTAGAAGATATGCAAGAAGCATTAAAAGACATATTTGGCCCTATGTTTGAGTCGATGCTTAAAGGTGAAATGAATCATCATTTGGGCTATGAATCAAATGACAAGGGAGAAAAAGAAACAAGCAATAGAAGAAATGGATATGGCAAAAAGTTCGTGAAAACGACGACAGGAGAAGTTGAAATTGCGGTCCCCCGTGATCGTGAT
>NZ_JAKZKT010000043.1 GCF_022808645.1 Bacillus litorisediminis
TGAATGCTTCCCAATGTTGATTTTCATCAAAAAAGATTTGTTTAAGAATATTCCTCTCCATAAATTGAAAATACCACAGTCCAAACGACCGTGGTAGACCCAAAAATTTATACTTTCTTATCTTTTTTAAAAAAAACCCCGACACACAAAGTGTCAGGGTGCAGAATTCCACATAAAATCTATTGAATTTGCGATCTCAAATAAGCATCGATAAATTGATCAATATCTCCGTCCATTACAGCTTGAACGTTACCGGATTCAGTATTGGTACGGTGATCTTTCACCAAAGAATATGGGTGGAAAACGTAAGAACGGATTTGGCTTCCCCAGCCGATTTCTTTTTGCTCTCCGCGGATTTCGGCTAACTCTTTTTCTTGCTCTTCAATTTTTCGTTGATAGAGTTTCGACTTCAACATTTTCATGGCCTGCTCACGGTTTTTTATTTGTGAGCGTTCGGTTTGACAGGTTACCACAATACCGGTCGGAATGTGGGTGATCCTTACGGCAGAGTCAGTCGTATTGATATGCTGTCCGCCTGCACCGCTCGCACGGTAGGTATCGATTTTAATGTCTTCATTTCGGACTTCAATGTTGATTTCTTCGTTAAATTCAGGCATAACCTCACAGGATACAAAGGAGGTGTGACGGCGGCCGGAAGCATCGAATGGAGAAATCCGGACTAATCGGTGTACTCCTTTTTCCGCTTTCAAATAGCCGTAAGCATTGTGTCCCTTGATTAATAAAGTAACACTTTTAATACCGGCTTCATCACCCGGCAAATAATCAAGTGTTTCAACTTTATATCCTTTTTTCTCAGCCCATCTTGTGTACATCCGCAGAAGCATGGAGCCCCAGTCTTGAGACTCGGTTCCGCCCGCTCCTGGATGCAGCTCCAAAATAGCATTATTTTTATCGTAAGGCTGGCTTAAGAGAATTTGGAGCTCAAACTTGTTTACCCTTTCGATCAGCTCCTTTAACTCAGATGCCAGTTCAGCTTGAAGGTCATCATCTTTTTCTTCTTTTACTAAGTCATAGGTAAGCTCAAGATTTTCGTGAACCTCTGCCATATCCTTAAACTCATTGACTTGGTCTTTTAAAGCATTGGATTCACTAATGATCGCTTGTGCTTTCTGCTGATCATTCCAAAAATCGGGCTGAAGCATAATATCTTCTAACTCAGCCATTCGTGCCTCTTTGTTTTCTAAGTCAAAGAGACCCCCTGAAGTCCGCTAATTTCTTAGCTGTTTTATCTAATTCTTGTTTAATCTCAAAAAGTTCCATGTCTTTCACCTCTATAAAAAATTTGCTGGCTTATTTCTCGTAATATAACAGTTAAAGAGAGCTGGTCAATGACCAACTCCCTGAAGATGGGGTCTCATCCCCTAAAACGTACTTATACACAGGGGTAGAACCCCCAATTATGTTAAGCTTCTTTCCCATGACAGTGCTTGAATTTTTTACCGCTTCCGCATGGACATGGGTCATTGCGGCCAACGTCGAGTGATTTGCGGACTGGCTGGCGTTTTTTCTTGGAATCGCCATCGCTCTTGCCTGGGTCTACAGCATGACCTTTGGCAACTTCCTGACGTTGAAGATTTTCACGAATTTCAGCTTTCATGATATATTTCGCAACATCTTCCTCGATGCTTTCAACCATCGTTTCGAACATCGCAAAGCCTTCTTGTTCGTATTCACGCAGTGGATTGATTTGTCCGTAGGCACGTAAATGTATACCTTGACGAAGCTGATCCATTGCATCGATATGATCGATCCACTTAGAGTCAACAGAACGGAGGACAATAACCTTTTCAAACTCACGCATCCGCTCAGAACCGAGTTCATTTTCCTTCTCGTTGTAGCGCTCCTGCACTTTAGCGTAGATCATATCCACAATATCTTCGTGCTCTTTATTTTGAATGTCTTCAAGCGTAATGTCGCCTTCACGTAGAAGGTTCGCGTTGACAAAGTCGATTAGACCGCGAAGGTTCCAATCTTCCTCATCTTCATTTCTTGGCATATGGGCTTCAACATTACGTTCAATGACAGACCGAATCATTTTCTCAACGATTTCTCTTAGGTTTTCTGATTCTAGTACTTCATCACGCTGGTTGTAAATGATTTCCCGCTGCTGACGGAGAACATCATCATATTGCAGGAGCTGTTTACGGGCATCAAAGTTATTACCCTCTACGCGTTTTTGCGCAGATTCAACAGCACGGGATACCATTTTACTTTGAATCGGCTGCGAATCATCCATTCCCAGGCGCGTCATCATATTTTTCATGTTGTCTGAACCGAAACGGCGCATCAATTCATCTTCCATTGAAAGATAGAATTGAGAAATACCGGGGTCCCCCTGACGTCCGGAACGACCGCGGAGCTGGTTATCGATCCGGCGGCTTTCATGACGCTCAGTACCAATAACTGCGAGGCCGCCAAGTTCTCTGACACCTTCGCCAAGCTTGATATCTGTACCACGCCCTGCCATGTTGGTTGCAATCGTAACAGCACCTTGCTGACCGGCAGAGGCAATGATTTCTGCTTCTTTGCTGTGGTTTTTCGCATTCAATACATTATGGCGAATCCCTTTTTTATCAAGCATTTTTGAAATTAATTCAGATGTTTCAATCGCAACGGTACCGACAAGTATAGGTTGTCCTTTCTTGTGGCGCTCGGCGATATCCTCAACAACTGCACGGAATTTACCATCCATGGTGGCATAAATTAAATCCGGACGGTCTTCACGCGCGATTGGTTTATTTGTAGGAATAACGATAACATTCATGTTATAAATGTTACGGAATTCCTCTTCTTCCGTCTTCGCAGTACCTGTCATACCAGCAAGCTTTTGATACATACGGAAGTAGTTTTGGAACGTAATGGTCGCCATGGTCATGCTTTCATTTTGAATTTCCAAGCCCTCTTTTGCTTCGATGGCTTGGTGAAGTCCGTCACTGTAACGGCGACCTTTCATCAAACGGCCGGTAAATTGGTCGACAATTACTACTTCCCCATCTTGCACCACGTAATCGACATCACGGTGCATCGATGCATGGGCCTTTAGAGCCTGGCTGATATGATGGTTAACTGTTACGTTTGAAATATCAAACAGGTTTTCAATCCCGAAGAATTTCTCAGCTTTAGACATTCCTGTTTCCGTCAGCTGAACACCTTTTGTTTTTTCATCATAAGTGTAGTCTTCATCACGCTTCAAACTGCGAACGAATGCATTTGCTTGAACGTAAAGCTGTGTCGATTTACGAGCAGACCCGGAAATAATTAATGGAGTTCTCGCTTCGTCAATTAAAATTGAGTCAACCTCATCGATTACAGCAAAGTGCAGCGGACGCTGAACCTTTTGTTCTCTATAAAGCACCATGTTATCACGCAAATAATCGAAGCCAAACTCGTTGTTGGTTCCGTATGTGATATCTGCATTATAAGCAGCCTGCTTTTCTTCTCTTGATAAGCCATTTAAATTGAGTCCAACTTTAAGCCCTAACGCTTCAAATAGTTGACCCATTTCGGTCGCGTCACGGCTGGCCAAGTATTCGTTGACTGTAATGACGTGAACGCCTTTTCCAGTTAAAGCATTTAAATAAACAGGTAAAGTCGATGTTAACGTTTTTCCTTCCCCTGTTTTCATTTCGGCGATATTCCCTTCGTGCAGAGCCACGCCACCCATTAGCTGAACGCGGAATGGATATAGCCCTAACACACGCTTTGCAGCTTCCCGTACGACAGCGAATGCTTCGACAAGAAGATCATCGAGTGTTTCCCCTTTTTGATAGCGATCCTTGAACTCATCTGTTTTACTGCGGAGCTGCTCATCAGAGAGCTTTTCCATATCAGAAGCCAACGCTTCGATCTGATCAGCCAGCTTCTCAAGACGCTTCAATTCACGCTTATTCGGATCAAATATTTTATCTAAAATTCCAGCCATGATACCGCTCCTTTTCCCAACACTGTAAGAACCAGTTAGTTAAAACTCGGCATCCCCGAGATTATTGCAATTACTATTTGTACCCTACTCTATATATCGGAAGTATATGGCAGGCCTCTACTAATCAGCAAAAGGCTCAAAAATAGTCGTATACTTCTTCCAAACATCCTAAAAACTTACTTTTTCACTCCTTAACATATTACCACTTCGGCCAAAGCGTGACAACTAAGAGGGGTAATCAGAAACAGGGGCAGAAACAGGGGGACGGTTCTTCTGTTTCACCCATACCTATTGAAACAGAAGAACCGTCCCTTTGTTGCACAACTCCCATCTAAAAATAAAAAGCTCCAGTCGAAAAACTGGAGTTTAAGAGGTTTTAGTATAAATCTTTTGATTATTGAAGTATCGGTTTCCGCCACTGGTACCGCCCCATTCTTCTTGTCTGTTCAAGGACACAAACTTTAGAATGATTATCTAAGCTATTGTAAGTATGGTAAAGCTCTTGTCAGAATGGCAGCAAATTCTCCTCTGGTTACACCACTATATGGTCTGAAAGTATTGTCTGTATAACCTACCATAATTCCATGAGCGAACGTTTTTTTGATATAAGGGTAGGCCCTGCTAAAAGGAGATACATCCGTGAATGGTATTTCCTGCTCTAGTTCTAACGTAAAGGTCCGATCTATGACAATAGACGCATCTCCTCTCGTCAAAGCAGACCAAGGGCGAAAAATTCCACCATATAAACCTTGAAAAACCCCTGCCTTCGTTGTTTCATTAATATAACCGCTGCCAAATGTCTCTTCAGTTACATCCCAATATGGTGTATCAGTCGGTGTTCCGTCAAGACCAAGTATTCTCCCAATCATAACTGCTGCTTCGGCTCTTGAAACAACCTTATTGGGGCGGAAGGTATTATCTTGAAACCCGCTAATTATATTCTGTTCAGCTAAATAGGTAATTTCTTCGTAAAAATGATGGTCCTCCGGAACGTCACTAAAGCTTTGTGCTTTTGTAACTGTAGAAAATACCGAAAACACAATGACAACAGCAACAAAAGAACTAATAAACTTATACATTCATATCCTCCTTTTGGCTTTAACCCATTTTCCTACTAAAATCATTTGAAAAAAAATTCATCCCATTGCGATGTTTCAGGTTAACTTCGCCTGCTGTTCCCCCACCTCCCGTTTTTGTTCGTTGTGTTTATTTTAACGAAAATAATTTTCCATTTGTTTAAACATTTGAAAAATAGGTAAAATTTACCACTTTTTGGTATCGTTCAAAAATTGTCAGACAAATAGAAAAAACCCCAGTTCTAAACCGGAGTTTAAAAATTACATCATTTATATAAAATTTCGATTTTCATCTAAAGGTCAAAAAACCTATCAAGATTGTTTTTTCATATAATCCAATACATCTAAATCGATAAGCCCGTTTGCTTGTTCTCGCATTTCGAAGTTTTCGGAGTGGATATATTTAGTTAGGGCCAGCTGAAGCACGTCATCGGTTGGAGACTGACTGTTCAAATACTGAAGTCTGTTGAGCTGAGCCACTAAGGTAGCTTGGACATCTCCCTGAATAGGTACAATTTTTTCAGGGGAGGGCTTGGCAAAATAAAGCTGGTGAATTCGGTAAATCCGTTTAAGTTCTTCAATCGGTTCTTTATGGTCTTCTACTCGCAAATCAATATAGCGGTCATTAAACCCGCCATAGCCCCCTTTATCTTTTACGACAAGAAGGGATGCAGATTGCATTCCGCGCTTATCCCCGCCAGCCTCCTGACCTTTTTCCAAAGCAGCCAGCAGTCTTTCAGCCAATGTGCCTCTTGTTTCTGTAAAAGTTTTCGACATCGCTGCGACAGTCTTTTCATCAACAAGAATATTCCCTTGCGCGGCAAAGTGAAGTCCAGACTGACCGCCAGCCCAATCATAGCACACTTTACCTGTGTAGCTCGCAGCATTCCCTTGTGCATCCACTACACCGATTTGTCTCAAATGATGGTCCGGATCATCCTGAATCAGTTTATGGATAACCATCGCAGCTGACATGCCTCTTTCCAGCATCGCCAACCCTCTTGGCCCGTATGTCGTATTGGCATACGACCTGAGTTGCGATGGCTCAAACTCCAGCCTTTGCCCAAGGAACAACAGCGCCTACCCCTACAAAATTTCGACTGTACTGCAACGCCCCATTCTTTTTCTTTTGGATCATATCCAAATATAGAGAATGTCATGTTAACTAGTTCCGCCCCTTAGTAAAACTATGCTAAAAAAAGTCCCCCGTACACAAGTGCCAACGCAATCACGAAAGCTGGATGCACCTTAAACCGCTCCATCAGCAGATAAGCGGCGACTCCAATTCCTATTGTCTGCCAAATTCCAAGATCATTCTCAGAGGTCAGGAAGAAATCAATCGTCATCACACCAAGCAAGACTGCGATAACAGGACGAACATAGGTACTCAGTCTTTTCACCTTAGGCGAGTCCTTATATTTTAATAAAATCGCGAGCAAGCCTATCATTAGGATTAGTGACGGGGCTACTGAGGCAAATAAAGCCACAATTGCTCCTAAGATTCCGCCGATATCATAACCGATATATCCGGCCATTTTTGTCGCAATCGGACCTGGCAGAGAATTTCCAAGCGCAACAATTTCACTAAACTGTTGAACCGTATACCAACCATAACGGTCCACCACTTCATTCTCAACCAAGGGAATCGAAGCTGGTCCGCCGCCATAACCCAAAATCCCCGGAATAAAAAACGCTAAGAAGAGTTCCCAAAATATCATCCTATACTCTCCTTCTTAACCTGCTCTTCTTGCTCGGGAACAGGATCTTTTTTCACTATTGCAAAAAGAAGGATTCCAAAGATGATAATCGCAGGATGTAATCCTAAAAACTGAATCAATATAGCCGACCCTGCTACCATCAATACAGCAGTTTTCCACCCTAGGGATTGATCTGATTTTTTATAAAAATCCCAGGTAAGCACACCGAGCATCACCATCACGACCGGAACAACGGCCTGCGACATCCCATGCACCCACGGTTCATCCTTGTAGGCATTCAAAACCGTTAATAATAAAATCATCGCCACTACTGTAGGCAAAATGGTCGCTATAAGCGATACGATTAATCCCGGAATGCCGCTCACTCTGTACCCGATATAGCCGGCCATTTTCGTGGCAATCGGGCCCGGCAGCGCATTACCCAATGCCAAAATATCCGAAAATTCATCATCATTCATCCATTTATACTTGCCCACTACTTCTTTATGAAAAAGAGGAATCGAGGATGGTCCCCCTCCAAACCCTAAAATTCCGACGCGGAAGAAGGCAACAAAAATATTCCAAAGTGTCATGCTGTCAACTCTCCTCATTTTTACATGGACGATCCTACCAAGCGGCAATTGCCCCATCCGTTCTAGATTCAGTACCACCCATCAATACACCCGTTTCCGGGTCACGCCAAATAATTTGACCGCGACCAAAGCCGCCTGTATCAAGGGCTACTTGAATCTGATGACCTTTACGGGCTAAAGCTTGCGCTACATGGTTCGGGAAGTGTGGTTCCACTACAAACTTTTTCCCTTCAAGCCACTGCCATCTTGGGGCATCGAGTGCAGCTTGCGGGTTTAGACCGAAGTCGACGGTATTCATCACGACCTGCATATGGCCTTGAGGCTGCATATAGCCACCCATAACGCCGAACGGTCCAACGGCTTCGTTATCCTTTGTGAGGAAGCCAGGGATAATCGTATGATACGTTTTCTTACCTGGTTTTAATGCATTCGGATGTTCAGGATCTAATGAAAAGTCATGACCTCGATTTTGCAGGGAAATTCCGGTTCCCGGTACAACAATTCCGGATCCAAAGCCCATATAGTTACTCTGAATGTAAGAAACCATGTTTCCTTCGCCGTCTGCAGTGGCTAAATAGACAGTTCCGCCTTTTGGCGGAGTGTATGAAGCTGGTTCTATGGCCGTATCGCCAATTAAAGATCTCCGGTCAGCTGCATAGCGTTCAGAAAGCAGTTCTTCAGCTGTAATCCTCATATCCTTAGGGTCTGTAATAAATGCTTTTCCATCCGTAAAAGCTAGTTTTATCGCTTCCAATTGATGGTGCACAGATTCAACATCTTCACGATGCTTCATTTCAAAGCCTTTTGCAATATTGAGTGCCATCAATGCGACAATTCCTTGGCCATTTGGCGGGATTTCCCAAACATCATAGCCCCGGTAATTAACAGAAATCGGATCGACCCATTCTGCTTCAAATGCGGCCAAATCTTCCTTTGTTAAGTAGCCGCCATGCTTTTCCGAAAAAGCAGCTATTTTTTCAGCTAACTCGCCACGGTAAAAGCTTTCTGCATTAGTCTCAGCAATCGACTGAAGCGTGCGCGCATGACCTTCAGAGCGCCAGACTTCTCCGATTTTTGGTGCACGGCCATTCGGTGCAAACGTGTCAAACCATGGCTGAAACTCTTCTGTTTTAAATTCCTGTTTAAAGCGGTTATAAGCAATGCTCCAATACTTTCCAAGAATTGGACTCAATGGATAGCCTTCATCCGCTAAACGAATCGCTGGCTTCAGAACCTCTGTTAACGGGAGCTTTCCAAACTTCTTCGATAGTGCTGCCCATGCTCCAGGTGCACCTGGAACGGTAACCGGTGTCCACCCAAACGTTGGCATTTTCTCATGCCCCTTCTCTTTAAGAGCTTCAATTGAAATGCTTTTAGGTGCTCTTCCGCTTGAATTTAACCCGTGAAGTTGGCCCTTTACCCAAACAAGTGCAAACGCATCACTCCCGATTCCATTTGAAGTCGGTTCGACAACCGTTAACGCTGCAGCCGTTGCAATTGCAGCATCAATCGCATTCCCGCCTTTTTGCAGTATTTCAAGTCCTGCCTGAGAAGCCAGTGGCTGTGAGGTCGCTACCATTCCATTGCGTGCAAAAGTCGTCATCCGCTGAGATGGATAGGGATGATTAAGAAAATCGGTAAACATATAAACACTTCCTTCTAAATGATTTAAAAAACCAATCTATTACTATCAAATGTTAGTAATTAATAAAAATGACTTTACAAATGAAATTTCTTAGCTTGTAATCCAATTTTAGCGAAAATTTTAAAAAATATCTACAAGATTTACAGAATTTGTCGAAGTGAAACAGAGGGACGGTTCTTGTGTTTCAATCTGACAATTGAAACACAAGAACCGTCCCTCTGTTGCAAAATTGGCTTTTATTGAAACTCCCAACCAGCAAGTAAAATTTTTCCCCAAGCGGAAAAAATTAAGTTTGACTTCAAAATAATCGAATACTAATATAAAAAACGTTGTGTTTTTAACTAAATGCGCATTTAGTGACTTTACTTAGATCTATCCTTCTCATTTGCTTAGACACAAGAATGATGGGGAACAATTCATAGTAGTAACTACAGGAGGATTTACCATATGAAAACATGGGTTGCCATATTAGCCATTCTCGGCGGTCTTGCAGGGATTGTCAGCGGATTCCTTGTAACGGCTGGAGGGGCTGTATTTGGAGAAGAAGAAATGGCTAACGATGGGGCTGCAGTCTTTTGGCTGTCTGCACTAGCGATCATTTTAGGATTCTTATCATGGAAGTGGAAAACCATTGCAGGAATCGGCTTAATCATCATTGCGGTTTATGGATTTTTTGCGAACGGCTTATTCTTTACCATCGCATTTATTTTCTTATTAATAGCAGGGATTTTATCTTTCCGAATCAAGAAAAATGCATAAACTCAGTGAAACGGAGGGACGGTTCTTGTGTTTCGATCAGAATAGTGAAACACAAGAACCGTCCCTCTGCCTCTGTTTCATTATAATTTTAGTCCGGAACGGCTCTTAAATCTCCGCAGCAGAATATGACTTTCCACTCGTGTGATTCCTTTTAAGCTATATAATTCATTGTTGATAAACTTCTCTAAACTTGTAAAATCTTCGACTAAGACGTGCATATGTAGGGTGCTTGGACCTGTCATCTGATAGCAGCTGGCTACATTTGGATTATCCGCTAAGGTTTGAGCAACCTCAACAAGTGAACCCGGTTCACAATCTACCTCAAAGAAAGCAGAAACCTTTTTCCCTACTTTTTCAGAATTCAGAACTACACTAAACTTTTCAATGACTCCGTTTCTCATCAGCTGCTGCACCCGGTCCCGTATTGAAACCCTCGATAGCCCAAGTTCCTTCCCAATATCGACATAAGACAATCTTCCGTTCTCAGTTAACAGCTCTAATATTTTTAAATCCGTGTCATCTAGCTTCATTCAATTCACCCGCTTGTCCAAATTTCCATGGTTTTCTATTATTATACGTTGATTCATAGTTCGTTTGTATTATTTTTTTGTTCTAAATTTCGTAAATTCTGATACATTTAAAGGTAGGACAAGTTTTAGGAAAAAGGGGAATTATTTCCTATGAAAAAAGTACCTGTCAGGTTTGTAAAGGAAGGCGATGTGCTCGCCGTTGATTTATATACAGAAGATTTTCTCCTGCTATTAAATAGAGGTACGAAGCTATCTTCCCCGCTCCTAGCCTTAATTGAAAAACGTAATATTTACGAATTATATATTGAGGATGGAGTAACGAACGATGTATTTTACAACCCAATTATCGAGCACCGTGAAAGAAGAGAGCTGCATCAGCAAATCTATCGTGTCCTTTTTGCCTATTTGTCACAAGAGGAGATTAACTCGAAATTTAATTCGATTGATTTAGGCAGAGAATTTGAAAATATCGCAAGAACCCTCTTACATTACATAGCGCCTAAACCACAGATTCTCCATAGCTTTCATGATCTCCACCAATATGACCAATCGATGTTCCAGCATTCTTTAAACGTTGGAATCCTATCTGGTGTAATCGGGGTTGAGCTGGGACTATCTAAAGATGAATTGATTGAACTAATGGTGGGGGCGATGCTATTCGATATTGGCATGACCCGTCTGCCGCGGCAGATTTTAACAAAAAAAGGACGGCTGAGCCAAGTTGAGCGCAAAATGGTCCAGCGCCATGCTGAGAATGGGTTTAATCTGTTGGTTAGGGAGCGCAATATTTCCGAAATGTCAGCGCTTTGTGCTCTGTACCACCATGAACGGTTAGATGGTGGCGGCTACCCCAAGCAGCTCCCCGGCAAATCGATTCACCTTTATCCCCGCATCGTGGCAGTTGCGGATGTGTTTGACGCCTTAACAACGAAGCGCCACCATAGAGAACCTTATACCGCTCACGAAGCAGTCGAATATTTATATGCTGCAGGCGGTTCATTGTTTGATGTTAAGATTATCAAAGCCTTTTTGCGCTGTATCGCGATTTACCCGCCAGGCTCAAGAGTCCAGCTCAATAACGGGTTAGCTGCAATCGTAGTCCAAGGCTTTCCTGACTATCCGCTCCGCCCATTAGTCAGAATCATCGAAGATAAAAATGGGAAAGCCTTACCTATCCCAATAGATGTCGATCTTCGAAAACATCAAAATATTACCATTATTAAAAGTTAAAGACCTGCAGACGCTCAGCTGCAGGTCTTAGTATTAGAAGTTACACAGTTTCAATCAAACCGTATTTCCCGTCTTTACGTTTATAAACAACATTAGTTAAATTCGTTTCAGCATCGGTATATACATAAAAGTTATGTCCTAGCATATTCATTTGTAAAATGGCTTCTTCACTATCCATTGGTTTTAGATCAAAACGTTTTGTACGGACAATTTCTAAATCATTGTCTGTTTCTGATTCAGTTGCGACTGCTGAGGCACTTTCATCGAATACAGCAAATAATTCCTTCGTACTTCCTTTTTCCCGGACTTTACGGTTTACTTTCGTTTTGTGCTTGCGAATTTGCCTTTCAAGCTTATCAACAATCAAATCAATAGCTGCATACATATCTGGATTCACTTCTTCGGCCCGAAGTAAAAGCTGCGGCATTGGAATCGTTACTTCCACTTTAGCCGTCTTATCAGGTAACACCTTCAAATTTCCATGGACATCGGCATTTGGAGATTCAGTAAAGTACTTTTCCAGCTTGCTAATTTTCTTCTCTACGTAATCCCGTAATGCAGCTGTTACTTCAATGTTTTCACCACGAACAATATAGTTCATGTGCTAATGCCCCCTTCATCCAATTATGTACTACTATACAACTACTTCTATACTACCCGTCCCATTTCCTGCCTAAACGGGTAGAAATCAAATGTCATAGAACTGTCATATCTTCCGGTTATCACTACTATATGAATTGAGAGCCATTCAACATGCATGGAAATTTGGGTATAGAGGGAAATTGTGGTGAATAGAGGGGTGAAACAGCGGGACGGTTCTTGCGTTTCATCGTACTTCTGAAACGCAAGAACCGTCCCCTTGTTTCAATGTGCAATATACCGCTTCAATATCTTTTGCATCCTTGCAGACCACTCAATGAATGCTGGAGCAAATGTTTCTTGGACAAACACTTCCTTAAAGTTGTAGTCATTCAGTTTTCCATTAAATTTAAGAGAATGTTCAAGTACTACCCCAAACTTTTCCAGAGCCTGCATTAATTCCAGGTCATCTTCCAATGTCTGTTCAAGAATCCCGTGAGTCGTTAGAATTTGTTGAAACGCAGCAAAGATATCTCCCAGAATTCGGTCGCCATTCAGTTTCTTGGAGTCATTGAAGCTTTCCACCAAATATTGAAACGCCGTGTCCAGCGTTTGCAGTAGTGCTGCATATTCTCTAATGATAGGAAGATCCTCTTCACGCGGCCATTTCAAACTATCACCTATTTTCGTTTATCATAAAACATTCCATCATAATTTAGAGATTTATAGGGATTCACGTACCTTTCCCGCGTCTGTTTTCGCTTCGAAAAAGAAACAATATCTTTTTGAATTAAAACCTTTTCAGATTGGAGCAGCCCCTGAATCTCTTTTTCGAAATCAATACATTGTTTGCCGATTTTTTCTTCCTCCTCGGAATAAGGAGGCTTCATTTGCTCAATCAGCTTCTGTCTTTTATCCAGTGCAATCTGAATATATTCAATCCGCTGATCCCGCTCCTGAGAGGCGCTTGCTTTTTTTAAAAAAGCAAGCAGTTTCGTTGTCTCTTCATAGTATTCTTTAACGACTGACACTGGTATCGGCCCCATTCACTGGCTGTTTTCGGTTTAATTGAATCACCTGTTTCCATGTATCACGAAACTCGGTGACGAACCCTTCGACCTCATCTAAAATAGCCCTGTCATTTTTCACATTCGCCTCAATCAGACGGCGATTCATATAATCGTATAATGGCAGCATTTGCTGAGAAATTTCGAAGTCAGGATTCAATGTCACCATCAGCTCCTGGATGATTCGTTGCGCCTTTTGGATATTCGTGTTTTTCTGCTCTATATTTTTTTCGTCAAGCCCCAGTCTGGCAAGCCGAATAAACTTAATACAGCCGTTATAAAGCATCAGCGTAAGCTCACCAGGTGTTGCTGTATTCACAGAGTTATCTTGGTATGCCTTGTATGGATTTTTCATAGCCATGACATATCTCCTCCAGTCTATTCTTTATAAATTCTAGTAAGAACCACCGCCAAATTGGTTCATTAAGAACATCGTTTGTTGGTTTGTCCGTTGAATCGCCTGCTCCATCGCGGAAAATTGGCGCCAATAGCGGTCTTCAATTTCAATCAGACGCCGTTCAAAATCGGAAATTCGATCGTCTAAATCATCTAAGGTTTTTCCGATTGAAAACATTTTATTAGTACTTGTAGCTTTACCAGCCTTCTCTTCAATACTCTGAATTGTATTTTTAATGGAATCACGGAGGCGGTCGGCAATTCCCTGGGTCGAACTGCTAGAGCCATCTTTATTAAACAGCTGATAAACAGCATTTGGATCTTTAGAAATAGCTTCTCGGAGCTTGTCCTCATCAATCGTCAGTTTCCCATTGTCCAGATAATTAGAAGTGGTCGTAATTCCAATTTCAGATAATTGATCAAAACTCAACAACCCGCTAACAGGATTGGAAAGAGCCTCACGCATTTGGGTAAGACCGCCTTCTAAAATACTATCACGGTAGAGAGTCCCGCTTCTTGCTCTTTCCTCCCAAAGCTCGATCTCCTTTTCCTCCATCGCTTCCTTCTGTTCATCAGTTAGAGGCGGATAATCGCGAAACTTCTTTTCGTTTGTCTCAGCATGAATTTTCTCAATCACTTCATTATACTTATCTACAAATTTGACAATCGTATCGACAATTTTATCTACATCTGGTGCCGAAGAAAAGGTAATCTCTTCCCCTGCAGCCGTTGGCTTCTTAAGCGTCAGCTCGAAACCATTGATTTGGAACGTATTGGTTGAGCGTGTAGTTGTAAGGCCATTGTAAGTAAAGGATGCATTCACTCCATGTGTTCCTACACCATTATCAGCTGCAATTGCATTTTTCCAATCCAACGCTAATGTCCCTTGTAAAAAATTCCCTGTCAGGTCCGTTAATACGATTTCAGACGGTTCATAAGAAACGTTAGGATTTTCAATATTTCCTGTATTTTTAGCTGTAATCGACACACGCTGTGTGACAGGGTCAAAAAATGTATTGACACCAGATTCATTGTTTATTTTCTTTAATAATGAATTTAACGTATAGTCAGATGGATTAAATTCAAGCTCATACCATTCTTCTGCGGTGTCCTCTAGCTTCCCATTTTCATCAATCGCTTGAATTCTGATTTTCTGCGTTCCCGTAACGTAATTGCTTAAAGGTTTGTTTGGGTCTATATTAACCGCTTGCTTACTATACATAGAAGCGGCTTTGGCAATCTGATGAACTTGCAGGGATCCGGAAAAATCAGTAACTGAATTAATGTTTCGAATCGAGACTGCATCAGGATTCGATGAACTTACTGTTTTTTGAATAAAGCTCGCTTGTCTGCCAATCCCATTGA
Source organism: Bacillus litorisediminis (assembly GCF_022808645.1). Lineage (GTDB taxonomy): Bacteria > Bacillota > Bacilli > Bacillales > JC228 > Bacillus_BF > Bacillus_BF litorisediminis. The sequence continues at coordinate 14,881 of NZ_JAKZKT010000043.1, forward strand.
AAATCAAATCATCTAATTCCTGTAAAAGCTTATTCATTGCGCGATAGTCATCTCGCTGCCATTCTAAATATGTTTTGCGTTGGGTTAATTTATCTAGCGGCATCCGTTCTGCCTTCATTAGATCTTTTACAAGCTGGTCTATATCCATCCCGCTTGCAAGTCCGCCAATCCGCATGTTCATTTGCTTCACCTCTAATTAAAGTCCTGTTATAACTCTAAATTTTCTCATCGACGATAAAACCAAGATATTCAGACATCGCTGCATAGATATCTAATAGTTTTTTAGGCGGTATTTCTTTAATAACTTCTTTTGTATCCTGATCAACTATCGTTACATAGTACTCTTCTAGCTTCTCGTGAAACTCAAATTTTACAGATGTCTTTGCAGGAATTAAAAATTTATTTAAATCATTCACTACTTGTTCAACTTTTTCTTTATTAGGCTGGGAAGCCTCTTGCTTACCTTCTTGAGATACTGCTTTTTGTGTTTCGGGCAAGGTGGAATCGTGCTGTTGAATCTGATTTTGAAGCTTCCACTCCGTCAATGATGCTGATTGTCCGACAGAAATTGACTTAGTCACACAAAATCCCTTCCCTAATATCATTCTTTACGTTTTATATCGTCTAAATCTCGTAATTTTAAAGTAACTCTAGACTCTTTTTTCAGATAAGCGCATTACGGAATTTGTAAAAAATTATCGATTTATGTCTAAAAATATCGAAAATACCCTTCTTTTTCTTGTAACAAAGCTGTAAAATTATTTATGAGAAAGTATATTGAAAAAATGAATATTAGGTGATATAGTGGGTAACCCTTCGTTCAAGACTCATAATTCAGAACAAATGAATAGTTCGATTTTCAATGTAGTTATAGATTCACTTTCTTATTCCTTCACTGAACAAGGAATCCATCAGTTTATGGACTTTATCCCAGCTGGAATCTTTATTCATGAAAACGGTATCATCCGTTATGTGAATCAGGTTGGGATCAGGCTTTTGCATGCACCTAATAAAGAGCACCTCATAGGAAAATCTATTTTGGATCTTCTTTACGGAGACCAAAACAAAACTGGGGAAAAGCGATTGAAGAAGCTTGGATGCGGTGAAACCCTTCCGATTATCAGGTATGATGTGAAGTGTTTTAACGGTAAGGTGACACATTTTGAATTCCATACGACTCTTATTTGTCACGAACAACAAAAATGGATGGTCACAGTCTTGCGTGATGTATCAGTCGAAAAAATGCAAGAAACGGAGCTGTACAATAAAGAGCAGCAATATAAACTGATTACAGAAAATATGTCCGAGTTGATCGCGATCTTTGATCAAAACGGAATTATACAATATACGTCTCCTTCTTATGAAATTGTAATGGGGTATAAGCCAGATTTTTATATTGGAAAAAGCGCGTTGGATATGATCCATCCTGATGACGAAGCATATATGATATCCCGCTTCGAACAATTGATTAATACAGGTGAACCGCAAAGAGTAGAATTTCGCTATCAGCATAAACATGGACATTTTGTTTGGCTAGAGGTGATCGGCAAAATTTTAACCAAGCAAGGGGATCGTACCGATTACATGGTAGTAGGACGAGAAATAACGGAACGTAAAGAAAGTGAAGCCCTAATCCGAAAATTGGATAAGCTCTCTGCAGTCGGGCAGCTCGCTGCTGGTGTTGGACATGAAATTCGAAACCCGCTCACCTCTATCAAGGGTTTTTTACAACTAATGAAACAAGACCCACTAAAATACAATGATTATTTTTATTGGGATATCATTTTTAAAGAATTATCCAGAATTGATACAATCGTTAATGAATTCATGTTCCTTGCTAAACCGCAAACTGGTTCTATGAAACAGGTTAACATCAATCAGATTGTTAAAAATACCATGACTCTTTTAGACTCACAAGCTAATTTGTATAATGTGACCTTAAGCCAGTCCTTTAGCAGGGATGAAATCATTACAAATGGAATCGAAGACCATTTAAGACAAGTGCTGATTAATTTACTGGTCAATGCAATGGAATCTTTTGAGAAAACCGGTCAGATTCGAGTCAAGGTAGAAGAACGAGAAAACTTGGTCCGAATTCGGATTATAGATAATGGCAAAGGCATTCCAAAAGAGCAGCTTGAAAAACTGGGTACTCCTTTCTATACGACGAAGGAAAAAGGAATTGGATTGGGGTTAGCGATTAGTCAAAAGATTGTGGATAGGCATAGAGGCAAGATGGCAATTCGGAGTAAAGTGGGATTGGGGAGTATGGTGGATGTTGTGCTGCCGAGGGTGAATAGTTGAGATAAATAGTTTCACATGATAAAAAATGGACCTGACTATTGGTGTCGGGTCCTTTTATTTTCTTCAAACTTGAAAATCAATTTTTTGTCCTAAAAAAGGGTGGACGGATTGCGCAGATACACTGGAACTTTCCAGCATTTTCATGAGTCCATTCGCATTAGTTTCAGAAATATTCATGACCTTTTTCATTAAAGATAGATCAACCTGACTGTGTAAATTTGATTGACTAAGAGACATTGATAATAAGGGGATGTCCATAGTACTCTCCCTCCAAATTCATTTGGGTGTGAAAAAAGGCCCTAGAAATACTAGGACCTTTGGAAAAGTGTCTAAAATTATTGAAGTAATTGAAGAACACCTTGTGGTTGTTGGTTCGCTTGCTTTGCGACTATGCCTTTCGGTCACAGAATAGACTATATCTTCACCCTTTTTACAAAGGGGCTGGGCACTTCGAACATGTTCATGTCCTACGGATTTCATCACCATAGCTAGTAGCGTTAGGTGGTCTATCCTAGTCGTTGGACCTTCTCCACTCTTTCGAGACAGGAGCTTGGCTGCTGATTGTCCATTGTTCCATCTACTCACTTCTTAAACCATCACATTTGCCGTTTCCAGCACTGTTGTGGTGTAAGTAGCTTTAGGAGGTTCCAGCAATTCACCCAGTTATGCTCTTACCCGTTACCAGATAAGACGCCCTGCGAATATTATTGAAGAAGTTGTAAAACTCCTTGAGGGACGCTATTCGCTTGAGCCAACATTGCTTGTGCTGCTTGAGAGAGGATGTTGTTCTTTGTGAACTCCATCATTTCTTTCGCCATATCTACATCACGGATACGAGATTCAGCAGCAGTTAAGTTTTCAGCAGAAGTTCCAAGATTGTTGATTGTGTGTTCTAGGCGGTTTTGGTATGCACCAAGTTTAGAACGCTCACTAGATACCGATTCAAGAGCATTATTAATAGTTGTAATAGCATCTGTTGCCTTATCAGCTGTTGTTACATCAATAGCATCAACACCAAGTGAAGCTGCTCTCATATCTTCCATTGTAATCTGTAAGGATTGTCCTTCGTTTGCACCAATTTGCATTGTAAGCTCATCTTTATTTACAGTGAGAGTAGCTGTACTTGAATCAGCTCCCTTAGCATTTAATACAATTCCCTTTAATGCACCATCTGTAACAGTAAGAACTCTTCCATCATTTTCATCTACGCTAACTCCAACTGCTACACCATCTACAGTAATAGCAGCATCTTCTCCTGCAACACTTGTTACCGTTCCAAGTAACGTTCCTTGAGCATTACCAGCAATTGTGTTAGTTTGAGTTCCGAAAGAAGTATTTGTTAATTTTAAGCTATTCGTTGCTAATGATGCTTCTAAACCTGTTTGATCTTTATATTCGTTTATTTTGTTAATAATTTGACTAGATGTATAGTTTCCAGCTTCAAATTTAATTGTAACACCATTTAATACTAATGTATCGTTAGTACCTTCTGTAATTGTTACTGCTGCTGTATTTATATCTGCATCTCCAGTTTCAGATCCTTGAACAGCTGCATTTGTTACTACTACTGAATATGAACCTTCGTTAATTGTAGATGCTAATGCGGATTTAACTTCCACGTTAGCTGGGGTGCCAGAAACAGCTTTTGTTCCAAAGTCACCATTCAAAAGTGTTTTTGTGTTAAATTCAGTTGTATTTGCAATTCTATCAATCTCTTCAGTTAATTGATCAATTTCTTTCTGAAGCTCTTGACGGTCTGTAGCTGTATTCGTATCGTTTGAAGCCTGCACAGCTAATTCACGCATACGTTGAAGTATACTATGAGTCTCATTCAATGCTCCTTCAGCAGTTTGTATCATAGAAATTGCATCTTGAGAGTTTTTGGATGCCATCTCCAAGCCTCGAATTTGTCCACGCATTTTTTCAGAAATCGCTAATCCTGCTGCGTCGTCCCCAGCACGGTTAATACGAAGACCTGAAGATAATTTTTCCATGTTTTTTGCTGCAGCACTTTGTCCAGCGCCGAGTTGACGATACGTGTTTAACGCTGCAATGTTGTGATTAATTCTCATTATTCATTTCCTCCTTGAAATAGAGCGAATCACGTCCTTGTGATCCGTCAATCTTATTTTAGAGATTGTTCTAGGTCGGCCGCCCTATCCTAACCTCTTACACTTTGTATATCGACTTGATTCGACTTAGTTTTATAGTTATTTAAAAAAATTTTTCCAATTAAACAAAAGAACTCCTTTGTTGTCGAAAGGAGTTCCCCTACTTATCTTTCTGTTCTAATATTTTCAATAAATCCCCTAAAACGAGTTTAGCCTGCTTATTTTCTTCCTCTATCATTTCTAATATTTCCTTACGAACAATCTCAATATCCTTTGGGGCGTTGATACCTAATTTAACTTGATCATTTTTCACCGATAAGATTGTGATTTCAATGTCTTCACCAATTTGGATTGCTTCTCCGTTCTTTCTAGTCAGTACTAGCATATAATCACCTCTTAGTTCCAACCGGATTGTCTCTGTATAGCCGGTGCTTGGTGTGATAGGTATCAACATTTAAAACCACTTGTTTTGCAATCTTTTTAGGAACATTTATTACTACTGGTGCTTGGAGATTGACTGTTGTTTCTTTAAACGGATCCTTTACAGTTAATATAGTCAGGACGCGTACCTCAGAAGGGGACCCCAGTTCTAATGATTTTACTGTTGCTTCATCCAGTTGGAAGTCATAATCCTGATAGAACAAAAACGGGTCGGTTACTACAAAAGCTAGATCAGAAGTTTGAACTGATTGGAGGATAAAAAACACTTGGTCATCTGTTAGCGGCAATAAAACAAATTCTGTTTCATCTTCAAATCCAGGGATACCCCTTGGAAACTGAATCACTTCGGGAGGGTCTATTTCTCGTTCACCATGATATCTGGTTACTAACTTCATTTATTCTCATCCTTTATATGGTGGTTTCAAATCCTATTCTAGTAGGCATTAAGTTTACAAATTCAATTTTCAAGTCAGGCTGCTGTACTAACTGGTATGAAACATCTCCAGGAGTATAAGAAATAATCGGTTTTTGTGGTATGACATTGATTTCTGGTTCTCTCGGTTGAGCATGAATCTCAACATTCCCTGGCTCATAATGGATTCTCACACTAAAATGAGACGGTATCCAGCCAATGTTATAATTTAATGTTTCTGGTTTTACCTTTTGATAGGCAATATCCGCAATAGCATCCCCACCGTTTTCTATTTTCATTAACTGGTTTCCTTCTTGAGCACGACGGGCAATTCCCTCTAGCCATGCTTGTTTTCCTTCCTGGGCAAAAACTTCAATCGACCTAAGCGGAGAATATAGTTTCATATCTTCCCAGGCTTTAGTTTGATCAATTGTTAATTGTCCATTTTTCGTTTCAATACTAAGTTCTGCTTTAGGTTGCCTGATTTGAACATCGGCATGAGGCTGTTTAATTTCTTGAGTAGCGTTTTTTGTTCGAATCCCAAGTATGGCCAGTTGACTTTCTATTCGAATTTGCGGAAGCTGCATTGTTTCTACCCTCCATACCTTTTAAGAAAAAAAGCTATTCAGTTGAGAATAGCTTTTATCGCAAAAAGTCTAACAATGTCGGTTGAATAATTCTTGAGCTTGCCCCGAGCGCTGCCCGATGAATACTTTCCTGCACCATCAAATCTGTAATTACGCGCTCCATATCAACGTCTTCGTTATCAGACAATATCTGATTAGCCATGACCTCTTGTTGTTTTAAGCGAGTCTCAATCATTTCTATACGATTGTATCGAGCTCCCAACTCCGAACGCTCAGCATTTAGTTTGTCCAAATGTCCATCTAAATCATTTAATAACTGATCCAGGTCATCGGTTCCAGTCCCTTTTAAAGTATCCTCAATCGATTGAATTGTATCAAATAATTCTTGACTAAAAATATTCTCGGCGTTTACGTTAGCTGTTAAACGGATGCCGCGAGAAATTTCCACCTGATATGGTTCCGTATTAATTCTAACCACTATGGCTCCTACAGCCGGATCAGTTGTAGGATCAACAGGAGGTGTAGTGTTAATTGATACAGGCGCCTGATCTACATCGGTTCCGTTAAAAATATAACGCCCTGAAACTTTTGTATTAGCCACAGACATAATATCCTGCTTCATTTGTTCAATCTCTTTTGCAACAGCCTGCTTATCATCTTCACTCAAAGTCCCATTTTTCCCTTGAATTACAAGCTCACGAATCCGTTGCAACGCACTATTCGTTTGATCAATCGCCGCTTCAGAGTTATCCATCCAAAGATAAACCTCGGAAAGGTTTCGCTGATACTGTTCGATTTCACCAAGATTTGAACGGTAGTTCATACTTTTCATCGCAACAACAGGATCATCAGAAGGGCGGGTAATTTTTTTACCAGTAGATAGCTGATCCTGATATTTACCTAAACGAGCATAGCTTTCACTTAAATGCCGGAGTGAATTATTCGCGAGCATACTTTGTGTAACTCTCATCTTCTATCCGCCTACCTTCCGCCTGTACCCATACCGTTTATGATTTTATCGAGCATTTCATCCGTTAATGAAATCATTCTTGCCGCCGCGTTATATGCGTGCTGGAACTTGATCATGTTTGTCATTTCTTCATCCAAGGAAACAGAGCTTGCTGACATGCGTCTTTCCTCAACAGCTGATCTCAATACTCCACTGTTTTGCGATAAACGAATTGCTTCCTGCGATTCAACCGCCATGTCACCGATTACTGATTCATAGTAACTGCGCAGACTGGCTTTCTCATTATTTAAGCCATAATCAAAATCTAGATTAAATACATCTGCAAGGTTTAACACGTTTGTCATATCACCAAGATCTGCTTCTGCTTGTCCATCTGGCGCACCAGGGTTTGTCTGAACCGCATTTGCTATGTTATCTAAGCTATCCTTTATATCTTGAGAAATCCCAATTCTAGAGGCAAAACCCTCCCGAGATGTTATAGATCCATTAGCACTTAGATTATCCGCAAAAAAGTTAATATCACTATTAACTCCTGCAGCAATTTCATTCGGACTCATTCCAGCAGCATGAACTTTATTAAACTCAGTTGCAAATGTGTAGGCTAAGTTATCAAGCTCTGCTAACATATCTGGGTAAGTACCGGCTACTTTATCAACCGTAGTACCATCGGCTAAAACTTCAGTAACCTTGTATCCAAACCCCTCAATTAACCCCTTCAGCTGCCCTTGAGAATCAAAATCCGTAAATGCAATCTGCTTGCCTCCTACTTTTACGAAATCCACCGAACCATTCGGGCCACCGAATGTAATATCAATCTCATTGAAGCCGGCTGGTCCAACTAAAACTGCCATATCCCCGCCGGCATCATTTGCTAGTTTTATAACAGCTTGTCCCATTGCACCCGGAGCTGGATCACCGCCAGATTCAACATAATCCACGTTAATCTTAACCATAGACGAAAGCTCATCTATTAATAAATCACGTTTGTCATATAAATCATTCGGCAAATATCCATGCGGCTCAACATCTGCAATTTGTGCGTTGACTTGCGCAATTTGGTCAAGTAAGGAATTGACCTTATCTTTCGCAATTTTAATCTCATTTTTTAAATCTGTTTTAATTCCATTTAAAGAATCTGATAGATAATTAAACGTCTCCGCAAGGGCAATTCCCCGCTGACGCACGACGGAACGTGCCCCAGCATTAGTCGGGTTTACCGCTAAATCCTGCAGCGACTGCCAAAATTGATCAATCGTATGGGACAATCCAGACTCCGATGGTTCGTTCAAAATCTCTTCCATCTTTTGAAGGGTGTCTGCCTTGGTTTCCCAATATCCGACTTTTGAGTTTTCTCCTCGGTATTGCACATCCAAAAAAGCTTCCCGAATCCGCTGAATAGCCCCTGCTTTAACCCCAGTTCCAAGCTGGCCCGGATAGTCGGGCCGGTTCATGGCTGCAGATGGATATGGTTCGGTTTGCGTAAACTCTACGCGCTGCCTAGTGTAGCCAGGTGTATTCGCATTGGCAACGTTATGCCCTGTAGTATAAAGTGCGCTTTGCTGAGTGAACATTGCACGCTTTGCCGTTTCAAGTCCGTGAAAAGTAGAAGGCATTTTGTTTCCTCCTTATTTGTTTACTCCAAAATCTATGCTTTCGTCTGAAACATCCCAGCTGGGACGGTAACTTTCGGTTTTTGTCCTTTAGGCGGACTATAATTTATGGATTCTTCCTTTGGCCGAAAAAGATTCAAACTCACATGGATAAAATGTAATGATTGCTGAATGAGCTCATAGTTTAAATTGTTTTGCAGCTCAATTTGTGCAATCACTTCCTTCAATTTATCTCTTAAACCAATCAGTTTTTCTTGTTGCTCTTGAGAAAGCTGCGGAAGGCAATCCTCTATGGTAGGTTTTTCCGCCGAAGGAACTATAACTTGAGCGGCAGCTTGTCTTTCCTTTTCGGCCCGATCAAGTTCTAATATCAATTTTTGCTCTTTTTTTAAGATTTGCTGGAGGTTCTCCATGTCCCCTTTTTTCACAACTTCAGTTTTTTGTTGGGATAATAGCAGTACTTCTTGATGAAGCTGAAGCAATTTTTCTAATTGGGACTGTAATACTTGCTCAGACATGGTTTTCCCTCCTTTATCATTAATTCTTATGCTCTCCGAAAAAATCTACTAAACTTTTCGCGACTTTTTCAGCATCAACTTTATAAGTGCCATTTTCAATTTGAGTTTGTATTGCTTCAATCTTTTTCTGGCGATCCGTAACAAACGTTGATTGCTGTTGAAGCTCTTTTGCAGTATGTGAAATTTCAATTTTATCAGAACCTGTTGGCTGCTGCTTAAGGATCGACTCTTGCTTAGCAAATGTTTGCTTATAAGGGTTCATCCCCGGAGTGCCAAAGTTGTGTATTTTCAAAGCTATAACCTCACTTTCCTATTCGAAAGCACTATTCTCTATCTCTATTATCGGATAAAGAGTCTGGATGTTTATAGATTTTTTAATTACAGTTCAATGACAAAGTTTACCATACTAAAACAAAGAAAAGGGAAGCTTGCAAATTACAGCCTCCCTGCTTATCTTCTTTTTTCATTTGTGAAATATGTAACGGTTCTCTCCCGCTTCTCTATTTCTTCTAACCGTTCCTGCTCCTTTTTCAGCGAATCTATTTGGGAGCGTAACTTCGTTTGACAGCTTGTACAGAGTTTCCCCTCTCGGATCGGTGTCGCGCATTTTTCACACGGATACGTAAGCCCAGGAAATTTGCTTAATTGGAGTCTTCCTTTTTTTATAAACTTGATAATGAGCTTTTCCGACACACCTGTTCCTTCTACAACCTGAACCATGGTGGCAGTTCGATTTTCTCTTTTTCTAATAAACGTATAAACAGTCTCAAACTGTTTTTCTTCTTCTTTAAAACAATCATCACAAACATCTCTTAAGGCATTTTTTACAAAAAGCTTATCGCAATTCGGACAATTTGATAGTTCTGGCATAATAGACCCCCTGGTAAATTCTCCCGACATCTTGGTATCTATTATACTGACAAGCTTTCATTTTGGCGAGTGTCTAAAAAGTTAACCTCTTGCAATCGTTAGAGATCGAACCTCTTTTGCCCCCTTTTCTATAAAAATTTTGGCAGCATGACGGATTGTAGCTCCAGTAGTGTAAATGTCGTCGAGAATGAGTACGGATTTATCTGTCAGATATTCTTCACTGTTCCATTGAAATATATTTTCCTGCCCAAGCCGCTCTTCTCTTGCTTTTTTTGATTGCTTTTCACTGTGTTCACGAGTTAAAAGGGAGATGAATGGTAGCTCCGCCTCTATCAAAATCGCTTCCGCTTGGTTAAATCCCCGCTCATGCAAACGTTGTTTTGATAGAGGAATAGGCACGATCAGGTCTGGCTCCAGCTGTTTGATCTTGAGCTTGATATCTCTTTTGAAAATATTCGCCAGCACATAGTCGCCTCGGAATTTGTACTGACTAATGATTTCTTTTAAAAACTCATTGTATTGATAGAGCGACTCGTTTTTCGTGAGAACTGCTTTCCATTGCGGGTCCTCCTCCCATCTCCAGCAGTCATAGCAAATCTCGCCTCTCCGATAGGATGGTTCCAGCATTTCCATTTGCCTGGAACACTTTACACAGAGTTCACCCGTCAGCGGTTCTAATCTTTCTTCACAATCTCTGCAAAGCACAGAATGATCACCATATACCAGTGCTGTCCAGGATGCTTCAGGCTGCCGTTTTTGATGACAAAATAAACAATCCGGGTACCGAAATGGCTCCAATAGGTCAGTGAAAAATTTTATAATAAGTACCCCTCCTTTTTCGCAAGTCGGTTCATTTTTTCAATGTGCTTCTTTGCTTTTACCATTTCATCTGTTTTTCCATAGTGAAAAAAGGCGACTTCCCCATTTGGATAAACTGGACTTCTCCCGACTCTCCCAGCAATTTGCACAAGGGCACTTTCCGTAAAAATTCGTTCCTCTGCACCCAGTATAGCTACATCAAGATTAGGGAAGGTTACCCCTCTTTCTAAAATCGTAGTTGTTAAAAGCATCGGCGTTTTACGTTCTCTCATAGCTTTAACTTTTTCTTTTCGATTGGGATCTTCTGCGTGAACAGCTTCGATACGGGGGTCCAGTGATTTGAAAAGCGGAAGTGCTTCTTCCATGAGCTTAATATGAGGAAAATAGAGGAGGACGGGCGTTTCAGATTGAAGACGAGAGTTAATCCATTTTAATAAAGGGTGCGGGATTTGCTTTCGCTGGAGTACCTTTTTCCAGTTCCCGATCCAGTAAAAGGTCGGCACTGGCAAGGGATGACCATGATAACGAGCTGGAATTTGTACGGAGGGTAAGGTTCCTTTTCTGGCTTTCGATTGGAAGGTTGAGTTAGGAGTCGCGGTTAAATATATGGTAGAAGATATTTCTTTTTGCGATTTTTTCACAGCTTGTTGGAGTGTTTCGTCAGCGGTATATGGGAAGGCGTCAACCTCATCGATAATGACCGTGTCAAAAGCTTTCTCAAAGCGGTAAAGCTGATGAGTGGTGGAAACAACAAGCGAAGCAAATGTATGTCGGTCCTCACTTCCCCCATAGAGTCCGACTACTGTTGTATCTGGAAAAGCTTCTTGAAGCCGAGGCAAGAGTTCGAGCACGACATCTGTTCTTGGAGTTGCAACACAAACTCTTTCTCCCTTTTGCAGAGCAGCCTCAATACCCTGAAACAAAATTTCCGTCTTCCCCGCACCGCAAACGGCCCACACAAGTAAGTTTTTCTTCGCTACAACAGCTTCAACGACTTTGTCTGCCGCATTTTGCTGAGCAGGGGATAGTTCCCCCTCCCATTGAAGACTTGAAGGTTCTATCTGAGGGCAAAATCCAGTCCATTTATACAGAGAACTGCAGGCAGAAACCCGCCCCATCCTTATGCACGTTCGGCAATAAGCACATTCCTTGCCGCACCTGGCACAGGGCATTTTATAAAATAATGATCTCGTCCGGTTACCGCAACGGTTACAGACGCATTTGCCATTTTGCTCAGTCACACCAGCTTTTATTGTAACCATGCCTTCTCGATCAGCTTCCTCCAAAACTGACTCAAACTCTGTTAACTCTTCCTTTAACAAAACTCTACCGGATAAAAATAGCTGAAGGGATTTAAATTTTACTGGAATGTTCATACAACATCTCCTCTTTCAATAAACTTTTTAGGTCTTTTGCAAATCTTTGAATCTGCTTCTTTACAGTTTTTCTGTTAACCACCCATTTATATGATTTTTACTTTGGTTTAAACAATGTAATCGGTTTTTTAAGAAGGAATTTTTACTTTTAAAATTGAAATAATTGGAAAAGGGAAATTAGTATTAAACTAACATATAAACTAAATCATCCGTAAAATACAATATCGGGAAAGGAGAATTGAGGCTGTGACTAATCAATGCAAAATATTTATAAGTTCTGCATATGAAGAAGATCTAAGACCTTTTCGCAGTAATCTTACAGAAGAATTAAGGAACAGCGGCCATGTTCCACTTCTATTTGAGGAGAATTTCGGTTATTGGGGAAATGACTCATAATTTCACATGAAAAAGGTTCTTTTACCAAAGAAGATCCTAATGTAACGGCAACATATGTTGAATATTATACAGCCTTAAAAGAAGGTAAGCTTATAATACCTTTTGTTAAAAGTGATATTGCTGAATTATATAGAGGTCACATCAAACATATTATAAAGAAAAAGAAAGAGGAGTTTATTCAAAATAAGGGATATGATCCAGTCTATACGTATGACATTATGCAAGAAGTGACAACATATATCCAAAATCATCAAGAGCAAATAAAGAAGTCATACCAAAAAACAGATGAATATGTTTGGACCTTTTTATATGATGTCGATCAACAAAGCACTTGGATGTATCCTCTTGAACTTGCTGAAACAACAGATGCTATTAAGTCTATAAAAGAATACCTAAGTGAGTTCGTAAAACTTGGGGTCAAATATATACCACTAGAAGAAGAAATCATCCAAAATGCAGAAAACGCAAACATGTTTTCAGATTATGTAGATTTTGCAGAAGATACTTTAGAGGCAATTAGAAGCGGTGTCTTAGATGCAAATTTATTACTATCCAAAATGGTTGGTAAGTTTGAGGGTGGTAAGGTTTATAATTCAAATAGTCCGTACGTTAAACAGGAATTAGGATTAGTTAAGGACTGTAGCGGAATTACACTTTATAAAAATATGAAAGATAAGATGGTTTTAGTTGCATATGGTGGAGCGACATCACGGAAAAGGAATATAATTTAGATGATTCTAATTCTTTTGTAGTGGATACATTTAACCAAGATCCAAAAAATGAGGTTTTATATTATCAAGAAAGTAAAAATCAACTTTACATGACAAGAAAAATTGGCTCTTATGTTATCTGTTCACATTATAAATTGAACGGAGAATGGAATGAAGTAAAAGTAAAGGTATATGAAAACCAACTATTTTCTGTTATAATGGAAGTAAAATCAAGACTATTTTATAGCCTATTATTTAAAATGATCGGAGGGTTAGAGGGTGAATAATATTAAACAAAAAAATAAATCTGTAGTTCGGATTGCTGAAACTCCTATTTCCCTCTCTAGTAATGAAACAGAAAAATATTTAAGAAAAGTTATCCGTGAAAGCAGTTCATTACTTGAAAAGCTTTCTGCATTCCCTAAAATTAACAATTATTGTAAACTAATAAAGTAATTTTATAAGGGTTATCCAATAAGTTAATTTATGGATAACCCTTTTTTAAAAAGAAAATAAATGTTATCCTCGGCATCATAAAAAAGACAAACTAAAATGACTTAATCTGCCTTTTCAAAGAGGTTTTTATTTTTTCATCCAGCCAAGACCCATGGCACCTTCACCTAAGTGAGTTCCAATTACAGGTCCGAAATAACTGATCATGAATTCAACATTCGGATAAAGCTGTTGCAGCTCTTCCTTCCATTCTTTTGCTTCTACTTCACGGTTAGCGTGGATAATCACAGCCTGAAGCGGCTCACCCTTGCTGGCATCTTCTCCGAGAAGTTCAGCAATTCGCTTCATTGCCTTCTTCCGAGTTCGAATTTTTTCAAACGGAACGATTTTCGTATCGACAAAATGTAGCAAAGGTTTGACCTGAAGCAAACTTCCAATTAAAGCCTGCGCACCAGACAGTCTTCCCCCTCTTTGCAGGTGTGAAAGATCATCCGCCATAAAATAAGCTCTCGTTGTCTTCTTCAGTTCATAAAGATGTTCCATAATTTGTTCAGGCTCGGTACCTTGTCCGGCAAGCTTTGCTGCCTCAACCGCATAAAAGCCTTGAACCATACAGCTCATTTCTGTATCAAACGGATAAACTTTAACACCTTCCACCATATTTCCGGCAGAAACCGCTCCCTGATAGGTACCGCTAATACCGCTTGATAAATGGATACTGATAATCGCATCATAATCCTGGGCAAGCTTCTGATACAGCTCAACAAACTCCCCAACTGATGGCTGCGAAGTAGTGGGCAGCTTTTCTGACTGCTTGACCATCTCATAAAAATCACTAACAGTAATCTCTAACTCTTCCCGATACACCTCATTGCCAAAGATAACACTGAGCGGAATGTACTGAATGTTATACTGCTCACGAAGCTCCTTCGGTAAATAAGCAGTTGTATCCGTGACGACTACAGTTTTCATCGCTCTACCTTCCTTTTAGGTACTTTTTTAGAAAATATATAGTGCTTGAAGGAAGGGCAAATAAGATAAAAAAAATTAAATAGTCCGAGTTTGCCTGCTCCATCCTTCACTCAACTAATCTCTACTATTTTATATAAAAACGGCTAAAATTGCACCAAACTCTTTCACTCTTGGAAAACTTCTCTATTTCTTGTTTAAATCCTTCTAAAAAAAGAGATTTTAAATGCGGACCCTGTAAAATTAATGTATTCATTATGGACTCTTATTCATTGATGGTTGGATCTTCGACTGAGCTTCATATAAACAAGTGCGGATGGCACATTTCCGGAGTGGAACGGCACATATACCTTGCAGTTTGGCACATATCCAACGCGAGCGGTACATAATCCTTGCAGTTTGGCACATATCCAACGTAGAGCGGCACATAATCCTTGCAGTTTGGCACATATCCAACGTAGAGCGGCACATATTCCTTGTATAGTGGACATATTCAGCGTAAAGCGACACATAATCTTGCAGTTTGGCACATATCCAACGCGAGCGGCACATAATCCTTGTAGAGTGGCACATATCCAACGCGGGCGGCACATAATCCTTGTAGAGTGGCACATATCCAACGCGAGTGGCACATATACCTTGCAGTTTGGCACATTTCCGGCGTAGAGCGGCACATAAACCTTGCAGTTTGGCACATTTCCCGCGTAGAGTGGCACATAAACCTTGCAGTTTGGCACATTTTATAAATGTCAACGATAATATGTACACTTTTGCTCGTTTTAGAATGTACAATTCTGCTATTCGGACTTTGGTATTATCCCCCAGCCTTTCTGTTTCTTTTGCTGGGGGGAGGTTTTGTTAATCTAAA
>NZ_JAKZKT010000044.1 GCF_022808645.1 Bacillus litorisediminis
CATATACACGTAACTCCATTTCTTTTGTCTTGTTTCTCGACAATTCAAGTATAAAAGAATTGGATGTTTACGTGTTTTTTTTATGAATAAAAAGTTGTGTTCAAACCCCAACAAATATTATAGAGCCAAAAAAACTGCGTAACTTTGTGATCGAAGTTACGCATTTATATGTTTATTGAATTATTGTTGAGCTTTCAATGTTTCAATATCTGGTTCTGAACCAAACCATTCTTTATAAATTTCAGCATAGGTTCCGTTCTCAAAAATAGTATTAAGAGCTTCATCAAATTCAGCCTTCAATTCGCTATCCTTAGGGAACATGACTCCGTAAAATTCTGATGCAAACGCGTCTGCATCTTCTACTACCTTTAGATTTTGATCTGGGTTATTCGCTACATATTCTTCAATAACTGTATTATCTGCTACAACAGCAGCTGCTCCGCCTTGTAACAACTCTTGAATTGCTAGATTATTATTATCAAATTTTTTGATATTCTTATTATTTTTACCAAGTAATCCTTCGACCGCTTCATCACCAGTAGTTCCGCCTTGTACAGCCACTACCTGGTCTTTTAAATCTTCCGCTGATTGAATGTCACTTTCTTCAGGAACTAAAATTTTATTAGTGGATAAGAAGTATGGATGTGAAAAATCATAGGATTGTTTTCTTTCCTCAGTGATCGTGATAGCAGATATAGCTAAATCTGCTCTCTTAGACTCAATTTCAACAAAAATAGGATCCCAGCCAACATTTTCAATTTTCAGCTCGTATCCGGCTTCTTCAGCTACTGCATTGATAAAATCAATGTCAAAACCGACAATTTGGTCACCCTCAAGGGATTCAAAAGGAGCATAAGCTGCATCTGTGACCACCCGTAATGTTTTTGTTTCAGGTGTGTCATCGCCTTCCCCTCCGGAACCTGATTGTGTGTTTTCATTAGCAGTTCCGCAAGCAGCTAAGAGCAGCATTAAAGAAGTAATAATGGCAAATATAAAATATGGCTTTTTCTTCATTTCATGTTCCCCTTCCTTTTATTTTGAGCTTTTCTTATAAAAGCACTGATACTTTAGTAATAATTTTTATATTTAAACTATACGTCATCCAGTTTACTTATGCAATACTCACTTTAGTATATTAAACTGATATTATATTGAAATAATAACAAAACTCCTTGTATACCAATAGGTTATGGGATTTTCAAGATAAATAAAATAATATTCTGAAAGTATAATCAATACATTATTATTCATATATAATACATTACTGAAAATTGAGAATTATTTAGGCTTGCGCTTGACAATAGCAAAAAACAGCACTCCACCCACTGTAAATATGAATGAAGTGCTGTTCTCTTAGTGTACCAGCTTTACAACTGGCATATTTTTAAAGTTAAACTACTGTCTAGCTTCTATGAAACTTCTAAATAGGATTGTTGAACCAATTCATTCTGTGGAATCTTCCACAGCTTACTCCATTTATAAATCGATGCAATCAGGATTACCACACCAAGAGTAAGCATGATAATAGACAGAATTCCATTTAGCATATTATATCCGGCATTTTCTGGATTCCAGTAAACATTTTGAATCATCCAGAATCCAGCTACGTTTACTGTTACATATAGGTACGCAAGAGGAACAAGACAAGTTAGCATATACCAGCGCTTATTCGCAATTTTTAGGATAACCGTTGCACCTACAATTAGACCAATGGATGCCATTAACTGATTCGATACGCCAAAGAGCGCCCAAACAGAGCTAATATCACCCGAGTATAGCAGGTAACCCCAGAAAAGACAGGCTAATGCACTCGCAATAATGTTCGCTGGAAGCGAGTCTGTCCGTTTTAAAGGTTTAATGAAATCTCCAAAGAAATCTTGGATCAAATATCTTGCCACCCGTGTTCCTGCATCGATTGCAGTTAAAATAAAGACAGCCTCAAATAAAATGACAAACTGATAGAAATAAGAAGCTAATCTTTCGAAAATCTGAATTTCCGTAAAGATATACGTCATCCCTACCGCTAATGTAACCGCTCCACCAGTTCTTCCTTCAAGGTCCATCCCAACACTTTCACTGAGCTCAGCTAAATGAACGGTTTCCATTCCAAGCTGTTCGAATTTTTCCGGTGTTGAGTTAATTGCAAAATAATCGCCTGGCTGTAAGGATACAGCAGCAATTAAGGCCATTACCGCAACTAAACATTCTACGAGCATTCCTCCAAATGCAACACCTTTTGCATCACTCCAGCGGTTAATCATCTTTGGTGTTGTTCCGGAACCAACGAATGCATGGAAGCCTGAAATTGCCCCACAGGCAATGGTAATTGAAATGAATGGCCATACTGGTCCGGCGATTACAGGACCGCCGCCATTTATAAATTCAGTAAATGCAGGAAACTGAACAGCAGGGTTTACCACGAAAACCCCAACAATTAAAGCCGCAAATACCCCAATTTTCATAAATGTACTTAAATAATCACGCGGTGCCAACAGTAACCATACCGGCAGCGCAGCTGCAAAAAATGCATAAAGAGGAAGAATAATTGCAAGGGTACTCTTCTCAAATGTTAATAAATCTCCAAGCCATGTACCTTGGATATTATGACCAAAAATGACTGCTAGTAATATAAGTCCGAAACCTACTGTTGTAGCTGCTTTTAAATTTCCTGTCTTTTTGTGATACAGCCCGACTGCCATCGCGACAGGAATCGTAATTCCTACTGCGAAAGTTCCCCACGGGTTTCTTTCTAATGCACTTAAAACCACAAGGGACAAGCCAGCCATTGTAATCGTAATAATGAACAGCATAGCTAAGCCTGCACAAAATCCTGCCACAGGACCTAGTTCTTCTTTTGCTACCTCTGATAAAGATTTTCCATTTCGCCGCATTGATGCAAAAAGGACAACTAAATCGTGGACAGCACCACCAATTACAGCACCAATTAGCAGCCATAATAATCCTGGCAAATAGCCGAATTGTGCCGCCAAGATAGGACCCACTAACGGTCCCGCCGCAGCAATCGCCGCAAAATGGTGACCAAATGCAACCCATTTATTGGTGGGTACATAGTCTTTTCCATCTTCAAATTTATGGGCTGGAGTTGGTTTTGAATCATCGATCTTCAATACCTTTGCAGCCATAAACGTGCCATAAAGGCGATAAGCAATTAAAAGGATACAGATAGCACCTATAACAATTGTAACCGCATTCATTTTGCATTTTCCTCCCATTCATTTTGTATCCCGCGCGTCTATCATATTAAATGAAAACGCTTCAAACCTGTTTTCATAATAAAATACCAAAATTGAATGATAGTTTGCAGAAAAATGAAAATGAAATACAGTCATGTTAAATGCCTAGGAGGTTTTTCATGTCCTTTACATAGGTTCGGCTTACTGGTACTTTTGAGCCGTCTTTCAATATTAAGTTAAAGGTAGAGTTAAACCACGGCTCAATTTCTACAATAAAATCCATGTTCACAATATAACTTCGATGTACACGGAGAAATTGGTTTTCACTCAGTTTTTTCTCTAACAAAACGAGTGCTTCATTCACTGTATATTCTTGTTTGACTGTTTTAATCTTAGTCTTTCCTTCAAATGATTCCAAATATTGTATGTCTGATAAGGAAAGCAAAACAATTCTATCATCAACGGGTACAGCGATTTTGCCACTTCGCTCGTTTTTTATAGAAGGGTGAAACGGAATCGTCTTATTCTCGATTTCCCGTATTTTTTTAACTTTATCCAAAGTCTTTTGAATCCGATCCTCATCAAACGGCTTTAATACATAGTCAACGGCATTTAAATCAAAAGCCTGAACGGCATATTCATCATAGGCAGTTGCAAAAACAACGGCAGGAGAAGGTTCAAGAGATTCAAGTTGTTTCGCTAAGTTTAGTCCGCTATCGCCAGCTAATTCAATATCCAAAAATACGAGATCTGGCTTTAGCTCCGGAATTTCTTTAGCTGCACTTCGAATAGAGCCGCTTTCTCCTAAAATATTGACTTGCCTGGTTCGAGACAGCAGATATTTTAACTCATCCCTAGCAAAAGGTTCATCATCCACAATATAGACTTTTAACATTTCTCCGAAAACCTGCTTTCCCTTCAAATAATTTATCTTTGTATGTTACAACTATAGTATATTATAATCCTAAGGTGTAGTTCTTTAATAAAAGATTACTATTATAAATGGTGCTATAAATAATAAATTCAGGTAACAGCGTGACCTTTCCTGATAGATAGTCAGAAAATAGAGGAGTGTACATATGGAAAACTGGATCACAGATATTATGGAACAATTCGGCTATTGGGGTATTTTGTTCTTAATTGCTCTTGAAAACGTCTTTCCCCCCATCCCTTCTGAGGTTATTTTAACATTTGGAGGTGTGATGACCACTCAGACTGACCTAAC
Organism: Bacillus litorisediminis; assembly: GCF_022808645.1. GTDB lineage: Bacteria > Bacillota > Bacilli > Bacillales > JC228 > Bacillus_BF > Bacillus_BF litorisediminis. Next base: position 4,420 of record NZ_JAKZKT010000044.1, read on the forward strand.
GGTTGCAGGGGTTATCACATTTGCCACTTTAGGATCTGTCGGCGGTGCTATGATACTTTATGGAATCGGACTGCTGCTTGATGTGGAACGATTGGAAAAGATTGTGGACAAGTGGGGGCATATTTTAAGGATTACAAAAGAAGATATTCACAAAGCCGATGCCTGGTTCGACAAATACGGTGTATGGACTGTGTTTTTCTGCCGTCTTATTCCATTAATTCGCAGTTTGATTTCCATTCCGGCTGGTATGTCTAATATGAATTTTGGGCTTTTCCTATTATTTACGACGCTTGGAACACTGATTTGGAACATCATTCTTGTTAACCTTGGTGCGGCACTGGGGAATTCATGGGAAACGATTGTCCACTATATGGATATCTATTCTAATATTGTTTATGCTCTCTTAGCAATTCTATTTATTGCTGTTGTTGTTTTATATATTCGCAAACGGAGATTACGCAGCTAAATCTTTCAAAGAAGCGCATCACTCATATTGTGATGCCTTCTTTTTTTTCTAAAACACAAGGCAGTCCCTCTCCTTCTAATCCGTTATGAATCCCCTTGCAACTGTCCATAATGATAAGGATGTATGAGGAGGGGTTCTTTTGACTGACCGCTTGTTTCTGCTATTTTTAAGGCTGCCCTTAGTTGGCAGGATACTTTTTATGGCCACGATTACCATTGTATTTTTTGGAATAGCCATTCATTTTGTTGAACCAGATTCTTTTCCAACTATCTTTGATGGGATATGGTGGGCGATTATTACCGCATCTACTATTGGCTATGGGGATTTTGTGCCAACAACATTTGAAGGGAAATTGGTCGGTATATCATTAATCGTTGTTGGGGCCGGGTTTGTTTCTACCTATTTTGTATCGCTTGCTGCTACTGCGGTGCAAAGACAAAATGCTGTGAATGAAGGCAAAGTGGCCTATGCCGGCAAAAAAGAACATTTGATCATTGTCGGCTGGAATGAAAGAAGCCGGTATATCATAAAAGAACTGACACTTCTTTACCCGGAGATTCGCATCGTTTTAATTGATAGTACATTAAGAGAAAAACCGGTTCCTGACGTTCAAGTTCATTTTATAAGAGGAAGTGCCGATCAAGATCATATATTACAAAAAGCAGGAATAAATAAAGCACGGACCGTAATAATTACGGCTGATCCAAGTGTAAGTGAAGTCCAAGCGGATATGCGGTCAATCCTGCAGCTGATCGCGGTAAAAGGTTGTAATCCCTCGATATATAGTGTTGTTGAGATTTTAACGGAAAAGCATCTCAATAATGCGATACGGGCAGGTGCGGATGAAATCATCCAATCGAATTACCTTGCAGGATCCGTTTTACTAAATACCCTAGCTAATCACGGCATTTCGAAAGCTCTATCAGCTATCTTAAGTCAAGATCATGGCAGCAAAGTAGAATTTATTGAGGTTCCGGATGAACTGACAGGCCATACATTTTCTATGATTATGCAGAAGTTTTACCAAGATGAAGTGATTGTAATTGGTATTAAAAAAAGAGGGGAAACATTCGTTAACCCTCCTTTCGATACAAAAATAGAAGCTGGAGATGAGTTATTGCTAATCAGAGGTCATTTTAAGAATAAGTCTTCCAGCTCCTGAACTAATGACTTGCCAAGATCAATATATTCTTCAGGAAAACTGGCATCCTCATCGACTGGTTCTTGGAACTGATTTGTCATCCCGGACAAAAGACCGGTATCCGCTTCTTCATCCAGTCCGCGCTGATATTTATGGGAGAGAAGGAGAGGTCTGCCTATTTCTACAGTAGCGCCCAATGAATCTAGCTGACCATCAACGGCTGTAAATGGAATACGGAGAAACTGATAGCCAACCCGATCGTCGATTAAATAATCAAAATAACCATGATCATATTCCCAGTTGGATCCAATAGTATAGCCTCTTGGCTTGAGTTTGTCTTCAAGCCGATAGAGAGAAAAATGCTTTCCTTCTAATTTGGATGGAATTTCAATCATCTGAATAACCCCTTTTCCATATTTACCTGTTGCTTAGTGTTACCTATATGGAAAGGGATTATTTATTTTTAATGCATGCAAGAAAAAGTCCGCATGATGGAATGCGGACTTTTTGAAACATAGGGACGGTTCTTGCGTTTCAGCAGTATGGATGAAACACAAGAACCGTCCCCCTGTTTCTTTTTTATAAGCGTTCTTCTAATTTTTTCTTTTCTTCTTCAAAGCCTGGTTTGCCTAAGAGGGCAAACATATTTTTCTTGTAGGCTTCTACTCCTGGCTGATCGAATGGATTGACTCCTAATAAGTAGCCGCTCATTGCACAGGCCTTCTCAAAGAAATACACTAAATAGCCAAATGTGTACTCATCCATTTTAGGAATTTCTACAACTAAGTTCGGAACTCCCCCATCTGTATGAGCCAACAGCGTTCCTTGAAATGCCTTTTTATTGACAAAGTCAACGGTTTCTCCGGCCAGATAATTTAAGCCATCCAAGTCATTTTCTTCAGCTTCAATTGTCAGTTCATGTCTTGGAGTTGTTACATTAATCACCGTTTCAAACAGGTCCCGCCGACCCTCTTGTATATATTGTCCTAGTGAATGAAGGTCGGTTGAGAAGTTCGCAGATGAAGGATAAATTCCTTTTTGATCCTTTCCTTCACTCTCGCCAAACAGCTGCTTCCACCATTCTGAAAAGTATTGCAGACCTGGTTCATAGTTAACTAATAACTCAACCGTTTTCCCTTTGTTGTATAAAATATTGCGCACTGCTGCATACTGATAGGCTTGGTTATCTTTGAGATCACTCTTGCTGTAATCTTCTTGAGCCTTTCGGGCACCTTTCATCATGTCTTCGATGTTCGCGCCACTGACTGCAATCGGCAGTAAGCCAACTGCGGTTAAAACAGAATAACGGCCACCGACATCATCCGGGATGACAAACGTTTCATAGCCATTTTCATCCGCCACCGTTTTAAGAGCCCCTTTAGCCTTATCCGTTGTCGCATAAATCCTTTTTGCAGCTTCCTCTTTTCCATATTTTTCAATTAATAGTTTTCTAAAAATCCGAAATGCAATGGCCGGTTCAGTCGTTGTTCCGGACTTTGAAATAACATTAATTGAGAAATCCTTATTCTGAAGAAGATCCATTACATCCTTCATATAGGTAGAACTAATATTGTTGCCTAAGAAAATCACCTGTGGTGTTTGTCTATCCTCTTTTGACAGTACATTATAGAAAGAATGATTAAGCATTTCGATTGCTGCTCGTGCTCCTAAATAGGAACCGCCGATTCCAATAACAAGCAGAACATCAGAATCTCCTTTGATTTTTTCAGCCGCTTTTTGAATCCGGTTAAATTCATCTTTATCGTATTTTTCTGGCAGGTCAATCCATCCTAAAAAGTCACTGCCAGCCCCTGTTTTTTCATGTAACGCGTTATGTGCTGCCTTCACAGCATCCTGTAAGTATGTAATCTCGTGTTCACCAAAGAATGCAAGTGCCTTTGAATAATCAAAACGAATATGTGTCATAACGGACCCTCCATTGCTCTTATGTATTCGGTCATTATCACTTTACAGAAGAGTGAAATGAGAATCAAGTGTTCCGATGCGCTTTTACATCATTTCGAACTTTAGAACTGAATTGGAGTGGGTGATTGGTATTTTTACCCTGCCATCCGTAGCAGAACCAAAATAAAAGGAGAAGCCTCACAGCTCTCCTAATCTTTCTTTTATAAAGACGCCCGTAAAATACTTAAAACATCCTCTTTCTTTAGTTTCTGGAAGTTCCCAAATTCTCCTCGTGCCATGGCTTTATCAGCAATCTCATCTAAGCGGGAATCATCAATCTCATAATCAGCAAGACGGCTTGGTGCACCGATTGAACTCCAGAAGGAACGCAAGGCTTCAATTCCCTCAAGCGCCACTTCTTCATCAGATTTTCCTTCTGGATTCACACCAAATACCCGGACTGCCAGCTGCTTCATTCGTGACGGATTGGTAGCAAGCGTATGTTTAATCCAATTTGGGAATAGAATTGCTAAGCCACCCGCATGCGGTATGTCATAGACAGCAGAAACTGCATGCTCAATATTATGTGTTGCCCAGTCCCCTCGATACCCCATTTGGAGACTTCCGTTCAATGCGATCGTGCCATTATAAAGAATCGTTTCTCTTAGTTCGTAGTTTTCTAAGTCATTTACGAGCTTTGGTGCAGCTTCGATCACTGTTAAAAGTACAGATTCACACATTCTGTCTTGCAGCGGTGTATTCGTCACGTTGTGGAAATATGACTCTAGGACATGTGACATCATGTCGACGATGCCATAAATCGTTTGATTCTTTGGAACCGTAATCGTATGTGCAGGATCTAGAATTGAAAATTTAGGGAAGGTAAGCGGACTTCCCCATCCATATTTTTCATGGGTTTCCCAATTCGTAATCACTGACCCTGAATTCATTTCTGACCCAGTAGCAGCAAGAGTCAAAACCGTTCCAAATGGAAGTGCTTTTTCGGGAATTGCTTTCCTGATAACCAAATCCCATGGATCCCCATCATACATGGCACCTGCGGCAATTGCTTTTGTACAATCGATTACACTGCCCCCGCCAACTGCCAATAACACCTCAATCTTTTCCTTTTTACAAATCTCGACCCCTTTTCGGACCGTTGAAATACGCGGGTTTGGCTCAACACCAGGAAGCTCCAGAACTTCAGCTCCCATCTCTTCAAGAGTTGCCAAAGTTCTGTTATAAATACCATTTCGTTTGATGCTGCCGCCTCCATAAACTAACAGTACCTTTTTTCCGTATTGCGGTATCTCATTTTTAAGTTCAGCTAAGGTGTCCTTGCCGAATATTAATTTAGTTGGATTGTGATATGTAAAATTTTGCATCTTATCTGCCTCCTTTAATTTTTATTATGCGATAGGGTAATTTGAAATGCAAAGAATGTAACCTCTGATTTTCCCGACAAACCTTGCTTGTGTTTTTATTATCAAAAATGATAATATAATATTGATTGATAATATTTGATAACGAGGAGGTTCAAATTGAAAAAAATTGATGCCATTCTTCACCCTGTTCGTTTTAAAATTATTCAGCAATTTCTTGACGGCCAGAACCGTACCGCTAAAGATCTGGCAATAAAATTACACAATATTCCCCAGGCCACTTTGTATCGCCACATAGATACTCTTGTAAAAACTGATGTACTAAAAATAATTGAAGAAAACCAAATCCGGGGCACAATCGAGAAGGTATATTCATTGAATTTGTCTGCGGTTCATTTAACGAAGGATGACCTCATTGGACTTAATAAAGAAGATCATTTGCAATTATTTATGGTTTTCACGGCACAATTATTGCGGGACTTTGAAGAATATTTAGACCAGGATGATATTGATTTCGAACGGGATGGCGTTGGATACCGGCAAGGTGTTCTATTTTTAAGTGACAGTGAATTCGAGGCATTCATTGCAGATCTAAAACAAGTTCTTCAAAAATATATACAAAACACGCCGAATTCAGATAGGAGAAAAAGGTTGATTTCTACTATTATGATGCCAGTGGTTGAAGAGGAGAAAGATGATGACAAAAAGTGAAGGTGTAACGATTCACGGAGCCTATCCTTTGAGCGGAACTCTTACTTATCCGGAAGATACAGCTAAGTCAGCTCCAGCTATCCTGATTATTCCGGGAACAGGGAAATCTGACCGAGACGGTAATGTAAAGAGAATGAAGATGAATCTGTATAAAGACCTTGCTGAATATTTTACATCGCGCGGATTCATTACATTACGATATGACAAACGGGGAACCCACCAAAGCGGAGGAAATTTTTATGAAACGGGAGTCTATGATTTAATTGATGATGCTGCAAACTGTATTGGATTTTTACAAGATCATCCAAAAGTCAATAAAAATAAAATTTTGATCCTAGGCCATAGTGAAGGTGCATTACTGGCTCCAGCCGTTCATAAACAAAAGCCGGTTGCCGGACTCATATTACTTGCAGGGGCTGCAGAACCATCAAATCAATTATTGCCCCGGCAATCGGAAATAGCCTTGTCAGAAATAGAGCAAACAAAGGGATTTAAAGGCTGGTTATTTAAGGTTTTAAATGTGACGGAAAAAGCAAAGAAGCAAAACAAAGCCATTATGAAGAAAATAATGGAGTCTAGTCAAAGTGTAATTAGGATTAAAGGGGCCAGATTCCCGGCAAAGTGGATCAGAGAACAAATGAGATATAATGTCTGTGATTATTTAGAACAAACGACTTGCCCTGTAATAGCCATTACCGGTGAAAAGGATCTTCAGGTACCGCCTGAACAGGCCCAGCGAATTGCTGAAATGGTAAAAGGGGAAGCTGAATGGCATATTATTCCTGATATGAATCATATTCTCAGGAAATACCAAGGCACCCATACGATGTTAGGATTGATAAAAGAATATAAATCCCAACTGAATGAGCCGATCTGTCCCGAGCTATTTCAAACGATTGATTCCTGGCTAAAAAAGCGCTTTAGCTGATCATTCTCCTCTAGAAAAAGGTCGACGACGTATAATTTGTACGTAATTGCTCATTCTAAAAAAGAAACCATCCGTTATTAAAGGAGGAGTCATCATGAGCGCTATTCAACGTATTGCACTTGTCCTTACTATTATTGGAGCTATCAATTGGGGTCTGATTGGATTCTTTCAATTTGACCTCGTTGCAGCCATTTTCGGTGGTCAAGATAGTGCACTATCACGGATCATCTATGGCTTAGTAGGTATTGCAGGTCTGATCAACCTGGGGTTATTGTTTAAGCCAAATGAAGAACTCGAGCGAGAACCCGAAGCAAGACCTACCCGATAAAATAGTTTAAATAAATAACAATTAATTGTTACTGGTGAAAAAAGGGCAGCCCCTGTTGCGAAAATAGAGGCTGCCCTTGTATTTTTACATCGATTTAATTATTGTACCTGCATAAGCCATTTTATAGTATTCCATTGCCATTTGACATCGCAATGGACTAAGATAGTACCTTTACTATTCGTTCAATTGCCCAATCCAATTCTTCCTTCGTAATGACAAGCGGAGGAGCAAATCGAATCACATTATCATGGGTTTCTTTACATAATAGGCCTTCTTCTTTAAGGGCTTCACAATATGGTCGAGCAGCCTCTTTCAGTTCAACCCCGATAAATAAGCCCCTCCCTCTTACTTCTTTAATAATAGGATTCTTTATATTGTTAAGTTTTTCTAAGAAATATTCGCCAAGTTCTAAAGATTTTTCATGTAATTTCTCTTCTTCTAACACTTCCAATGATGCAATCGATACGGCACATGCCATTGGGTTACCGCCAAAAGTAGATCCATGTGAGCCTGGGTTGAACACTCCAAGTACATCCTTGTTTGCTGCTACACAAGAGATTGGGAATACACCACCGCCCAACGCTTTCCCTAAGATATACATATCAGGCACTACATCTTCCCATTCGCAAGCAAACATTTTACCTGAACGTCCTAATCCCGCCTGGATTTCATCAGCAATAAATAAAACATTTTGCTTTTGACAAAGCTCATAAGCCTTTTTCAAAAATCCTGCAGGCGGAATCACAATCCCAGCTTCCCCCTGAATTGGTTCGACTATAAAAGCTGCCGTGTTTGGAGTAATAGCAGCCTCAAGTGCATGAATGTCCCCGTAAGGAATAAGCTTAATTCCTGGCAGCATTGGACCAAAGCCGCGCTTATATTCTGCTTCAGAGGAAAGCGAAACCGCTGTCATTGTACGGCCGTGAAAGTTCCCTTCACACCCGATAATTTCAGCTTTATTTTCTTCTACTCCCTTTACATCATAAGCCCATCTTCTAGCCGCTTTTATAGCAGTTTCCACAGCTTCAGCACCTGTATTCATTGGAAGAACCATTTCTTTTTGGGTTAATGTGCAAACTTTTTCTAACCAAGGGCCTAATTGATCATTATGAAAGGCACGTGAAGTTAATGTTACGCGATCTGCCTGTTTTTTTAAAGCATCGATAATTTTGGGATGACGGTGTCCCTGATTGACAGCAGAGTACGCACTAAGCATATCCATATAACGGTTTCCTTCAGGGTCTTCAACCCATATTCCCTCCGCCTTTGAAACCACGATTGGAAGAGGATTATAGTTTTTTGCGCCGTATTTTTCCGTTACTTCAATGAGACTTTGTGATTTTGTCTGAATCGTCATTTTAGTCCCTCCTATAAAATGAACTCTTCTTCTATTGTACATGATAAGGACTTTTTATTTGAAGTAAGTTTATATATTCAAGTCGTTGCAAGAAAATACAGGAGAGCCAAGACGCCGTCTGGCAGGCTTGAAACAGCAAAAAAATAAGCCCCACAAGGCTTATTTCTTAATTAAATCTTCCCTTTTTGACTGTTCAATCCACTCTGTCAATTTGTCCTTTAATGTATTGAATCCGCTTGGAGCTTCTTCGGCCTTAGGCTGAACCTGACGGGCAGGTTTTGGTTTACGAGCGGATTGAGGTTTGGCTTGCGCTTCTTGAGTAGCTTTAATTGAAAGAGCAATTTTTCCGCTTTCTTCTTCAACAGATAAAACTTTAACCTGAACTTCGTCTCCTACTTTTAAATGTTCATTAACATCTTTAACGAAACCGTGCGTAATTTCTGAGATATGAACAAGACCCTGGGTCTCATCGTCAAGGGCAACGAATGCTCCGTAAGGTTGAATTCCCGTTACCTTTCCTGTGTGTACTGAACCTACTTCATATTGATTTGCCATGGTAACACTCCTAATTAACTATTTATCCTATTAACAAGCATTTATAGATTATACCATACGATAGGAACACGGGCAAAAATACAAGTAAATGGTATAAATTGGAACGATCAATCTTATTCACGTATAAATGAGGTAAATGTGGTTAAACTGTTTAACAGGCTTTCTAAGTATTCCCCCTTTTTGGCAGATAAGCTTCTTGCTTATCTGTTTTTTTATACTCTCATTATTTGTTTTATCCGAAAGTCCTTGGGTAAAATAAGGGAAGATGAACAGGGGGGATGAACGTTGACTGAGGTTGGAGCCATCCAGCAAATAAACGGAACCGAACTTTACTATGAATACCATCAGAATGAGGATTCTGAAGAAACCATCCTCTTAATACATGGTTTCCTGTCGTCCAGCTTTAGTTTTAGACAGCTCGTTCCTTTGCTAAAAAAAGAGTATTCAGTCATTTCTGTTGATATTCCGCCATTTGGAAAAAGCGGAAAAACAACAACTTTCAAATACTCTTATCACAATATGGCCAAAACGGTCCTCCAATTACTAAACATTTTAGGGATTCAGCAAGCCTTTGTTATCGGTCACTCGATGGGTGGCCAGATTTCTCTTAATATGGCACATTTAAAACCAGCTGCCATTAAAGGAGCCGTTCTGCTATGCAGTTCTTCTTATTTAAAACGCATAAAAAATTCTATGAGATATTCCAGCTACCTGCCTTTTTTTCACCATTATGTAAAGCTGTACTTAGCGAGATCAGGAGTGGAAGAAAATCTGAATCGGGTCGTCTATAATGCCCAATTAATCGACAAAGAAATGATAGATGGCTATATGCAGCCTTTTTTGAATAATGATATTTTTAAAGCATTAACAAGAATGATTCGTGACCGTGAAGGAGATCTGCCAACCGAGATTTTACAAACGATTCGGGTACCATGTCTTTTAATTTGGGGGGAGCACGATCGGGTCGTCCCGCTTCATGTTGGCAAAAGGCTGCATAAGGATCTCCCCAACTCTAAATTAGTTGTTTTAAAAGATGCTGGACATCTGGTCCCCGAAGAAAAGCCAGAAGAGGTACATCATCATATCAAAAGCTTTATTTCCTCATTAGAGCAAGTTCATGTGTAATTATTGAAAAAAGGATCAGACATCGATGTCTGACCCTTCTTCTCAATATTTTCTAAGTACAATCGGAAATTTCTTTAATATATTGGAGCTTCCCCGCTACTTCTTGGCATTCCCCTAAGGATAACCATTTTTCAAACGAATGCTCAAAAATGATTTGTATCTCTTTTCCTAACTTATTTCGGTCTTTATGTTTATGAACAGCCTGAATAATATCCGCAATTTCCGTTTCGTATTCCCCAAACTGAAAAGGATCCCACTCTATAATTAATTTTCTCATTTGCTGATGTGCTTCTTCAGTTCTCATTTTAATCACCTAATAGTTCCGTTTTTCTCTCAACTATTTTATCATGAAAATAGAGAAAAGAAAGTAGGATTCATTGGAAAGGAGATTATGTATGACTGATTTTAATACAATCTACTCTCGACAAGGTACATATGCTGCAAAATGGGATGGGGCCGAGTTTGTTTTTGGGCAGCCCAATCTGCATCCAATGTGGGTTGCCGATATGGACTTTCCTCCACCAGAAGCAGTTGTTGAAGCTTTACGAAACCGTGTCAATCATAAGATCTTCGGCTATACAATAACCCCTGACTCCTTAGTAGAAGCTGTTTGTGCCTGGGAACTGAAACGGTATCAATGGAAAATCGATAAAGAATGGATTCTGTTTAGTCCTGGCGTTGTTGCATCTATTTCGGTGGTGATTCAGGCTTTGACTGAAGCAGGTGACAAAATTTTAATGCATTCTCCGATATATCCGCCTTTTTTTGGGATAACTGAGGCTAATTCCCGTGAGGTCATATACTCAGCATTACTGGATGAGGAAGAACAATATCAGATGAATTGGGATGAGTTTGAAAGCCAATTACAATCAGGAGTAAAAATCTTTTTGCTCTGTCATCCGCATAATCCAAGCGGCAGAGTTTGGACACGCGAAGAGCTGGAGCGAATGATCGATCTCTGTAAAAAATATGATGTGACGATCCTTTCCGATGAAATTCATTGTGATCTTACAATGCCAGGATTTCAGCATATACCGATTGCATCTGTCGATCCTTCTTATCAGAACAAAATCGTCACATTTATCTCTCCGACAAAAACATTTAACTTAGCAGGACTTCATGCCTCATCGATGATTATACCCGACGAAAATCTTCGTAAGACCATTGAATCGTTTCAAAGCAGGCAGGGTTTTCATGGGCTCAACCTGTTTGGAATGGTTGCAATGGAAGCAGCCTATGTTCATGGAGCAGAATGGTTAGATGAACTGCTTATCTACCTGCAAGAAAACATTCGAACCGTGCAGGACTTTTTAGCAGATCGTCTGCCTAACATTAAAATGAAACAGCATCAGGCTACCTATTTACTTTGGTTAGATTGCCGTGGATTTGGAGTCGATCAGGAAACCCTTTTTTCTGCAATTTTAAATGAAGGAAAGCTAGCTTTAGAAAACGGGGTGAAATACGGTCCTCAGGGAGAAGGTTACGTCCGAATGAATATAGCCTGCCCGAGACCTTTATTAATGGAAGGCCTGAATAGGCTTGACCGGGCTTTATCTCGTTTTTCATCATAACCCCGCTATACGCGGGATTATTTTTTTACAATATAAGATCAAAGTATATCGTTTTATTTGCATTATTTACCGTTTGCTCGTTCTGGTCTTTTCCTTTTGGTGTCAAAGAAATGTCCGCTCTGCCCTCATGCTGTAATAGGTCAGCCTCTGACTCCCGATGTCGGATTCATGAATGATCTCTTCAATATCATTTGAATTGAACGAAAAAAATCCTCTCACAATTTGAGAGGATTTTTTAAGTGGTCAATCCACCTGTATTATTCTTCTTCACCCGTATCATCCTGAGCACCGGTTTGTCCCGGTTTTTTTTCGGCAGAAATTTCACCGCAGGCAAGTCTCGCCCCAGAATCACCGGCTGGCTGCGTCATCCCATCATCCGGATTCTCATGAATGACGATGCTGGTTCCTTCCTTTGTGAAGAGGGACGTTTTTTCTGTTGTCAAAGTTACATTAGGTGCAACAAGATCAACCTTTACAGAGCCATCTTCTTTAACGATTAAGTTAGGAAGGTCTCCGGCATGTGCACCTTTTGGATTTAAAAGACCATGCTCTTTATCTTCTGGATTAAAGTGATCCCCGGCTGATAAAAATTCTGGCGGTTCACATGTCCCTGCCTCGTGGATATGAATCGCATGGGTTCCTGGCGGTAATCCTTTAAGGTCTACCTTTACTTTTACACCATCTGCCTGTTCCTCTAGCTTAATCGTCCCTAACGAATCTCCATCTGGGTTAATCATATCTACATCGATTTTCTTCGGCTTTGGATTCGTCACACATCCTGCTAAAAAAAAGACGGTGATGACGACGATTAATTTTCTCATATGATCGCCTCCGCTAACGTTGTCTGTTAGCTATCATCACCAAAAATGACGCTCAATAAACCAAGGACAAAAACAGGCAATTAATCCTTTTGTTCACTATTAGCGTCCAAATGTTTGAACTTTTCTTCTTCCTTTTTCGAATGTTTAATAAAAAAACGCATCGCTATGAATGCCCCGGCTACAAAGATAGCCGTCATAAGCACAGCTGGGATATACTCTGATTTGTCCTCCGGGAAGTATAAAAACATTGCTAATATGGACCAGTTTATCATGATCAACTCTAATCCCTTCTAACTAAGATTATCCCTTATGCACTGTAATAGACTCAATCGTAACAGGCTCAACAGGCTTATCATTTGGACCGACTTGAACATTTGCAATCGCATCTAGCACATCAAATCCTTCAACCACCTGGCCAAATACCGTATGTCTGTGATCTAGCCAAGGAGTCCCGCCCTCTTTTATATATTGATCGATCGCAGCTTGCGGGAAACCAGCCTGTTCTAGCTGAGATTTAAATTGCGGATTCAATTCATCAGATTGAACGATAAAGAACTGACTGCCATTTGTGTTTGGACCGGAGTTTGCCATCGAAAGCGCTCCTCTGAAGTGGAACAATTGAAGTGAGAATTCATCTTCAAACGGATGGCCGTAAATACTTTCTCCGCCCATTCCAGTTCCCATTGGGTCTCCCCCTTGAATCATAAAACCTTTAATGACGCGATGGAACGTAAGCCCATCATAATACCCATTCTCACTATGAGTCACAAAGTTTTCTACCGCTTTCGGTGCATACTCGGGAAAAAGCACAAGTGAAATGGTACCTTTTGATGTATTCATATCTAATCGGATAATAACTTCTTTTGAATGGTCAATCTGAGGTAATACGTTTGGATTCGTCATCTTATTCTCCTTTTTATTAAATTCCATTTTTATAATACATGAAATCCAATTGAGATGCACCATTCATGGTACAATATAAAAACAAATACATAGGGTAGGTAATTTTTGAAAATTAGAGAAACACGAAAGGGGAGCCCTTATGGAACTTAAAATAGGCGATACCGTGACAGCCATTTATAAAACCGGTCAATACTATGGCGAAATCACAAGAGAACTGGAAAATCATTATACAGTTAGAGTGTTAGCTGTTAAAAAGCACCCTATGCAAGGGGATTTACATCACCCGAAAGATGCAGAAGTTCCATTTTTTCATGAACGAAAAGCCCTTGCATACCGGGAACAGGCAAATGTTCCGAAGCCAATGGTTAAGCCCTATTCAGAACAGATTCCAGATTACAAAGAATCTCTGGCACAAGCAATCTCCAGCTTAATCGAAAGTCTTGAAATAGAAGACACGTCTTTTGCCAAAAAAAGCCTGGCTTGTCTTGAGAATCTGAAAAATGAATATTTTAAGTGAAAAAGGACAGGGAAGCTGTCCTTTTTATGTATATAGCACATGTGATCTTATATACCTTTTGTGGAAGGGATTTCAAGTGGAGACAAAGAGGACATACGAGCTGTTATTTACTGAAAATGACCAATAATTCATGTGATTTTGCCTTTGATAACGGAGCCCATGAGACTGTCGATTAATAGCAAACAGCTAAAAATCGCTTGATTTTTTCAAAAAAATCAACTCAAAATTGCTGTGTTTTTACTAAATAAAGGAATTGATGTCCGTAAACCTTTGGAATCCGCGGGGACACAAATGTTTGCGGACATACGATCCGCTACCCTGAAAATGTATCCTCTTTTTTAGCCGTCAAACTTAGTAATGGATCCTCATTCCCTTATTTGTTCAAAAATCTTTGTTTGGAGCATGGTTTCGGTTCCTGGTTCCGTTATTTCCCTTTTTTTCGTCAAATTTGATTGGTTTTGGTACTAATAGCGGAATCAGAATCCGCTTCAGCCCCTGAAGTACAGATTATCGTTCTAATAACGGAATGAGGATCCGCTTTAGGAACCACTGAATATTGATTTTTATGCTATTACAGTACCAGATAGTGTTAAAAATTAACCTCACATAATGTATAATCAAATGCTGTTTTCGCAAAGATTGTTGTTTTTTTATGATTAATTTTTACTAAAGAGAGAGCCCTTGATTCAGACACAAATGCCTTTGAATTCAGTAAACCTGTCCGAATACGACCTTGATTCAGACACAAATGCCTTTGAATTCAGTAAACCTGTCCGAATACTACCTTTATTCGGACACGAATGACTTTGAATTCAGTAAACCTGTCCGAATACACCTTTTATTCGGACACGAATGACTTTGTAATTGGTAAACCTGTCCGAATACTCCCTTGATTCGGACACGATTGACTTTGAATTCAGTAAACCTGTCCGAATACTACCTTGATTCGGACACGATTGACTTTGAATTCAGTAAACCTGTCCGAATACGACCTTGATTCGGACAAGAATGACTTTGAATTCAGTAAACCTGTCCGAATACGACCTTGATTCAGACACAAATGCCTTTGAATTCAGTAAACCTGTCCGAATACTCCCTTGATTCGGACACGATTGACTTTGAATTCAGTAAACCTGTCCGAATACTACCTTGATTCGGACACGATTGACTTTGAATTCAGTAAACCTGTCCGAATACGACCTTAATTCGGACACGAATGCCTTTGAATTCAGTAAACCTGTCCGAATACGACCTTGATTCGGCCACAAATGACTTTGAATTCAGTAAACCTGTCCGAATACGACCTTAATTCGGACACGAATGACTTTGAATTCAGTAAACCTGTCCGAATACACCCTTGATTCGGACACGATTGACATTGAATTCAGTAAACCTGTCCAAATACGGCCTAATGTTGGACACAATTAGTCTAGAGTAGTATCAATGATTACGAAGAAATCAATTCCGATGGTATTAGGGTATTAAGAGAGAGTAAATAATCGACAGTCTCCCCATGTCCTATAATTGCCTTATTTTTCAGGAATAGCGGAACTCATGTCCATAACAACCCCAGTATCCCCACCCACAAAGCAGGCGCTATTTTCTTCGGAATTTTGTTATCCGATTCATATCCCAATTGTCCTCACATAAAAATATTTAATAAACCGAAAATTTCGTGAGTCGAACATCTTTCCAAACCCCTCATATTGTTTTATAATTATTTTGACAATCGAAATAATTTAAAGAAGGTGTTTATCATTTCTACGGAAAAGCGAAACCTCATCATCATGTGGTCAGCTAACTTCTTAGTTTCTGCCAGCGCGACGATGATTATGCCTTTTCTTTCGCTTTATATTGAAACATTTGGAGATTTCAGTGAAGAATATGTACAAAGATGGGCAGGTTTTGTGTTCGGAGTAACATTCATAACTGCTTTTCTTTTTTCTCCAATCTGGGGAAGAATTGGTGATAAATACGGCTACAAACCAATTTTATTAATAACTGGATCTGGGATTGCGATAAGCATCTTTCTAATGGGATTTATGGAATCGGTTATGGGACTGTTTATCCTGAGGTTTGTAATGGGAGCTGTTACGGGGTTCATTCCAACCTCTATGGCTTTAATTGGTTCCCAGACACCTAGAGCCCGTGCAGGAAGAATATTGGGTACTTTACAAATGGGCACAGTATCAGGAGGATTACTGGGTCCGCTAATGGGCGGAATGTTGGCTGATGCGGTTGGATTTGAGTATACATTTATTATTACGTCACTATCAATTGCACTGGCTACTATCTTTGTAGCAGTTGGAATCAAAGAGGTAAGGAAAACAGAAAAAGAAAAGAAAGAGTCGATTCACTCAGCTAAAGAAGTTCTCTCCTTCATTTTCCACAATCGTGTCCTAGTGACAGTGATGGCTATATCACTGATTGTCCAGGTCGCTAATTTTACCATCCAGCCTTTACTCGCACTTTATGTAAATGAATTAACACATGCGGAAAATATAGCGTTTCTGGCAGGATTAGCATTTTCAGCTACTGGTTTTGGGAATTTATTAGCTACCAGACAATGGGGCATTCTGGGAGATAAAATTGGCCATGAAAAAGTTCTGCTTGTTCTCCTTGTCTGTGCGTCTATCCTCTTTATTCCACAAGGATTAGCCACTCATTTATGGCAGCTGGTCTTGTGCCGGTTCCTATATGGTATGGCAGTCGGCGGAATTATCCCTTGTGTCACAGCTTATATGCGGCGTTCAGTTCCAATCCATATGCAGGGGGAAGTACTCGGGTATAACACAAGCTGCCGTTTTTTAGGAAATGTAATTGGACCCGCTTTAGGCGGGATAGTCTCAGGATTTTTAGGGATTGCCCCTGTTTTCTTTATTACAAGTCTTCTGCTTTTGCTTGGATTTTTCTTATTATTCTGGAGCGTTCGGAAAGAGAAGGAAGAGGATCATCACTCCATGGTCCACCATTAAAAAAGCAAGTAAAAAAAGAGGGATTGACCTTGTGTCGATGCCTCTTTTACATATGTCCTCATGAAGCTGTAGAAATTCGAACGTATTCTCGCGACTTATATTTTTTATAAACCTTTTTATTTTCATTTAGATTTGTTTCCGTACTAATGGGGACAAGTTCAATATCCTGGAATTCATCCCATTCAATAAACTCTCTTTTTTGCTGTTCGTTTGCAGCCCATCCCATTATAAACAGACCAAAAAACACAATGGCGCATACCGTAATTTTTTTAAACATCATAATCACCAATCATAGTTTTTACATACTCATTCATTTTTATACAATCCATTTTTGATGAAACCTTATTAAATAGGAAGTAATTATTTTTCACTTTGAAAAATTTGAATATTTTCTCACAAATGGGGCTTAGGACATGCATTCAGCCCATCATTCATGTATAATGAGGGTGGCTTAAAAGGACGGGTAAGAATGGTTTCATTTCTTTGGGACATATTGAAAAATGCATATGATATTGGCTAAGGGGGGTTCATAATTGTCTCTTTTACATATAGCCATACTTTCACCACTTTTGTTGGCTATTTTCGTACCTTTCATTTATAAAATCACAAAAAATCTCCATTTAGGCTGGTTTGTTCTTCCTCTGCCCGTTATTCTTTTCACTTTTTTCTTTTTATTTCTGGGAGATATAAAGGATGGACAAGCCATTACATCAAGTGTTGAATGGATTTCATTTTTAGACATTTCTTTTGATGTATACATAGATGGCCTTGGACTTTTATTTGCCTTGTTAATCACGGGGATCGGAGCACTTGTTGTTCTGTATTCGATTTATTACCTGAACAAGCACAAAGAACAATTAAATACGTTCTACGTATATTTGCTCCTGTTCATGGGTGCCATGCTGGGTGTAGTTTTATCTGATAATTTAATCGTCCTTTACGCTTTTTGGGAGCTGACCAGCTTTTCTTCATTCTTACTGATTGGCTATTGGAATGAGAGGGAAAAGTCACGCTATGGTGCTCAAAAATCCATGCTTATTACTGTATTTGGAGGATTGTCGCTTCTAGGTGCTATTATCCTGCTATATGTGATGACAGGGACATTTAGCATTCGTGAAATCATTACACAAGCTGATGTCGTATTGACACACGAGCTGCTGCTGCCAACAATGGTTCTCTTCCTGCTTGGCGCTTTTACTAAATCAGCTCAATTCCCTTTTCATATTTGGCTCCCAGATGCTATGGAAGCCCCTACTCCTGTTAGTGCTTACCTTCACTCAGCCACCATGGTTAAGGCGGGAATCTATTTAGTGGCACGTTTTACTCCCCTATTTGGAATTACTGGCGAATGGTTTTGGATGGTTGCATCAGTTGGAATCATTACGTTATTCTGGGGATCCTTTAATGCCGTTAAGCAGACAGATTTAAAAGGAATTCTTGCTTTTTCAACCGTCAGTCAATTAGGAATGATAATGTCGATGCTTGGTGCGGGTGCAGCTTCCATTCATTTTGCAGGCCCAGGAGAAAACAAGTTCATTGTGGCTGTGGCTGCTGCGATTTTCCATCTAGTGAATCATGCAACCTTTAAGGGCAGCTTATTTATGGTTGTCGGCATCGTTGATCATGAAACAGGAGTAAGAGATATCCGCAGGCTTGGCGGTTTAATGACGGTTATGCCTATTACAGCTACAATTGCCTTTTTGGGTAGCTTTTCGATGGCGGGAATTCCTCCGTTCAACGGCTTTTTAAGTAAGGAAATGTTTTTTACGTCCATGATTAGAATTACGGAGATGGGGATTTTTGACTTAGAAACATGGGGAATTTTGTTCCCTGTTCTTGCATGGGTTGG
Source organism: Bacillus litorisediminis (assembly GCF_022808645.1). Taxonomy (GTDB): domain Bacteria; phylum Bacillota; class Bacilli; order Bacillales; family JC228; genus Bacillus_BF; species Bacillus_BF litorisediminis. The sequence goes on from NZ_JAKZKT010000044.1 coordinate 22,954, forward strand.
AAGCATTTTCACCTTTATATACAGTATGATCTTATTCTTCAAGACCTTTACTGGAAAACTGGATACAGAAAAGCTGGAAAAGAAACCGCATGAAGCTCCGCTCGGTATGCTGATACCGCCAGTGATATTGGCTTCACTGGTTGTCATCTTGAGTTTCTTTCCGAACCTGGCTGCCACCAATATTATTGAGCCAGCTATGGCCAGTATTCTGCCGAGTCTACTAGGAACTGATGGAATATTTGAGATTCATATTTATCATTGGCATGGCTTTGATTCGTTTGAATTATATATGACAATTGGTGTCATAGTTCTTGGGACATTGCTTTATAAAATCCTGCCAAAATGGAGCGGGGTCTATAATCGTTTACCAAAGCAAGTTACATGGAACTACTTCTATGACCGGGGAGTAGAGCTTTCCCAGCTTGGATCTTACAATTTTACAAAGTCGTTTATGACTGGATCCATTCGTTCCTACCTTGCGTACATGCTTATTTTCTTTATTGTAACCCTGCTCTGGACGTTAGGATTTAAAGATGCGTTTGCGTTAAGTATGGAAAATACATCACCAATCAGAGTTTATGAAGTAATTCTTGCCCTTGTCGTGATTGCAGGGTCTATTACGATCCTCGCTGCCAAATCTAGACTGACATCAATCATTGCATTAGGAGCGGTAGGCTACACCGTATCATTATTCTTTGTTGTTTTTCGTGCACCGGATTTAGCCTTGACCCAGCTCGTTATTGAAACCGTTTCAGTTGCACTCTTTCTAGCGTGTTTCTACCACCTGCCAAAATTAAAACGAGAAGAGAGAATCAGGTTCAAATTAAATAATGCTCTCATTTCACTTGGGGTAGGGGTAACGGTTGCTCTGATTGCAATGTCAGCTCACAGTACAAAGATATTTAAACCTATTTCAGAGTACTATATTGAAAATACGTACGAATTGGCTCATGGAAAAAATATGGTAAACGTTATTCTTGTGGATTTCAGAGGCTTTGATACTCTTTTTGAAATATGTGTTCTAGGAATCGCTTCGTTAGGGATTTATGGCATGATCAAGCTGCGCCTAAGCGGAAAGGGGGAGCAGCATGAAAAATAATGATGTGATTTTACAGGTCACGACTAAAGTGATTGTATTTATCATCGTATTGTTTTCCATTTATATCTTTTTCACTGGACACTATACACCTGGCGGAGGATTTATCGGAGGTCTGATGACATCTGGTGCCATTGTATTATTATTGCTCACTTATGATGTCAAAACGGTAGCTGCGATGCTCCCGCTTGATTATAAATTAGTAATGGCTGTCGGACTCCTCATATCAGCAGCTACCAGTACAGGTGCGATATTCTTTGATCTTCCTTTTTTGACTCATGGGTACTGGGAAATCTGGCTGCCGATTTTAGGAGAGACCGGCCTTCACACAGCCGTATTCTTTGATACGGGTGTTTATCTCGTAGTCGTAGGAGTCACCTTAACCATTATTCAAACGATTGGAGTGAGTGAATAATGGAAATATTAATGTCCATTGTAATCGGATTTTTGTTTATGAGTGCAGTTTATTTAATGCTTTCTAAGAGTCTTATCAGAATAATTGTTGGCACGGGACTTCTTAGTCATGGGGCTCACCTTTTGATTTTAACGATGGGTGGCTTAAAAACGGGAGATGCACCCCTACTTGGAGAACAAGCTGAACGATATACAGATCCGCTCCCTCAAGCTTTGATTTTAACTGCGATTGTAATCAGCTTTGGCGTAACTGCATTTTTCTTAGTGTTAGCGTACAGATCGTATCAGGAGCTTGGAACAGATGATATGGAGCGTTTGAGAGGAAACGAAGGTCATGACTAATTTACTTATATATCCGCTGTTAATTCCGTTATTAACAGCCATTCTGTTAATCTTTTTCAAAAATATATATTGGCTCCGAACGATTTCAATTGTCTCTACTGCACTTACCGTGTTTACAGCCGCATCACTCATATATGTGAACTATACAAGCGGCATTCAAGCCCTAAATCTGAGTAACTGGGAAGCACCTTTTGGAATTACGCTCGTATCAGACATGCTGTCTGCATTACTTGTCACAACTTCAAGCGTAATCACATTATTATGTCTAATTTATTCATTCCGCTCCATTGGGGAAGGAAGAGAAAAATACTATTACTATTCGGTTGTTCAATTCCTATTGCTTGGCGTAAATGGTGCTTTTACAACCGGGGATATTTTCAACCTATTTGTCTTCTTTGAGGTCATTCTCATGTCCTCGTACGTTTTAATTGTTTTAGGCGGAACTAAAATACAATTAAGAGAATCATTAAAGTACTTGTTAGTCAATGTGTTATCTTCTGCTTTGTTCGTCATTGCTGTAGCTTATTTGTACTCTGTGGTAGGAACACTCAATATGGCGCATCTCTCTGTCCGGATATCCGAAATTCCGACAGAACAAACCGGGATTCTTACTGTAATCGCCGTCCTGTTTTTAATCGTTTTTGGGCTAAAGGGAGCGATCTTCCCTCTGTTCTTTTGGCTGCCGGGGTCCTATTATGCACCGCCAATTCCAGTGATGGCATTGTTCGGGGCGCTTTTAACAAAGGTTGGCGTCTATTCAATCATGAGGACTTACACCCTCATTTTCCATCACGATCTGGACTACACTCACAGTTTGCTTGGCTCGCTAGCCCTGCTGACCATTATGATCGGGGTGATTGGAGCGATTGCTTACTCAGATCTTAAGAAAATTGTTATTTACAATATCATGGTTGCAGTCGGTGTTATTTTATTTGGTGTTTCAACCATGACCGATTCCGGGTTAACCGGATCAGTCTTTTATCTGATCCATGACATGATTATTAAAGCAGCTCTCTTCCTCCTTATCGGGGTAATCATTGCCATAACCGGCACAAGTAATCTGCGAAATATAAGCGGATTAATTCATAAATATCCGCTTCTGGCATGGACCTTTTTTGTTGCGGCTCTTTCACTAGCTGGCATACCTCCGTTAAGTGGATTCATCGGTAAAATCCTGATTGTTCAAGGGGGATTTGAAGAGGGCGAGCTGGTAGGAAGTCTTATCGTTATTTTCTCAAGTTTATTTGTACTTTTTTCAGTGATGAAGATTTTTATTAATGGCTTTTGGGGTACACCAAGGGCTTGGGATCCTCAGGACAAAGCTCCCGTTCAATATCTAATAATGCCATGTCTTGCGTTCGTAATGATTGCCGTCCTATATGGGTTTGGGGCAGGTGTTACAGAGCCTTTTATTTCTAAAGCAGCCGAAAGCTTAATTGATCCATCTGTTTATGTGGATGCTGTTTTAAAGGAGTAGAATTCTATGTCATTTCAACTTTTATTAAATGTATTTCTCGCCTTTCTCTGGATGTTTTTGCAAAATTCCTACGATACCTCCACTTTTTTAATCGGTTACATTTTAGGTCTCGTTATTATGTTTGTGTTTAGGCGATACTTTCATACGAGATTTTATTTAGGACGGGTTTGGGCGATTATTAAGCTCATTCTTCTATTCTTTAAAGAGCTTGTTCTGTCTAACATTTCTGTACTCAAGCTAGTGATTAAGCCAAGACTCGACATCGAGCCAGGGATTTTTGCACTTCCAACTGATTTAAAAAAGGATTGGGAAATCGTTGTCTTATCCAATTTAATTACATTAACACCCGGGACACTAGTCGTAAAAGTTTCAGAAGATCAAAAAACGATTTATGTTCATGCTATTAATATCGGTGATAAAGAAGAAGAAATTAAAAGCATTAAAAATACCTTTGAAAAAGCAATAATGGAGGTGAGCCGATAATGTTAGATGCAGTCCTTATCGTCTCCCTCATCGTGATTGCTCTATCGATGATCGGTTTAGTTTTTAGGGTAATTAAGGGTCCTTCTACTCCTGACCGGGTTATTGCTCTTGATGGAATCGGCATTAATTTAATAGCAATTGTAGCGATTCTTTCCATCCTGTTAAGAACGAGTGCATTTTTAGAGGTTATTTTATTAATTGGAATATTAGCCTACATTGGCACTGTTGCCTTTGCTAAATTTTTAGAGAAAGGAGTCATTATCGAACGTGACCGAAACAATCATTGAAGTGATCGTTGCATTATTCATTGGATTAGGCGCCTTTCTCTCCCTTGTAGCCACCTTTGGTGTAATCCGTCTGCCTGATATCTATACCCGAAATCATGCGGTATCGAAAAGTACCACTTTAGGAATTATGCTCATTTTAATCGGAACTTTTCTTTATTTCTGGCTATTAGATGATCATTTTAATAGCCGTTTGCTTATCGCCGTATTCTTTATCTTTATGACATCCCCTGTCGCTGGTCATTTAATTGCAAGAGCGGCTTATCATTCTGGGGTAAAGCTATGGGAAAAATCAAAGCATGATGATATTAAGGAACATCAATCATCTGCAGAAAAAGTGTAGCGATATGGAATGAACTCCCTCGAGTACAGCTCCCTAATTTGTTTATACTATGGGCAGCGATCATATAAGGGAGGAAATACTGATGTATCGGATACGGGAAGGTTTAATCCCTACTATCTCGGTTGTATTTTCACGATATGCGGAATCCTTTTAACCCAAAACAGAAGAGTAGACCGAATGGTTTCCAATACAATTTTAGGATTTGGACTGGGTCATATCGTTTTAGGTGTTATTGACTTATTTGAACATAGGTATCGTTATTAAATATATAAAACAGCGATTTCTTAGGGGATCGCTGTTTTTATTCAGAATGGGCTTTCGCTCTCCGTTTTTTTCTTTTCCAAACCATAAGTACCGTTAAAACAATAAGAATCGCTAAAGCCACTATAACGATTTCCTCTATTACAATCTGATTCGAATCAATCTCTTCTCCGAACCAATAGCCCAGGAAAAAGACGCCTGTTACCCATACAAGAGCAGCTGAATAGGATAGAAGCGCAAATTTTTTATATGACAGCTTACTTAGCCCATATAAAAACGGCACAAAATTTCGAAACCCTGGCAGAAAATAGCTAAGAGGAAGCGAAAAAGTATGGTATTTATTCATAAACCGGATAGCTTTTTCGAGTGAATGATTTAATCGTTTCTTTTGTTTCATCCATTTTAATAATGGCTTTCCTAGTAATCTACCTAACAAGTAACAAGTAGTCAACGCACCGACAATCCCTAAGTAAACGGTAATAAAAGCATAGGGACTTATTAAAACATCTGTTGAACTGGCAAACCCAATTGTCATCACAATAACTTCATTCGGGATTGGTGCACCAAATACCCCTAGCCACAGCCAGAGAAATAACCCTATATAATTAAATTCATCTAATATGGATTCTAACGTTTCTAAATCCATGCTGGACCCTGCCCATCAACCTCCCATGAAGGGATTTATTCTCTTTCCCTTATCATATCAAAAACAAAATGAAAACAAATATTTATATACTTGCCTATTGAAAAAAAGAGAATATCGTATTGGTCTATGGGTAAATTGTTCAAGTTGCTTGCATAAGATGGAAGCGAAACCCTTTTCATTACAAATTGATAAAAAGGAGGGACTAAAATGTATCGCCTCCCTAGGCGTCTTCCCCCTTTCCGATATCCGTGTTTCCCAGGTCATTACGGCGTTACAAATTTTAACTATCCGCCCAGACAATTTCCAGAAGTGGATACCACCTTGTTTGTGGAATCAGCCAAAATTTCAAAGCCTCTTCTCACTGAAATTGTTAATCTATTGGACAAAATTGAAGAGCCTGACCCTTTCTCAAAAAGGTTAATGGACGCAGCCCAAAGATCTGATAAAGAGAAAGTCAGACAATTGTTGAAAGAAGCAGGAGTGAAGTCAGATCCGGAAATATATTTTAATCCAAATGGACTGCGGCTTACCTTTTCAGGAAAGACAGATACAGAAGGTTTTTCAAGTATTAATATCGTTTTGAGATGGGGATAAAACAAAAGCAGCTCATATAATTAGAGCTGCTTTCAGACTGTAGACAAACTCGATAATATCGAGTTTGCCTACAGTCTTTTTTGATTTACAATATTTATAATGAGATATCTAGAGGTGATGGATTATGATGACGAGAAACAATAATATTGAAAGAGAC
>NZ_JAKZKT010000045.1 GCF_022808645.1 Bacillus litorisediminis
AAAGGGATATTGGAGAATATCAGCTAGTGAAACGCTTCAGAAAGCAATTAAAAACAAAACGCTCAAAAAATGGGGGTTAAAAGATTTAAACCACTTATATGAGCGTCGATACTTAAGCTATTGAACCGCCGTATACCGAACGGTACGTACGGTGGTGTGAGAGGTCGGCGCGGTGACGCGCCTCCTACTCGATTGAATAGAATTGATAGTGTAAAGGAAATGCAATCGATTCCTTTAAGGGTAACAAATGAATTGGGACATAGGCCTTAAGACGGAGAAATCCACTCCTTTTTAAGGTCTTTTTTATTTTTTGAAAACTATTTTCTATGAAAAGCGGTTTAATCACTGTCACGAGTTTTCGACAATATAAAACAGGTGTTTAGACCTACAAAATAAGGAAAAGCCAATAAAATCAACAAAGAAACCGCTTTCCTATATTTAGATGATTCCCATTCTTCTACATATTTTGATTTTTATATGTATTGAAAAAAATACAATAAGCGTGTATACTTTTCAAAAGTTACAGAGTTTTCATAAATTTATAAAACCATATACTCTGAGGTGACGTGGATGACGCAGCAAGCTCTATTAAATGTAGAAGGGCTTAAGACCTATTTCTACTTAGATAACAAAAAAGTAGCCAAAGCCGTAGATGGTGTTAACTTTTCTATTAACCCTGGGGAAACGTTAGCGCTAGTTGGTGAATCGGGCAGTGGGAAAAGTATCACGTCTCTATCGATTATGCAGTTAATCAATAAGCCTGGAAAAATAGAAGGCGGAAAAATTGTATTTGGCGGAAAGGATCTAGTTGGACTCTCCGATAAACAAATGTCTAAAATCCGCGGTAAGGATATTGCAATGATCTTCCAGGAACCTATGACTGCATTAAATCCGGTTTTTACAATTGGAAATCAGATTGTGGAAACGATTGTGCGTCATAAAAAAATATCGAAAAAAGAGGCCTATATAAAAGCGATTGAGCTTTTAAAAATGGTAGGTTTTCCAAGAGCTGAAGAAACGATGAAGGAGTACCCTCACCAGCTTTCAGGGGGAATGAGGCAGCGGGCTATGATTGCAATCGCTATATCCTGTGATCCTAAGCTTCTGATTGCCGATGAACCGACAACGGCTTTAGATGTAACGATCCAGGCGCAAATTCTGGATTTATTAGATGAAATGAAAAAGAAGTTTAATATGGCAGTCCTCTTAATTACGCACGATCTTGGAGTGGTCGCTGAATATGCAGACCGGGTTATGGTCATGTATGGGGGGCAAATTGTGGAAGATACCACGGTAGAAAAATTATTCACCAATCCAAAACACCCTTATACCAACGGGCTGTTAGAAAGCTTGCCAAGTCTTGATAAAGAAGTAGATAGATTAGGTGCAATCAAGGGAATGGTCCCGCCAGCCTATAATTTTCCGAAGGGGTGCCGCTTTGCAGACCGCTGCCCGAAAGCGATGGATACTTGCAGAGAAAGTAATCCTGAATTACTTCCAACAGAACCAGGTCATGATGTTCGCTGCTATCTCTACCAATAAGGAGGCTTAACATGTCCATTCTCGAAAAAGATCTTACTGTAAAAACTGACCAGGATTACATAGTACAAGCAAAAAATATAAAAAAATACTTTCCGATTAAAGGTGGTATTTTAAAACGAACCGTTGGCCATGTAAAAGCCGTTGATGATGTATCTCTTAATATTATTCGCGGAGAAACACTTGGGGTCGTAGGAGAGTCTGGTTCGGGGAAATCGACTCTGGGCAGAGTGATTTTACGCTTGCTGAATCCAACGGAAGGACAAATTTTATTTGAAAATCAGGATATTTCAACTATGGGAAACCGGCAGCTGCGGCCTATCAGAAAGGATATGCAAATTGTTTTCCAGGACCCATATGCTTCACTTAACGGAAAGATGAGTGTTTCGCAAATAATTGAAGAACCGCTGATTGTCCAGACATCTATGTCAAAAAGCGAGCGCAGAGAAAAAACAATAAGCTTGTTGGAAAAAGTGGGGCTTCGGCCAGAAGACCGCTTAAAGTACCCGCACGAATTTTCTGGGGGGCAGCGACAGCGGATTAGTATTGCACGTGCCCTCGCATTAAATCCGAAGTTTGTTATTTGTGACGAGCCTGTTTCAGCTCTGGATGTGTCGATTCAGGCGCAGGTTCTCAATCTAATGGCAGATCTGCAAGAGGAATTTAATCTTACCTATCTGTTTATTGCCCACGACTTAAGCGTTGTGAAACATATTAGTGATCGGGTTGCGGTTATGTATCTTGGCAGGATTGCTGAAATCGCTCCAAAAAAGGCAATCTATGAGAGTCCGCTTCACCCGTATACTCAAGCACTCCTTTCTTCTGTACCATCTACAGATGTACATAACAAACGTGAAAAAATCATTTTAAAAGGAGACCTTCCAAGTCCATCAAATCCTCCAAGCGGATGTGCATTTAGAACTCGTTGTCCTCTTGCTCACGATCGCTGTTCAGCAGAACGTCCGGAATTTACTGATATGGGTAATGGTCATTATGTGGCATGTCATTTGTATGATAAATAATCCCTCTATTTGATTTAAAAGGGGTTCGGAGTAAGGAGGTGGTTCTTCTAAAGTGGTATAGGTTTTTTCCAATTTACTTTGAAAATTTATAAGGGGTGAATGTTTTGAAAATCAGAAAACATTGGTTACTTATGCTTATCTTTGTACTCCTTCTGGGAATGCTTGCTGCATGCTCAGGTGATGCAGGGGAAGGAGACGAAACTGAACAGCCGCAAGGTGAAGGCGAAGGTACTACTGGTGAGCCGCAAATGGGAGGTTCAATTATAGGTGCGATTGATACAGCGCCAACAGGACAATTTAACCCAATTTTTTACACAGAGGCCTATGAAGCAAATATTATTAGCTTTGTTTTTGAATCTCTTTTAACTCAAAACGAGAAACTGGAATATGAACCTAATTTAGCTAAGTCCTGGAAATTTAATGAGGACCAAACTGCTATCACTTTAGAGCTAGAACAAGGCGTAAAGTGGCATGATGGGGAAGAATTCACTGCTGAAGACGTTGTATTCACATATAAGACGCTTTCTAGTCCTGGTTATGTAGAGGCTGGAGGTGTTCGTACTGATTATGTTGAAAGACTGTTAGGATATGAAGAATTTTCAACAGGAGCAACAGATGAATTCCAAGGGGTAACAGCGGATGGTGATTATACAGTTACTTTCCATTTTGCACAACCTAACGTTACGGCTTTAAAAGATGTTAATTTCCCAATTATCCCTGAACATATCTTTAAGGATATTCCTGTCGCTGAAATTCCTGAAGCAGGTGCATCGCTCAAGCCAGGAGAATTAATCGGAACAGGTCCATTTAAGTTTACAGAAATGATTGAAGGCGAGCAGTATGTGCTAGAAAAACATGCAGAGTACTGGAAAGGTGAACCTTATCTAGACAGTATCACATGGAAAGTAGTTGATCAGGCAGTCATTTTAGGTCTGCTTGAAACTGGAGAAGTTGACTTTGTTGCTGATCCAAATGGATTCCAGCCAGCCGACTTTGAAACAATAGACGCTATGGAACATATTGAAATTATTGAACAGCCAGATTTCGGTTATCAATTAATGGGGATGATCCATAATCACCGTACTCCAGAAGATGCTCAAGCTGGCGTAATCAACCCTGATAATTGGGTGCCAAATGAAGATTTAAAAAGCAAAGAAGTTCGTCAGGCCATTGCCTACGCGGTAGATCGTCAGGGTATTATTGACGGTATCCTTTATGGTAGGGGATCTGTCATCAATGCTCCAATCGCAACTCAATTCTGGGCGTATGATGGCGAAAATCCAAATCAATACCCATTTGACCCAGAGAAAGCTAAAGAATTGCTTGATTCTGCAGGGTATAAGGATGTAAACGGAGATGGATTCCGTGAAGATCCGAATGGAGAAGAGTGGGTACTAACTCTTAATTACCCAACTGGTAACCAGCTTCGTGAGCGTTCTGCACCAATCATTAAAGAAATGCTTGAAGCTGTTGGTATCAAAATTGATCTCCGGCAGCCAATGGAATTTGCAGCCTACGCTGAAGCGCTTGAAAAAGACAATGAAGACTGGGATTTATACTTGCTAGGCTGGAGCTTAGGTTCAGGGGATCCTGATCCAAGTGGTCTATGGGGTATTGAAGCAGGATATAACTATTCCCGCTGGAATAACCCAGAGTCAGATGAGCTTCTTCAAAAAGCTTTAACACCGCCGGATGCGTTTGATCAAGAGTACCGTAAACAAGTGTACAGTGATTGGCAAGTTCTATACCAAGATGATCTTCCGGCTCTCATCTTGTACGCACAAAATAGCCTGTGGGCATACAATAAACGCCTCCAGGGTATTGAAGTATTGCCAACTTCCTTTATTAACGATCCACATCTATGGTGGGTAAGCGGAGAGTAATAGTTTAGAAGAATAGTTTAAGGGCTGAGCATGCTTCATTTAAAGCTGCATGCTCTTTCCTTTTATCAATGAATACTGACAAGAATCCAACATCGCATTCGAACATCAATATCGAAAAATGTGGGAAATCCTCTATTAACTCCTAAGTTTTCTTTAATCTTCAAAGTCAGGGGTTACATTTTGGGCAGTACGTCTCTCACATTTGTGTGAAAACTCTTACTGCTGGATTCTCAAATTAATAGAATGGAGGGGAAACGGATGTATAAATATATCATTAGACGTTTACTTGTCTTTATACCAATGCTAATTGCCTTAACGATTATCGTCTTTGGTTTGGTACGGGCTGCACCGGGTGACCCTTTCACTGGCAGAATCATGGATCCGAATGTCGATCCAAAAGTGTTTGAACAACAGAGAGAGGCTGCTGGACTAAATGACCCTCTCCCAATACAATATTTTAACTGGGTAAAAGATGCTATTCAGGGTGAATTCGGTGAATCGTTCGTTTATAAAGGCCGTGAAGTATCTGAATTAATTGCAGACCGAATTGAAAACACTTTATATTTAGGTATATTTTCTTTATTTATCACCATAATCGTGGCGATTCCAATAGGAATTTACTCAGCAAAACATCCTTATTCCTTATTGGATTATGCAGCAACTGGTTTCGGATTTATTGGTTTAGCTGTTCCAAGTTTCTTTTTCGGATTAGTAGCGATCTATTTCTTCTCCATACATCTTGGATGGTTCCCTTCTCAGGGATCTGTGTCTGAAGTGGGATTAGAAGGGTTTGAATTGTTTTTGAATAAGCTTCATCACTTATTTCTGCCAGGTATCACACTTGGATTAGGGAGCACAGCTGCTTATATGCGCTATATGCGTTCTGAGGTTTTGGAAGTGCTGGGAAGTGATTATATTCGAACAGCCAAAGCGAAGGGTATGACTGAGCGAAATGTTCTTTATAAACATACGCTTCGTAATGCGCTTATTCCGATTATTACTTTAATGGGTTTTGAAATCGGTGCACTCCTCAGCGGAGCAATTATCACAGAAGGGGTTTATCAATACCCGGGACTTGGTACGCTATTCTTATCTTCGATTGGAAATCGTGATTATCCAGTTATTATGGCTATAAATTTGCTGCTTGGATTTTGTATCCTTTTAGGGAACCTGCTTGCTGATATTTTCTATAGTATTGTCGATCCAAGAATCCGCTACGATTGAGGTGAAAAGTAATGCAATCTAATCCACAAGTAACAATTGATCCACAATCCGAATTTAGTCCGGATATTAAATTGGAAAAGGGGACAAGTCCCACTAGACTGGCCATTAAACGATTTATGAAAAATAAGCTGGCCGTTGCCGGAGTAATTGTACTTTTTTTGATTATTCTGGCTGTTGTTTTTGCCCCGCTTTTTACAGATCAAGATCCGACAAAATCGAATTTAACCCTAATTGAACGTCCCCCAAGTGAAGAGCATCCGCTCGGAAATGATAGTTCCGGAAGAGACAATTTAGCAAGGCTTCTTTATGGCGGAAGAATCTCACTAATTGTAGGATTCACTGCTATGATCTTCACGTTGGTTATTGGAGTGACTCTTGGTTCGATAGCTGGTTATTATGGAGGAAAAATAGACAGTATCATCATGCGTGCAGCTGATTTAATGCTGATGCTTCCTTTCCTTGTCCTTTTATTGACGATTGTAGCCCTTTTGGAAAAGGTAACTATAGGTATTTTTGTAGCTATTATTGCGCTTACATCATGGCCGAATCTAACGCGGATTATACGAGGAACGTACTTAGCACTTCGTGAACAGGAGTTTGTTCTCGGGGCTCGAGCAATTGGAGCCAGTGATTTCCGGATTATATTTAAGCATTTTATCCCCAATGCGATTGGTCCGATTGTTGTGAACGCAACCCTCATGATGGCGACTTATATTATCATAGAATCTGCGCTCAGTTTCATTGGTTTTGGGATTCCTCAGCCTACACCAACATGGGGGAATATGATTTCCGAGGCGCAAAGTTTACGGATTTTACGAAATAGTCCAGAAGCATGGGTACCGCCGGGATTAGCTATTTTTCTAACGGTTCTATGTATCAACTTTATCGGAGATGGTCTTCGGGATGCGTTTGATCCGAAGAGTAATAGACGTTAAGCTCCATAAAATAAACCTGCTGACATCTTTTTGGAAGCAGGTTTATTTTTTTCCTCCGCTATAAATTCCGCATGATAACTTGTATACTATAAGTACGCGACAAGCGTTGTTCCCATACAATAAAAAAGAATCTAGGCTCCTTATAAATATGATACAAGCAATCTTTGTGTATATTTAAGTAGATTGAATAATTCATAAACGTGGAGGTTTATTATGAAAACTAAACTACACTTGCTCTATGGCGGGAAATCTGCAGAACATAAGGTTTCCATGCAAACAGCCATGGCTGTTATGAATGCGATTGACCAAAGTAAATTTGAGGTTCATCCAATTTATATAAATCAGGAAGGGAATTGGAAAAGAGGGGGAGTTCTTGAAGGGAAAGTCTCGGATCTCAAACTGCTTGAATTTCCTTCTTCCGTACCATCAGTTTCCCCATTAGCCCTAAAAAATAATGAGTTAAGCAATGAATATGAAGCGGAAGTTGTATTTCCTCTTCTTCATGGGCCAAATGGCGAGGACGGTACAGTGCAGGGAATGCTAGAGTTACTAGATCTGCCTTATGTGGGGAATGGAGTATTAGCATCTGCTGCAGGCATGGATAAATTAGCGATGAAGGCATTGTTTGCCCAGGCCGGTCTCAATCAAGTTCGTTATATAGGCTTTAAAGCCAGAGATTGGGAACGAACCCCGCAGGACATTTATACGAGAATTGAAGATGAATTCGGCTACCCTTGTTTTGTCAAGCCCGCTAATCTTGGTTCAAGTGTAGGAATAAGCAAGTGTAAAACAAGAGACGAATTAAAAGCAGCGATTGAAGAAGCCCTGCAATATGATCGGAAGGTAATTGTAGAGGAAGGGGTAAAAGCACGAGAAATTGAAATCGGAGTGTTGGGGAATGATGACCCTGAATGTTCGGTGGTGGGCGAAATCGTTCCGAAAACAGAATTCTATGATTACAAGTCTAAATATGAGGATGGAGATACTGCGCTAATTATTCCAGCTGATGTTTCAAATGAGACGTATGAAGAAATGAAAAAGATAGCTGTAAAAGCCTATAAAGTTCTTGACTGTTCAGGATTAGCGCGGGTTGATTTCTTCTTAAAAGAAGATGGTACAATATTAATAAATGAAGTTAACACAATGCCTGGGTTTACTCCTATGAGTATGTTCCCATTATTATGGAAACATAGCGGAGTTGATTATCCAACCTTAATTGAGCGTTTAGTAGAATTTGCAATTGAAAGACACCAAGAGAAGATGAAAATCAGATACACTTTTGACTGATCGGAGGACTCTATATGATAACGAAAACCCTTGAACAAGTGGCAAACATGACAAATGCGGAACTTTCCATCCCAACTAGTAGTCAAGACAAGATCAAAGGGGTATCCATCAATACAAGGACTATCGAAACGGGGCAATTGTTTGTTCCCCTTGCCGGAGAAAATGTGGATGGTCACAAATTTGTCGAGCAAGCCTTTGAAAAGGGTGCCTCTGCTGCCTTTTGGAAACGAAATATGCCCAATCCGCCCGAGGGTTTGCCTTTGCTTTTGGTTGATGATCCGCTTGAAGCGCTGCAAAGATTAGCAAAGGCATATCGTGATAGTTTAAAGGTCAAAGTAGTTGGGGTAACAGGAAGTAACGGAAAAACAACAACAAAAGATATGATTGCCCAAATCCTATCTGGAACTTATACTGTTCAAAAAACAATCGGAAATTACAATAATCATATTGGTCTGCCTTTAACCTTATTATCGCTTCGGGAAGACACAGAAGTTATTGTATTGGAAATGGGTATGAGCGCAAGAGGCGAAATAGAATTTTTATCTGAGTTGGCAAGGCCGGATGTTGCTGTTATCACGAATATCGGCGAGGCTCATTTGGAGGATCTTGGCTCACGGGAAGGAATAGCGGAGGCGAAGTTTGAAATCATTGCGGGTCTCAGCGCGAATGGCCTTTTTGTTTATGACGGAGATGAACCTTTATTACAAGCTAAGGTCGGGTCAAAGAGCTGGCAGTTTCACACCATTTCATTTGGGAAAAGTGATCAATGTGACTATTACCCGATTTCCGTTGAAGCAAAGGGAGAAGGAACTGAGTTTATAGTTCAAGCTTTTCCTGAAACAAAAATGTATTTACCGGTTTTAGGCCTTCATAATGTAAAAAACGCATTGGCTGCCATAGCCGTTGCCCGCTTTTTACAGGTCGATCAAGAGACGATTAAAAATCAATTAGAATGCCTTTCTCTTTCTGCGATGAGAATGGAGTCACATAAAGGATTTAACGGAGCATTGATTATCAATGATGCCTATAATGCAAGCCCCACTTCTATGAAAGCAGCGATTGAATTGGTTCAATCACTTGAAAACTATTCTAAAAAAGTGCTGGTTTTAGGAGACATGCTCGAATTGGGACCTAGTGAAAAAGAGCTTCACTCAGAGATTGGTCATTTTATTTCAGCTAATGATATTCAATACGTATACACGTACGGACCATTAGCCAGTTATATTGCCAGTGGGATTCGGGAAAAAGGGAAGTCTATTGCAGTCAAAGAGTTTAGTAACAAGGATGAATTACGGCATGCTGTTAAGGCATTATTAGATGAACAAACCGTATTATTAGTTAAGGCTTCAAGAGGTATGAAACTAGAAGAGGTTTTAGAGGGTCTTATATAATAGCTGGTCAGAATTACTGGTTGGCGGGGGTCAAGAATACGTTTTAGATGGAAAAAAGAAGGGCAAAATAAATGTAAAATGAGAGTAAAAACTTCTGCCAGCCGAATTCTGGATTCGCTATTGTGTGCATAACGAAAAAAGTAGACCACGATTTTTTTGCTAATTTACGAATAAGGACTGCAGAAAAATATCACCTTAACATACATATGATAGAAGGCGTATCTTTCCTTTTATTACATTTAAAAGTTGGGTGATATATATGAATGGCTGCTTATTAATTCATGGATTTACTGGTGGTCCGCATGAAATAGCCCCACTTGAAGAATATTTGCGACTGAAAACGGACTGGCATATTGTCTCTCCTACCTTGCCAGGTCATGGTGAGAGGCTCCGGCTAAAAGGGATCTATTATTACGAATGGGTCCGGTCGGCTGAGGATGAGCTGCAGGAGCTCCTCCAGATATGTGATAAAGTGTATGTAGTTGGATTTTCTATGGGTGGGATGATTGCCAGTTATTTAGCGGTTAAATACCCGGTAGCCAAACTTGTGCTCCTGAGTGCAGCCCTTTATTATGTCAATCCAAGGCAATTAACCCTGGACATGAAACAATTTATAAAGGATGCTATGAGAGGAACTTTACTTGAAAACGAACGTTTCCAAAATTATAAACGAAAGATTGCCTCGACCCCCCTTTCTGCAACGACTCAGTTCAGGAAATTAGTAAAGGACCTCAAACAATATCTGCCTAGTGTAAATACGCCGACAATGATCGTTCAAGGTTTGGACGACGGGGTTGTACCACCGAAAGCAGCCTACGCACTCCATGACTCGATAGGAGCTGCTGAAAAGAAGCTGCTTTTTCTCGAAAAGGCACAGCATATCATCTGCCATTGTGAGGAAAAGGATGTCCTCTTTCAAGATATACTCTCATTTTTAGAAGATATTCCTGCAAAAGATAGCAGAGATTAAGGCTAGATGCTTTTTAATTTGATTAGAAACTGTTAAGATTATTTAGTTGTAGTAAAAGATCGGGTTAAACTACAAATAATGATGAAATGTATTTGAAGGAGAAATGAAATTGACAACAAAGTTTGATGAATTAGGGCTTAGCCCCTTACTTTTAAAATCGATTAACCGTATGGGATTTGAGGAAGCAACTCCGATTCAGGCGGAAACGATTCCCGTTACTTTACAAGGATATGATGTCATTGGACAAGCTCAAACAGGTACAGGGAAAACGGTAGCGTTTGGTGTACCATTATTAGAAAGAATAAATGTAAGAAACCCTTTAGTACAAGGACTTATTATTGCACCTACAAGGGAGCTCGCAGTTCAGGTTAGTGAAGAACTGTATAAGCTCGGCCAGGATAAACGCGTGAAAGTCCTCTCTATTTATGGAGGTCAGGATATTCAAAGACAAATTCGTGCGCTGAAAAAGGGTCCTCATATTATTGTCGGAACACCAGGAAGAATTATGGATCATATGAATCGTGGAACGATTGATTTTAGTCACGTTCATACGGTTGTATTAGATGAAGCAGATGAAATGCTGAATATGGGGTTTGTTGAAGATATTGAGGCGATTCTTTCAAAGGTTCCAGCGGAAAGACAAACTCTGCTCTTCTCAGCCACAATGCCTGGACCGATTCGCAGTATTGCCAATCGCTTTATGAAAGATCCGAAGCTAATTCGTACGAAAGCCAAAGAAATGACGGTTCCGCAAATTGAACAATCGTATATCGAAGTCCACGAAAAGAAGAAGTTTGATGTATTAACAAGACTATTAGATATTCAGTCTCCAGAACTTGCGATTGTGTTTGGGCGAACAAAAAGAAGAGTAGATGAACTGGCTAACGCTCTTACCATTCGCGGGTATACTGCGGAAGGAATCCATGGAGATTTAACCCAAGCGAAGAGACTTGCCGTGCTTAAAAAGTTCAAATCTAATGCAATTGATATTTTAGTTGCAACGGATGTAGCCGCAAGAGGTCTTGATATTTCGGGTGTTACACATGTATACAACTTCGATATTCCGCAAGATCCTGAAAGCTATGTTCATCGCATTGGACGTACAGGGCGTGCGGGGAAAACAGGAACAGCTATTACATTTGTCACACCTAGAGAAACATCTTATCTTCGCGTTGTAGAAGAGACGACCAAGAAAAAGATGAACAAAATGAAAGTACCTTCATTTGATGAAGCGATAGAGGGCCAACAGAGGATGGTGATCGAGCAGTTACAGTCGATCATAGAGCGACAAGAGGCAAAGTTCTATTATAAAGCGGCCGAGGAATTACTTGAAAAAGAGGATGCGGTCGCAGTAGTAGCAGCAGCACTCAAAATGTTAACGAAGGAGCCAAATGAAACTCCGATTGAATTAACGTCTGAACCGCCTTTACCAGTGCGACGTGACAGAAAAGGTGACAAAGGAGGAAAATCTTATAACAGGAAAAATGCATCTTCCTCAAAATCATGGAAGTCATCTTCTCCATCGAATGCGAGAAAGCGCGGGTCCGGAAAAAGGTTCAGCAATAACAATAAACGAGTAAATGAACGATAAAAAATCACTATAAAACCGGCTGGTGAATAGCCGGTTTTTTTCTGCACAAATTACTAGTGTTTGAAGGTATACTTGAATGTAGAGGTGGTTTTTTGAAAAAAGTAATCGTTCTGTGTGCACTCTCCTTAATCGGGTTTATATATGCTGTTTTATCTGGCGGGACGTCGGGTAACTTAAAAGCAGAAGATACAATGTCTTTTGGGCAATTAGAAAAATTAAAAAAGGCATTATCCAATCCGCTTGAACAATATGTAGGAATTGTATTTATCGGGGATTCAATTACATGGGGTATGACAGCAACAGGAAACCCCGTACACTTTAAAATGGGTCGGGATGGGACCTTATCGGATATTCGCGATAATTTCGAGTCACTTTCTTTTGTGAATCGATTTAAGCGATATATAGGTTCAGAATATATGGCTGGTTCACCTCCTTTAATTTCCAATTGGAAGGCTTCACCAAGCGGTGAATCAATCGTTGAGTTTAATAAAGAATTTATTTTATTTCCGGAGGGCGAAAATTTCGAAGTTACAACGGAAGGAAATATAGATTCATATGGGGTCATGGAGAGTGAAGGCGATATATCGAAAAAACAGCTTTATTTTCAAATTGACCCATCGTCTGATGGAGCAGGGATTATAAGATTTAAATTTACGGGCAAGCAATTCACCTTAGCTTATGAAAGTGCTGAAAACAGTATGGATTATGAATTGTTTGTGGATGGTGTTTCACATGGCTTTTTTACAACGAGAGCGGGCTTTGATGGAAATTCGCCAGGTACCGGGAATATGAGGACCCATCGATTTGATTACGTGCAAGATGCTCTCATCGAAATCAGGACGGTTAAAATTGATTCCCAGAGTATACAGACGTTTAAAATCGGTGGCATAATTGTAGATAAAACAGTTCAAATATCGAATCAAGGTATTATTGGGGCGACAGCCAAAACTTATATAGAAAGAAATTTAGATGGGAATACAAGCGGTGACGGAACAGCAATTCATGACGAGGACCGATATATTTTCATTCAGCTAGGCACTAACGATCGCCGTGAGAAAGACTCCGCTATTTTTAAGAGAAATCTGCAAAACATGATTGATAATGTAAAGTCGAATCGAGCTCTGATAGTCATGTGTGCAAATCCTGTATCCAATCAAAATCCGGACATTTATCATTTCACAATGCAAGAGACTTGTAATGCAATCAAACAGGCAGCAGAGGAAAATCAAATCGACTTTATTAATAATTACACTATTTTTCAAGGGATGAACGCCTCTAACTATCTAGCAGACAGTTTACATCCTAATGACTATGGGCATGATTTGATTTTTCAGAACATTGTTAATTCGTTAGAACAATGGGAATGATTTCAAATATTATGGCTTTATGCACCTTTTGGGGTGTGTTTTTCCTTCTATTTAATACTTTGTTGTTTAGGAAAAGCTGAATTCCCTTTAAGAGAATTCAGCTCTGATACTTTCCTCTGCCAAAATGAAGGAAATAATAGCCAAAACCAAAGCCTCCAATTGCTCCAAAAATATGTCCAATCCAATTAATGTTAGGCTGGATGGCCGTAAACAAAATACCTAATACGAGAATAACTATAATTGATTGACGGATTTGTTTCGGGAAACTATGCTTTCGGAAAAGAATTAAAGCAAAATAAAAACCAAATATTCCATAAAACGATCCGCTCGCTCCCAGATGAGTATAGGTTGCGGGCAGAAAGATAAAGGTTGCGAGATTGCCTGCAATCCCAGAAAATAGATAAAGATTAATAAAACCCATTTTTCCTAATAATCTTTCCAAAAATGGAGAGAAAATGATAACAGCTATCGTATTCATAATAAAATGGGTAAATTGAATATGAAGGAAAATCGGTGTAACTAATCGCCATAATTCACCTTGCCCAATTAAAAAATTTACTCCAATTAAGGATAAAATAATCGAATTGTTAGGCAGGAATGGAAGGAAAGTTGCCAGATAAACGATAATATTTATACATACAATCGCTGTGATTATTGGATATTGTTGAATATACTCACGGAAACTTTCGGTTCTTACAAACATAAATTGCTCCTTTCTAAAATGATAGGGTTTGCAATCCTTACGACTTAAACTGAAACAAGCACTATACTATATTCGTTTACATTCTAAATTAGAAGGGGAGGAAGAGCAATTGATACGAGGAATAGGGATCGATATCATTGAAAAAAAACGGATTGAAAAAGTGGTTCAGCGCCAGCCGAGATTTCCCCAGCGAATTTTAACACCGAATGAAATAGTAGAATACATGCAATATCCTATGAAGCGAAAAATCGAATACTTATCAGGCCGATTTGCTGCAAAGGAAGCATATGCAAAAGCAAGGGGAGTAGGAATCGGCAGAGAATTATCCTTTCAGTCAATTGAGGTGCAAAAAGATTCTAACGGGAAACCGTATTTTTCTAAGCCGGATTCAAAAGGGGTCCATCTTTCCATTTCCCATAGCCAGGAGTTTGTAGTAGCACAGGCCATTATTGAGGAGGTTTAACTATATACAATTGAAGCAACTTTTTCATGCCGGTTAACTGAACGATTACTAAAATTAAAAAACTTTTTTATGCATGTCAGCTTAACGTGGACATAAATTAAAAACTTGTCTCATATATTTCTATTGCACAAGGAGAGACAAGGAGTCCGAGTCTTTACACCAAGCATAGGTCTGGTCATATTAGGTGTTTTCTGCCATTTATCGTTTTTAAGGGAGATTCGTTTCTAATAGGACCAGTCCAGACACAACATCATTGAAATCGTCAGCTTGGCTCTGCCCCTCTCTATTCAGTTAAATGAGACACACAAAGGGGTTGAATGCATGAAAAAGTGGTTGTTGCCATTGTTGTGCCTGGTGTTAATGGTTGTACTAAGTGCCTGTGGAGCTAAGTCCCAAGAGGATGTCGTTGGAGATTTAAACAAAAAAATGGACGATCTTACATCGTACAAAACGAAAGCAAAAATGACACTGCAAATGGGTACGGAACCGCAAGAATACAATGTTGAAGTTTGGCACAACGATCCAGATTTTTATCGGGTTGAGCTAAAAAATTCTCAATCTGATCAAAGTCAAATGATTTTACGTAACAAGGAAGGTGTTTTTGTCTTAACACCGGCCTTGAACAAGAGTTTTCGGTTCCAGAGTGACTGGCCAAAGAACTCTAGTCAGCCATACCTTTACGAGTCTCTTGTACAGGATATAATGGAAGATCCTGAGGCAACATTTAAAGAGACGGAAGAGCATTATGTGTTTGAAACGAAAACTCGTTATCAAAACAACAAAATGCTGCCAATGCAAGAAATTACACTTTCTAAGGAAGATTTATCACCAGTTACTGTAAAAGTTATGGACACAGATCGAAACCCATTAGTTACAGTCGAATTTAGCGATACGGAATTTAACTCGAAGTTTGACCCAGATTCATTTGATATGCAAAGGAATATGGAAGGGGCTCAATTAGATAAGGAAACAACAGCAGGTGTGGATGAAGAAAAATCACAAGATGAATTTGCTGTTATGTACTCTAATGATGCCGCAGCCAAGCTCATTGAGGAAAAGATGATTGATACGGAAAACGGCCAAAGAGTTGTACAAATCTATGAGTATCAGTCTGCTGAATCAACAAAGAGATTTACATTAATTCAGGAAACGGCTGAGGTTATGCCGGCTGGAGCCATGGTGTCTACACCTGTGAATGGTGAGCCTGTCGATTTAGGCTATACCGTTGGCGCGATGACAGAAACAGGTATTCAATGGACGCATAATGGAGTTGAATACATGCTAGCTTCTTCTGAATTGACACCTGAAGAAATGATAAGTGTTGCTGGTTCTGTTCAAGAAGGAACTATGGTAAAATAACAACAGGAAGAGAAGCAGGTTCTCTCTTAGAAGAGAGCCTGTTTTCGTTTCACTACATTTGTCTACAGAGGCAGGGTCCAGAATGGGTTTTCTTCGTGATACTTGGGCAGAAATAAATTTAGATGCAATTAAGTGGAACGTCCAAAAAATGAGAGAGTTTCTTTCAGATGACGTTCAAATTATGGCGGTCGTAAAAGCTAACGCATACGGTCACGGAGATGTTGAGGTTGCACAAATAGCCCTTGAGTCTGGTGCCAGTATGGTAGCAGTCGCTATTTTAGACGAGGCTATTGCACTTCGGCAGAAAGGGATTCAAGCCCCGATTTTAGTATTGGGTGCATCAAGACCTGAAAATGCTGTGCTTGCTGCGGAACATGATATATCATTGACTGTGTTTCAAAAAGACTGGCTTATCAGAGCAAAAAAACTTCTTGATACCCACCAATTAAAAATTCATATTAAATGTGATACAGGCATGGGGCGTTTAGGAGTGCGGCTGTTTGAGGAGCTAAATGAACTAGTGCAAACGGTAAGGCAATCCCCGCAGTTTATCTGGGAAGGGATGTACACCCACTTTGCAACAGCTGATCAGACAGACGAACACTATTTTCAAAAGCAGTTGTCTTTGTTTGATACATGGGTTGAACAGCTCGACAACAAACCGCCTATCATTCACGCCAGTAATAGTGCAGCTGCATTGAAGCAGCATATTAAAAAATTTAATGCAGTCCGAATGGGAATCTCAATGTATGGGCTTGCCCCATCCCCGGAAATTAAACCATTACTCCCATTTGATTTAAAGCCCGCTATGTCCCTATATTCAAAAATTGTCCATATAAAGCGAGTTGAAAAAGGGTCTGCTATTAGCTACGGAAATGCCTATATCGCAGAGGATGATGAATGGATAGCTACACTGCCGATTGGGTATGCCGACGGGTGGATCCGAAAAAATCAGGGATTTGACGTTTCTGTTGAAGGGATTCGTGTTCCGATTGTTGGAAGAGTGTGTATGGATCAATGCATGATCAAACTGCCTGCCTATTACCCTGAAGGAACCAAGGTTTGTTTAATCGGACAAGATGTAACTATAGATGAAGTAGCTGAACGTCTTGATACCATTAATTATGAAGTGGCATGTATGATATCTAGCCGGGTTCCCCGGGTCTATATAAAAGACGATCAAATAATAGCAATAAAAAATATAATTTTAGATCAAACTCCCTAATTTCATGCATAAAGGACAGACCTTTTTGCTTATAATAGAGAGGAATTGTTAGGATATCCTTTTCAGAGCTAGGTTTACATGGTATTATAGTATAAGCATTGAATACAGGTCTATAGTGTGTGGAGGTGTAGCTTGTGTCAGATCCAAGCCTTACAACGGAAATAACTGTTCGGCTACCGAAACAACTTGTTTCCGAACTTGACAGCTATGCGGATAGTGAAAATTTGAATTTAAATGAACTGATTTATCGTGCAACGAACATGTATCTGCGTGAAAGAAAGAAAAGACAAATCCGAGAATCAATGAGAAGAGGCTATATGGAAATGTCTAAAATTAACCTCTCAATTGCTTCGGAAGCGTTTCAAGCGGAATATGAGGCAGAACATACCGTAGAAAAGCTGGTCAGCGGGGGATAAGTATTTGATTGTGAAGCGTGGCGACGTATATTTTGCTGACCTTTCCCCTGTCGTTGGTTCTGAACAAGGTGGAGTAAGACCTGTACTCATTATCCAGAACGATATCGGGAATCGGTTTAGCCCCACTGTGATAGTCGCGGCGATAACAGCACAAATTCAAAAAGCAAAGCTCCCAACTCATGTTGAAATTGATGCAGCACGTTACGGTTTTGAACGTGATTCTGTCATTCTGTTAGAACAAATTCGAACAATCGATAAACAGAGATTGACGGATAAGATCACTCATTTAGATGAAGAAATGATGGAAAAAGTGGATGAAGCGCTGCAGATTAGTTTAGGTCTCATTCACTTTTAAAATCAGTGGCGCTCTATTCAGGGCGTTTTTTCATACATATTATAGACTGAATTGCCGTCGCGGCTACCAAATACTGTTTTTATATCAGGTGTTTCTGCCACTCAAGTCAAGCAAGCTAATCAGATTAGCTTGCTTTTTTCCTTTTATGCCCCTCAAGGTGTTATATTCCTTACTAAAATTAAAATACGATATAATAAAGGTAATGAATAGAAAAAATTGCAAACTGCTCATTTATACTACAAACACATCACAATCTTGTTACATCCTGTTACCAGTCAGAGTGGTGAGGGCGATTTGTGGTAAGATAAGGAGGATTTTATGCAAAGTCTCATGATAAGCTTTTTGAATGATAAGAAACAAGAAATAACGGATAGTTGGATGGATAAAATAAGGGATCTCACAGATAAACCCAAAGAAGATGCTGTTTTTGCGCAGGATTTTCAAACAGCTTCAATTGAATTCATCCGGCTTACCTTATCCCATATTATAGAAGATAAAACGACTTCACCAGCAGTCCATCATTTTATTGAAAAAATCTTTCACATGGGCTGGACACTTGAGCAGGTTACAACGGGATTCATCGCTTTTAAAACCACGTTTAATGAATGCTTGGATAAGGCTGGGTTTGCAATAGATGAGCAGCTTGATCTTAATCGTGCATTAGAAGATAAGTTAGTCGCTTTGTATAAAACAATTGTGAATAAATATACAGAAAGATGGGAAAAAACCGTCACTCTTCAAAAAACCGCTCTGCGCGAGCTGTCAGCTCCTTTAATCCCTGTTTTCGAAGGCATTTCTGTCATGCCTTTGATCGGGACAATTGATACTGAGCGGGCGAAACAAATCATGGAAACCTTACTTTCTGGTGTGGTGAAGAATCGCTCAGAAGTGGTGTTAATCGATATAACAGGAGTACCGGTAGTGGATACAATGGTTGCCCATCACCTGATGAAGGTTGCTGAAGCTATTAGTTTAGTAGGTTCAAAATGCATGCTTGTCGGGATTCGGCCCGAAATAGCACAAACCATTATAAATATTGGGATGAAATTAAATAGTATTCTTACAAACAATACCCTGCAAAAAGGGATGGAAAAAGCATTAGAAATGACTAATCGCAAGATAGTGCGATTGGAGGGAAGGGAATGAGAATACCGATTTTAAAGCTCCATGATATTTTGCTAGTGTCGATACAATGGGAGCTAGACGATCAAACGGCTTTACAGTTTCAAGAGGATTTATTGCAGAAAATTCATGAGACAGGTGCTAAAGGCGTTGTAATCGATATTACAGCCATCGACTTTATTGATTCTTTTATTGCCAAGGTACTTGGAGATGTTATTCAAATGTCTAAATTAATGGGAACCCGGGTTGTGATTACGGGAATTCAGCCTGCGGTTGCTATAACGCTTGTTGAGCTTGGTGTTTCCCTAAATGATATTACAACAGCTCTAGATTTTGAGAAAGGTTTGGAGAAACTTAAGCAGGAATTGGGGGATTAGTGTATGGCGAACCAGTCCTATGTTCAAATTGACAATGAATGGGACATTGTAGCGGCTCGCCAGCTAGGGCGTGAACTTGCTAAAGAGATTGGATTTAGTACAGTTGACCAAGCTCGCATCACGACCGCGATAAGTGAATTAGCACGTAACATTTATCTATATGCTGGAAAAGGAACTATCCACCTACAAAAGATTAATAGTGTAGGAAGAGAGGGGCTAAAAATTGTAGCCCAGGATGAAGGACCAGGAATTCCTGATATTAGAAAGGCGATGGAAGACGGTTTTTCGACATCAGGGGGTTTAGGGGCAGGATTACCTGGTGTAAAAAGATTAATGGATTATTTTACGGTTGACTCTGATGTCGGGAAAGGGACGCGCATTGAAGTGATTAAGTGGCTTCGTTAGGAGGAAAAAAGATGGGCTTCCGAGATGATTTAGAGCTGCAATATAAATCGATATTGCAAGATTTCCTAAAAGAACCTACAGAAGCAGCCTTATATCTAGCACAAAATTATAGTAAAAAAGCGATTGAACGAGGAATATCTCCGGAAGAAATCGTTGGTTTTCATAGAAACAGTTTAATTGAATTAATGACAAGCGGCGGCCAAAATTTTATTCGCTCCTTTGATTTATTGATAGAGGTAATGTTGGGATATGGTATTGCTTATCGTGAATACCTGAGCTTGCGCGATAAACAGGCTGAATTTAAAACGGAAATGGAAATTGCCGCGAATGTGCAACAGTCTCTGTTAGACACCGAAATACCTCAAATCGAGTTCTTGGATATTGGGGCTATTAGTGTACCTGCAAGGCATATGAATGGAGATTATTTCCACTTTGTTCATGATGAGACGAATTGTGTTAGTATAGCGATTGCGGATGTTATTGGAAAAGGAATCCCAGCTGCTCTTTGTATGTCGATGATTAAATACGCTATGGATTCTTTGCCTGAGCATCGGCCGGATCCTAGTTATGTGCTAGAAAACCTGAACCGTATTGTAGAAAAAAACGTGGACCCAAGCATGTTTATTACGATGTTCTATGGAATGTATAACCCCAGCACACATAGTTTCACCTATGCTTCTGCTGGACACGAACCGGGGTTTTACTACCATTCCAATGATGATAGGTTTGAAGAACTAGAAGCAAGAGGTTTAATGCTTGGTGTAAACCGTTATACGAAATATAAACAATATGTTAGAACCGTTGAGCCGAATGATATGATCATTCTTTTGTCTGACGGTGTAGCAGAATGCAGGATTGACGATCATTTTATTGAACGGGAAACGCTACTTGCCTCTATGAAAAAATATATGCATTTGCCTGCACAAGAAATGGTGAACCAAATTTATAAAAAACTAGAAAAACTTCAGGACTTTGAACTGCGTGATGATTTTACTTTGATTGTTTTAAAAAGAAAGGTTTGACCTGCAAAAGTAACGGGTAAGGAATAATAGAGAACGCTAAAGAGGGTGGCAAGCTGATGAATATAGCGATCGATGTCAAACAAATGGGTCATCAAGATCACGTTCTAGTTGGCGGTGAGATTGATGCATATACAGCACCAAAATTACGTGAAATTCTATTTCCCTTATCTGAGAAAAAGGGTGTTCATATTATTGTTGATTTAGGGAATGTATCATATATGGATAGTACTGGGCTCGGCGTTTTTGTAGGCGTTTATAAGAATGTCCGATCAAATGATGGGACTCTTTTATTAGTTGGACTATCGGACCGTTTGAAACGGCTGTTTACGATAACGGGCTTAGCTGACATCATGAATATCGAAAGTCGTGCAGAGGGTGGAACCTTATGAATGATAAATATGAATACGTGGAAATGAAGATTCCGTCTAAGCCAGAGTACGTTGGAGTTATTCGCCTGACTCTTTCAGGTATCGCAAGTCGAATGGGTTTTTCTTACGATGAGATTGAGGATTTAAAAATTGCCACAAGCGAAGCTGTAACTAATGCCGTTCAACATGCATATCGGTCGTCTGAAGTCGGAGAAGTTTTAGTTGGGTTTGCCATCTTTACGGACCGTCTGGAGGTTATTGTTTCAGACAAAGGGAAAACGTTCGATTTAGAAAAAGTAAGAGGGGAAACGGGTCCTTACCAGCAGACAAATTCCACAAGTGTAGAGGTATTGCGTGAAGGCGGACTAGGTCTTTATTTAATTGAAACACTAATGGATCATGTTCAAATTCACCAGCAAGATGGGGTGACTGTCCTAATGACGAAGTACCTCGAGGGAGAGCAGGTGGAAAGGGATGCCAGATCAATCTCAACTTAAAACTGTAGAAAAAAGGCAAATCATTAAGTGGATTCACGATTATCAGAAGAAACAAGATGACGAGCCACTAGATCATTTAATGCAGCACTATAAAGCTCTGGTAGAAAGCATCGCAAGGAAATACTCGAAAGGCAGTTCATACCATGAAGATATTGTTCAGGTAGGAATGATAGGATTATTAGGAGCCATTAAGCGGTATGATGAAACATTCAATAAAAGTTTCGAGTCTTTTGCTGTTCCCACTATTATTGGGGAGATTAAAAGGTTTTTGCGTGATCAAACATGGAGTGTACATGTACCGCGAAGAATTAAGGAACTCGGACCTAAAATTAAAGCAGTGGTTGAACAGTTAACGAATGAATTAGAGCGGTCCCCTAAAATTGCGGAAATTGCTAAGATATTAAATGTTGAGGAAGAAGAAGTATTAGAAGCGATGGAAATGGGAAAAAGTTATCAGGCTTTATCAATCGATCGGACAATTGAGGCTGACTCAGATGGAGGAACTGTCACACTTCTTGATTTAGTAGGAAAACCGGATGATGGGTTTGAAAAGGTACAGCAAAAATTAGTACTCGAAAAAGTGCTTCATGTTCTGACAGAACGGGAAAGGCTCATTATTCAATATACATTCTTAGAGAACCTTAGTCAGAAAGAAGCGGGTGAGAAGCTGCATATCTCTCAAATGCATGTTTCCAGGCTGCAGCGCAGAGCCATCAAAAAACTGCAAGAAGCCATAAGTGCAGACTTTCTAGATTCGGAGTGACAAGTCTTGACCCATCTAAAAGATGAACACATTGAATTGTATACTTTTCAATCGAAAAAAGAAGGAAAAAGCTACTGTGGAGACGCTTTTTTTTATTTTTCGGACGAAACTGGATTTTTTGCGATTGTCGCAGATGGGCTGGGCAGCGGCATCTTTGCGAATGAGTCTGCTGAGGCCGCAATTGAGGCTGCTAAACAAAACAGGCAAAACGATGTGGAAACGATTATGAAGGCATGTAATCAAGCGCTGTTAAATAAAAGAGGTGCCGCAGTATCTGTTATAAAAATTGACTATGTAAAAAAAGAGTTTACGTATAGCAGTGTCGGTAATGTTAAATTCTATTTTTTGAAACAAGATGGGACGATTATTTATCCTTTACCTGTCTATGGCTATCTGTCCGGTAAAAATCAATTGTTTATCACACAAACTTATAAGTATGATGTTCCCTCGCGCTTTTTTATCCACACAGATGGTTTACATGAGCTGGCCAGGAAAAAGTATGTCAAAATGAACATTCCTTTGAGCTATATTTACCGGAATTTAATTGAGATTGTCGATAACCGGGACGACACAACATTCCTGATCGGCAGTCTGCATTAAACGTAATCAACATGCCAAGGCTGTAGCAAAGGCCTTGGTTTTTTGATTTGATAAACAGGTGGCGGAGTTAACGCTGCAGTAAAATTTTACTTCAAAGATCAACGAATCAATGAAGAGATTTTTGATACAATGTTAGTATTCATAGTAAATGGAGGTTTTGTATTTGAGCACAGTGAAAGAGCTGGGAACCGACTTATATGAAATAATCGCAAAAGAGTTCAAAGTTCGTGTATCTCAAGTAAAAAGTGTGATGTCACTCATTGAAGAAGGAAATACAGTTCCCTTTATTGCGCGTTATCGGAAGGAAGCAACCGGGTCATTAGACGAGGTCGCGATTCGAGCCATTACGGAAAGGTGGACGTACCTGGACAACTTGGCGAAGCGTAAAGAGGAAGTCATTCGATTAATTGAAGAGCAAAATAAATTAACGCCTGAGCTAAAGGAATCTATTTTAAAATCGAACAAGCTTCAAGAGGTAGAAGATTTATATCGACCTTATAAACAAAAAAGAAGAACCCGCGCAACAGTTGCGAAGGAAAAAGGGTTAGAACCACTTGCGAATTGGATGTTAACATTCCCTGCTGCTGGTGAAGTAGAGGCAGAGGCGTCGCAATATCTATCGGAAGAAAAAGAAATTCTTACTATTGAGGAAGCGATTCAAGGGGCTCAAGATATTATTGCAGAGATGATATCGGATGAAGCCTCTTTACGAAAATGGATTCGTAACGAAACATTCCAGCGTGGCATCATCGAAACAGCTGTCAAGGATCAGGAGAAGGATGAAAAAGGCGTCTATGAAATGTACTACCAATATGAAGAGCCTGTCTCAAAAATTGTTCCCCACCGAATTCTTGCCATTAATCGCGGTGAAAAAGAAGAAATTATTAGAGTGGGAATAAAATCGGATATTGATAAAATTCTTGAACATATCCATAAAGCCTGGGTCAAAGATGACTCCTCCGTTACTGCACCATATGTTAAAGCAGCCGCGGAAGATGGATATAAACGCTTAATTCAGCCTTCCATTGAAAGAGAAATCAGAAATGAACTGACAGAAAAAGCTGAAGAACGGGCGATAAACATTTTCTCTGAGAATCTTAGGAATCTGCTCCTTCAGCCTCCTTTAAAAGGAAGTGTCATGTTAGGAGTTGACCCTGCTTACAGGACCGGATGTAAATTGGCCGTAGTTGATGAAACAGGCAAAGTTCTTTACATAGGGGTAGTCTACCCTCACCCTCCTGTTTCCAAAAAAAATGAAGCGATTGAAAAAGTAAAAAAGGTTATTCAAGATTTTAAGGTTCAAATTATAGCGATTGGGAACGGGACAGCTTCAAGGGAAACAGAACAATTTATCGCTGAATTACTGAAAACACATTCTATTTCAATCCCATACCTTATTGTCAATGAAGCAGGTGCAAGTGTTTACTCAGCATCGGATCTTGCCCGTGAGGAATTTCCTGATCTTCAAGTCGAAGAAAGATCAGCCGTATCGATTGCGCGGCGTGTGCAGGACCCATTAGCAGAGCTTGTTAAAATTGACCCCAAATCTGTGGGTGTAGGTCAATATCAGCATGATGTCCAACAAAAGAAATTAAATGAACGTCTTACATTTGTAGTGGAAACGGTTGTCAACCAGGTTGGAGTTAATGTGAATACAGCCTCTCCTTCCCTTTTGCAATATGTGTCCGGACTTTCAAAAACGGTTGCACAAAATATTGTGAAGCAGCGGGAGAAGGAAGGTAAATTTACATCAAGAGAAGAACTAAAAACGATCCCTAGGCTTGGGGCGAAAACATATGAGCAATGTATTGGATTTTTAAGAATACCTGATGGAGTAAATCCATTAGACAGAACACCCATTCACCCAGAAACCTATTCAGAAGTGGGAATACTTCTGAAGAAGCTTGGGCTAACCGAACAGCATATTGGAACTGAAGAGTTGAAGGAAGCAATCAAGTCTATTTCTATTGAGAATATGGCTGAGGAAATAGGAATTGGAGCTATTACTTTAAAGGATATTTGTGAAGCACTTATTCGTCCTGAGAGGGATCCGCGAGATGATTTGCCAAAACCTATATTAAAAACAGACGTTTTAAAGCTCGAAGATTTAGAAAAAGGAATGGAGCTGCAAGGAACAGTCCGGAATGTAGTGGACTTTGGAGCATTTGTAGATATTGGCGTTAAACAAGATGGATTAGTTCACATATCCAAGCTGAGCCGCCAATTTGTCAAGCATCCGCTTGATGTTGTGTCAGTCGGGGATATTGTTACGGTCTGGGTTGACTCCGTCGATCTTAAGAAAGGCCGTGTAGCTTTAACCATGTTGAAACCGTAATTAATAGAAAAGGGCTGACTTTGGAATAAACTATACCAAGTTGTCAAAAGCGGTATGGTTCCAAAGTTGCCCTGATATAATAAGTAGAAAAGTAAAAGAATAGACTCTCGCTATGTGGCCAAAAAAACAGGTAATCAAACGAATAATTATGAAGACGATTCTCCGAATTTCTTCTGATAGAAAAACCAGCACTGATTTAAAACCTTAATCTGATAGCGATTTTTTTCATAGAATGCTCTCTTCATCTGTTTTTGGAACCAGGTTGGCATCTGTTTTCTCCTCCCGATTCAAAGTAATAAGTAATAAATAATGTATGCTGCTATAAGTTGTCATGTTCCGAGAACTTTCGTTTTCTTAGTAAACTTTTATAGGTGATATCCGTGAATAACAAAGATCTGCAACAGTTAGTTGAAGAAATATCAGACAGCTTCTTCGGAAAACCGTTCTCGCATTCTGCTTTGTTTAATAATCGTCTGCGGACAACTGGTGGAAGATACTTATTAAAGTCGCATAATATAGAGATTAATCCAAAATATTACGATGAATTTGGAATGGAGACACTAGTGGGGATTATCAAACACGAGCTGTGCCACTATCATCTTCATTTAGAGGGAAAGGGATACAAACACCGCGACGCAGATTTTAAAAAGCTTATGAAAAATGTAGGTGCACCTCGATTTTGTCAGCCTTTACCCTTTAAACAGCAAAAACAAACCTTACAATTATATCGCTGTGAAAAATGCGGAAAGTTATATAAAAGAAAGCGGAAAGTGGATACGAAAAAATACGTGTGCGGCATATGCAGGGGAAAATTAATATATATTGGAAGAGATACTTTGCAATAAAATGGCTAAAAAAAGGTTGACATCTGATTATGGTTTTGATATATTATATTCCTGTCTGATGAGAGTAACTTAGAAAGATGTGCCCCTGTATGGTAGATTCTGGGCCATCTTGACAGCTAAATCAGACGTCTTTATAATGTAAAGAGTCGATTAGAAAGACATAGTTTATGATAAATATTCCGCAGTAGCTCAGTGGTAGAGCATTCGGCTGTTAACCGAACGGTCGTAGGTTCGAATCCTACCTGCGGAGCCATTCTTCAATTCTTGGGGAAGTACTCAAGTGGCTGAAGAGGCGCCCCTGCTAAGGGTGTAGGTCGCGTAAGCGGCGCGAGGGTTCAAATCCCTCCTTCTCCGCCAGAAAATAGCCTGACATGGCCCGTTGGTCAAGTGGTTAAGACACCGCCCTTTCACGGCGGTAACACGGGTTCGAATCCCGTACGGGTCACTTTTTATTTTAAATAATGAAAGATTAAATGATATATTGGTCCGGTAGTTCAGTCGGTTAGAATGCCTGCCTGTCACGCAGGAGGTCGCGGGTTCGAGTCCCGTCCGGACCGCCATATTTGTAAAGGTATCGCATCAGTATATATGGAGAAATGATGTTGTTTATTCAATGGGCTATAGCCAAGCGGTAAGGCAACGGACTTTGACTCCGTGATTCGCTGGTTCGAATCCAGCTAGCCCAGCCATTTTTATGTTTGCGGGTGTGGCGGAATTGGCAGACGCGCTAGACTTAGGATCTAGTGTCTTTATGACGTGGGGGTTCAAGTCCCTTCACCCGCACCACTAATTTCCACTTGATTGAATTAGGTAATCTGTGATATGATTATCTTTGTCGCTGCAATTGAATAATGCGGTCGTGGCGGAATGGCAGACGCGCTAGGTTGAGGGCCTAGTGGGGGTTAACCCCGTGGAGGTTCAAGTCCTCTCGGCCGCACCAAAGGCGCCCGTAGCTCAATTGGATAGAGCGTCTGACTACGGATCAGAAGGTTATGGGTTCGACTCCTGTCGGGCGCGCCATATACAGGTTTTTTATTGTTTTATACCGGGGAGTAGCTCAGCTTGGTAGAGCACTTGGTTTGGGACCAAGGGGTCGCAGGTTCGAATCCTGTCTTCCCGATTTGACCTCAGTTTGGGGTTGAAACATTATCGTTATATTTGTCTTGTTAATGCGGGTGTAGTTTAATGGTAAAACCACAGCCTTCCAAGCTGTTGTCGTGGGTTCGATTCCCATCACCCGCTCCAATTTTTGTCTAAAAATTTCGTTGACACAGATTCGATTCTGTGATACTATGAAATCTTGCTCCTTGAACAGAGTTTGTTTGTAGAAGAAATTCTTCATCTCTTTGAAAGGCAGCATGATATATATTGTTCCTTGAAAACTGAACAAAGAAAAGCGTCAACGTTAATTCTATTTTTTTAAGAGCTATATCAAACACTTTTATGGAGAGTTTGATCCTGGCTCAGGACGAACGCTGGCGGCGTGCCTAATACATGCAAGTCGAGCGGACCTGAGGGAGCTTGCTCCCAAAGGTTAGCGGCGGACGGGTGAGTAACACGTGGATAACCTGCCTGTAAGACTGGGATAACTCCGGGAAACCGGGGCTAATACCGGATAGGATTTCGGTTCGCATGAACCGAA
>NZ_JAKZKT010000046.1 GCF_022808645.1 Bacillus litorisediminis
ACAAGAACTAAAGGATTTTTATCAACTGGTTGAGGCTTCTGAAATTCCAGAAATGAAAAAGGCCATTCAAACCATTCAAAACTGGCAAACCGAAATTCTTAATAGTTTTGCATATAACTTTTCCAATGGTTTTTTGGAAGGGATCAATAACTCAACCAAAGTATTAAAACGAAACGCATTTGGCTTTAGAAGCTTTAAACGCTTTAGAGCAAAAATATTACTTTCACATCAATATAAAGGAATTGGGGTTCACATTGGATAAGGGTGACGACAATCAGTCATCACCCCAACATTTGACGGAGAACCTTTTTTATGTCTTTATAGAAAACGTTGGTTATATATTGGTACAGGAGGACTAATAGAGGTAGTGGTGAATCATAAGGGGAGTTTGACATTCCATCCCCAAGTATCTCCTATGAAACCTATAATGGTCACTCTGACTCTTATCAAAAGGACTTTGATCATGTGATCGGCCATGAGCAAGCAAAACCGAGCATTAGAAATTGCCGCTGCTGGTGAGCATAATCTGTACATGAATGGTTCACCGGGCTGTGGAAAAAGTTTGTTGGGCGATACATTTCCCCGCTATCTTGCCAACCTAACGGATAAAGCACAGCTAGAGGCGGTTAGTCTTTATCAGCTAGCAGTGAAACGAGGACCCACAATCAAACTGTTCCCTCCCGACACCCCCATCATTCTGCTTCTGCTGTTACTATAATTGGTGGTGGATTGTATCCGCCACTAAGTGAAATCTCCTTGGCCCATCGCGGCGTACTTTTTCTGGAGGAGATAGCCGAATTCTCCAAAATGACGCTTGATATGCTGCAGCAACCACTCGAAACGGGTAAGGTGACAATTAGCGGAACCCATTCTACAGTGACGTATCCATCCTCTTTTATCCTCATTGGTGCCATGAATCCTTGCCCATGCGGTTACCGTGGTTCACTTCATCGTTACTGCACGTGTTCACAGAAGCAAATTCAGGGCTACCGAAATCGATTATCTGACCGGATTGAAATTCTATTATCTCTACAGTGAGTGAACATAAACCAGCAATCAATCAGCAGAAATTCTAGACGAACTTCGCAAATGAGTGGAAACAGCCCGTCAGCATCAGTATGACCGTTATCAACCAGGAGTGTCTAATGCAAAGGTTCCGTTCGAAACAATAATTGAAATGAGTCCTCTGACAGCTGAACAGATAAAGATGATTACAACTATTTCCGCTAAATATGGTTGGAGCAATCGTGTTCAAATTAAAATAATTCGGCTCGCAAGGACGATTTCTGATTTAGCAGGAGAAGAAAGGATCTCTGATCAAGCAATTTGGGAAGCGATGACGTTAAGAAGGTGGGGGCTAAATAAATACTGATTAGTTCTTGCAATTGAAGTGATAGCCGTCCCCCAGGTTTCTTTTACTATTTGGTAAATTATACATTTTCATAGATAAACTATGTTTGATAGACTAAAAAGTAACGATATACATAGTTTTGATTATTTTTACATAAAGAAGTTTTTTCTGCAGGAGGATTTCTGATTATGAAAAAGTTTACTAAGGTAAGAACTGCGATGATAGGAATACTCGTAACACTATCTCTCGTTATTTTTTCGGCAAAACCAACAGAAGCAGCTTTCACGGATGTTAACAAGAAATACACTGAAGCAGTTGACTATCTTATTAGCCAAAACGCAACAAGTGGTATCAGCGAAACTCAGTTTGGTACAGATCTCTCTATTAAACGAGTAGATGCGGCTGTCATGATTGCAAAAGTATTAGGTCTTACCATTGGTGTGGCCCCAAATGCCGGTTTCACCGATGTACCAGTAGAAAGACAGCCATATGTCAACGCATTGGTAGCAGAAGGTATTTTCCATGGTAAAACGGCGACGCATTTTGGAGCACATGATACGATGACACGTGAAGAGATGGCAAAGGTTATTGCCAGCGCTTATGATTTGGTTGCAAGTGAGGGAGCTACCATTCCATTTACCGATGTAAGTGATCGCTTTTATCCATATGTTGCGGCACTCTATAAAAATGGTGTAGCATCTGGGAAGGATGCAGATACCTTTGGTACGGGGAATGTAACTAGGGGAGAATTTGCGCTGTTTATTTTTCGGGCAGCTAATGGAACTGAACCTGAGGTAATAGGAGTATATTAAAATATAAATCAAGCATATCGTAAAAGTCTCACTGAGGATTTCTCACTGAGGCTTTTTCTTTTACTAACTTTTTACAGTATGAAGATATTCTTATCTCCGATAAAATATAAAGGAGTTCATTCGACACCATTTCGACAATTTCCATTGTCATCAAATTGTCCATGTAGTATGATTATTTAGTTAAAGATAGTTGTGTACTATGGAGGAGATACCTCATGATTTTTAACTCGTTTGAGTTTATTTTTCTTTTTCTTCCGATCGTTTTTATCGTTTACTATTTATTCAATAAAGTGAACTTTACTATATCCAAGGTGTGGCTGCTATTTGCAT
This sequence comes from Bacillus litorisediminis, assembly GCF_022808645.1. Taxonomy (GTDB): domain Bacteria; phylum Bacillota; class Bacilli; order Bacillales; family JC228; genus Bacillus_BF; species Bacillus_BF litorisediminis. Next base: position 2,494 of record NZ_JAKZKT010000046.1, read on the forward strand.
CTTTATTTTTCTATGGATATTGGAATCCTAAGTATCTGCCTCTGATCTTGGTATCCTTGGTTGTGAACTTTGCAATTGGCAGCTATTTATCCAGAAGAAATATTCATTCATTTAGAAAGACGATTCTCACCATTGGGATTGTATTTAATGTATGTTTACTTGGATACTACAAGTATTATGATTTCTTTGTGGAAAATGTAAATTCGTTCTTTGGGACCAGTTTGCCTGTTTTACATTTACTTCTTCCGCTTGCTATCAGTTTTTATACGTTCCAACAGATTGCTTATTTAGTAGATTCTTATCGAAGAGAGACGGAAAACTATAACTTTTTGAATTATGGAATCTTTGTTACCTTTTTCCCTCAGTTAATTGCAGGGCCGATTGTTCATCATAGTGATGTGATTCCTCAATTTGAGGATCGTAAAAACCGTAAAATTAACTATGAGAATATTTCATTAGGATTGTTTATCTTTGCCATAGGTTTGTTTAAAAAGGTAGTGATAGCCGATACGTTTGCGATCTGGGCGAACAAAGGCTACGCTATGACTGAGTCCCTTACCTTTTTAGACTCTTGGGCTACGGCACTAGCTTATACCTTCCAGCTTTATTTCGACTTTAGCGGTTATTCTGATATGGCAATTGGATTAGGGCTTTTATTTAATATTAAGCTGCCAATCAACTTTAACTCTCCTTATAAGGCACTTGATATTCAAGACTTCTGGAGACGATGGCATATCACGCTTTCCGGTTTTTTAACAAAGTATATCTATATTCCTCTTGGCGGAAATCGGAAAGGAACTGCACGGACTTATATCAATATTTTTATTATCTTTTTTATAAGCGGAATTTGGCATGGTGCCGGCTGGACGTTTATCCTTTGGGGGACGCTGCACGGGCTTGCCAGCATCATTACACGCTTGTGGAAGAAGTCTGGCTTCAAATTAAATAAATGGGTCGCCTGGTTTATTACCTTCCAATTTGTGAATGCTACCTGGGTGTTTTTTAGGGCACCCTCTATTAGTGAAGCATTAAATGTCCTGAAGGCGATGGTCGGCTTAAACGGAATTTATATCTCTAGAGAATTCAAAGTCTATCTGACAGACATTAGTTCCGTTCATTTTTATGAATTTCCAATCGAACAAAGTCTTGTTTACATCTTTAGCAGTTTATTAATCGGAATGATTATAGCGTTCTTAATGAAAAATTCAATTGAACTCACAAAGAACATGAAGCCAAACTGGTTCAATGTCGCTTTCACTTCAGCCTTATTGCTCTATTGTTTCACACAGCTTTTAAATGTCAGCGAGTTTCTATACTTTAATTTCTAAGGTGGTATCCCAATGTCTTATAAGCGATTTACTATGACTGTATTGGGGATTGTACTTGTTTTGACAATTTCATTTGCTTCATTTATCTACTATATTGATCCAATGTGGACGTTTGGTCATGCTAACAAGTATAACGATCGTCAGACTGTTATCAATGAAAGGGAGCAAAAGACAAGCGAAATATACTTTCAGCCGTTTGAGTACGATACCCTCTTAATCGGCAGCAGCCGCAGCACGTATATTAATCCTCATGACTTTGTTGGGATGGACGTATATAATTATGCTGTTTCTAATATGTCGATCCGTGAATATTGGAGTTTTGTCGAGTTTGCCAAAAGCCAGCATGGGAAAGAGTTTGAAAATATCATCATTGGGTTGGATTTTTTCAAATCAAGTACCAAAGAGAGTTCTGCTCCTCACTCTCTCGATAACTATGTAGAAAAAGTTACCAAACCTTTTTACCGCTGGAAGTATTTATTATCCTTTGATGTTTTTAAATATGCGGTTCACAATTTCAAGATGTCAAAGGATAACGTGATAGAAGAAGAAAGAATTTATAACCGGGATAATGTTGCTTTTGCAAAGGTTATTGATGAAGAAACGGCTAAGGTAGATACGATCAAAAAAATTGATCGATTCCGTTCAACTTTTTATGGGGACAACTACGTCTACTATCCACAGTATAAAGAAATTATCAGTAAAGTAAGAGACAGTAACCCGAATTCGAAAATCATTGTTTTTACAACACCGATATCCACAGGACTTTTTAAAGCCCTGGTAGAAGAGGGACAATTGGATGATTATGAGCGCTGGTTAACGGATCTTGTGGAGGTTTACGGTGGGGTTTATAATTTCATGTACCCGAATTCAATAACAAACGATCAATCTAATTATTTTGACGGACACCACTTTTATCCGGAAATCGGAACACTCATTGCCCACCGGCTCAGTGGGGCAGAAGAAGATGTACCTGAAGATTTTGGTGTATATGTAACAAACGAAAATCTACAGGAACATTTGGAGTATGTGAGAGGGTTAGCCGCGGACTTTTAGGATAATCATGACTATTGCTGGAGGAAATTATGATATTACTGTACGTTACGGTAGGAGCTATTCTTGGTCTAATACTATATGGCACAGTCGGAATGATTATCGGGGCCATTTTTGGGGTCCTATTCAATTCCGTTGTGTCCAATTCAAATAAAATAAGAGACCTTGAAAAGCAAATAGAAGAACAAGCGAAAGAGCAGGAAAAGAAGTATAAGCATTAATAGAATGAGAAAGCAGGAGGAGATATCCAGAATGCTTTCTCTTTTTTTGGAATCCGAAAATCCGAACATTTTTAGACATTATCTTTAAAAATGGTCGGATTTACCTATGAATATTTACAATAAACTCATATTCTATTAAATAAATTTTGCTATAATAAAACCGTTGTGATGTAAGACTACTACATATAGGGGGACAATGAATCTATGATTAAAAGATTCGGTAAACGAATTGTAAGTGTTGCAGCTTTATCTGCATTAGCTGTCGGAACTTTCTTTTCACCAGTCGGCACATCAACTGCTGATGCTGCTGAAACTGTGAAAGTTCAATTACTTGGTTTAAATGATCTTCATGGACGTATTAACAATACATTTGAAGAGGATTACGATGGCGATGGCGTAAAAGAAAAGATCGGCGGATTGCAATACGTAGCTTCGTATTTTAAAGAGAGAGAAGCAGAAAATCCAAATACACTAGTTGTTCATGCAGGAGACATGATTGGCGGAAGCCTATTAATCTCTGGTGCTTTCCAAGATGAACCTGTAGTTGAAATCATGGAAGAAATGGGCTTTGATGTAGGTACACTTGGAAACCATGAATTTGATGAAGGTATTGCTGAACTGCAGCGTATGATTAATGGCGGAGCTCATGAAAATGGGGATCCAAACTATGATGGTATGAATTTCCCTGTTGTGGCAGCGAACGTATATAACAAATCAACCGGTGAACTTCTTGTAGACCCATATACTATTAAAGAAGTTGGCGGAGTAAAAATTGGTTTTATCGGGGTAGTAACTACAGAAACTCCTAATATGATTGTTAAAACTGGAAACGAAGATTTACAAATTACTAGTGAAGTAGACGCTATTAACAAATATGTTCCTGAACTTCAAGCTGCTGGTGCAGAAACGATTGTTGTTTTAGCGCATAACCCAGTGAGCCAAGATGGTACTGGCGATAACTATACTGATAACGCAGCATATATCGCTAGCCGTGTAAACGATGCTGTTGACGTTATATTTGCAGCCCATAACCATGAAGAAGTGATTCGTGAAGTTGATGGCAAACTTATCATTCAAGCCTATGAATATAGTAAAACATTCTCTGATGTAGATTTAGAAATTGATCCGGCTACTGGCGATGTTGTTTCCGGAGCTGCCGAAGTGGTTTACGCTGATATTGAAGGAGTAACAGCAGACCCAGGCGTACTTGAAATTATTGAAAAATATCAAGCAAAAGTAGCAGAGATTGAAAATGAATATATTACGGAAACAGCTGCTGCTATTGAAGGCGGATATGCAACAACTGGAGAAGTTGGCGACAACGCTCTAGGCAACCTAATTGCAGATGGTATGGCTGCTGAAATGGATGCTGATTTTGCCCTTATGAATGGTGGAGGAATCCGTGCGGATCTTCCAGCGGGTGAAATCACTTACGGTGATCTATACGCGGTTCAGCCATTTGGTAACTATCTAGTAAAATTCAATGTAACCGGTGCACAATTGCGTGAAATCATGAATAATCAGCTTTCTGAGACTTATGGCCCTGACTATTCGATCTCTGGCTTCACTTACACTTGGAGCGAAAGATATGATGAAGTGGTAGATTTATTGCTTCCAGATGGAACTCCGGTTGACGAAGATGCTGAGTATTCGATCGTTATCAACAACTATATGTGGGATGGCGACGGTATTGTTGATGTTGTTGGCGGAACTTATGAAGAAGGTCCGACTGACTTAGATGCTACAATTAACTACATGAAATCTCTTCAAAAGCCAGTGATTTATGAAGCTGAGGGACGTATTTCTGAAGTGGAACTTCTTCCAAGCTTCACTGATGTGCCTGCCCGTGCGGCTGAGGATGTAAACTTCCTTTACAACCAAGGTGTTGTAAGCGGTGCATCTGCAACATCCTTTAATTCTTACGGCAATGTAACTCGTGCTGAATTTGCAGCTATGTTGGTTCGCGGATTAGGGCTATATGCTGAAGCAGAAGCGCCATTTGAGGATATTGGGTACTTAAACAAACAGATGCAATGGGAAATTGCAGCTGCCTACGAAGCTGGTATCGTATTTGGCAAATCCGAAACTGAATTTTCTCCAGCTGAAAGCATTAAGCGTGAAGAAATGGTGGCTATGTTAATGCGAGCGTTTGAATTAGTCAACGAAGAACCATATGTGGCAGAAGCAGAAGCGCCATTTACGGATCTTGGCATGACAAATGCAAGCTTCCAAGCAGCTATTGATGCAGCTTATGAACTAGGTTTCATCAACGGCTTTAGCGAAGAAAAATTTGCGCCAAAAGCATTCACAAAACGGATTGACGCTGCTTCCATCGTTGCTGGATTTCTTCAATTTTAATAGATAGGAATGTAATAAACAGACAGACTCCTATTCTTATGAATGGAGTCTGTTTTTTTTCTTAAAAATTTAAGTATTACATAAAATTACTTATTGACGTAAAATTGTAAATTTTTTAATATTAAATTGCTAGTGCTAGCAGGCAAACGAACATCAAAAAACTATCTTTTTTGGTATCAAATTTTTTCTCTGTTATTCCAAAAATTACTTGTATCTTTAAGTTTAAGAATTTATTACAATATCATTACAAGTATTAAGAATCATTGAAAGGGAGAAAAGAAATATGAGCAAAAAATGGCTATACATACTGGTATCTATTTTAACATTATCACTTGTAAGTCCGGTTCAAGCTGAAACCGTTCATTTTAAGGATGTAAGTACATTTAAATCTGAGATTACTTTTTTAGCGGAAAATGGGATAGTCTCTGGTTTTGATGCAGATACTTTTGCACCGAATCGTACGCTTACTCGTGCGGAAGCGGTCATAATGATCACAAATACATTTGATACAACTGATTTTGTGCCTGGAGAAAATCCATTCTCTGATGTCCACGAAGGCATGAAGGCATATGAAGCCATCCAATTTGCAGCAGAATACGGAATTGTGAATGGTTTTGAGGATGGAACTTTCCGCCCATATGAGACGTTAACACGTGGTCAAATGGCACAAATCATGGTTAATGCATACGGATTAAAAGGATCTAATGGAAAAGCATTCTCAGATACGGTTGGGCATCGTTTCGAAAGCGCAATTTCTACAGTGGCGGCTCACCGCATTACAGTAGGTTATGATGATAATTCCTATCGTCCTAATACTGGCATGAAACGTATGGATTTCGCTGCGTTTTTAGCACGTGCGATCAATCCGGTCTTTAAGCCGGAATATACATCAACAGAATTGACTGCTGAAGAATTGAGTGTTTGGTCAGAGCGTACAGTTGAAGTCGATGTATACAAAGACGGTGAACTTTTACAATATGGAACTGGTTTTATTACTGACAGCGGCTTAATCGCAACCGCTTATCATGTTGTAGCTGGCGGGGATGAAGTTTATATCTACACAGCAGATGGTGTGGAGTATGCAATTGAAGGAGTTGCTTTTTCTGACAGCGACAATGACTTTGCTTTATTAAAGCCCGAATATATACTGCCTTATCCTTCTATTCCAATGGTTTCTTCTGATCAAATTACTGAGTTTGAAACAGTCTATAGCTTTGGACTCCCATATGGGTTCCCAGATTTTGATCAATCAGAAGGAAATGTTTTAGCCATTCATGATGTTGAGTATGAAGGCAAAATGTACAAATTGATTGAGTATAATTCCGAAGTTGTGGCTGGAAGCTCTGGCGGACCAATTGTGAATGTATACGGTCAAGCTATCGGATTAAACTCTTCTGGTTTTGAGGACATGCCTACCCTTAATTTCAGTCCGGTATTAGACGGTTTAATTGCTGCGGATACGGAATTTATGGCTACACCGTGGGATGAAATTGAAGTAGTGGAAGTAAGCACTTTACCTTTACAGCCAGGTTTTGAAGAGGTAACAGAAGCTGCAGAAGAAGCGGCGGAAGCAGAACCTGCAGCATAAGTTTTAATAAAAAAGTCTAGGGTCAGCTCATATCGGGCTGACCCATCTTTCATTATGGCAAAATGGTGAAGGTTCTTGAAAGCGAAATCATACCTTCGGATGTTACAGTGCTAAATGGTTTGATAATCCTATATGTCCCGGGTCTTAATTTTTCTAAATTTATATGCTGCACGTATGTTTCGTACGGGGAGGTTTTTAGAGCAATAGCATTAAAAATCGCCTTGAATTCTTCTTCAGAAGGAAGAACCCATTGATTTCCTTCCTGTCTTTCAAGTCCATAGCCTTCGCCATGAGAAATATGGTTTGGCCCCCAGTTTTCTAAGTATAAACTAAGGGTTTCGTCTCGTTTGTACTCAGATTTATTAATGGCCAGACTAGCGTTAAGGATTTAAAAGAAGTATAATACGGGATCATTAAAATATCTTTCTTCTGTTGCTTTTCATCATAGAGTTCCATTTTAAAAACTAATAATTTTCCATACTCATTTGGTACATTCACTTCTATCTTTCCTGCTTCATCAAACCATTTTTCTTCTAAAACTGAAATAACTCCCCTTTTGTGGTTATGTTCCGAGAGCTCTAGTTTGATTTTATGATTTTGAGGAAGCTCTGGTAAATAATAATAAACAGTCCCACCAGGTTCAACTTCATTATAATTGTCTGTAACAGGACCAAAACCTCCTATTTCTTGTTTATTAAAATAACCCTCATTTGGTTTAAGCTGCAGTTCCCCATCACGTACCCAGCGTGTTTTTGAACGAATGAATGTGAAAAAGTCTTTTAAAATGGGTTCTTGATATTCCCCGATAAACGAAGTAACTTCAGCATTACCGGGGTCAATGGGATTATCAGTATGTTCCGGCTTGCCTGGATTCCCTGGATTACTTGAACTACTAAGATTAGCCTAAAGAACTTGTTCATCCCCGGTAATCGACTCCGACAAAACTGCCCCAATAAATAAAGCCAAAACCACAGCAACCATCGTAAATATTTTAACTTTCAATCTTTTATTCCCTCCTAAATCCTATCTGTTAAAAACAGACGGATTTAGTACAATGAAGTTACTTTTGAAATGGAAATGAGGTCCAAAGACTTATTGAATATTTCAAATCTAATCGTATACTCCAATAATACTAAAAGTAGAAGTTAGCCAATACACTTTGTCATAATTACTGCCAATTGTAATTGGTTTGTTTATTCGGTAAATGCCGGGCTGTAATCCATCTAGGCTGACACGTTGAGTATATGTCTCATATGGAGCAGTGATTTTTCCCTCCATGGAAAACTCTCCACTAAATTCCGAAGGTCGAACCCAATGGTCTCCTGCTTTTCTTTGAAGCTGGTAGTCGACACCATGGAACAAATGATTTGGCCCCCAATTTTCTAAAGATAATTTAAGAGTTTCGTTCTGCTTATATTCAGATTTGTCAATACTGAGGCCAGCGTTGAAGGTTTCAGATGTAGTATAGTAAGGGATCAGTAACAAGTCCTTCATTTGCTGCTGTTGATCATAAAGTTCTAATTTAAAAACATACAATTTTCCAAAATCACTTGGCACCTCTACATGTATATTTTCAGCAGTATTGATCCATCTTTCTTCTACTATTGAAATATAATCCCCTTTTTGATTACGCTCTGAAAATTCTAGTTTGATTTTATGATTTGGCGGCAGTTCTTTTAAATAAAAGTTAATTTTTCTAACGTCTGAAACCTCTTTGTATTTATTTGTGAGGTAATCTTCTACCCATGTATGATTAAAATACCCTTCATTGGGTTCAAGAGATAACTTCTCCTTACGTATCGAACTTGATTTTGTAAGGATAGTACTGACAAATTCCTTTAAAAAATGCTCTTGTTTAGAACCGATGAAAGGGACCGGGGGGAGCTCGTCAACGACATCCACAACCTTAGAGCTTACTTCCAAAGCTTCAACATCTTTAAGGATCCACTTAGACAATATGAGCCCCACGAATAAAACAAGAACAATGGTTACAGTTACTAAAATTGAAAACAAAAATCTCAAACTCATACCCCCTAACACTTCTAAAAAATACAGACGGATGGATTTCGATTAGGTTACATAGATCATGAGTGACTATCACGGAAGAAACTGATTAGCACAACAGAAATTCTACAAAATTCGACTTACTTAGTGAAAATGAACTACCCCTTTGGTATAATTAGGATATATAAATAGTAAAATGGTAATCTTTCAAATATAAACCAGTCAGAAGAAAGATAGAAAAATAGAGCTTTTACCATCTAAGGGAGCAGGGGCAATTTGATCAGACATAAAAAGTTTTTTATTAGGTATTTATTTTTTGTGATTTTTTTACTAGGATTCTTTATATTTAGCGATCAGGTAAATGCCAATGAATTACGCTATGTTCTAGTAACTCAAGACACGATACTTTATGATGAGATCAGCGAACAACAAGTAGTGGTCGGGAAACTTGTAAAAGATCAAGTTTTCATTATCGTATCTGAAGATGAAAGCTATTATTATATTGAGTTTGGAAATCATACCGCATATTTTGTAAAGTCTCATGGCGTAGTAATAAATGAAGGGCCAACAAACCATGAGATTCAGCCAAATAGTAATACCGTGATTATTACTCAGCGTCCTGTCACGGTATTTCAGAATATCGGAGATGAAGCGGGATTTGCATTATTAGGAAGAAATATGCGCTATCCAGTCATTGAAAAAGTAGGGGATTACTACAGAATTAACATTGGGGGGCGTACCGGTTATATTTCGGCAAAACCGAATTTTGTAAAACAAGACCATGGGGTTCCCGTTTTAATGTATCATCATATGGTTGAAAATAAGGATTTGCAGCTGTGGGCAGGCAATCAGATGGTTATTGCTGTTGAACAATTTCAGGAACAGATTGCTTATCTAGCAAAAAACGGATATCGAACAATAAAATTATCTGAGCTTGAGGCTTATTTAAATCATGAAGCCAATCTCACAGGAAATACAGTGGTTCTGACTTTTGATGATGGCTACTTATCGGTATATCAATATGCTGTTCCCATCTTAAGGAAATATGGGTATCATGCTGTAAACTTTGCCATCGGAATTCGTATTCGTCAGGCTGCCGAACCGTGGGATCCTTACTCCTTACAGTATATGGGCTTAAAGGAAATGAATGAAGCTGGCGATGTTCTTGAGCACCAGCACCATACATATATGATGCACCTTCGGGTACGGGAAACCAACAATCCATTTATGATTGAATTTGATGAAAGTGCGATTATCGCTGACTTAGAACTGGGGAAAATCCAGATTAACAAATCAAGCGCTGTCCAAGATGTTAGTGAAGTAAAATATTTAGCCTACCCTTGGGGACAGTATGATCACGAGGCTATTTCAGCAAGTATCACTGCCGGTATTTCAATGGCATTTACTACAGAGCCTGGCTACGTTCAATTAGGAATGGAGAAAATGAAGCTCCCTCGCCAAGGAATTGCGCAGAGTCATCCATTACATTATTTTATAAAAAAGATAGAGGGTACGTTTTAAGAGGAATAACCTGCCTCATGGGGGGTATTTCTCTTTTTTAGTTTAAAAGATTTGTAACTTTTTCCATGGAGAACCGTCAAAAAATATGTGATTTTCAGGAGCAGAGGTCCAAACAAAACAAAAAGAAACTCGCCTCTTGGCAGAAGCAAGTTTCCTTTTGGCCAAACAACCCAGACTCATCGCTCTTTCGTATTATCATTTAAAACAAAACAGGTTTTACATTTTTATTGTACCAGTGGGAGGAGGATAATACAAGATAAATATGCAAGAGTTTCACGGTAAGGGACATATTTCTTTACATGGTAAATTATTCACTTTGTTCACAAATTTTAGGTAAAAAAAGTTGGGTAAAAATTGCTGTCGATAGGGTTCCTTTCCTGTCGAAATCAGGTATAATTTAGTAGTATCCAAAAATAGGAATTTGGGAGTTTAAAAGAAAAAGGGGCGGAATACAACAATGAGGAAGACTCAAATACTAGTAATCATGCTCTTGTCTGTTCTTTTAATGGTATTTCCATTAAGTACAGCCGCAGGAGCACAGTCGCTGCAACTGTCGCCTGGTGTCAAGCATACGCAAGAGAAAAAAGTACTATCTGGGAATGAGCAGTTTTTTAACGTTTTGGAGGTAGATCTAACGAATCCTTATACACAAATAGAGGTAGGGGTTCCTAATCCGTTAAATTCCTTAAAAACCGTTACATCGCTGGCAAAAAGAGATACTCAGATACAGCATCATGTGGTAGGGGCCGTTAATGCTTCTTTTTTCCACACCGATACAAGATTACCTGCTTATTTGTTAGCAGTAGACAACGAGATTGTTAACTTAGGAGCCGTGTCTTCAAGTTATACAGATTATATGTATAAACCGGCAGCTTTTGGAATTAATCAGGATGGGATTGCGCAAATTAGTACATATAACTTGAATATTCAAATCTCACACCATGGAAAGACATTTCCCATTACAGGATTAAATCGTGAACGAAATACAAATGAAAGCATTCTTTTTACCAAAGCTTATTCTTATGATCACACGAGAACCAATCCTTATGGCTTAGAGATTGTTGTAAGAAATTTAGAGCAATCGATTGATCATAATTTGCCATTTGGAAAGTCGGTAAAAGGTAAAGTGACAAGTATTCGTCCTTATGGCCAATATACCAGTGCATCCATTCCTGAAGATGGATATGTTATCTCTGCACAAGGGACAGCGGTTGACGCCATACGAGATTTAGCAATCGGAGATGAAATCAGCATTAGTATTGATGTCGAAGATAAATGGAAAAACTCTGATTTTATGCTGGCAAGCGGACCGCTTTTAGTTCAAAACGGTCAAGTCAATATGACGATCGACCCAACTAGTCCGAGAGTAACCCAAAGAAATCCGCATACAGCTGTTGCTGTATCTAATAACGGCCAAAAGGTGTTTTTGGTAACGGTGGATGGACGGCAATCAGGACACAGTGTCGGTATGACCTTAACTGAATTTGCACAATACTTGGTTAGCCTAGGTGCTGAGTATGCTTTGAACTTAGATGGTGGCGGTTCAACTGCTATGGTAACAAGAAAGTATGGACAAACATACCCAACCCTTGTTAACAGACCGTCTGATGGCAGGGAGAGAAGTGTTTCAGCCATCCTAGAGGCTATCAGTACAGCTCCATACGGTCAGGCACATACGATCAAGGCTTCTCAGGCTCAGCCTGGTTTACTGGCAGTAGGTGCTTCAGTAGGTATAAATATTGATTATATGCTAGACCAATATTTTAATAACCTTACCACTTATAATCTAGCTGATGTGAAATACACTGTTTCTAATGGAATTGGGCATATGGAAGGAAATACGTTTATTGCAGATAAGCCTGGCAAGGGTACCGTAACGGTAAGTTATCAAAATGGAACAGCTTCTGTGCCGGTAGAAGTAGTTGCTGAGGTTGGAACTCTTGGGGTAAATCCAAATCAAATCACGATTGGTACTGGCCAGACTCAAAGTCTGAAAGCAACTGCTACCACTTCTACCAATCAGCCATTAATTTTCAACGATGAATCGGTTAAATGGTCTGTACAAGGCAATGTTGGTACGATTGATCAATCTGGAACCTTTACCGCAAGTACGACAGCTGGTACTGGATCTATTACCGCGACATATGGAAGTAAGACTATAACCATTCCTGTGAAAGTTGTAAATGGATCTATTCAACCGCATGACTTTGAGTCGGTTACAGGAATAACAGCTGATAAAATCCGTGCAACAGCTAGTGTGTCCACAGAACAGAATTTAACAGCTAAGGTTGGAGCTAAAGCCATTCGATTAGATTACGATTTTAGAAATACAGGTGCTGATACATCAGCTGCGTACTTAAACCTGACCAATTCACTGCAAATCTCTGGCCAACCTTCTTATGTAGGGGTTTGGGTATACGGTGATGGCAAGAATCACTGGTTACGGGGTCTTGTTACCGATGCAGAAGGAAAAGAATATCGCCTTGATTTCACGCAAGATAACGGATTGAACTGGTATGGATGGAAATTTGTAACGGCACCAATTCCTTCTGCCATTCAAGGACCTATCCAAGTGAAACAGCTTTACGTCGCTGAAACTTCACATGCGGAGAAGAATAAAGGAAGCATCTACTTCGATGGTTTACAAGTATTTAAAACAGCAGGGCAGGTTGAATACTTTAAGCCAAGTAGCGATGCAAAGGCAGTAGCTGCTAATAAAGACTGGACGGTTCAATTTAATACAGCCATGAATACAAAGACATTAAATAAAGCAACTGTCTATGTACAAGATCAGTATGGAAATCGTGCTAATGTTACCGTTCAGCCTCAAGCTGATGGCAAAAGTGTAAAAGTCTTAGCACCATCTGGCGGATATACATCAGGAAAAACCTATCAACTCGTCGTAACGAAATACACTTTGTCCAGCAAAGGTATTCCAATGAAAAATGAATATACAATGCAGTTTAAGATTAACTGATATTTCGGAGCCACTTCTCCTTGATTGGGGGAGTGGTTTTTTAATAGATTATGAGTATAAACTTTCAAGAAGGTTACTGAGATTGCAAGGCTATTATTAGGAGTAGCATCTTAACTGGTTCAGAATTTGAACGTAGAATGATAAACAAAAATTGAATTTCCGCGAGTCCAGAAGCGGAATAGCAAAATACTAACAGACATGTCCGGGGAATTAGATCCGCTCCGGATTTTTTCATTAGAATCATTTACTTATTAATGTGTATAACGTAATGTAGGATTTGTAAAAAATTTACATGGGCGGTTGGATGTATGAGTAAAAAAAGGACTTAATCATAGGAATGTCGATTCTGTTATTGTATGGTTTAGGGTTATTGCTTACTGATCAAGAAGTAAGAGCATGGTTATTTGATGACAAAGAAACTTATGCTTCCGAATTTATTATTGACAGCAAAGAAATCATGCAAACTATGAATGATAGGAAGTACTCCCTGGTTTTACAAGAAAATGATTCAAATGAATTTTATAGCTTTATAGTTGATAAGAATATATGGAATTTAGTTAATCAAAATGAGAACTATTACATTAAACTTGAAATAATACCAGACAGATTACATTGGAACCTATTAGAGATAGAAGTAAGGTAATCTGTTTATAATGATGAGGCTGACCATTAGTCAGTCTCATTTTTTTTGAGAATGCAAGAAATGAGTGGAGGTTATGCATGAAATAGGTGAGGAATGCACGAATTCGATGAGGGATGCCCGAAACCGAGGAGACCATGTACAAAATCGTGGAGGATTTTACGATACCCAAGTAACAACAGCAAAATGCCAACAAAAAACCCACCAGACACTTATCCAGTGGGTTCACTCAATTATAAAAACTTATTGCCCTGCAACCGACACCATCCATCGAGCCGGTACTTCGTCTTCTAACACCAATTCTGGCGGGAAAATAAAGGTCCATGGTTTTGATGAATTGGCTTTCACTACCATGTTAGGCAGTTCAAACTGACCTTTTGCCACAACTTTACCGTCACTGCTCACAACTTGGAGAGGGAGCTGGGACACAGTGATATCTTGGCTATTTCCATTGCGAAGGAATACGGTTGTTGCAAGTCGTCCATCATCTAATTTTTTTAATTCTAAACCAGTTAAGTTAAATTCATTTTTCCCTAAAGCAGGCAGCTTATTTATAATTTCATTCAATTGTTTGATTTGTTCTTCACTCATTCGTTCTTTCCAGCTTGGTTCTAAATCCAGCTGGTGCTTTCTCATTGTATTTAGATTAAACGCAAGTCTCCAGTTTTCTTCAGGAAGCTTGTCCGCCTTAACAGCAGATTTAGGAAACTTAAAGACCCAAGGCCGGCTAGAGTTCGCAGGCAGTTTTCCAAGCTCCTCAAAATTGAAGAAATGCCTAGCTAGAACTTGGTCTTTTTCATCTAAAAGCAATAGTTCGATTTCGTGCAGCAATACTTCACTTGGTAAGCTGTTGCGAACAAATGCCGTAACTAAGATTTCATCATTTTCCTGATCGATTTCAACACCAGCAAGGGAAATTTGATTTGGTTTTAATGGTTCCAGATCATTATTTAAAAACCGAAAAACATATTGTTTTTCCGGAGTGATATTCCAAGAAGGATGAATGGAAAGCTCGGGATGGACTTCTTCCTCATTCCCGCTTTTTCCATTATCCAGTTGTAAATCATCTGATGAGAAAGAAGAGTCCTTCCCCTTCTTCTTTAAGTCTCCATCCTTTTTCTTACTGAAAAAAGGGATCATTGTTCTACCTCCGATTCTTGTTTCAATGCTCTGATTAGGTTAGCCAAATTAAGTGAGATCTCTCTTTCAATTGTAGCATACATCCTTGAAAAGAGCTCAAGGCCTTCTCTGGCATAAATACGAACCGGATCTTCCTGCTGATAATAACGGAGGCCGATGCCTTCTTTTAATCGGGTCATGTTTTCTAAATGGCGAATCCAATAATGATCAATGACATTGAGCATTGTGAAACGAAGAGAGTACTGGACTTTTTCATTATACTCTTTTTCCAATACTTCCGTTTTCCACTCATTGTAGACTGGTTTTAGTTGTTTCCAAATGTCCTCCATGTCATCCGCATTTTCTGGATTCACATCTAAATCGAACTGCAGAAGCTGTTGGACAATGCGCTGCAGACGTTGAAAATTCCATTCGGTTGGATCTTGGTCTTCAGGACACGTTTCTTCAATCGAATGCTTTAGCGCCGCTTCAAAGATATCGACACCCAGTGGTATAAGGTCTTCTTCATCTAAAATTCGATTGCGAAGTTTATATACGATGGCTCTTTGTTCGTTAATAACATCATCCAGTTTTAAATTATACTCACGCATTGAGAAGTTTGCGCCTTCCACAATCCGCTGAGTCCGTTCAACCAATTCATCGACACTATAGTTTGTAATATAGCCGATCTCATCAACTTTCATTTTTTTACTAAACTTTTCGACGTCATCCTTCGCAAAACGGCGGAACATATCATCTTCAATCGAAATGAAGAATTGAGAAGATCCTGGGTCTCCTTGTCGTCCAGCACGGCCGCGAAGCTGATTATCGATTCGGCGGGATTCATGTTTTTCCGTTCCTAACACATGCAAACCACCGAGTTCAGCGACACCCTCACCGAGCATGATGTCTGTTCCGCGTCCTGCCATATTTGTGGCAATTGTTATTTGCCCTTTTTGCCCGGCTGCAGCAATTAATTCAACTTCCTGTTCCACACTCTTTGCATTCAATAATTCGAATTTTAAACCAGCTTTCTGTAAATAGTCAGCGACCTTCTCGGATTGAAGGATTGAAGTGGTACCGATCAGGATAGGCTGTCCTTTTGCGTGGCGTGCTTTAACTTCTTCTACAACGCCCTTGTATTTATCTTCAGCTGTAGCAAAAACCATATCATTTAAATCTTCGCGGATAACAGGCTTATTGGTCGGAATTTGAACGACTTCCATACCGTATACCTGCATGAATTCTTTCTCTTCTGTTTTAGCCGTACCGGTCATTCCAGCGAGTTGTGGATACATCCTAAAATAGTTTTGAATGGTAATCGACGCTTGCGTTTTGTTTTCGTCCGTAATTTCTACGCCTTCTTTTGCTTCAATGGCCTGATGGAGTCCGTCACTAAGCGTGCGTCCTTCCATAATCCGGCCTGTGAACATATCAACTAACATCACTTTTCCATCTTTAACGATGTAATCAACATCGCGTTTAAACATAACATGCGCACGGACAGCTTGAATCATGTAGTGATAAAGAATTTGATGCTCTAATTCATAGAGGTTATCGACACCGAATGCTTTTTCAACCTTTTCAATTCCTGTATCGGTCAAACTGGTTGCCTTTGTTTCATCATCAAATTCGTAGTCCACATCTTTTTCAAAGCGTTTAGCCAGCTTAGCTGCAATTTTATAAAGATCAGGATCAGATTTCATTTTTCCTGCAATAATTAATGGAGTTTTGGCCTCATCAATTAAAACACTATCGACTTCATCAATGATTGCATAATGAAATGGTCGCTGAACCCGGTCATGTTTGCTTCTGACCATATGATCACGAAGGTAATCAAAGCCAAATTCCTGACCGACCCCGTAAGTAATATCCGCATTATAAGCCATTTGTTTTTGATCAGTTTCCATCATTGGAAGGTTTAGACCTACCGTTAGACCAAGGAACTCATGGATTTTACCTATGATATCACGGTCGCGGCGCGCTAAGTATTCATTAACTGTAATGACGTGAACCCCTTTGCCTTCTAAAGCACGAAGGTAACTTGGAAGCGAAGCGACTAAAGTTTTACCTTCACCGGTAGCCATTTCAGCAATATTTCCTTCTGTTAAAACAAGTCCGCCGATTAACTGCACATCGAAGTGTCTCATGTTTAGGACACGCTTTGATGCTTCCCGGACAACCGCAAATGCTTCAACTTGAATATCGAAGATGGATTTTCCTTGTTGCAGAGCTTCCTTAAACTCGGCTGTTTTATCCCGAAGCTGCTGATCTGAAAGCTTTGAAATGGTTGGTTCAAGATTATTTATTTCAGTAACAAGCTTGTAATACTTTTTTAATTTTTTTTCTGGCTGTTTCTTGTTATTCTTTAAAAAGGGCATCATGCATGTCCGCTCCTTATGATTGAAAGGTTTCTCTAAAGAATAATCATACCAAATTACGCAGGTATTGACTACTCGTCTAGCAAACTAGAAAAAATTGCAACTTATTCAGCTGATGTACGTCTTATTAAAAGAAGGATTTGCTTTTCGAATTGAAGTGGTTTAAGAATTGGCAAAAGCGGGGAGATATATAGAGGAATTTTCGTTAAAGGAAAAACGTGGGAATGTCCTATATTATGAATATTTAAAAATATTAAATTTGAATTATGCAATTCTATTTTTAAATCTAGCATGCTATAATACCGATTAGGAGTGTCAAAAAAAGGCACTGGTAAATATTGGGGAGAACTTAAAATGTTCAGACAGTACTATGAAATAGGTTATCGCACTGACATTTTTTAAGAGTTTTACCTAAATGACAACAGTTTATGCTAAATCTTTCGAAATGAATACAAATACATTTGGATATGCTAAGTATCAGGGAGGTATATCATGGTTGATGTTTATGTCACCTTAGCGATTTGCTTTATTGCCTCGATCGTCCTAACACCGTTAGTCAAACGATTTGCGATAAAAATCGGAGCAACGGATAAACCGAACCAACGAAAAGTTCACCAAAAAATCATGCCTCGGCTTGGGGGCTTGGCGATATATTTAAGCTTTATTATCGGAGTACTGATTTTAAAGCCTGAAGATGTTTATGCAGCACCAATTCTAATCGGAAGTGTCATTATTATCATCACCGGATTTTTGGATGATATGATTGAACTTTCAGCTAAATGGAAATTACTCGGTCAAATAGCAGCTGCTGTTGTAGTTGTTCTTGGCGGAGTCCGAGTTGAATTCATCAACTTGCCATTCGGCGGAGAACTACAATTTGGTTTTATGAGTATTCCGCTTACGATTTTTTGGATTGTAGCCATTACTAATGCGATTAACCTAATCGATGGTTTGGATGGATTGGCAGCAGGCGTATCGACTATAGCTTTAATTACGATTTCTGGTATGGCCTTCCTAAAAGGTGATATTTTCGCAATGACGATGGGTCTGATTGTTATAGTAAGTACCATCGGGTTCTTGTTCTACAATTTCCATCCGGCGAAAATTTTTATGGGTGATACCGGCGCCTTGTTTTTAGGCTATATGATCGCTGTTCTATCACTTCTCGGATTTAAAAACGTTACAGCGATTTCGTTAATTATACCGGTTATTATACTCGGTGTTCCAATTTCTGATACACTCTTCGCCATTATCCGGCGAATTGTCAATAAGAAGCCATTATCGGCGCCAGATAAATCGCATTTGCACCATTGCTTGCTAAGGTTAGGCTTTTCTCATAGACAAACCGTACTACTCATTTATGCAATGGCAGCCATGTTCAGTTTAGCGGCATTCATCTTCTCCATGTCTACGATGTGGGGAGCCGTGATTGTAGGATTCTTAATCCTCATCGCGATCGAAATTGTCGTCGAACTAACTGGATTGGTCGGCAAAAACTACAAACCATTGCTGAAAATGATTAGAAACCGATGAACTAATATGCTCCGCAGGAAAATCCTGCGGGGCTTTTTTACTTGTATGGGGTGAAAAGATTTTGGGTTAGCATTGATGCTTCCTGTTTTAATTAGGTTTATAGTACGGAATTCATTAACAATATCGGTCAGTCAGGGACACCAGATTCTATCGGTCAAAAATCCGTTTTATCGGTCGAAACTGGCTTCTATGGGTCAAAATCACGGTCTATCGGTCAAAAATCATGTCTATGGGTCAAAAACTCGTTCTATCGGTCAAAACTGGTTTCTATGAGTCAAAATCACGTTTCTATCGGTCAATTCAAGGCGTCTATCGGTCAAAAAAAGGGTTTTATCGGTCAAAATGGCAATTCTATCGGTCGAACTTGGTTTCTATGGGTCAAAAACCCGTTCTATCGGTCAAAAATCATGTCTATGGGTCAAAAACTCGTTCTATCGGTCAAAAATCCGTTTTATCGGTCGAAACTGGCTTCTATGGGTCAAAATTACGTTTCTATCGGTCAATTCAAGGCGTCTATCGGTCAAAAATAGGGTTTTATCGGTCAAAATGGCAATTCTATCGGTCGAACTTGGTTTCTATGGGTCAAAAACCCGTTCTATCGGTCAAATTTCATGTCTATGGGTCAAAAACCCGTTCTATCCGTCCAAATTCATATCTGCGAGTTAAAAATACTTTTTTTCGGTCAAGCTCCGGTTTCGTTAGGTTAAATCCCAAACTCAACTGTATCAATCAATCCTCGCA
This sequence comes from Bacillus litorisediminis, assembly GCF_022808645.1. Lineage (GTDB taxonomy): Bacteria > Bacillota > Bacilli > Bacillales > JC228 > Bacillus_BF > Bacillus_BF litorisediminis. The sequence goes on from NZ_JAKZKT010000046.1 coordinate 21,955, forward strand.
TGGAGCAATGCCAAGTGCACCCCTTATTCACAACTCTTTTACAACCACAAAAATAAATGTATTCGAATGAACCCCCAGCTAAACAAAAAAACAGCGCCCTATCAAATAGAGCGCTGTTTAGCGTTATGATTAATTTGTTACATCCTCGTCATCAGTTTTGGCCACTGAAGTGCCTTCTAACTCTAAATGAGTTTGTAACACAGTTTTAAGTTCTTCAAGTGCAGTTTCGTCGAGCTGATAGTAGTACGCTCCATTAATCGTGGAGTCAGTTCCTTTTAGCTGAAGATTTTCGATTTGAAGATCTCCGCTTAAAGCGTAGTTAACAAATGATTTCATTTCATCAAAGGTTAGATTTGTTTTTGTATTGGCTGAGATGTCTCTCATGATTTCTGGATACTTGGTAATGGCGCCAACTGAAATTGCTTTGTCCAAAATCGCTTGTAATATTTGCTGCTGGCGCTTGCCGCGTTCCATATCGTTATCCAGCTTACGAGTACGGGCTAGAGCTAATGCTTCTTCACCATTTAGTTCCTGCATACCAGGCAGAAGGTGGACAGCACCGCTGTTGTCTTCAGCATCTTTTTCCCAAATCTCATAAGGAACTTCAACTTCGATTCCGCCTAACGCATCGACCACATCCATGAACGCATAGAAGTCTAAACGGACATAGTAATCAATTGGAATTTCAAACAGTTCTTCAACAGTTTGCATTGTCAACGCTGGTCCGCCATATGCATGGGCGTGGTTAATTCTTGTATAGTATCCGACTTCATCGATATATACATAAGAATCACGCGGAATGCTAACAAGCTTAACGGTTTTATCCTCTACGTTAAATGTCGCAAGCATTAAGGCATCAGACCGTGTTGCTTCCCCATAGTCACGGCTTTCACTGTCATCGACTCCAATAAAGAGGACAGATACATTATCCTTCTCAGGATTAACAGCTTCCTTCCGATATTTCGTCTCCCTGTCAAAATTCTCATCGAAAGATTCTTGGGCTGACGTTTTGGCAACATTATATAAATAAGCCAAATAGGCGGAAGATCCGACTGCTAAAACTAAGAGTGGAACAAGAACCCAAAGAAAGATCCTTTTTCGCTTTCGCTTTTTTTTGTCCATCCTTATGCGATGTCTATTTTCATTCATTCAAAGTTCTCCCTTTCCAAAGAGAAATGCCTCTTTTCTGTTGTTCTCCTGAGGCTTTTTCAATCCATACAAAAAATCGTACGTAAAAACAATACGACACTAGTCTACATTTTACAACGAGATTCGATTTTCGTCTAATGACAAATTGATAACAATTTTGCGTAATTCTATTATAGCTTTTTACATAGCTTACAAAACGTTTTTTTCCAGATAAAGCTGCTCGCCTAATGTACAATCAGCTTGGCCATTTGTGAGCTCTGTGATCCATGCTATAAAATTTTCTGTTTGTTCCTCTTTTACAAAAGTCTCAATTTGCACGTTATCCAAATAATGAATGTCCTTGATTTCGTAAATGGAACTTCTTAATTCATTTTCTAATTTTCCTAACCAGGTATAATCAATTTTCGTTGTAACTACCCTCATAAGAGTTCTTTCAACTACCCCAGTATGATTGATCCCCTCAGAGGTGGCTTTTCCATAGGCGCGAATAAGGCCCCCTGCCCCTAATTTTATTCCGCCAAAGTACCTGGTTATGACTACTACCGTATCTTTTAGTCCTCTTTTTTTCAAAACCTCTAGGATTGGAACACCTGCCGTACCGCTTGGTTCCCCGTCATCATTTGCTTTTTGAATCAGGTCATTTTCGCCAATCAAATAGGCGGAACAGTTGTGAGTCGCATTCCAGTGTTTTTTCTTTATGGATTGAATAAAATCGATTGCTTCACTTTCGGTTTCTGCCCGGCTAACGTGAGCAATAAATCGAGATTTTTGAATTTCAATTTCATGTTCTCCATATCCCTTAACTGTCAGGTAAGATGGAAGCATTTGTATAGCTCCTCTCTATTTTAAAAAATAATTCGTGCTTTAAAGCAAATGTAAAAAAACTTTTATAAAACTGTTACCACATCATGATATAATGGTCACAGTGTAAGAAAGATGACCTAATTTTTAGGCTGGAATTTGTATATCTATTCGAAATTACGCAATAAAATAGGTGATTTGACACATTAGGATTTTTCCGACAACTGGTATAATGATAGGAAAAATTACCATAGTGTGTATGTCCTTAAGATATCTTTTTATAAGTATACGATATAAGTCAATGTTTGAGAAAAATTATGGTTGGTTTCAAATGCTCTAATAGGGGTACAAGGCATACAACTTGGGGGTAGGATTATGGTCTCAAGGAAATGGGATGTCCGCTTGTTGGATCAAATCCTCGAGAGACTCGTCAAAACGGTAGACAACAGCAAGGGTGAAATTTTTCAAATTTCGGAGCATTGCCGTCAGGATTATCAAAGCTTAGTTGATGAACTCAAACATATTAAGCTGATGGTCCTTCAAACAATTGAAGCAGGGGACAAGCTTGAGACTAAGGTTCGATTGGCACGAAGGCGATTATCCGAAGTGAGCAAAGACTTTACGAAGTATAGCGAGGCTGAGGTAAGAGGAGCTTATGAACAAGCCCACCAGCTGCAAACTGAACTGACGATGAACCGTCAGGAGGAAAAGCAGCTTCGCGAAAGAAGAGACGAGCTTGAACGCAGGCTAGTTGGTCTTCAGGAAACAATCGATCAGGCCGATCGTTTAGCTTCGCAAATTACGGTGGTTCTAAAATATTTGACAAGTGATCTTAAAGTGTTTGGTGAAGTCATCGAAGATGCCAAACGGAAACAGGATTTTGGGATTCGTATTATTGAAGCGCAAGAAGAAGAAAGAAAACGAATTTCACGCGAGATCCATGATGGTCCTGCGCAAATGCTGGCGAATGTTCTGATGAGATCAGATTTGGTGGATCGGGTTTTTAGGGAAAGAGGAGCAAAAGAAGCACTAAATGAAATTAAAAGCTTAAAGCAAATGGTTCGTTCAGCCTTATACGAGGTGCGTAAAATTATCTATGATTTGCGGCCAATGGCACTTGACGATTTAGGCTTAATCCCGACCCTTAAAAAATATGTACATACAGTTGAAGACTATAATAAGGTGAAAATCCATTTTTCGTTTATAGGCGAGGAGAAACGCCTCCCCTCCAAGCTCGAGGTTGCCTTATTTAGAATGATTCAGGAATCCATTCAAAATGCAATTAAGCATGCGGAGGCAACAGAAATTACGGTTAAGGTTGAATTCAGATGCGGAAAAGTAAACGCATCCATTCGAGATAATGGCAAAGGCTTTGATGTCAATCAGCATAAATCGGATTCAAGTTTTGGAATTATGGGTATGAAAGAAAGGATCGAGTTGTTGGAAGGGAACTTCTCGATTGACTCCAAAATTGGAGAAGGCACTAATGTATTAATCCAAGTTCCCTTAGAATTAGCCAATTACGTATAGAGATATGGGAAATAAGGAGGAACCGGTTCCATGACAAACATAGTAATTATCGATGATCATCAACTTTTCCGCGAAGGTGTAAAACGGATTCTAGAATTCGAACCAAGTTTTCGGGTCGTTGCAGAAGGGGACGACGGAGAAGACGCATTGGAGCTTGTCCAAAAACATAAGCCAGATGTCGTAATCATGGACATCAATATGCCTAATATCAATGGGGTCGAAGCAACTCGGCAATTAATTGAAGCGAACCCGGATTCAAAGGTTATCATCCTTTCCATCCACGATGATGAAACATACGTAACCCATGCATTAAAAACGGGAGCGATGGGATACTTATTAAAAGAAATGGATGCAGATGCATTAATTGAAGCGGTTAAGGTAGTAGCTGATGGCGGCTCATATCTCCATCCAAAAGTAACGCATAACCTAGTGAACGAATATCGCCGCTTGGCCATGGAAGAAGAGGATTCTACATATAATGTAAACTTCACAGAGGTACAGCGTCCGCTCCATTTGCTAACGCGCCGCGAATGCGAAGTGCTGCAAATGCTGGCTGACGGCAAAAGCAACCGCGGTATCGGCGAAGCGTTATTCATCAGTGAAAAAACGGTTAAAAACCATGTAAGTAACATTCTGCAGAAGATGAATGTAAATGATCGTACCCAAGCCGTAGTGGTGGCGATTAAGAATGGTTGGGTGGAAGTTCGATAAGTTCGGGAGTTAATGAAGGGCCAGATATTGAGAGACCGGTGTGGAACCTATTTCGGGTTCTGTGCAGGTCTTTTTTGTTTGGGGGTGAAACAGGGGGACGGTTCTTGTGAAACAGGGGGACGGTTCTCGCGTTTCAAATTCAGGTAGCGGGTGAAACGGGGGGACGGTTCTCGCGTTTCAAATTCAGGTAGCGGGTGAAACGGGGGGACGGTTCTTGTGTTTCAAAATCGGGATAGTGGTTGAAACAGGGGGACGGTTCTTGTGTTTCAAATTCGGGATAATTGGTGCTTATTTTCTATAAAGGGAGGCGGGATTCCTTAAAGTCTCGGAGTTCGATTTAATCATTGCTCTGAGTATGTTTATGTGCTGTTCAAAGGGGGATATGTGCCACTCTACGCGGGAAATGTTATAAATGCTAATTTAAGAGTGTACATAAATGACTGTTTAAGAATGTACAGTTTGCTCATTGCGCTGCATAATATTCTTGGGGTGAATATTGTGCATATGCAAATCAAAGTAAATACAGATATCGAA
>NZ_JAKZKT010000047.1 GCF_022808645.1 Bacillus litorisediminis
TTTTCTTTTTTTAAAAGAGAAAAAGCGAAGTTTATTTGTCATGCCCAAAATCTGCTTTGGTTTAGACAACTTACGTTTTAATTTCCAATTCATTTGATTTTGGTGCTTGACATATTACCACTGGGCTTTCTTTTTATCAATAACCACAGTCATTCGCAAAATGAATATCATTATTTTTCCCACAATTTGTTATATTTATAAGAAAGAAAGAGTAAAGAGGTGCACTATGGCGTATAATTGGCATGATGAATCACAAGCAAAATGGAATGAAATGGCTGATTATTGGAATCAGTCCAGTGAATCAATGTGGGAAAAAGGAAGCCGAAAAGATATTATCCCTTTCATAAAAAGGTTTGTACATCCAGGCAGTTCTATTTGTGATCTGGGATGTGGAGATGGATATGGATCTCTTCTATTAGCTGCCAGCGGATATTCTGTTGTTGGGATTGATTTTGCTGATGAAATGATTCAAAAGGCAAAGCTAAGAATAAAAGATTATGATTTGGCATTTATTCATGGGTCTATGACAGATACCCCTTTTGCAAATGAAGAATTCGATGCTGTGATGGCTATTAACTCAATAGAGTGGAATGAATCTCCGCTTCATGCCTTAAAAGAGATGGCAAGAATTACAAAACCAAAAGGAAATGCATGTGTCGGGATCCTTGGTCCGACTGCAGCTCCAAGAGTCAATAGTTACGACCGTCTTTACGGGAAACCGGCCGTATGTCATACCATTATGCCTTGGGAGTTTTCCCAGCTTGCAAAAGAAAATGGCTGGATAGTAGCGGATCAATTTCCAGTGTACAAGAGGGAAGTTGAAAGCGAATGGGCCGATCCTCTTCCTCCAATTCTGCAGCAGGCGCTTTCGTTTATGTGGGTATTTATGCTGCAAAAGAACAGCTAAAAGGAGTCAGAACATGTTTGATCCAACTGCATTTGAAAATCTAAAAGTAGTAGTTGAAGGTGCTATCTATGATTATGACCTGGAAGGATATATATCTGTGACTGACCGTAATGATCAGTTCAATCTTTCCAAGCTTTCACGCCATTTTGATATAACCTTTTCCCTGCAAAATAAAGCTCGTCCAGCGAAAGCTAAAATTTTGCTTTCTACTGACGATTTGTATAAAGAAATTAACCTCAATGAAACCAATGTTGGATGCAGCATTGGAATTACGTTTTACATAGCAGCTCATGATCAAGATGATGTCTCATTTATGGAACATATCTATAAAATTTGGGAAGGACAAGAAATCGACCTGATTAAAAGACAGTCCTTATTAAATCACCAACGCCAATTGTTTGTCGAGATTGGATTTGACAGAAAAATAACTGAGGATCAAGTAGATGATTTAGTAGCGATTGTAGAGCATTGTATAAAAACACTTGAGGCCCTTTAATCTTCAAAATTTTCTTTACACATTGGAATCATCACGGCTACTATTAAGGGGGGAGCAGGTAACTTTTGGGAGAAAGAACAAAGGGGGAAACTTTTATACATGTTAAAAACAAATCAATTTAAAATAGTGGAATATAGTGATAAATACGCTGCCCAGGTGGCCGAAATGTGGAACGAAAGCAGGGACAGCTGGGGCGGCGATCAGACAATAAAAACAGCAGAAAGTATTCGGAATACACAAGAAAGCTCAGGTAATATTACCACTTTCCTTGTCCTAGATGGGGAAAAAGTCGTCGGCTATTGCGGACTTTCAGAATATAGAGACGACACGGGGGCTTTATATATTCCTTTATTAAATGTTCATCCGGCGTATCATGGAAAAAGATTAGGCAAACTCCTTGTGCTAAAAGCGATTGAGAAAACAATTGAATTAGGTTGGCCAAGACTGGATTTATATACATGGCCGGGCAATACAAAAGCAGTTCCGCTCTATAAAAAATGCGGTTTTTTCTGGGAGGAAAGAGACAATACAACTCATTTAATTAATTTTATTCCTTCGCTGATCCAGCATCCTTTATGTGCAGCATTCTTTGCGAAAAATGACTGGTACTCTTCCTCCGTGAGGACAATCGAGGTGAAGCCAGATGGGAGGAAGGAACATGGCTTTACCTATTATGCCTATGATTTTAGAGGAGAAAATGATGAATATCTTCAATGTGAATTTGAATTAACAGGACGCACCTTAAGATCGATCCATACGAACGAATTAACCATTGAATTGAGCCTGCCTGCCCACGAATTAATTGAAGGAGAATCCTATGAGGCAAAGCTTCGGATTATCAATAAAAATAAAATTCCAATTACAATACAGGCAACCGCTTTTTCCAATGAAAGAATAGAAATCTCTTATTCTGAAAGGACTGACATTGAAAGCGGGGAATCGGTACTTAGTTTGCCTTTCAAAGTTAGGCAGACCGAACTTGGCGAACCAGCTTTCGGAAAAACACATCCTTTATTTAAAATTGAACTGTCAGTGAACGGTTCTAGCTTCCCGATGGCCGTTGGGATTAAGCCGAAATCTCCGGCTAAATGTCAAATATACCTGAGAAATCAATATGCCAAAACAGGAAGTGAACAAACGATTTATGCAGAAATTGAAAGTTTCCTGGATTATGATACGGTGATTGAAATCGAACCAAGCCAAGATGAACATCTTGCATTTCCTGCTGGCACATTAATAGCAAAGCTAGAGAAAAAAGGTATAACTGTGATTGAAATCCCCTGTATTGTGAAAAAGCCAGGTGTATATAGCTGCAAATGGCAAATGTCTGCTGAGAAAGAAAGTGGGGAAAGAAACTCGTTTTCGTCGCTTCAAACTCTTTGGATACCTGGTATTCATGTAAATGGATTTGGGGAGACAGAAGAAGAGTGGATGATTGTCAACGGATATACAAAGTTAACATTACAAAAAGAAACCAACCTCGTTAAAGTCGACAGAATCGGGCAAAAGGAAGGATTTACTCATTTTCGCTTTCCTCAAATAGGAAAGCCCTATTCGAATGAGTTATCGAAGCAAAAAGCAGTAGTTTCTGCAGAACAGACAGAAACTTGTATTACATTACAAGCAAAATATCATTTAACATCCCATCCGGGACTTGAATTATACTCGATCTTTACATTACATGCAGAGGGTTTGTTAGAATACCGGGTGAAAATTGAGAATAACGGAGAAGTTACATATCAAGATCTGTATGTGATTCAAAATTTCCATCATCAGTTAAGAAATACAATTCTTCCTCAAGGAAATGAGATTATAAAGTTTACTGAACCGAAGGAAAATGAGTATGCCTATTTAGATAGTAAGAGATTTTCAGAACCATGGATCTACACTGAGTACAATCCATATCATTTTGGAATTTCGTGGCCAAAATCGGCGAATGCCTTTATTTCAGGATGGTTCTTTTATGTGGAACATTCGATTAGACAGCTTGCTCCAAAACAGGCGAAAGATATTGAACCTATTATTCTTGCGGCGGGAACATTTCAAAGCTGGCAAGATTTTAGGAGCTTCACTATGGGAGAAGACCTGTCTGATCATGTTGCCTATGCTGATGATTTTTGCCTTGAGCCTCAGGAGAAAAACCCTATTATTAATGATGAAATCATTTCATTGTCGCTAAAATCGAAAAAAATACTGTCCGTTTCAGGAATAGCTGAACTTCTAATAAATGGGAAAAAGGAAGAACAGCACATAATCGAAGGACAAAGAAGTCTTGAAGCTCGATTTTCTATGAAAAAAGATAGACTAAACTCAGGGCTGATCCGTCTGGAGGGTTCATTTGACTCTAATAGCAGGAAAATGAAACGTGAATTATATTTGCTTTCACCTGATCCTAAGCAACATATTCAAATTGCGGCTATCGGGAAGTCATTGAAAGCAAATAATGGGTATTTTGAATGGAGAGCTTCTGCCACCTTTTTCCCAGGTCTATACTCACTTAAGGACGAAAATGCTGAATGGCTAGATTCTTCTTTTCCGATTCTTGTGCCAAAGCAATGGTGGAATCCATGGAGCGGCGGTATCTATCATATGGTAGCAGGCATTTCTAACTATTCACTTGCCAAGGAAAAGTCAGACGTAGATCAAACTATTTTAATTGATTCATGTCAAAACAAATGGGTAGGGTTAAAGGTTACAACACGAATTGAAAACCATCAGCAGTGGAGAGGTCTTGAGCTGAACCAATATTTTGTCAGTCTGCCTGGTGCTCCGGTTCTCGCTGCCTTCGCTAGCCTGATGCACCCTGATAAAATAATTGATAACTTGACCATTGTACAGATGGCTAATTTTATGACAGAAAATCAATTGCCGACGATATTTTATGATCGGGATGGTTTGGAATGTTCCTATAGCGGCGGAATAGATGAACAAGTGATTTCTCAAACGGGAAATAAATATTGTGAACGATTAAAGCTAAATCGCACGTCTCATTCACTCCTGTTATTAGACCCTGAAATGGTGACTGATAGCGAGTGGTATTTAAATAGGGAAGTTACGCTTCGAACAGACAGCCAAAAAATATCGGCCTTACCTGGACATAAAGTATTTACGAACCCACATTTTTATATAACTCATTCACATCCAATTTTGAAAAATTCGTTGCGCTTGTTCCAGCAACTATCATTTAAGGAAGTGTAATAATGAAAATAATTGATGCGCATATTCACTTTTCAAACATAAAATCTTTTAAAGAAACGGCAGAGAAAAGAAGCGGCGTAGACTATAGCGCAAAAGGGATTCAAAAGGAATTTGCAGAAGCGGGTGTTGTTTTGGGAATTGGCATGGGATTAACCGAGACGGATGGTCTCGGTTTTCCTGACCCCAAAGCACAGTCACCGATGGGATTGGACCTAGAACAAGCAGTACCGCAAAGTATTGTAACATGCTTAGGGATTAATCCATATACACTTAATCATCAATCACTGGAGAAAATAGAAGCTGAGATACAAAAGGATGGAGTCGTAGGTTTTAAAATTTACCTAGGCTATTATCCTTTTTATGCTTATGATGAAATCTATCAATCTATTTATCAATTAGCAGCTGCTTATCAGCTTCCGGTCGTGTTTCATACTGGAGATACTTATTCGGATCGGGGTTTATTAAAATATTCTCATCCATTGACTATTGATGAAGTAGCTGTAAAAAATAGAAATGTGAATTTTATGATGGCGCATTTAGGTGACCCCTGGGTCTTGACAGCAGCAGAAGTCATTAATAAAAATCCAAATGTTTATGCTGATTTATCAGGTTGGATAGTAGGCACACAAGCAGATTTAGATAAACATCGGCATGGCCGTTTTCTTGATCATATCCGTCATGCTCTTTCATATTGCGAACAGCATGAAAAGCTTTTGTTTGGCACTGATTGGCCGCTTGTTCCTGTCAAACCATACATAGATTTTATTGGTGAACTTATACCGGAAAGGTACCACGAGGATGTTTTTTATAATACAGCCGTCCGGTTATTTCCAAAATTGAATCCTTTTTTATAAGATGAAACAACACGATTAATGGTAAGGAGGAGCGGATATTGAAAAAAATTGCGTGGGTCACAGACAGTACTGCTTTTTTAGATAAGGATTTGCAGCAGGATCCGGATTTATATGTTTTGCCGATGACGATTTATATGGATGAGAAAGAATACATGGATGGAATTGATTTAACACCAGAGCAGTTCTACTCCATGTTAGAAACAACTAAAACCATTCCGAAAACTTCGCAGCCTTCAGTAGGAGTGTTTCAAAATTTATATGAACAATTATCGCAAAGCTACGATGCCATTATATCGATTCATATTTCCGAAAAATTAAGCGGCACGGTATCTTCTAGCCGGCAAGCAGCTCAATTAACTGATATTCCTGTCTACACCATTGATTCTGAAATACTAACCTATCCGTTAACAAGATTAATTAAGCAAGGGAAAGGCCTTTTGGAACTAGGACATGATATAGATGCGGTTGTTCAGCAAATAAACGAAATGAAAAAACACTTGAATACGTACGTGATTGTCGGAAGTCTAGAACAGCTTCACCGGAGCGGGCGCTTAAAAGGATTATCCTTTTACTTGGGGAGTATTTTGGATGTTAAACCAATTATTGAAATTAAAGACGGGGCCCTGCAAATTAGAGAAAAGTTTCGCGGAGCAAAAAAAGCAAAGCAAGCATTGACTAGCTATTTTAAATCAGCGTATGACCAAAATCCAATCAAAGAAGCCTTCATTTTTTATGGATTAGATGACCATGAAGCTAGCCTATGGAAAAAATCACTTTCCCAGCTGTTTCCCAAAACTCATTTTTCAGCCTATCCATTAGGTGCTGTAATTGGGGTTCATGCAGGGAAGGATACATTGGGGATAAGCTGGTTTGCTTAGCAGGAATTTTAAGCGGGGGCATGAAAACATGATCAATATTTCACTGCTTGAGCAAAAAATAAAAAATCTATTTTTAAATGAAGGTACCGGACATGATTGGTTCCATATTGATCGGGTAAGAAGAATGGCTTTATATATTTGTCAGCAGGAAGGAGGGAATCATGAGATTGTAGAAGCTGCTGCGCTTTTACATGATGTTCCCGATGAAAAACTAAATCATTCAAAAGAAGAAGGGATCGCGAAATTGAATCACCTGCTTGATGAGCTCCCTTTTTCAGCTGAGCAAAAAAAAGAAATTGCTGACATCGTCTTACATATATCATTTAAAGGCGGGAACGAAACAAAGCTTACGAATTTAAACGCTAAAATTGTACGGGATGCAGACCGGTTAGACGCAATAGGTGCAATTGGGATTGCAAGAACTTTTGCATATGGCGGCAGTAAAGGGAACCCTATATATAATCCTGAATACAAGGTTCGGAATCAAATCACGGAAGAAGAGTATCGAAACCAGCCAACGTCGGTTATCAATCATTTCTACGAAAAATTGTTAAAACTGAAAGATTTAATGACAACAGAAACAGGGAAAAAGCTCGCCGTCGAAAAGCATGAGTTTATGGAAATTTTTTTAAAACAATTTTATCGTGAATGGAATAATGGTACGGGCATGGAACAGGAAACACCAAAAAAAGTATGATAAACTTACCATAGAATAAAAAAAGAAGGAGTGTTCAAAATGAACATTCGATCGATTGAACCAACTCCAAGCCCTAATACAATGAAGATTCTTTTAGATCAAGAACTTCCGCCAGGCAAAAGCACAAACTATAAAAAGGACCAAGCTGAAGATGCACCTTCTTTTATTAAAGCCATTTTAAAAATTGACGGTGTTAAAGGGGTGTATCATGTAGCTGATTTTCTTGCGGTCGAGCGAAATGCAAAGTATGACTGGAAGGAAATACTACCGCAAGTAAGGCAAGCTTTTGGGGAAAGTACAGAAACAACCGACCAGCGTCAAAAAGCGGATGAGCACTTTGGGGAAGTGTCTGCGCAAGTCCTTACATTCAAAGGTATACCTGTCCAAATTAAAATCAATGACGGGAATGAAGAAAAACGATTTCAAATGCCTGATGAATATGTCGAAGCCATGACTAAAGCACAGCTTGAAGGCGAAAACTATGTATTTCTCAGAAAGTGGAAGGACCTAGGCGTAAGATATGGAGACATGGATATAATTGCAAACGAAATAATCGAGGAATTAAAAGCAGCTTATCCGTCAGAACGGCTGAATGAGCTTGTTCAGGCTGCACAAAACCCAAATGTTCAAGAGAAAGCAATTAAAAAAGAGAAAAAGAAACTGACTCCAGAAATGCTAGAACACGAGGATTGGCGAAAACGATACCAGGCGTTAGAACAAATCGACAATCCTACAATCGATGATATACCAGTATTGCAAAAAGCTTTAGAAGATGAAAAAGCTTCGATTAGAAGATTGGCTGTAGTCTATTTGGGAATGATTGAGGATAAACGGGTATTGCCCTTATTATATCAAGGCTTAAAAGACCAATCTGTAGCAGTGAGAAGAACCGCTGGTGACTGCCTGTCAGACCTCGGCTTTAAAGAAGCTAGTGAAGAAATGCAAAAAGCATTAAAAGATCCGTCTAAGCTTGTCCGCTGGAGAGCTGCTATGTTTTTATACGAGGAAGGGGATGAGTCAGCTCTTCCTGCATTGAAAGAGGCTGAAAACGATCCCGAATTTGAAGTAGCCCTCCAAATCAAAATGGCGATTGAAAGAATTGAAGGCGGGGAAGAAGCTAAAGGTTCTGTGTGGAAACAAATGACGGAAGCGAGAAAACAATAGGAAAGGGTGATTAACATGTCAATGGCTTATGAAGATTATATGAAAGAAATAGTGAAGCCGATGAGACAAGAACTCGTCGATGCAGGCTTTAAAGAGCTTAAAACAGAAGAAGAAGTTGAAAATTTCATGGAAAATGTTAAGGGAACCACCTTAGTCGTCATTAATTCTGTTTGTGGTTGTGCTGCAGGGCTGGCAAGACCCGCAGTGGTTCAGGCGACTGCCCATTCTGATAAAAAACCGGACCATTTAGTTACTGTATTTGCAGGTCAAGATCGGGAAGCAACAGCAAAAATGAGAGAATATTTAGCGGACTATCCTCCTTCTTCTCCGTCTATGGCGATTTTTAAAGGGAATGAAGTCCAGCACTTTATTCCGAGAGAGGAAATTGAGGATCATTCACTTGAACAGATCTTCGAAAATATCGTAACTGCTTTTCAAAATTACTGTTAAATAGTAAGGTGAGGGCCAAAGATCCTCGCCTTCTCTTATTAGGAGGGTCTCGTGGGTGACCGCATATATATCGACTAATCTTCGTCCTAATGAAAAGATACTCATTCAAACCAAACAAGCAGCGAAACAATTAAATCTTCCCTATATTGAAAGAGGAAAAAGATCTATTGAAAGTTTACAGCAAGAAACAATGAGTGACATTCTAATCATTGGCAAAGAAAGAATGGAGCTTTATCCTTTTGGCAGTCTTGAACCAATCTTCTTTCATCCAAGCTCAGCCATGTTTCGAATTAAACGGCTGGAGCGGGGAGAAAAAGATCCGCTTATCGAGGTATCTCAATTATCTGAAGGAGACTCTTTCTTAGATTGTACTTTGGGGTTAGGATCTGACAGTATTGTGGCAGCTTATCAGGCAGGAGAGACAGGAACCGTGGTCGGAATCGAGAAAAATCAGCTGCTTTTTTTTCTAGTAAAAGAAGGATTTAAAAACTGGTTAACAGAATATATTCCTTTACAACAGGCTTTAAGACGAATTAAGCCCATTAACACATCTTATCTGACTCACTTAAACCAACTGCCTGACAATAGTTTTGACTGTGTGTATTTTGATCCGATGTTTGACCAGACGATTGAAGAGGCTGAAGTGATGAGAAATTGGGGGAAAGTAGCACAATTTACCGAACTTGGCCAAACAGCCATTGAACATGCAGTAAGAGTAGCAAGAAAACGGGTTGTATTAAAGGCTCATTATCGAAGTCCATTATTTAAGGAGCTGGGCTTTACCCAAATTGTAAGAAAGTCCGCAAAATTTCATTTTGGTTTTATTGAAGTAAAGTAAATTACTGGAACGAGTTGTAAATTTATTTATATGTAATTAGCGAATCCTATGTAAAAAGACTGACAAATGTCAGCCTTTTAATCCGTAATTTCCAGATATACAAAATACACAATCAAAACTAAGCTGCAGGCAAAAATCAGTGTGGAAAACGACATATGAAGGGTCACTCCTTTTATGTATTTACCTTTTTATAGTATATCAGCAAAGAGATAAAAAACATACATAAACAATATTTTTGAAACCTTTTTGAATGGGATTCCGTAAATAGTAAAACAATAAGCTGCTAGTTTAATAGTCAATTTGGATTGAATTATTGAAAGATTGCGTGGTGATCCAGCATGAAAATAATCTGGAAAAAGATATTTGTTGTTCTTGTTTCTACCCTAACATTTGGGCTCGTAACTCCTTCCTATGCGTATGACCTGGATCATAGCACGATTGATAAGGGAAAGAAGCCTGATTCTGAAGAAACTAATAAAATAGATCAATCATCTGACATCATCTGTCGGGATACACCTATAAGCAAGTTAGTAAGACAATGTAATGAAATGTCTTATTATAAATTTGGAGACAGAATTGGACCTGTTATCAAAGATGAATTTCAATCAATTATTTTTCCAAAAATAGAAGAGGTTCTTTACACTCTTACTGAGGAGCTCGGAACAGACAAAGTACTGCAATTAAAAATCTCAGAACAGCCGGGAAAAGGAACTAGCGAAAAAATGTTTCATGTGATTGATACTGAAACCAATGCCGATCTTGTTCGTTTCCACGTAAGAAGAGATCATCCGCCAGGTGAAGGCTATTGGTTTAATTTTCATTACCATACCTATAAAGATAATTTCGAAAACCACTATGACTTAGGTTCTATTTACTGGGATACAAACACACCGCCAAACTGGATGTCAGCAACCAAGGACAATATTTTCCATTAATATATTAAAATTGTGTACTAATTTTGTTGAAACTTTATTATGATTAAAACCGTAGAATAAACATACTATTTTAATAGGAGGTTTACATAATGGCAATAAGTTTAGCAAAAGGTCAAAAAATTGATTTGACCAAAACAAATCCTGGATTGCAAAAAGTAGTAATTGGATTAGGCTGGGATGTTAACAAATATGATGGCGGACACTCATTTGATTTGGATTCCTCTGTTTTTTTGCTGAATGCTGAGGGAAAAGTAAATAGTGATGCTGACTTTGTATTTTATAATAACCTTCAAGGCGGAAATGGATCGGTTATACATACAGGCGACAATCGGACAGGTGAAGGCGGCGGAGACGACGAACAAATTACGGTTAATTTGGCAGCTGTACCGCAATCAATTGAAAGAATTTCTTTTTGTATTACCATTCATGAGGGTGAAGCTAGAAATCAAAACTTTGGTCAAGTTTCGAACTCCTATGTTCGTGTTTTAAATGCAGAAACAAATGAAGAATTGATCCGTTATGATCTTGGAGAAGATTTCTCGATTGAAACGGCTATTGTAGTCGGGGAATTATATCGCCATATTGGAGAATGGAAATTCAGTGCAGTAGGCAGCGGCTTCCAAGGCGGATTGGCTGCATTAGCTACGAACTTCGGCTTGCAAGTGCAATAAAAGTGGCTCATCGCATGTGCGTGACCCTATCCGCACATGCCTTCTTTTTGACACTTTAAGAAAGTATAAAATTTTAGCAAAGAAGTAATTTCGACGTAGTTAAAATTTTTTTGAATAAAGTACGACGGCCATGATTGCCTAGTCTAGCGATACATTAGGACGTGGCGTTTCGAGCGTGATAAGTGCAACAAGGCAATAGCCTGCGCCTTAAAGGCTTGGCGCAAGCCAAGTTTTCTTTGTGATTTATTTAAGATTCTATGATTCAGCAATATGGAGGGACATAAATGGGATTTTGGGAAAGCTTTATTCATACCTATTCACAATTTTTTAATTGGGACATGTGGGTGCAGGTGATGACAGACCCTGTAGCCTGGGGTCTAATTGGTACATTAGTCATTATGGAAGGTTTACTGTCTGCCGATAATGCCCTTGTACTCGCCGTTATGGTTAAGCATCTGCCGGGCAAACAGAAGAAAAAGGCATTGTTCTATGGATTGCTTGGAGCTTACCTGTTCCGTTTTATTGCGATTGGTGCCGGTGTATTCCTAATCCAAATTACGTGGGTTAAATTTATTGGTGCTGCTTACCTTGCTTGGCTATCAATCAAGTATTTTATTGATAAACGAAAAGAAGCTAATCAAGGTGAAAATGAAGAAGAGGAAATGAAAGGATTAAGTAAAGGCAGTATTTTTGTCCGTCTATTTGGCCAATTCTGGGGAACGGTTGCCGCAGTTGAAGTAATGGATATTGCTTTTAGTGTTGACAGTATTTTAGCAGCGCTGGCTATTAGTGACGAAATCTGGGTACTGCTTATTGGCGGAATGCTTGGAATTCTAATGATGCGTGGAGTTGCAGGTATTTTCTTGAAACTGATTGAAAGAGTTCCTGAACTTGAAACAACTGCTTATGTAATAATTATGTTTATTGCGATTAAAATGGCTGGATCTGAATTCGGTCTGCATATTAACCACGCACTATTCTTTACGTTTATTGTTGCAGCGTTTGCAGTAACTTTCCTAGTTAACTATATTCGTTCAAAACGTGAAACCGCTCATCAAAAGGATGCGTAATCAGTAAATAACGAACTTAGTTATAAAAGTACATGATCTGAAAGTTGGCAACTTTATCAACTCCTATGCCGTTGCCGATTCATATTTATGAAAAGCAAAAAGGGAAATGACAAAAGTCTTTCCCTTTTTCTATATAAGATTTTTTGTGAGGCAGGGAAGAACATGCAATATTTTTCACATATTAATAATGCGGATCGAGAAAAAATCTTTTTTAAAAAACCGCAGACGTTCTCAAAATATACGGATAGAGATGATTTGCAATATGGATTAGGTGCTGCCCTTTACATACCAGCAACCATATCAAACATTAAAGACCGCCTTTTTTCGGGTCAGCTTCAGGGGCTTACAACGGCTGTCATTTGTTTGGAGGATGCGATTTCAGATCATATGGTACAAGAAGCAGAAATGAAAGTAATTCATGAATTAAAATCAATCCATTCTATGATGCTTTCGGGCTTTCTTCAGATTGAAGAGCTTCCGCTTCTATTTATAAGGGTTCGTCATGTTGAGCAGCTGAAGTTATTAATCAAAGAGTTAGGGCAAGCAATTCAAGTGTTAACGGGAATTGCTATTCCTAAGTTTCATGCCGCTAACGGAATACCTTACTTACAATTAATCCGCACAGTTCATAATGAGATTAGCCCTCTCTATGCACTTCCCATCCTTGAATCCAAGCAAATTATTTTTAAAGAAACCAGATATGAAGAATTAAAGGCTCTTCAGCTTATGCTTTCCGCATATAAGGACGTTATTTTAAACATTCGGATTGGTGCAACTGATTTTAGCG
This sequence comes from Bacillus litorisediminis, assembly GCF_022808645.1. Taxonomy (GTDB): domain Bacteria; phylum Bacillota; class Bacilli; order Bacillales; family JC228; genus Bacillus_BF; species Bacillus_BF litorisediminis. Next base: position 12,946 of record NZ_JAKZKT010000047.1, read on the forward strand.
GATTATTCGGGGTCAGAAGGCCGGTAGATTCAACCATATATGATGTGGCTGTTGTAAGAGATGCAATAACGGATATTATTAATTACTTTGGCCGTGAAGAAAACTATTTCACCCTTTCTGCACCTGTATGGGAATATTTTTCTAAAGGGGAAGAGGGCTTGATCCGTGAGGTTAAAACAGATTTAATGAATGGACTAATCGGAAAAACGGTGATTCATCCATCCCATATTGGAATTGTACAAGCCTTCCATGCCATATCTTATGAAAACTATATCGATACTTGTACCATTATGAATGGAGCAGAATCCAACTTAGGTGTTTTAAAAAGTGATTTTGCAAACAAAATGAACGAGACAAAACCACATCGATTTTGGGCTGAAACCATAATAAAGAAATCAAAGATTTATGGGGTGCTTTATGAAGAAAGAACATTTAATGATCTCCTCCAGGCAACAAAAGACATATCGTATAGCGGAAAGCTTATCCATAAAGGTTGAGATTGAACACAATCCTTACCAGATTCCATTGGAAGATTGCTTTAAAATGGCATTGAGAAATAATAAAAAGCGAGCCTTTTTGTTTGTTAGTAAATGGCTGGGTAAGCATATTCCGATTGATCCAAAGAAGAGTCTGTTTGTAGGGGCACTTCTAGGCTATGAATACAAAAGACAAGAACAAAATGAGATTGTTTCAGATAGTATGATAGATTCCATTCATACAATTTTAAAAAAGCCAAAAATATTTGATGACAGTGAATGGATCTTTCAAACAGATGATCCAGTTACATTTATCGGCTTTGCTGAAACAGCCACAGCGTTAGCATATAGCATGTTTCGCTGTTTTCCAAACTCTCGCTTCTTTCATACAACAAGAGAAAATGTTTTGGGCAGAGATTCGTTTATCACGTTTGAAGAAGAGCATTCCCATGCTACATCACACCGCTGCTATGTAGATGAAAGTTATATAAATCATCAGGCCGAAATCATTTTGGTTGATGATGAGCTTACCACTGGTAAAACTGTGCGAAATATTATCCGTTCCATTCAGACAGATTTTCCTCGAAAAAGATATACAGTTGTGACCATTCTAGATTGGAGATCACAAGAAGACCGCAACTTATTTAAGGAACTGGAACTAGAATGTAATTGTGAAATAAGGGTTGTAAGCTTAATTAGAGGAACCATGTCACTTCAGCAAACTGGATCGTTGCAATTTGATAAGAGTGATAAGAAAGAGATACGATCAGATGTTAGTAAGCCTAAGATTATTTGGAAGGAATTAAGTGATTTGGGTTCTCCGCCATTAGAAGGAATTCAGCATTTTTCCTTATCGGGCAATTTGGAAATATACAAGGTTCCTTTTCTAAAAGAAACGGGCCGTTTTGGGCTGCATGGTATCGAGATCCCACAGGTTGAAGGCTGGATTAAAAACCTTGCCAAACAATTAAAATTAGAACGCGGGACGGGCAAACTACTGTGTTTAGGCAGCGGAGAGTTTATGTACCTTCCAATGCTTTTAGCCTCTGAACTAGGAGAGGAGGTTGCTTATCAGTCTACTACAAGAAGCCCGATTCATGTACAGCAAACTCATGATTACGGAGCAATAACTGGGAGTTATTTTCCGGCACCCATAGATGAAGGAATCACCCATTTTGTATATAACATACTCGAAAATCAATATGATGAAATTTGGGTGTTCTACGAGAGAATGCCAAAGTATGAGAATGTCGAAAAAATGGCTGAATCTCTTTGTTATTCGGGTGTCAAAAAAATGAACGTTTACTATTTCCTTAAAGGAGAGTAAAAATTGAAAGCTGAACAAATTAAGACAGTCGGGTCAGGAAGTTATAAACGTGCAGATGTTCAATTTTTATTAAAGGATGTAAGTCATTTAAAGCTTGAAGGAAGTTTAGAAGATAGAGAATTTAGGATTCAGCTCAAAGAGGAACATTATAGTGAATCGTTACCGACTGAAAAGCTGCCTAGCTCCAGTTATTTAGAATGCTATAAAAAAGCTCTTGTGCTTAATGGCCAATTGATTGCAGACTTAGTTCAGAAGGTAAGTATCCAACTGTTTAGTCTATTTCAGAATAAAATGGTTTTCGTTTCTCTAGCCCGTGCTGGTACTCCCGCAGGCATATTACTAAAAAGATATGTATCTATCAATATGGGAGAAAATATTCCGCACTACAGTGTTTCGATTATCAGAGGAAAAGGCTTAGATTTAAATGCATTATCTTATATTAAAAACAAACATAAATATAAGAAACTAATTTTCATAGATGGGTGGACAGGGAAAGGAAGTATTACGAGAGAGCTGCACAAAAGCTGCCAATTGTTTTCAAAACAGGTGAATCAATATACGGAACCTTTTTTAGCCGTTTTAAGTGATCCTGCACATACGGCTACTATTTGCGGAACAAACGAGGACATATTGCTGCCACATGCTTGTTTAAACGCAACAGTATCGGGTCTAATATCAAGAACTCTTCATAATCAAAAGTGGATAAGACCTGATGAATTCCATGGGGCTAAGCTATACAAAGAATGGACTGATTTCGACTATTCTAACTTATATATTGATGCGATTACCTCCTTGTTTACACCATACAAGACCATAGAGGGGAATAGCCAGCTCCATCCTCCTTTGAATTTAGGCAGAGAGGATGTAACTCAAATTGCTAAAGAGTTTCATATTGAAGATATGCATTTAATTAAGCCAAGTATCGGTGAAACTACTAGAGTTCTGCTAAGAAGACTTCCCTGGAAGGTGCTTGTAAAGAGCAAAAAAGACCCTCAAGTTCAGCATATATTGGAATTAGCTGCAGAAAAGCAAGTTGAGGTATTTGAATATAAACAAATGACCTATCGAAGCTGCGGAATTATTCGTCCGCTTGGTGAATCCAGATGATTTTTGCTACGGACTTGGATCGGACTTTAATTTTTTCAATGAGGGCACTTGCAGAGTTCAATCAGTCCGAAAAGGAACTAATTGAAGTGGAACGGACAGAATCCCATCGTTCCTTCATTTCACAATTGTCGTATGAACTCTTACAGAAATTGACTGCTAAGATTGAGATTATTCCGGTGACAACCAGAACAATGGAACAGTATAACCGATTATCATTACCTTTTTTTAAGAAGCAACAGGGTCATTATATAACATCAAATGGAGCTGTGATTGTTACCAGCGGTATTCGGGATACTGAATGGGATCACATTCTATATGAAAAAATGAACCAGCTCGCCCATCCCTTTTCCAATATAAATGAATTATTGCTTAAATTTGAGAAGCGACAGGTATTGGAAGTGAAAAGATTTCAAGAATTGTATTTTTGCCTTAAAATCCATCAGCCTGGTGATCCACAAGCATGTGCCCCTTTATTGTCAGAGATTGAGAATATGGGATGGGATATCTTTAAACACCGAAACAAAACCTATATCATGCCTCCTTTTTTACAAAAAGGAATTGCGATTCAGTATCTGCAGAAAAAAGTCGGGAAACCTGTTACATGGGCAGCTGGGGATTCAAAGTTGGATTATTCTTTATTGTGTGCTTCAAGGCAAAGCTTTGTTCCTAAACATGGAGAACTGGCTTTGAATATTACAGAATCAAGTGCGTGTAAAAAAACTAAATCCTCCGGCATAAAAGCCGCGGAGGAGATTCTGCTTACCATCTATAATCAGGTCTTTTAAGATTCTTCTTTAGCTGAAACAATCCATTTACAAGTCAAAAATAAAGAGGAACCGAATCCAAATATAAAAACAAAAGTCAAAATTAATGCGAGTATAGTCGGTAAAAAGGGAGATAACAGCATACAAAAGAAGAGTGAATAAAAAAAGATGTCAACCCAAATAAACCGTTCTAGAGACAAAATTTTAATCACTTCTTCTGTTTCATTCATGAATATGTGTCTTGGCGGTCTTTTTACAAGCCATCTCATCATTTCATCCTCCAAATAGATGTACTCCTTTATATGCAGGATGGGCTCAGTTGGTGAATTTATTTGAAACTGTTTTCGAGTAAAGACGTATATATAGGTAAAAACTTCACCCAATATTCTCCATGTGATATCATTGAAATAATAAGAAAATCAATGTTTTTCCTAATATTTTGGAATTTGATGAGGGAAGGATTTCTATGTATCAAGATCATTCATACGGAAAGCTTCACCCTAATATCTTAACCATTCGTTCTGAGGAATGGGAAGAAATAGTGAAAATGGATTTGTCTGATCGACCAGCTTATGAGATTAAACAAAATGAACTTAGATTTGGACAAATTGTATCGCTTTATTTGGGGACCCCATTTGATATAGATGAATACTATAACAGGCTTTACGATTACGTTCATGATCATACATTTGGATTTGCCCAATTTGATCATACGAATTTAGACAGAACGATTGACCAAAAGGATTTTCAGTCGTTACAAAAGTTAATCTTAATGAGCCGGGAAGAAAAGCTATCTATAAATCGTTTCGTAGCATTCCTTGACGGGGAAAATTTACTCATCCGGGATAAAAATCCTGCTATTAATAGAAGAATCAGAGAAGCTATGATCGAAACATTAAGATTGTTTGAACAAACGGAAGATCATGGCCTGCAATCAGCAAATTTACGCAGGGTTTTAGTAGACGTAATTAAATGGGCTAAAAATCATTTTCCGCTATTACTTGATTCTAGTAATCCTGAAAAAATGGTAGCGAGAGTTCTTTGGTATGGGGATGCGAATGAAAGTCAAGTCTATTTTCTCTATTATATGTATATGATGGGTTTTGATCTGGCTATTTTTAATCCAGCCGGAATTGATCCGCTTGCCAAGCTAAAAAAAATTATCACTTATTCTTTTATATTTACATACCCTGACCAGTCTGAGGGAGACCCTTTCCCAAAAGAAAAGAGGAGGCGTCAGGCAACGGTTGCTTACAGAGCATCAAGAGAAATTGAAGCGATATTAAATCATGAAGGTTCCTATTTATACAAGCCGTGGCAGCTGAGAGACTATACTCCTTCAACATTGACGCTGAAAACCACTTATGACGAATTATTTATTTTAATTAAAGAAAAAGCATTTGTAAGGCCAAATTTCGAAGTGAAGAATGGACATGTGAATATTCCTTCTATATTCGCAAAAATCATGGGAGTTTCAAGAGACCGGAAAGAATATTGGGACCGCATTCAATTTTTATTGCAGCTTCCCCATGCACAGCTAATACAGCAATTTCCTTTTACCCGTCCTATCAACAATGATTTCCGCTTTCATTATCAGGATGCAATCGGTACCGATGGATTGCTTTCACCAGAAAAAATGATGCGAGCTCACTATTGGAAATATAAGCATTTGCCAACTGGTCTGCAAAAAGGAATCGCCTATGCAATTCGAACATTATGCAGTCGTCCGAGCTTGCTCCCTGTTCATGGCGAGTCAAATGAAGAAGTAAATATTTATATGTTCACACAGAGCATGCAGATTCCGTCAGCCCTGCTGCAGCTGCTGCAAACATTTGATTATTCGCAGGATGTACCGACCCTGATATTATACAACAATGAATTAAATGGCCAGCTGTCTCGGTCAGATGCAGTCATGCTGTTATTACTGAATCAATTTGGAATCGATATTGTTCTTTATAACCCGCCTGGACACAATGACTTAGAAAACTACATGGACCCTGGCGTTTTTGACACTCATTGGTTAGATGATATGGTTTTTAACCTTGAATTCAAAGAACCATCCATCATAAAAAAAATATTTTCACAAGGGTTTCTTAAAAATTTGAGAGGTGATTAGTCATGACAAATACGCTGCATACGGATAGTCAAACATTGGTAACAACTCTGCCTGATGACAAAATTACAGAGTCAAAAGTACCTGAGATTAAATTGAAGCTCCGAAATGAACCGGAGGTACAACAGCTGGCAAGCAGAATTGACGAAAGAGACCAAATTCAAATTTTAGAATTTGGTAAAGAACCAGCTGAACAAATCTCCCGTTTTTCCGATCAAATATTATCTAATATGAGAACCACAAAGGTGGAAGATTCCGGAGAATTATTAAAACAGCTTGGAAAAATCATGGATAAGTTTGATAAAAAAGATTTTGAACAAACAGGCGGAGGTCTTTTCGGAAAACTTTTTAAACGCGGAGAGAAATTAATCGAAAAACTATTTGGCAAGTATCAGACGATGGGAGCAGAGATTGACAAAATTTATGTTGAAATCTCTAAGTATCAGGGGGAAATGGTAGATTCCACTAATATGCTTGAAAATATGTACGAAGAAAACTACCAGTATTATCTGACTCTTGAGAAATATATTGTGGCTGGAGAGCTTAAAGCTGCACAAATAAGAAATGAAGTGCTTCCTCAATTGGAACAAAAAGCTCAAGCAGGTGATCAGATTGCTGGAATGCAACTTGATTCTCTCAGAAATACGCTTGAATTATTAGAACAAAGAATTTATGACTTAGAAATGGCTAAAATGGTTGCTCTTCAAACTGCTCCGCAAATTCGCATGCTTCAAAGAGGGAATACAAAGTTGATTGGAAAAATTAATTCAGCGTTTGTAACAACGATTCCAATCTTCAAAAATGGCTTGATTCAAGCTGTTGCGGCAAAGAGGCAAAAGCTTGTTGCGGATTCGATGTCAGAACTGGACCGGAGAACGAATGAGATGCTTGTCCGCAATGCGCAAAATATATCAAAACAAAGTACCGATATAGCACGACTTGCTGGCGGTCCAAGCATTAAGATTGAAACAATTGAAGAAACTTGGAATATCATCATGAAGGGTATGGAAGAAACAAAAAGAATTGAAGATGAAAACAAGCGTCTGCGTGAAGAAGGTACGAAGAAATTGGAGCAATTGCAGGCAAACTTTAAAAATATGAAACGTTAAGAAACTATTTTCGTATAGTAGATAGAGAGAATAAGATAAAAGGAGAGGTACCAATGGCAATATCATTACAAAAAGGACAAAGAGTAGATTTAACAAAAGGCAATGCCGGTTTAACTAAAATAATGGTTGGATTAGGCTGGGACCCAGTTCAGGCAAAAGGTGGCGGGGGATTACTGGGCTCTCTGTTTGGAGGAGGCTCTTCCAATCAGGTTGACTGTGATGCATCGGTATTTATGCTAAATGAAAATGAAAAACTTGCTTCAAACCAAAATATTATTTATTTTGGGAATTTAAAAAGCAGTGATGGAAGTGTAGCTCACTCCGGCGATAACCTTACAGGTGATGGAGCTGGAGATGACGAACAAATTATGATAGACCTGCAAAGAATTCCTGCTAATATCCATAAGCTTGTGTTTGTTGTTAATATTTATGACAGTGTGAAAAGAAAACAGCATTTTGGCATGATTAAAAATGCCTTTATCCGTGTGGTGAACTCATCTAATGGGGAAGAGATGATTCATTATAACCTAACTGATGACTACAGCGGTCAAACTAGTTTAATAGTTGGAGAAATCTATCGTCATGGGCAAGATTGGAAATTCGCAGCAGTAGGAACTGGAACTCAGGACCCAGGTTTACGTGAGTTAGCAAGAAGATATCAATAAAAGCAATATAAAGAGGAGGAATAAGGATGAGCATTAATCTTCAAAAAGGGCAAAAAATCGATTTAACGAAATCAAACCCTGGATTAACAAAGGTTATGGTCGGATTGGGTTGGGACATCAATCGCTACGACGGGAAAAATGACTTTGACTTAGATGCCTCTGCTTTTTTAACTGATGAAAATGGAAAGGTCATCAATGATTCTGACTTTATCTTTTACAATCAGCTCAAGCATCCTACTGGCTGTGTTGAACATACAGGCGATAACCGGACAGGTGAAGGCGATGGAGACGATGAACAAATTTTAATTGATTTCAGCAAGGTGCCGGCGGCCATACATAGAATTGCGATAGCTGTTACGATTCATGATGCTGAAACACGTTCGCAAAATTTCGGCCAGGTAAGTAATTCTTATGTTCGGATTGTAAATGATGAAACACATGTTGAATTATTACGCTTTGATTTAGGAGAAGACTTCTCTGTTGAAACAGCTTTAGTTGTTTGTGAACTTTATCGTCACAATGGTGAGTGGAAGTTTAATGCAATCGGAAGCGGTTTTCAAGGCGGACTCGCTGCCCTTTGCAGAAACTACGGACTCCAAGTATAACCGTTTAATAAAATGAGTTAAAAATGATTGGCCATCTAATTTAGTGATAGCCAATCATTTTAATTTCAATTATTTTTCTATGAATCTGCAAAACACCCGATATGTTATAATAGTGTTACTTTTAATTCATCTAAGACTCGGGTGGGATTTTTATGCCTAAATATATATCAGTCATCCTTGTATTGATCCTCCCTTTTTCTTTATTTCAATCAGCTGAAATGATGTCGCCATTGGGAATTCAATTAAAGGAAATTAGTGTAAATTCAGCACTTAGACAGAATTTATCTTTAGACAATCCTAGTTTAATAGAATCGATTGTGCTGTTGCCTGATAATCAAACCTATAACGAGATCGAAGCAGCTAAAATGATTATGCGGCTAGATAATGTTCCTCAAGGAGTCCTAGAACGGGCAGCAGAGGAAGGAATTCAAGTAAGGCTGTTTAATGAGGAGTTAACAGATTTCCCTACAACAAAACATTTGAAGGGGGTTACTCCCAGAGGGTACGAGGATCAAAGTACCACCTGGGATGACGTTCCTGGAATAGGCGGATCTGAATTGGTTCTTGTAAAAATTGGCTATAGTGAAAAAGGAGATGGACACGGTTCAATTAACCTTGAATTACATGAATTTGCCCATTCACTTGATTATCTTGTGTTCGGAGATGTCCGGCTAGATTTTCGTTTTCTATCTATTTGGGAAAAAGAGGCACCCCTTTTATTTCCTGGTGATTCATACTTCCTTTCATATCCTGAGGAATATTTTGCTGAAACGTTTGCGATGTATTTTTATACTCAGGGGAGCAGGGCAAGCTTACAGGAAGTCGCTCCTTTAACCTTTGAGTATATTACAGACATTACATCATTTTAATGAGTAGAAAGAGGTTATGGTAAACAATGAAGCAATATTTAGAGCTATGCAGGCATGTATTATCTAATGGAACAAAAAAAGAGGACCGAACTGGAACCGGTACAATCAGTACATTTGGTTACCAAATGAGATTTAATCTGGAAGAAGGTTTTCCTTTATTAACCACAAAAAAGCTCCACTTGAAGTCCATTATTTACGAACTTCTATGGTTTTTAAAGGGAGATACAAATGTTCAATATTTACAGGAAAATGGAGTCCGTATTTGGAATGAGTGGGCTGATGAAAATGGAGAATTGGGGCCAGTGTACGGGGCACAATGGCGATCATGGCCAGACCATCATACAGGGAGAACGATTGATCAGATTGCCCAACTGATAGACATGATTAAAACAAACCCAGATTCACGCAGGTTAATCGTAAATGCTTGGAATGTAGCGGATATTCCAAAAATGGCACTTCCTCCATGTCACTGTCTGTTTCAGTTTTATGTCAATGATGGGAAGCTTTCCTGTCAATTGTACCAACGATCTGCTGACTTATTTTTAGGGGTTCCGTTTAATATTGCTTCTTATGCACTGTTAACCCATATGATCGCTCATGTGACAGGTTTAAAAGCCGGTGAGTTTATCCATACTTTTGGTGACGTGCATATTTATCTGAATCATGTTGAACAAGTAAAGCTGCAGCTAACCAGGGAGCCAAAACCGCTGCCAACCTTAAAAATAAACAAAAAGGTTGAGGATATCTTTTCTTTCCAATATGAAGATTTTGAACTGCTTAACTATGAAGCCCATCCGCATATAAAAGGAGTCGTAAGTGTATGATATCTTGTCTGTTAGCCATGGATCTCAATCAGGGAATTGGCTATGAAAATGATTTGCCTTGGCATCTTCCTGAGGATTTAAAGTATTTTAAAAGAGTGACAATGGGTCACACGATTGTGATGGGAAGAAAAACGTTTGACTCAATTGGAAAGGCTTTGCCAGGCAGAAGAAATGTGATTATGACAAGGGATTCAGCCTATGTTAACCCAGAAGGTACAGAAGTCATCCATTCCTTGGATCACCTGCTTTTGTTGAATAAGGAAAAACCAAATGAAGAATTTTTCGTGATCGGCGGCGCAGATATTTTTAGACAGGTCATCCCCTTTACAGACAGACTCTATATTACTTTTATTGAAGCTGAATACAAGGCGGATACTTATTTTCCGGTAATCAATTGGGAAGAATGGAACCTTGTTTCTTCAAAACCGGGTGAACAGCAACAAGAAGCAGGAGTGGAATATCAGTTCCGTGTTTATGAAAGAAAGTCCCTATAGCTAAAAACTATACCTTCGCCTGGAGCGAAGGTTCTTTCATATTTCCAATAATTGACCGATAAGGAGGGGAATCTTGTGTGTGGACGATATTCTTTAACGTTGGACGCAGAGGACATTATTGAAATGTTTTTAATTGATGAATTTTTGGCAGAAGAATGGAGACCGCGGTATAATATCGCTCCCAGTCAAAAGGTTTTAGGTGCAGTCGAAGTAAATGGAAAAAGAAGAGCAGGGTATTTTTATTGGGGACTCACACCGAAATGGATAAAAGAGCCACAGAAATGGAAGCCTTTAATTAATGCAAGGTCTGAAAGTCTTTTAGAGAAGATCAGTTTTAAGGACTTGGTCAATAAAAGAAGATGTATTTTGTTTGCAGACGGATTTTACGAATGGAGAAGGAAAGGTCAAGATAAACAGCCGTTCCGCTTTTTCAGGAAGGATAAACAGCCGTTTGCATTTGCAGCATTATGGGATGTGAACGAAGTAAGTGGAGAGAAAAAGCCGTCCTGTACGATTTTAACAACATCTCCTAATGAAATGGTAGGCCCTATCCATGACAGAATGCCGGTTATATTAAAAGAAGAACAATTGTCATTATGGCTAGACCATCAGGTACCATATGAACAGATTCAATCACAATTGGCTCCTTATCCTGCAGACGAAATGGATGTGTACCAAGTATCTGAACAGGTAAATTCACCAAAGAATGACCACCCCTCTATCCTGCAAAAAATTTAACGAAACTTTGGGCATATTTTGACACTATCCGCCTGCAGTTTAGGCTATAATAGAGGAAACGGGCAAAAAGAGGATTGATAGATTGCTTTGGAAAACTTTAGAATTCAAGACGTTAAACGGCCAGAAAGTGAAGGTTATCGAAATACCTGTAGTGAAGGAGGACCCCTTACTGCAAATTTTAATTAGAAAACATTTGCAATCCTTTATTTATACTATTACACAAGGGGATCAGCCGAATCATTGTTATTCATTTAATGATTATCTAAAGAAAACACTTAAATGGAACATATATGAACGTTTGATTCAGAAATCTCCATTGCCATATCATGCATAATCTTTTTTGCCAGATTGCATTGACAGTCTGGCTTTTCTACGATTTTTTGCCAAACACCATGCATTTGTACAGAAAATAGGATGTGAGCGAATGAACAAGACAATCGTTGTAACTGACTCGACTGCAGATTTATCACAAGACGAAGTGATTCAATATAATATCGAAGTGGTGCCTCTTTCTATATCAATAGATGGGCAGCATTTTACCGACAGAGTTGATATAACTCCTAAGGAATTTATCATGAAAATGAAGAAATCCAGTGAGCTGCCCAAGAGTTCCCAGCCGCCTGTTGGCGTATTCTTAGAAATATATGAAAAATGGATTGATAAAGGCTATCAGGTATTATCGATCCACATGGCTTCTGAATTAAGCGGAACAGTGAGAGCAGCCGAACAGGCTGCACAAATGGCATCTGGTAAAGTGACTGTAATTGATTCCCGTTATATCTCGAAGGGTCTGGCTTTTCAAGTAATCGAAGCTGCTAAACTCGCTCAAAATGGAAGTTCAGTAAATGATATTATAAAAAGACTGGAAAAAGTGGAACAAGCCACTCATTTATATTTAGTAGTGGATACCTTAGAAAACCTTGTAAAAGGCGGCCGTATCGGAAAAGGAGCAGCATTAATCGGATCGCTTTTAAATATTAAACCAATTGCTAAGTTAGAAAATGGCCAGTATACCCCTGTTAAAAAGGTCCGAAGCCATTCTCAAGCTGTTAGCTTTTTAGTTAAGCAATTTATCGAAGATGTCAAGGGGAAGGCGGTAAAAGGGGTAGCATTAGTACATGCGGATGGTCGATCTTTAGCAAATTCAATCAAAGCTAAGATTGATGAGCTTCAACTATTTGATCCGGTATCAGTAGAGGAAACAACTCCCGTTATATCTACCCATACAGGGGCAGGAGCGGTTGCGCTCATCTACTATTCGGAATAGGTAAACTCACTTCGTGAGAAGTGAGTTTTTTCTCTTTCAAAGGCTTTTATCCAATCATCAGTGATGATTAAATGTCATAAACTTTTCATGCTTTCTTTTGGTGAAGGACTTTACCTCTGTTACAATTAGAATGGAAATTACACGTTAAGAGAGGTCAAATTGTATGAAACGGTCGTTATCATTTGTATTTCTTGCCATCTCCGTATTACTGGCTGGCTGCTCGGGTGCAGAAATTCCAAATAAATTAGACTATAAAATTGAATCATTTGAGTTTACGAACCAGGATGGCGAAACTGTATCATTAGAAGATTTAAAAGGGAAGGTTTGGGTTGCGGACTTTGTCTTTACAAGCTGTCAGGACGTTTGCTTGCCTATGACTTTTAATATGTCTAAAATTCAGGATCTCGTTGAGGAAGAAGGGTTAGAAAACGTTGAATTTGTTTCCTTTAGTGTCGATCCCGAAATAGATCAGCCTGAGGTACTAAAGGAATTTGGTAAAAAGTTTGGAGCTGATTTTGCTAACTGGAATTTCTTAACAGGGTATTCCCAGGACAAAATTGAATCATTTGCTCTTGAGAGCTTTAAAACGTTAGTTCAAAAACCAGAGGAAGGAGATCAGGTTGCCCACGGAACTTCCTTTTACTTAGTTGATCAAAATGGTACAGTAGTAAAAGATTATAGTGGTGTGACCGATGTTCCTTATGAGACGATAATTGAACACATAAAGATTCTGAATCCATGAAAATATGACTAAATTTTACTCCAGCCACGGTTAATATGCCGTGGCTTTTTATTGTTAGAAAAGTTGTAATTCAAAATTCAGACTGCTAAAATGATTGGGTATATGAAAGCCCAGTGGTAATATGTCAAGCACCAAAATCAAATGAATTGGAAATTAAAACGTAAGTTGTCTAAACCAAAGCAGATTTTGGGCATGACAAATAAACTTCGCTTTTTCTCTTTTAAAAAAAGAAAA
>NZ_JAKZKT010000048.1 GCF_022808645.1 Bacillus litorisediminis
GGGCAAAACAAAAAGAGTGAGGGAGCCGAAAGGCAACCACTTTCCTATAGGAATCCAATAGATCCCCAGTTGTCCGGATCAACTGGAAATTCTACTAGAAAGAGCTCTTACTACTAATATACGAGGAGTGGATATATGAAGCATCTTTTGACAATTTTTTTTTATTCCCTCCTCATGGTTGTTATGCTTTCGGGCTGTACAGCCATGACTACTGAGTTACACGCTGCTCGTGATTTAAACGAAGCTACTGAAAGTTACCTATTTAAAGATGAATTCCCTTTGGATTTTATCCCCAGAACTATGGAAATTGCGGCAATCGGTGACTCGTTAACAAAAGGGGTCGGTAGCCGTCCAAATTCGGGGGGTTATTTGCACTATCTCGAATCTTCTTTAATGCAAACAGGGGCTTTTATCGATATCAATATCCATAATTTTGGGGTGCGGGGCCAACGAACCGATCAGCTCCTTGAAAGACTGGGAGAACAAGAAATAATAAATACGCTAAAGTCAGCTGATGTTATTCTCATTACTATAGGCGGAAATGATATTATGAAAATCATAAAAGGAAACATCAGTCAATTAGATATTTCAGATTTTAAAAATGCATTACCCGCCTATCAGGACAATATTTCACAGCTTTTACAACAGATCCGAAACATAAATGAGAAAGCTACCGTATATTTAATCGGAGTATATAATCCTTTTTCAACCTTAATTCCGGAAATACAGGAATTTAATACAATTGTTGAAATGTGGAATCATGTCAGCCAGGATCAGGTCAATCAATTTTCGAATATGTTTTTCGTAGATATCGCCTCTATTTTCAATGAAGGGCTCAATGTTTTATACGAAAAAGATTATTTTCATCCTAATGATCTCGGATATGAAAAAATCGCAGACGCAGTCTATAATGAGATGATTTCTTCCAGAAGAATGCATACATGGGGCAATCCAATGATTCAGGCAGGCAGGAATGAGGAATAAAAATGAAATGGAAACCATCCTGGAAGTCAGCTTTTTGGACATTAGTAGGAATCGAAGTTTTAATTCTCTTTGTATTGATGTTATTACTGTTCCAACCGGTAGAACGAAAGAAAATATCAGATGCAGAATTAAACCAAGAGGATTATATCCCAATTTCTGTTGAGGCAGATAAAAGCGCCGTTAATGGGTTAATTCAAAGATATTTAGATGGAAAGGGAGAATTAGGTCCTGTAAACTATTCAGTTTATGTCAATAATGATGTTGAATTGATGGGTACTTTTGAAGTGTTTGAAGAGGAAATTGAATTTAAAATGGATTTTTCCGCTAGTGTGTTAGACAATGGTGATCTATGGCTGGAAGAAAAGTCTCTGCAGGTTGGGGGACTGGAAATTCCTTCAGCATATGTTCTAAAATTTGTTCAAAAAAATTACTCTCTCCCAGAATGGGTGTCTATTTATCCGAACGATCAAATCATTTATCTTTCCATTTCAAAAATGAAACTTAATGACGGCACCCGTCTTAGAATGAAAGAATTTAATCTGCCCGAAAATAAAATTAAAGTCGATCTTCTAGTACCAAAAAATTAGAAAAAAACATAACAGACGGTATAATTTCAAGCAAACTCTAGACTTTGTCTTAAAATAGCGTTAAAATGCCTAAATTAAGAAATACTTTCTTTTTAAAGGGAAAGCATTGATTTATGAGCATTGGGGGAGATGAGAGTGGTGAAAAAGGAGTTTTCAAAGTTAACACCAATTCAGTATGAAGTGACACAAAAAAATGGAACAGAACCGCCGTTTCATAATGAATATTGGGACAACTTCGAAGAGGGAATCTATGTCGATATTGTTTCAGGAGTACCCTTATTTAGCTCAAAGGATAAATATGATGCAGGCTGCGGATGGCCAAGCTTTACAAAACCGATTGAGTCACAGGAAATTATTGAAAGACTGGATACGAGTTATGGCATGATAAGAACAGAAGTAAGAAGTAAAACTGCTGATTCTCATCTGGGTCATGTATTTGATGATGGTCCCGGTGAAAATGGATTGAGATATTGTATCAATTCTGCTGCTTTAAAATTTATACCCGTAGATAAAATGGATGAAGAGGGCTATGGAGAGTATCTTAAATTATTTAAAAATGAGAAATAATGGAATAAAAGGAGCGTTCATCAATGTTAAAAAAATGGTTTGGTAAAAAAGAAATCAATCGCACAATTACAGTAAAAGCTCCGCTTACGGGGAAACTAGTTGCTTTGGAAGATGTTCCAGATCCTGTTTTCTCTGAAAAAATGATGGGAGATGGAATTGCCATTGAACCATTTGATAATCAGGTCGTATCGCCAGTAGATGGAGAAATTATTCAAGTTTTTCCGACGAAACATGCAGTCGGAATTAAAGCAGAAAATGGTTTAGAAATTCTGATTCACGTTGGATTAGAAACTGTTTCTATGAATGGAGAAGGTTTTGAGAGTCATGTCCAGGAAGGATCGAAGGTGAAAACAGGCGACCCATTGTTAACGGTTAACTTTGATTTAGTGAGAGAAAAAGCAAAAAGTGCAGTTACGCCAATCATCTTAACAAATGCTGATCAAATCGCAACCATGAAAAAACTAGAAAATAATGAAGTACAAAAGGGAGTGACAGATGTTATTGAAGTAACGGTTAAATAAGGGAGTGTATTCACTGTGAACCAAAAAATCCTGCCCGCTTCGACTAATTTAAAGGATTTTGAATTATTTTTGCAAAGTGAGTATGAAGTTGGAATATTTCTCGAAATACATATCTCACAGCTAAAAAATGTAGCAAAAATGGCGCATACACATAATAAAAAGATGATTTACCATGTAGATTTAATTCATGGGATCAAAAGTGATGAGTATGCAACCGAGTATATTTGCCAGGAATTTAAGCCATACGGTTTAATCTCGACTAAATCGAATGTTATTCTGAAAGCAAAGCAAAAGGGCGTTATTTCTGTACAACGATTGTTTCTCATTGATTCTCATGCATTAGAAAAGAGTTATCGTTTAGTAGAAAAAACAAAGCCAGATTTTATTGAGGTTTTGCCAGGCATCATGCCATGGATGATTCCGGAAATAAAAGAACGAGTGCAAATTCCAATTGTTGCAGGGGGGCTAATCAGAACCGCAAAAGAAGCGGACAACGCCTTACAAGCGGGAGCGACTGCAATCACAACTTCAAACAAAAAACTTTGGGAATATTTCAGGAATCCGGTAAAAACATGAACCCGACCCATGAAAAATGCTTTAAAAAAAATGAAGATAATGATATACTTACAGTAAGTTAATAACATGTCAAGAGATTAAGAGAGACCTAGCAGTTTTATGGTAGTATCCATAATGCTTGTTTAGGTCTCTTTTTGTTTTTTTACCAGAATAGGAGGGACAACAATGAATTTCTCAAGTAAAAACAGAGGGCGCATCATGGAAATATTAAACAGCGAAACATTTGATCTTTTGGTCATTGGGGGCGGGATTACAGGAGCTGGGATTGCTTTAGATGCCGCAACCCGGGGCATGAAGGTGGCACTCGTTGAAATGCAGGATTTTGCAAGCGGGACCTCAAGCAGATCTACCAAGCTAGTCCACGGGGGGCTTCGTTATTTAAAGCAATTTGAAATCAAAACAGTAGCTAAAATTGGCAAGGAAAGAGCGATTGTTTATGAAAATGGTCCCCATGTAACAACCCCTGAGTGGATGCTCTTGCCATTTCATCAGGGAGGGACTTTTGGTAAATTCACTACAAATATCGGATTAAGACTATATGATTTTTTAGCAGGAGTAAAAAAGCAGGAACGCCGTAAAATGCTTTCTGCTAAAGAGACATTGGAAAAAGAACCATTGATTAAAAAAGACGGGTTGAAGGGAGGAGGATATTACGTAGAGTACAGAACCGATGATGCACGACTTACGATTGAAGTCATAAAGAAAGCAGTTGAAAATGGAGCAGTTGCTATTAACTACATGAAGGCAGAAAATTTTATCTATGATCACAAAAAGGTTTGCGGGGCAGTGGTACGAGACTTACTTACAGATGAAATGATTAAGATAAAAGCAGCCAAAGTAGTTAATGCTGCAGGGCCTTGGGTTGACCAAGTGAGAAAAAAAGACTACTCCATCAATAACAAAAAACTCAGGCTGACCAAAGGTGTCCATATCGTGTTTGACCAAAGCGTTTTTCCGCTTCGCCAGGCTGTATATTTTGATACCCCTGATAAACGGATGGTGTTTGCGATTCCAAGAGAAGGCAAGACTTACGTAGGAACAACCGATACCTTCTATGATGAAACACAAGATATTGCCAATCCAAAACCATTAAAGGAAGATATCGAATACTTGCTGAATGCTATTCATTATATGTTTCCTAATGTTCAGCTGTCAGAAGATCTTGTTGAATCGAGCTGGGCAGGTGTACGTCCCTTAATTTACCAAGAAGGTAAGGACCCGTCCGAAATTTCACGAAAAGATGAAATTTGGGAAGGAGACAGTTCCCTTATTACCATTGCAGGAGGAAAATTGACCGGTTATCGTGAAATGGCGGAAACGGTTGTAGACTTAGTGGCTAAGAGATTGCAAGAGGAATCTAATCGCAGATTTTCAGCTTGTAAAACAAGGCATATCGTCATTTCTGGGGGAGAAGTGAACGGTTCTGAGAACCTCCCGCAATTTATTGAGAAAAAGAGTTTAGAGGCAGTAAAATATGGACTCACATTGGAAGAAGGCAAGAAGTTTTCTTCTAAATTTGGCTCTAACGTTGATCGGTTATATACGTTCGCTAAACATTATCCAGGAAAAGAAAAAAGCCATGGGTTGACACGAGCCATTTATGCAGAAGTTCTGTATGCGATTGAAGAAGAAATGACAGTAAAGCCTGTAGACTTCTTTATTCGCCGTACCAGTGCATTGCTGTTTAATTTCGATTGGGTTAAACAATGGAAAGGTCCTGTTATCAAATTTATGGCAAATGAACTGAACTGGGATGAAAATACGAAAAGAACATATGAGTCTGAACTGGAAAAAGAGATGAAAGACGCAGTCATACCTATTGATAAACAAGAATAGTAATGGTTCTAGAGGTCCGCTTTGGACCTCTAAGAATGTAAGTCTCTATTAGGTAAAAATATTTTTTAAACAGAGTTGACAGCGCTTCCAGCCTATTATAAGCTATAATTACAAGTTAATAGTGACGGAGAAACGGAGACTCACATTATCTAACATACACGGGATACGTATGTTGAATAATGTGAGTCTTTTGTTTCTAAGGGCTCATTTTTAGTAAAACCATTATATGAAGAAGGGTGGATGGCAGATGTCAGAATTTTTAGCAGAAGTGATAGGAACGATGATTTTGATTATTTTTGGGGGAGGTGTCGTAGCTGGTGTTGTTTTGAAGAAAACAAAGGCTGAAGGGGCAGGATGGATTGTCATCACTGTCGGATGGGGCTTGGCTGTAACAATGGCAATTTATGCAGTAGGCAGTATTTCCGGCGCTCATCTAAATCCAGCTGTTACGTTAGGATTTGCAGCGATTGGCGAATTCCCTTGGGAAAAGGTACCTGCCTTTATTTCAGCTCAAATGCTGGGGGCTTTTATAGGAGCAGTTATTGTTTACCTTTTATACTTACCGCACTGGAGTGCAACAGAGGACAAGGGAGCAAAATTAGGAGTTTTTTCAACCGGACCAGCAATTAGAAGTCCATTATCAAACTTAGTGAGTGAAGTTATTGGTACATTTATTTTGATTTTTGGATTGTTATTTATCGGGACTAATCAATTTACAGAGGGGTTAAACCCATTGGTTGTCGGACTATTAATCACTGCGATTGGTCTATCTTTAGGGGCACCAACTGGATATGCGATAAACCCTGCACGGGATTTGGGGCCAAGAATTGCTCATGCTTTACTGCCGATTGTCGGGAAAGGTAATTCTGATTGGGAGTATTCATGGATTCCGGTTGTTGGACCTATTCTCGGCGGTGTCTATGGAGCATTATTTTATAAAGCCTTATTCCAAGGAGATTATTCAGTATCGTTTTGGATTGCTAGTGTAATAGTAGCTGTTATTTTTATTGCTGCAGCTACGCAGGAAACGAAAAAGGCCAGTGTAACGAATCATACAAATAACGCTTCTTTATAAGGGGGAATTCAGAATGGAAAAATTTATTTTAGCTCTCGACCAAGGAACGACTAGCTCACGTGCCATTCTTTTTAACCACAAAGGCGAGATTGTGGAGATTGCCCAACAAGAATTTGAACAGTTTTTTCCTAAACCAGGCTGGGTTGAGCATGACGCTAATGAAATTTGGACATCAATTTTAGCTTGTATAGCTGAAGTTTTGAGAAAGGCTGATGTGAATCCGGATCAAGTGGCCGGAATCGGGATTACAAATCAGCGTGAAACGACGGTTGTATGGGATAAAGAAACAGGTAAACCAATTTATAAGGCTATTGTATGGCAATCACGGCAAACAGAAGGCATTTGTAAAGAATTGCGTGAAAAGGGTTACAATGATCTCTTCAGAGACAAGACAGGATTACTGATTGATCCATATTTTTCAGGAACCAAGGTCAAATGGATTTTGGATAACGTAGAAGGGGCAAGAGAAAAGGCTGAAAAAGGTCAATTGTTGTTTGGTACGATTGACACGTGGCTAGTTTATAAGCTCTCTGGCGGAAAGTCCCATGTAACTGATTACTCAAATGCTTCAAGAACTCTTATGTATAATATTTATGATTTAAAGTGGGATGAAGAATTATTAGATATTTTAGGCGTGCCGGCTAATATGCTGCCTGAAGTACGCCCTTCATCTGAGATTTACGCGACAACAATAGACTATCATTTCTTTGGCCACGAGGTACCGATTGCAGGTATTGCCGGAGATCAGCAGGCAGCTTTATTTGGTCAAGCATGCTTTGAAAAGGGAATGGCAAAAAATACCTATGGAACTGGCTGTTTTATGCTAATGAACACTGGGGAACAAGGAGTTAAGTCGAAAAACGGATTATTAACAACCCTTGCATGGGGCGTTGATGGAAAGGTCGAGTATGCATTAGAGGGAAGTATTTTCGTAGCCGGATCAGCGATACAATGGCTGCGGGACGGATTAAAAATGGTAAACAGCGCACCGGAAAGTGAAGAATATGCAACAAAAATCGATTCTACGGATGGAGTTTATGTGGTTCCAGCGTTTGTTGGCCTTGGCACACCATACTGGGATAGTGATGCTCGCGGTGCTGTTTTTGGGCTTACACGCGGCACGACAAAAGCACATTTTATTCGCGCTACTCTTGAATCATTAGCTTATCAAACAAAGGATGTATTAGATGCAATGATTTCCGACTCAGGTATCGATTTAAAAACGTTACGTGTCGATGGCGGCGCTGTCCAAAATAATTTTCTGATGCAATTCCAAAGTGATATTCTTGGCGTAAATGTAGATCGTCCAGTCGTAAGTGAAACAACCGCTCTAGGTGCAGCCTATCTGGCTGGTTTAGCAGTCGGATATTGGGAAAGTAAAGAAGAAATCGCACAGCAATGGCAAATCGACCGTAGCTTTACGAATCAAATGGACGATAATCAAAGAAATCAGCTGTATAAAGGCTGGCAAAAAGCAGTAGAGGCTACCCGCCAATTCAAGTAATACATTTAAAATACTTACACGATCAGCAAGTTCGCAATCTTCTCTCTCAGGCAGACGATCAGAGAGAAGGTTGCCATTTTTATAAGTTGATATATTCGATGGCTCATAGACTCTTAAGGAGATGAATAAATTGAAGAAAATCATCAATAATCCTGAACATGTCGTCGAGGATATGCTTAATGGAATCGTAGCTGCATACCCAAACCAATTGAAGAGAATTGAAAATACTACGGTTATAGCAAGAAAAGACGCCCCCGTTCCAAATAAAGTGGGACTCATCAGCGGAGGAGGAAGCGGACATGAACCAGCACATGCAGGCTATGTGGGGAAAGGGATGTTAGATGCAGCTGTTGCAGGTGAAGTATTTACATCGCCAACACCGGATCAGGTTTTTGAAGCAATAAAAGCGGTCAATAGCGGCGCGGGTGTTTTTATGGTCATTAAAAATTATACCGGAGATGTAATGAATTTTGAAATGGCAGCCGAGCTTGCGGAAGCTGAGGGAATCCCCGTTGAAAAAGTGATTGTAAACGATGACGTTGCTGTAGAAAATAGCTCCTATACCATTGGGCGCCGTGGAATTGCAGGAACGGTATTTGTTCATAAAATTGCAGGAGCAAAAGCAGAAACAGGAGCATCTCTTGCAGAAATTAAAGCTGTTGCGGACAAAGTAGTTCAAAATGTACGTTCGATGGGGATGGCCATTAGCCCATGCACAGTTCCTCAAGCGGGAAAACCAAGCTTTGAATTAAAAGAGAATGAAATGGAAATTGGGATGGGAATTCATGGCGAACCTGGCATTGAAAGAAAGACGATTCAAAAAGCCGACGATATCGCAGAGGAATTAACAGCAAAAATATTAGAAGATATCGAGATAAATCAAGATGACGAAGTAGCCGTTCTAATTAATGGATTAGGGGCCACGCCTGAAATGGAGCTTTATATTGTAAATCGTAAGGTTCAAGAGATCTTGAGCGAAAAAGGAATTAAAGTCATTGAAACATTTGTGGGGAATTATATGACCTCCTTGGAAATGGCTGGCTGCTCTGTAACATTATTAAAACTAGACGATGAATTAAAGGAATTGCTGGCGGCTGAATCAAAGGCACCAGCCTTTAGAAAATAATCAGAATGATATACGATATTAAGCAGGCAGGTTTAAGCGGATGAACATTCTCTTAAAGTCCTGCCTTCTGTCTGATCTGAATTTTGGAAAAATTAAGGAGGCTATGTAATGCTGCTCACTGTTGAGTTAACAAAAAAATGGATGGAATCGACTAATCGTAAGCTGCAAAATCATAGGGAATACTTAACCTCTCTCGATCAGGCGATTGGAGACGGAGATCATGGAATCAATATGGCAAGAGGGTTTCAAGAGGTAGTTATGAAGCTGTCGGCAACAGATTATGAAACAGTATCAGATGTTTTAAAGGATGTAGCGATGATTCTTTTAGCCAAAGTAGGAGGGGCATCCGGACCTTTATACAGCACGGCATTTTTAAAAATGTCATTAGCTGTTAAAGGGAAGACGTCCATCAATCAAACTGATTTTATGAATGCTTTAGATGAAGCGATTAATGGGGTTATTCAAAGAGGAAAAGCGAGTATCGGGGATAAAACTTTATTGGATGTTTGGCACCCTGTAGCAGCCTTTGTAAAAGAAACGGATGATATTAATTGGGAAGGCTTTTGTCAAACAGCTCAAAAATCAATGGAATCCACCAAAGAAATGATGGCCTTAAAGGGAAGGGCGTCCTATTTAAAAGAACGTTCAATCGGACATTTAGATCCTGGCTCGGTTTCTTCTTTTTATCTGTTTCAATCACTTACAGAAGTGTTTACGGATGGTGAATAAAGTGGAAAAAGTAGGAATCGTGCTCATTTCTCACAGTTATAAAGTAGCAGAGGGTATAAAAGATATCTTGAATCAGGTTGTATCGGATGTTCCGATTGAACTGGCAGGCGGGACAGACGAGAATGACATTGGGACTAGTATGAATAAAATACTTGCAGCAATTGAGCAGGCATATAGTGAAAAGGGGGTTATCCTTTTTTATGATTTAGGAAGTGCTATGATGAATGCGGAAATGGCGATTGAACTGTCTGGAAAAGACCATATTCAAATTGCAGACAATATTCCGCTTTTGGAAGGATCCTATGTAGCGGCTGTTGAATCAGGAATCGGAAAAGATATAACTGCAATCATGAAAAGTTTAAAAGAGCAATTTAGGAGCGGTTTTGCCTAAAATCTTTCGGGAACATGGGCGAATACACAGTCCATCTAGACAATTTGCTCATAACGTAGTAGTGAACCTGAATCTTTACCCGAGGAGGAATTCCCATGTACCCAAATGAACCTTATCCTACTAATGTAGCACCTGCTTTCACAGCGCCAGCGTACACTGCACCTTACTGCACTTACACTGCACCAGCTTTCTATCCTGGTGGCAACTGGTTTGCGTTAATTGTAGTGTTATTCATTCTGCTGATTATCATCGGTGCTGTTTGCTATTGCAAGTAGGCCATATTAAAAGAAACTAGCACTGTCATGTCAAAAAACCTCCATTTTTGGGGGTTTTTTGTCCATTTTGCAGGTATTTTTTTAGCGATTTTAAAAAAATCGGGTGGTGACCGTACGCAGGTCGTGCTAAACTGAAAATCAATTAAAGGAGTGAGTTATATGGCCAGATCATTTTATCATTATTTAATGAAATATAGAAATATCGAACCTAAACACGAAATAGAAGAATTTGCCAATCATGCTTACCATGATCATACATTTCCAAAACTAGCCGATGATTATCATGAAATCAGCTCATATTTAGAAATGCATGGTGATTATATTAAATCCATGAAGGTGTTTGACCGTGCATGGGAGCTATACCTCTTAGAAGAAAGATGAGAAACCTTGTCCTTTCCCCAAAGAATGACTTCCTGCATATACTAACGTACAATAATCGATGTGCAGGAGATGGGAGGCTATGGAAAAACGGAAAAAAGCAAAATTTAATGTAGGTGATACCGTTGTCATTGTTATGTATGGAACGGTAGGGAAAATTACAAATATAAAAACTATCGAGGAAACCTATGTATATGAAGTAAACCATAGTGAAGGGTTATTTCTAGAATCCGCTTTAGTCTTACTTTCTGAATATGATGGAGAAGTAGTGAATAAGGAACAAATTGATATTGAGTACAAATTTATAATTGGAGACTTAGTTCAAGTTAAAGACAGAGGAGCCGAATTATTTAAAGTAATTGGATTCCGGACAGAAATTTGGCGTTATAAGGAAGATGCATGGGAAGATATCGTGTATGAACTGTCGAGCGTAAAAGATGGCCAATGGTTAGAGGTTGGTGAAGAGGATTTAACTTTAATTGCCGATGCACAGCATGCTGATACTTATATGCAAAAACTAGGATTTCTTTTCATGACAAATAAAAAATCTCCGTCAAACAAAATAAACCTTGATAAAAAAGGAAATTCCGCAAATCATGCCGGTAAGAAATCAGAAATAGAGAAAAAAAAAGAAGCAGTTGATCAGCTTCTTGATTTATATAATGACTATAAATTGTTATTTGAATGGTTTGGTAATCAGGAGTACAAAACAGGTATGAAAATGACTGTGAAAAAATTAAAAATCTTAGCAAAAGAAATGGCGAAAATTTATGGTGAGAATACACTTTTAAAAGAATAGCTGCAGACCAAAAGGTATGAAACAAAAGAGGGCACCTATAAAAAATAGTTTGATTACCAGATCCATTAAAGCATCTGCCCGTGAGCAAACTTCCTGATTCTTTTTCGTATTCATGAGAATCCTCCCTTTCTGTTCCCAGTCTAGTAATAGGATTCTATGAAAAAAAACTAATAGAAATGATTAAAATTATTCGTTTCGACAAAACTCGTTAAAACTAGATAAAGGATTTCATCCTCAATTCGCTAATATGTTCATTAATAACAATGGATGTTAGGAGAGAAGAGGATGAGAAAGTCGCTAACCATAGACGTAGAAAAAAAGACGTACGATGTAACCGTTTTGCAAACACCTAAATATGGGCAAAAAAGGGGGTATAAAACCGTTTACCGCAGTGAGGTGGAGGGTGAAGATCATTATGATGTGATGTACAAGGTTTTTCGTATATTAAATGTAAAAGAATTGCTTCCAGAAAACTATAATGCAAGATATATGGCTACAGGCGATATTGTATTCATAGATGAAGGGATGAATGGACATTATTATTATCAGCTAAAGCCGGGTGGCTTTTTCCCAATCCATCGGATGTATATCCGCTAAGCCACCCAGCTCATTACTATGGTCTTTAATGCTTTTATTTTTTGCGTTTATTAGCCTGATGCTCTTTCGCATGTGCTTCGTGTTCAGCTACAATTTGTTCAGCAGGAATATGATTGTTTTTCTTCTGTTCGTTAATACGGCTCCTATGTTTTTTTCCCATTTTGTTTTTTCCCTTCCTTTTTAGAAAATAATATTTTCTGTATATTATCATTTACCATTAACCTAAAATAATGATGGTTACTTCTAGGGCATAAGGTATTCTTTTTCTAATCATGCAGTTTATGGTATAGTGAATCATGTTAAAATTAACTTAAGTGTCAGGAGGAATATTCGGTGAGTGTACATATTGGTGCCAAAAAGGGACAAATTGCGGATACGATTTTATTGCCAGGAGATCCGCTCAGAGCCAAATATATAGCTGAGACCTTCTTAGAAGGTGCCGAGCTTTATAATGAAGTACGAAATATGTTTGGATATACAGGTACATATAAAGGGAAGAGAATTTCAGTTCAGGGAACTGGAATGGGAATTCCTTCTATTTCAATTTACATTAATGAGCTGATGCAAGAATACGATGTTCAGAAACTAATCCGTGTTGGTACATGCGGTGCGATTCAAAAAGATGTTAAAGTCAGAGATGTTATTCTGGCAATGTCTGCATCCACTGACAGCCAAATGAATCGAATTACGTTTGGAGGGGTTGACTATGCCCCTACGGCTAACTTTGAATTGTTAAAAAATGCTTATGATGCTGGAGTTCAGAAAGGATTACAATTAAAGGTTGGCAATGTCCTTTCTGAGGACCTCTTCTATAATGATAATGCAGAGCATGAAAAGTGGGCACAATATGGAATATTAGCAGTTGAAATGGAAGCAGCAGCCCTTTATACACTTGCTGCAAAATTTGGTCGTCAGGCATTAGCTGTGCTGACAGTAAGTGATCACATTTTAACCGGTGAAGCAACTTCCGCTGAGGAACGTCAAACAACGTTTAATGATATGATAGAAGTTGCTTTAGAAGCAGCTTTGAAATAATTTTTTTAGCTTGTTCTCTGCTCGGGAACAAGCTTTTTTTATTATTAAGGCCAAAACTCCTATCAATAAAGCTTTAGTTTCATGATACAATAGGGCTTGGACTTCCAGAGAAAATCATCTAAGGATTAGGAGTTAGATTACAATGAAACGAAGCTTAATCGGGATAACTGCTATTCTTCTATTAGCAGGATGCAGTCAAGAAGTTACGAAAGTAGAACAAGAATCAAAAAGTATCGCTGAGAATACAGAGCAGAAACAAAAATCCGAAAACAACAAAAATGAAGAAAGCTCTCTTATTCTCGAATCTGAATATTTTAATGAAATTCAAGTGATTAATCAGGTTCCGACGATCACAAATCCGGAAAACCTATTAGTTTTAGTCAATAAGGAATTTGCTCTTCCCGCTGATTTTTACCCAGAGGATTTAGTTCGCCCGAAGGTTACATTTGCGTTTGGGGATCAGGACATTGAAAAAAGTTATATGCGTAAAGAAGCAGCACTTGCATTAGAAGAAATGTTTAAGGCTGCCTTACAAGAGGGAATAGAATTATTAGCTACTTCAGGATTCAGGTCTTACGATACGCAAAGCTTTCTGTTTCAGCAAGAGGTCGAAAACGTGGGTGCGGAAAATGCAGAGCTAGCCGTGGCGTTACCTGGAAAAAGTGAGCACCAGACCGGTTTGTCTATGGATATTACGGCAGAAAGTGTGGGGGGTTTGCTAACAGAAGCGTTTGAAAACACAACGGAAGGTCAATGGTTGGCAAACCATGCCCATGAATTTGGTTTTATTTTACGTTATCCAAAGGGGAAAGAAGGGATAACCGGCTATCAATATGAGCCTTGGCATTTCCGTTATGTAGGTAAAAAAACAGCTGCAATTTTAATTGAAAAAGGATGGACATTAGAGGAATACTTTGAAAACGTCGAAAAAATGTAGGGCAAATAAGGGAATATAAATATATTTCTAACCTTTAGGAAAGCTTGTACCAGTCTTTTCATATACTGGTACAAACTTCAAAAGGTTGGATTTTCATGCTGCTTAAAGCGATACATACCATAATTGGGAGTTTCATGCTTGCAATCGGAATTAACGGTTTTTTCGTACCTTACCATCTGCTTGATGGAGGGATGATAGGGATTGGACTGATTATTCATTATATTTGGGGGATTCCTACTGGACTTGTAATCCTCTTTGGGAGTATCCCTTTATTTGTAATGGCTTTTTTTGTTAAAAGGACATTGTTTTACAATAGTATTCATGGATTACTGATCTCTTCTTTATTTATAGACGCAACAGCACCCATTTCAACTTGGTTTCATTTGCCGATTATGACAAGTGCCATCATCGGCGGAATTCTGATTGGAACAGGGATTGGGCTTATGCTGATAGTCGAGACAAGTACAGGCGGATCAGATTTAGTAGGTCAGTGTATTTCATATTGGACAAAATGGAATGTAGGCGTCATAATTTTTATTATCGATGGTATCGTTCTTTTAATTGGATGTAGAATAATTGGTACATATGCATTTCTGCATTCACTTCTGGCGATATCAGCTGTCGGATTTGCGACTAGCGTACTTGTTCATTTTGGAAAACCTTCATTAAATTGAAACTTCCTTTAAGTATTCAAACAAAGAATTTCATGCTATTCTATAAGATATCTTACAGAATTTTGACCCGATGCTTTGAAGATGAAAGTGGTGAAGAAAATGACAGAAAATCATAATGAAAACAGCAGCCTTCAAAATAATGAACCGTTAACGGAATCCGAAGGGACGGCTGAAACAGCAGAACAAATTGATTCAGCAGAACATACAATTGAGCATAAGGAAGGAAACGGTTCAAGATGGGTCAGAATTAAACCGTTTCATTTTGTTATGCTGCTTTTCTTTGTCGTATTTTTAACGGCGGGGATTACCACCTTTGCTTTAGCGTTTGGAGACGAAAAAGTCGTGGAGGTTGGAGCTCCGACTCGAACAGAATTTAATAAGCTTTTTGAAGCATACGATATTTTGAAAAAAGAATATTACGATGAAATTGATCAGGAAGCACTAGTGGATGGGGCTATAAACGGAATGATGGAAGCACTGGGTGACCCATATTCCGATTATATGAACCAGGCTGAGGCAGAAAGCTTCCATATGGGAATCTCTTCTTCCTTCCAAGGTATTGGAGCAGAGATTCAAGAGAAAGATGGATATATCATGGTTGTTTCACCTATAAAAGGATCACCTGCAGAAAAGGCAGGCTTAAAACCTCAGGATATTATTCTTGCTGTTGACGGGGAAAGTATCAGTGGTTACAGTGCAACTGAAGCAGTTAATTTAATTCGCGGGGAAAAAGGGACAGAAGTAACGTTAACAATTCAACGTCCAGGTACGGAAGAGACAATTGATATAACCATTACCAGGGATGAAATTCCGATCCAAACAGTGTATGGTGAAATGATCAATGATAAAATCGGAAAAGTTCAAATAACTAGCTTTTCTCAAAACACAACTGATGAGCTGAGAGAAACTATTGAGCAATTGGAAGAACAAGGCATGGAAGGGCTGGTATTAGATATACGGCAAAACCCTGGAGGACTTTTAACGCAGGCTGTCTCTATTTCAAGTTTGTTTGTTCCAAAGGGAGAAATCCTCTTTCAAGTCGAGTCGAAAGATGGAAAAGTTGAACAGTTTGTATCATCAGAGGAAAACCCGATTGATATTCCTGTAGTGGTTGTCATAGATGAAGGAAGTGCAAGCGCCTCTGAAATCTTAGCGGCAGCAGTGTCTGAATCCGCTGGAATACCATTAGTGGGTAAAACGACATTTGGAAAAGGAACGGTTCAAACAGCCTATGACTTTGATGATAAATCGAACATTAAATTAACGTCTGCTAAATGGCTGACACCTTCTGGTAATTGGATTCACGAAAAAGGGGTCAAACCAGATTACGAAGTTTCATTACCTGAGTATGCATTTTTACCTTATATAAACCCAGAGACAGAATTAAAAGAATCGATTCAAAGCCAGGAGGTCGAAACGGCTGAGAAAATGCTGGAAGTAATCGGATTTAATCCTGGTAAAGTGGACGGGTTATTTGATGCCAATACAAAGAATGCGGTTATTGCCCTTCAAAAAGCGGCAAAGCTTAAGGAAACAGGAATTTTAACCTCTGACACTACCTTAGAGTTAATGAATCGATTTAGTGCCTCTATTCAAGAAAATGATACTCAAATTAATAAAGCAGTAGAGGTTCTTTCTCAACAATTAACAAAAAAATAAATTGTTTCATTAGCGCCCTTAAATAGGGCGCTTTTTTCATTAAATCGTACTTGCTGGTGCTTATATGATAAATTGGAGTCCAAAACCGCGAGACTCCTGCGGATAAAAATGAGCCAATTGCCGTAGGGTGGGATGTGAGCGGCCCATCAACTTAAGCCCTGACAGTAAACTTATATTTTTCCCGAAAAAAATAAAATAATACATGAACAAGAGTATACAATCAATGATTTAGTCCCAAAATGTCTACTAGGATTTAAGTAGAATGAGGTGACTTACATTTGTTTAAACTTATTTCAGGATTTTTATTAATCATTGGATCGCTGTTAGTCGGATGTATATTGTGGTGGAGTAATCAAACGGATGTCAGTGATCCACAACAGGAGCAGGAAAAGTATTGGAATCCAATTGAAGAGGTTCCAAAGCTGCCAGAATTTCTTTCCAAGGAAAAAGAGGGACTATCCTCTGACGAAAACGAGAATTCAACATTCCTATTAATGGCTGAACAAAATGATCAGAAAACCATTTCTTTACCAGTTGTATTTGTAGAGGTTAATCCAGAAACCAATGATATAAAAATGTCAACAATTGCTATAAATGATTTGGTTGAGAAAAATTTAGTTACAGAAGCAGATCAAGCGGAGATAAAAACGAAAGCGGAAGAACATTTTGATACCATGATAGACCATATGATTACCGTAAATACTGAAGGATTTGCAAAACTAGTAAATGATATTGTACCAGAAGGAATTAATGTCACGATTACAGAGGAGATGGTGAATGAATCTAGGATTAATCAGGAACCAGGAACCTATACACTAACAGGGGAAGATCTTTTTTCGAATGAGTTTGGACTTGTTTTAATGGAGCCTGAAGTCATATCTGCTATTACAGATTCGATAACGTCAAATTTAGAAGGATTGGATGGGATGATCAAAATTCCGAGTCTGTTAAAGGAAAGTCAGGAGTACGTCAATACAAATATGGATTTTACCAAATTAGTATCACTTGTTTCTGAACTTGCTGCGGATGCTGAAAAAGTAGAGGTAGAGAATATTCCTGTTCAGAGTGAGACTAATTTTGATACTGAAATGGATGAGCAACAAATAGATGCATATCAACCTGAAATGAATTCCTTTTACCGGGCTGGACTATAAAGAATGTCATCCGCCTAATATATATTGTTTGTTATGCACGGCTTTTAAAGTCGTGTTTTTCATTTTTAGGCCCTATTATACGACAAATCCACTCCCTTTTTGCAGGGAGTAAAGTAATTAGAATCTTTATTAAATTCCAAAAAATATTGAAAAATGAGCATATGAGTGATTTAATAGATGTAAATATATTGTATAGCAGGGTGCAAAAATTTTTAGCCTAATTCGGAAACGTTGTTTGTTATTACGAAACAAGAGGTGTTGTAATGGCTGTAACGGAATTTTTTTCAAAGTTAAAAGATATTTTGCCAGAAATCCATATGGAAATTAAAAATAGTTCAAATCATCAATTGGGAAACGCAGGTCAAGTTATTGTTTATCCAAAATCAGAGGAAGAAATTTCAGAAATCCTTAAATATGCAAATGATACCGAAAAAAAAATCTTTATTGAAGGCGGTGGAACAAAAAAAGGGTTTGGCGGAGAAATTGAAACTGCAGATATTTTATTGTCATTGGCTGAATATAAAGGGATTATTGAGCATGCTGTTGGTGACATGACATTAACTGTAAAATCTGGTACTACCTTTAATGAAATACAAAACTATTTAGCAGATTATAACCAAATGATTCCTCTCGATCCTACATGGCCACAATACGCAACCATAGGCGGGATTATTGCCGCTAATGAAAGCGGTCCCAAACGTTTGGGTTATGGGTCTGCAAGAGATGCAGTAATTGGATTAAAAGTTGTTTATCCAAATGGAATGGTGATTCGTACAGGCGGCAAGGTAGTAAAAAATGTGGCAGGCTATGATATGAATAAATTATTTATAGGCTCAATGGGAACTCTCGGAGCCATATCCGAAGTAACAGTAAAGCTAAAGCCGTTGGCTAAATATGAAAGTGTTATATTTCTTTCATTTCCGGAAGGAAATCTTGAGGAAATCCGAACATTTGCTGTTTCGCTTTTAGATTCCATGATGGAACCGGTAGCTTTAGAACTTTTAAGTCCATCCCTATCAGAAAGGCTTACAGGCCAAAAGCAATATACGTTGGTCATAAGCTTTGAAGACGTCGAAAGCTCTGTCCATTACCAGGAGGAATTTGTTAAGCGTATACAGCCTAAAAATACAAGGATCACAATTCATCAACAAAAAGAAGCAAAAGACTTTTGGGCTACCTTTTATACAATTGCACCCAAGGGTGAATCAGGGGCTGAGACAGAGGCAGCTTTAAAAATCGGTGTTGTGAATCTGGATGTACTTAAAGTTATTAAGGAATGTGATGTTTTACAAGATATTCATAATCTTTTAATTGAAGCCCATGGCGGATTAGGACATGGTTTGTGTCAAGTAAACCTAAAGGGTGCAGATGAAGATATTCTTGCTGCCATTCATCAGTTAAGAGAATATGTTAAAAGCTTAGGTGGTTATGTAATTGTTAAACATTTGCCTTATTCACTTCGACAAAAAATAAGTGTATGGGATGAAAAACCATCCTACTTTTTCCTACTGGAAGGTATTAAAACAAAAGTGGATCCAAAAAGAACTCTCAACCATAAACGTTTTGTGGGAGGGATTTAAGTGAGTGTAACTGAAAGTGATTTACAAAAAGCACCTGCATGTACGAAAGACAGCCTCAGCAATTATTTATGGAAAGATCCACCTGATGAAAATAAATGGGCTGACTGTGTCCATTGCGGGATGTGTTTAGAATCATGTCCTACTTATGAATTAACAGGACAGGAACAGCATTCTCCGCGAGGTCGTGTGCACCTAATTAAATCAGTTGCAGAAGGTAAGCTTGAAGTAAATGAGCAGTTTATGGATTCTGTTTTTGCGTGTCTAGATTGCCGAGCTTGTACGACAGCTTGTCCTGCTGATGTGGATGTAGGAGGGCTCATCGAAGAGGCACGCGGTCAGATTCGTCAGGCGATGCCTCTAACAGGCTTTAAAGGAGCAGTAAGTAAATTTTTCCTTCAAGGCTTGTTCCCATATTATAACCGTTTACATGCCGTCGGGAGCCTGTTGAAATTTTATCAAAAAAGCGGCATTCAGAAAGTAATCCGAAAGTCAGGGCTTATCAAAATCATGCCGGAGCATTTAGTGCAAATGGAAGCGATTATGCCGGAAGTAAAAGAGCCTGTAAGAAAAAAATATAAAAATGAAAAAGTGATTAAGGCCAAGGGAGAAACCAAACACGAGGTAGCATTCTTAACAGGCTGTGTCATGGATGTGATGTTTAGTGATGTGAATGAAGCAACAATCAATGTATTAACACGTAATGGAAATGATGTTGTCATTCCGCAAAATCAAACATGCTGTGGTGCCTTGCACGTTCATGCGGGTGACCGGGAAACTGGGAGAAGGCTTGCTAAGCAAAACATTGAAGCTTTTAAGGACGCCGAAAAAATCATTGTTAATGCAGCAGGCTGTGGATGTATGTTAAAAGAATATGCAGAACTATTCCGTGAAGAGCCAGAATGGCGTCGAAAAGCAGAAGAGTTTTCAGAAAAAGTGGAAGACATTTCAAAATATCTCCGTGATACTGGCTATGAGAAGCCAAAAGCTGAAATCAAAACTCGTATTACCTACCATGATGCATGTCACTTAGCTCATGGTCAAGGTATTCGTCAAGAGCCGCGTGATCTGTTGCTCGATATCCCTGGTGTTGAAATGGTACACATGCCAAATTCCGACCGCTGCTGTGGTAGTGCTGGTATATATAATATTACAAATCCAGAAATGGCCGGTGAAATTCTAGAAAGAAAAATGGAAAATGTACCTGAAAATGTTGAAATGATTTCTATGGGGAATCCAGGCTGCATGCTTCAAATGGCAATGGGTGTGAAAAAATACGGGAGGGACCAAAAAGTGATCCATACTGTTCAGCTGCTCGATTGGGCTTACCAAAAAGAAGATCGAGAAAAGGAAGGGAAATAATGGCGAGAAAGAAAATCAAAACAAAAGATAAGCATATACAGAATCTAGCTGAAATAGTAGGAGGAGCAGATTCCATTCTCTATCAAAAGGAAGATTTAATAGCCTATGACTGTGATGGTTTTACCCTGCATAAGCATTTACCAAAAGCGGTTGTTTTTCCAAAAGATACAAAGGAAGTAGCCAAACTGGCAAAATATTGTACTGAAAACGGACTGCCATTTCTTGCACGCGGTGCAGGAACTGGTTTGAGCGGCGGTGCTATACCAGTTAATGGAGAGGTCATTATAAGCTTAGTCAGAATGAAACGTCTGTTAAGCGTGGACTTAGAGAATCGCCGTGCTGTAGTAGAACCAGGTTTTGTTAACCTCAAACTGACAAATTCGATCTCTGATAAAGGCTACTATTATGCACCGGATCCTTCCAGCCAATATTGCTGTACAATTGGAGGAAATGTAGCCGAGAATGCCGGTGGCGCACACTGCCTAAAATATGGTGTAACTACAAACCATATTTTGGGTTTAGAGGTTGTTTTACCGAATGGTGAAATTATTGAAATAGGTCAAAATGGAATTCCTGATGCCCCAGGATATGATTTGCTGGGGTTATTAACGGGTTCAGAAGGTACATTAGGAATTGTCACAAAAATAACAGTACGAATATTGAAAAATCCAGAAGCAAAACAAACTGTATTAGCTTATTTTGATAAGGTTTCAGATGGAAGCCAAGCTGTATCCGATATTATTTCAAAGGGAATTGTACCTGCAGCCCTTGAAATGATGGATAAAACAGCTATTGAGGGTGTTGAGGCCGCGGCATTTCCTGTAGGACATCCTAAGGATATAGAAGCACTTTTATTAATAGAAGTAGATGGTATTTCTGCGGGAATCGAAGAGCAGATCAATCAAATACTTGAGGTATGTAAAAGCAGGAATGTACGCGAAGTAAAAGTAGCGCAAAACGAACAAGAACGGGCCAGATGGTGGGCAAATCGCAAGACAGGCTTTGGAGCAATGGGGGCTATTTCTCCTGACTATTTAGTGCAAGACGGTGTCATTCCAAGAAGCAAATTACCAGAAGTATTAAGCAGAATTAATGAAATCAGTCAAAAATACCAGTTTCGTATCGCAAATATCTTTCATGCTGGAGATGGCAACCTTCACCCGCTCGTACTATTTGATGCAAGAATTCCCGGAGATACTGAAAAAGCCTTAAAAGCAGGGAGTGCTTGTTTACAAGTTTGTGCTGATGTAGGCGGATCCATTACCGGTGAACATGGTGTCGGGATTGAAAAGAAAGAAGAAATGCGTTTTATCTTTTCAGATGAGGAAATTATCGCTCA
Organism: Bacillus litorisediminis; assembly: GCF_022808645.1. Classification (GTDB taxonomy): domain Bacteria; phylum Bacillota; class Bacilli; order Bacillales; family JC228; genus Bacillus_BF; species Bacillus_BF litorisediminis. Next base: position 21,683 of record NZ_JAKZKT010000048.1, read on the forward strand.
AACCGATATTCGCGAGGTTTTCAATCCTCACAATCTATTAAATGGAGGGAAGCTGTTCCCAAGTCCGGGAAGATGTGCAGAAATAAAGAAAGAAATGAAGGCTGCATCAGGATCATGACCAATCGTTATTTTTTGACAAACACAGGCGCAATGGCAGGATTATTAACATGAAGCAGAATTTTTTGAAAATTATTGAACTCCAATTAGCTTCATGATATTCTTTTTTTGAAGAATTAATGAAACATCGTTTCTTAATAGGAAACGATGTGCAATGGAGTCATTACAATAGTTTGGTATTAGAAGGAGGAAAAAGTGATGGGTAAATACGTAAATGCAGGAAATCTGCAGGTAGATTCAGTTTTCTATGAGTTTATCAATTCTGAAGTTCTTCCAGGGACCGGATTAGAAGCGGACAAATTTTGGACTGATTTTGAAGCATTAGTACATGATTTAACGCCAATAAACAAAGATTTGTTAGCGCTCCGTGATGAGATCCAAGCTAAATTAAATCAATGGCATAAACAACATAAAGAAAATTTCAATGCTGATCAATATAAGGCTTTTTTGCGGGAAATCGGCTATTTAGAACCTGAAGCAGAAGATTTTGAGATTACAACAGAAGGTGTGGATGATTCAATTGCTTTACAAGCTGGCCCGCAATTAGTCGTTCCTGTAAATAATGCACGTTATGCCATTAACGCGGCTAATGCCAGATGGGGCAGCCTTTACGACGCGCTCTATGGAACAGATGTGATCAGTCAGGATAACGGCGCAGACCTTCAGGATTCCTATAACCCTATACGTGGTGAAAGAGTAATTCAGTTTGCAAGAGAATTTTTAGATAAAGCAGCTGCTTTAGCAGAGGGTTCTCATAAAGAGGCTGTACATTATGCCATTGCTGATGGAAATTTATCTGTAACACTGAGTGACGGAACAGTAACGGGATTAGCTCATCAGTCAAAGCTGATAGGCTTTCAAGGACAGCCGGAAAACCCAGCAGCAGTATTGTTAAAGAATAACGGTTTACATCTTGAAATCCAAATCGACCGAAGCCATCCTATCGGGAAAACCGATGATGCTGGCATAAAAGATATCTTGTTAGAATCTGCTGTTACGACGATTATGGATTGCGAAGACTCTGTTGCTGCCGTAGATGCGGAAGATAAAGTTCTTGTTTATCGCAACTGGCTTGGACTTATGAAAGGTGATTTAGAAGCAACTTTTACAAAGGGCGGAAAAACGATCACCCGAAAACTAAATCCTGACCGCATTTTTCAATCGCCAACTGGGGAAGAAATTACTTTGCCTGGACGCTCCCTGCTATTTGTTCGTAATGTAGGTCATTTAATGACTATTAATGTAGTTTTAGATCAAAATGGCCAGGAGATTCAAGAAGGTATTTTAGATACTGTTGTTACAAGTTTAATTGCTAAGCATACTCTTCTCGGTAATGGTAAATACCAAAATTCCAAAAAAGGTTCGATTTATATCGTAAAACCGAAAATGCACGGTTCAAAAGAGGTTGCTTTTGCTAATCTGCTCTTTGACCGTGTAGAAGATATGCTTGGGTTAGCAAGAAATACTCTAAAAATTGGGGTAATGGATGAAGAGAGGCGTACCTCTTTAAACTTAAAAGCATGCATTCGTGAAGTTAAAGATCGGGTTGTGTTCATTAACACTGGATTTTTAGACAGAACAGGTGATGAAATCCATACTTCAATGGAGGCCGGTCCGATGATTCGCAAGAATGACATGAAAGGAACAACATGGTTAAACGCCTATGAAAAATCGAACGTTAATGTAGGCTTAGCCAGCGGATTTCAAGGGCGGGCACAAATTGGAAAAGGAATGTGGGCTATGCCTGATATGATGGCTGACATGCTAAAGCAGAAGATTGGTCACTTACGGGCGGGGGCAAATACTGCATGGGTACCTTCACCCACAGCAGCGACATTACACGCTTTACATTATCATGAAGTTAACGTCACTGAAGTACAAAATCAATTAGTAAAATCAGCTGCAAACCTGCAGGATGAAATCTTGGAGATACCAGTTGCCAAAAATCCAAATTGGAGTCCTGAAGAAATTCAGGAAGAATTAGATAACAATGCTCAAGGAATTCTTGGTTATGTAGTCCGTTGGGTAGAACAAGGTGTTGGGTGCTCAAAGGTGCCGGACATCAATAATATAGGCTTAATGGAAGACCGTGCTACATTAAGAATTTCCAGTCAGCATATGGCAAACTGGCTGCACCACGGAATTTGTACGAAAGAACAGGTTCTTGAAACATTAAAACGTATGGCAAAAGTAGTTGACGAACAAAATGCTGGTGATCCTGATTATCGGCCAATGTCTAAGGACTATGATCATTCCGTTGCATTTCAAGCTGCCTGCGATTTGATTTTTAAGGGCTATGATCAGCCTAATGGCTACACCGAGCCAATTTTGCATCGCCGCCGTATGGAAGCAAAAGCTAAATACCCGGTTAAACAATAGGATTGAATACTAATAGACCTCAGCATTCAAATAGATGCCTGGCTCCTCCATTTAGATATGTTCTTCATAACAGCTTAATCCTAAGATGGAGGTGCTTGGCACTTTTTGTTTTTCGCAGTTTTATCATAGATGTCCATAAATAACACGCAGCCCGACTACACTTCGCTTATAGCAAAACAGCCTTTGTTTTTGAAAAAATCTTGTAAGATGAAAGGAGTCACACCTTTAATGAAATTTATTAGATTTGCTGTTAACTATGAAACATTAACTGGAGTACTTCAAGATGAAATGATTAGAGAGATAAAGGGAAATATTTTTGGGAACTGGGAGTATACAGGAAGTACATTTGCTCTAAACAAAGTTAAACCGCTTGCACCATTAATGCCAAATCAAATTATTGGGATTGGTGCTAACTATGTGATGAAAGTGGAAGATCTTCCGAGTGATTTGCCCGAAATTCCAGTGTTTTTCTTTAAACCGACATCGTCGGTCATTGGACCTGAAGAGGAAATTGTAATTCCAGCTGGAATTGATCAGGTTAAATTTGAGTCAGAATTGGCCGTTATCATTGGAAAAGAGGCAAAAAATGTCCCGGAAGAAGAAGTTCTCGATTATGTATTTGGTTATACGGTTGCAAACGACGTAACGGCACCTCAATTCTTCCATAAGGATGGACACTGGACTGTCGGAAAGTCGTTTGATACCTTTACACCTTTAGGTCCGGTGATTGAAACGGAACTGGATCCTTTCCAAGTATCTATTGAAGCGAGACTTAATAATGAAGAGAAACAAAACAGTTCAACCGAACTAATGATTATTCCAATTCGTAAAATGATTTCTTATCTTACAAATGTGATGACATTGAAGCCTGGTGATGTTATTTTGACAGGAAGTCCTGTTGGAGCAGAATTCGTTCATTCAGGAGATGTTATCGAATGTGTCATAAAAGAGATTGGCACATTAAAAAATACATTTGTCTCATCAAAGGAAAGTGTATATTAGAATCATTAGTTTTTAAACGCCTGGAAATATATGTGCTATAATTTTACTATTACGTAAAGCACCAGAGGTGAAAGTTCGTGGATAGAGAAAATATGGTCAAGTCTGTAAGCCGCGCATTAGATATTATTCATCTGGTAAGTATGAAAAAAGGCGGATTAGGAGTAACCGAAATCGCCAATCAAATCGATATAAATAAAAGCTCTGTTTATCGAATCCTTTCAACGCTCGTCAAATATGGATATGTTGAGCAAAATAATGAAACCGGACGCTACAGGCTAGGGCTTAAATTTTTAGAGATAAGCTCTAGGCTTCTGGAATCTATCGATTTAAGAGAAGAAGCCAAACCCTTTTTGTTAGAGCTGGAAAAAGAAACAAATGAGGTTATCCATCTAGTGGTATATGATCAAGGTGAGGTAGTTTATATTGAAAAATTAGAAGGTACTGAAATCCTCAGGATGCATTCAAGGGTCGGAAAAAGAGCACCGATGCACTGTACATCAGTTGGGAAAGCAATTCTTGCCAATTTGCCGACAAGTGTAGTATTAGATATTCTTGAACGAAAGGGATTGCCAAAGCATACTGAAAATACAATTACCAATCAAGATGAGTTTTTGAAAGAACTGGCGAAAGTGAAACAGAATGGATATGCCCTTGACTTAGAAGAAAATGAATATGGAATTACTTGTATCGCAGTGCCCATTTTTGACCATTTAGAAAAAGTTATTGCTGCAGTAAGTGTTTCTGGACCAACCATGCGAATGACAGGAGAAAGACTGGAACACCTTAAATTTCGAATGCAGCAAATTGGGAAACAAATTTCTTCAAGATTAGGGTTTGTAAAACAGTGAGATAAAGAATAAATATATTAAAATATGTTCTTTTTTTTATTAAAAAGAACATATCAGACTGTAGACAAACTCGATAATATCCAGTTTGCCTACAGTCTTTTTTCATTTACAATATTTATAATGAGATATCTAGAGGTGATGGATTATGATGACGAGAAACAATAATATTGAAAGAGACCAATTAGAAGTGATCGCGATTGACCAACTAGTACCACAAGATCATTTAGTACG
>NZ_JAKZKT010000049.1 GCF_022808645.1 Bacillus litorisediminis
CTGTCTACGCTTAAAGACTAAAGTTACCTTTAGCCCTCCAAGACTCGCTACGAGTGAATGGCTAGTTCTTACTCGACGGGAATCCCACCCGTTATATGATACGACCTAGGCTCGGCCGCACACCTGCTTCGTTAGTACAATAAATTCAACAAATTACTGCCTTTTTGTCTAAATATCCATCTTTAACCATAAATATATTCAGAGAAATAAATATATTCAGATAAATAGAAATTATATATAATTGGAGTGCATGCAACATTAGAAGAAAATGACTTGATGACTTTTGTTTCAAATTGCATTGTTTAACTCTTCTTATGATTTGATTAATTTTTTGCCAACAAAAGGGTGGTAGGTAGAATGAAGGATTTATTTAATAATAGAAAATTTATCTTATTATGGTTAGCCCAAGCAGCATCTGGATTAGGCAGTACGTTTTCCACTTTTGCTCTATCGTGGCTTGTTTATAAAATGACAGGCTCTAAAGTGGCAATGGGAAGTGTTTGGGTAGCCTTTATGCTTCCAAATATTGTTATTCAAATGTTTGCGGGGCCTTATTTAGATCGATGGGAACGAAAAAAAGTCATGATTTTTTCTGAATGGTTTAGAGCTTCTGCTTTTCTAGTTCCAATTATTTTATACCCAATGGGTCAATTAGAAACTTGGCATTTATATCTCGTTTCGGTAGCAACTGGTATCGCTCAACCACTCTTCGCACCTTCAAGTATGGCCTATGTCGCTGATATTCTGCCTAAAGATAAATTAATGAAAGGCAATTCCATTCTCGAAGGAACAGGACAGATAATGATGCTATTAGGGCCATCTCTAGGAGGCCTGTTAATAACCGCCTTTGGAGTTGAGTATGTTTTGTTGTTTCTATTAATTTCTTTGGGGGTATCTGGTCTTTTACTTATGTTGAACCCAAGCTCTAAGAATAGCACAATCGTGAAAAGGGAAAGTTGGTTTGTTCAATTTAGAGAGGGTTTGCAATTTTACCGTGTTTATCCAGTCTTGTTTTGGGTCGGTATAATGATGATGTTCATTAACACTAGTTACGGCGCTGCACAACCCATGTTTTTACCTTATGTTTTGGATGATTTAGGAGGAACTGCTTTTCAATACGGTTTATTTACTTCTTTTTTTTCTTTTGGTATGTTGGCAGGCTCATTACTAACTGGTATTCAAGAGCAGCCTAAAAACAGAAAACGAGTGATGTTAGGGTCACTATTTATAAATGGATTACTCTTTTTGGGGTTAGCTTGGACTCCATTTTACTGGGTAGCTCTAATTCTTTCTTTCGGTCAAGGTCTATTTGCCATTATTTTTAACATCAATAACACAACTCTATACCAACAAAGAGTACCTGATCATTTGCGCGGCAGGGTTTTCTCAGTAAGAATTTTATTAGCACAGGCAGGAGTTCCCATCGGTGCAGCTTTAGGGAGTTTTATTGCTGAAGCCTTTTCCATTTCTATCTTATTGTTAGTATTAGGTTGTCTCATCTGCCTTACAACCATCATTTGCTTTATAAATCCTATGTTCAATAACCTTAACGATAATAATGTAGCAAAATGGGATGTTTCTGAAGCAGAAAAAAGCCTATAGAATGAAAATAGTAAACCTTCCTCTCAGTTAGTAGGGTTTATTATTCATAGATAGATATAGTTTTGTTCAACTATACTGCTCCGTTATCTCAATATCTTCAACAAAAATAGCGCGAATCCTTCTGAACTGCACCTCCAAATGTTAGATTTCGTGCCTAACATTTGGGGTGCAGTTCACTATTAGATTAGCGCACCCTTTAGTTGAAGAAAAAAGACCAAAAAGAATAAACTAAAGATAACACTTCTTAAACATGCTTTTAACACCATTCCTATGACAACTCCTGGAATAGCGCAAAATTTTAGTGCAACAATGTGGCTGTTCCATTATGATATGGTTCACGCACCACTCCATAGGAAATAAAAATTAAAGCGCCCTATTGGACGCCATGGTTTTTATTGAGATTCTTCCGTATATCTTTTGAAATTGTTCATAATCGCTTGCCAGCCCGCCTGCTGCATTTCAAGAGGGTGAGTGCTTTCAGCGTCAAAATTTTCAATGACTTTCGTTTCGTTCTCTTGACTAACGAAAGTGATATCGACCTTTCTCCCATCTCCCAATGTGTATGAAATTTGTTCATGCTGCTTTACTACGTCGTAAATTCCAAAAAAATCAAAACCCATGCTGCCATCTTTAGCTTCCATCCTTGTAAGAAACTTGCCGCCAACCCTCAAATCATTTTCCGCATACGGTGCGTGCCAGTCATCCGAAGCTTGGTTCCACTTCGTTATATGTTCTGGCTCGGTCCAATACCTCCATACTTTTTCTACCGGAGCTTGAATGACTGTCTGTACGGTTACTTTCGTTGGTTTACTTGTTCCCATTTATTGGGCACCTCACTTAATCGTAATTTTGTTTTTCACTTATATAGACGAAATCAGATTACGATATTCATCGGTGTAATTGCTCAGGAAGCCCAAATCGAGAAAATAATTTCGTATTAATGAAATTTTGGACGTGATATACTTTCTTGTCTTTTATTTCAATTACATGAATACCCCAGGGTACCAAATAAGATTCTTCGCTGCTTGGCACGTACTGCGCAAAAGCAGGATACCCGCCGTTCACTGTAACAGGCAAAAACCGGGACCCCTCACAATGCCAGCGTGTAAGTGAAAAAAACTTGAATAAATCGTCCTTTCCGAGTACCCACATTGTGAAAGGGGGCATTGACATACGTCCTTCCTCATGAAACAACGCTACGAGCGCATCGATGTCAAATTGTTCAAAGGCTTCCACATACCGTGAAAGCAGCTCACGATCAGGCTAGACTTCCATCAATTTGAATTCGTCAGAACGAAGTTTTTCTCGTTCAATAGTTTCTCTGGCTCTCTGCAAAGCACTGTTAACCGCTGCCGGTGACATTCCTAAGGTTTCCGCGATCTGTTTGGAGGACCATTCGAATACGTCCTTCAATATAAGAACCGCACGTTGTCGGGAAGGTAAAGTTTGCAAGAGTTTAATAAAACAAAGCTGAAGGGTATCTTTGCGAATGAGAATATCTTCCGGATTTTCTGAAAAGTCAGGGGCAGGCCAAATCCAAGATGAGTCAGGCAACGTTTCGCGAGGCTCGATGATGGATACCGCTGGGTCGGATAGGTCAACCGGACGAGTGCGGCGTTTGGCTTGCCTAAGTTTGTCCAGGCATAGGTTTGATGCAATACGATAGACCCAAGTTTTATATGAGGATTCCTGCCTGAATGAGTTCCAACTTTTCCAAACACGAATAAAGGTTTCCTGAACGGCATCGTCTGCGTCATCGATGGATCCTAGCATTCTATAGCAGAACGATGTTAACTCCGGCTTTAAGTTCTCAAATAACTGAAGCTCTAATGCTGTTTCGTTCATCTTGGCCTCCTTTTGAAGGGTGGAATACCCCGTTCACATACACCACTGAACTAGTCTTCCAATCTTAAAAGTTCATATTGTCTAAATAAGCTTGAAAAGACATGGTATCCCTCGCTGCAATTCTGCGCCTAAGATAAAGCGCATTTGTTCAACATTTTATATCTTATAAATAATCTGCATTGTTTGTTAAGTATAGTATTCAATAAAAAAAGCATTAATCCTTCCTGAATCCGCACTAAGTTAATTCTATGACTAAAAACTAACCTTGCCCTTTACTTCAATAAAAAAGTTGCAATCTCCTTTCTTAAAGAAAAGCACCCTTTAGTACAATAAGAAGAAAGCCGACACTTTATTAAAGTGTCTCTCGCTTTCTGTACAACAAATGATTTAATTATGATCAACTTACACCCGTGCTAAGCTGTCGGGCGGCGAGCAATAAAAACGTATTCCTGCCCTGGGCGGTCAGGGGCTTCTCTAACATCTTCCACAGACAGTCCTACATCCATAAGAGATTCTGTAATTTCTTTAAGACTCCTAAACCGCAACGTTGAGTCTGATGTGATTATGGAACCATCGCTCTCGAAAACATAAGTCCATCGAAAAGACACCAGGGAGTCTTGAACATCAGTAACATCTACCCAACCTTCGACAACGCCACAGTTCGGAATATCAATCCGCTTGTAGGTATTCTCCCTGTTCCATTTTAGCCACGCTTGTGACTTTGGTTTCCGTGTTTCAAACACTAAACGTCCGCCTGGGCGTAATACATCTCGAATTGCAAGCAGTATCTCTTTCCACTCTTCATCATTTAGAAAGACCTGAGCAACGTTAGCAGTCATCGTTACAAGGTCAACCTTCAATGGTGGAAGGTCCTGTGCACTTCCTTGAATCCATCTAACTCGGTCAGACCATTTTTTAGTTTTAGCCACATTTAGTGAGGCTTCAGCTGGATCTAGCCCAATAACCTCGATGCCTCTGGATGCAAGTCGACAAGCAAAAGTTCCCGTTCCACAACCAATATCGAGTACAGTGTTTGCACCAAACTCGGTAACCATAGACTCATAAGCGTCTAAATCAGAACGGTCCGGGTCAAATGGGTCATAGATCTCAGCCAATCTTGGGTTCTCAAAAATTTCATCAGCCATCAAACTTCCCCCCCTAACCAATTAAATATGCTCCTACACTTATACTAAAGTTATTTCCCATAAAGAACCATAACCCTTCTTTCACTAACCTGAGCCTTTAGCTCAATTTATGACTAACCTTCTACTAATCCTAAGTAACGGATTTGCTGCCCATCTACCACTGCAATTAAAACAAGCCCTTGTTTTTCTAATGGTTCATAAATTATAGTTCCCACTGGAAGCTTTGTAGCGGTACCACTTGTAAATCCTTTTCCATCTTGGGATTGTTTTGTGATCTGTGTTACTTCTTTCCCTATTTCCAATTCCAAGTCTTGTACCCACTCAACCTCTTCAGCGTTTTTATATATAATTCGTTCATACTCAAAAATATCAGCATTCTTATTTTTAGATAAAATCTCCTCTGCGGTAGGGTTCCCTTGATTTTCTATAAAGAAAATTTCTTCTTCATTGCAAGCTCCCAAAATTAATAAAAAAAATAAGATTACAGGTAACCAATACTTATCCACTAATCTCCCCCTTTGATTTCTTATTCAACAAACTTGCTTAGTTAGCACGATAACTTCAACAATAAAAGCGTTAATTCTTATGAAATGAAATGCACCCATTACTTTAAGAAGAAACTAAACCGAATAACCTTAATAATGCATACATAATAAATCCAACACCAATTAAAATAATGATAAGTCTTATTATCCAGGGCAATTTAGGAGGAGGGAAAAAAAGCAATAATACCACTTACTAAGAATAAAATTCCTATTATAATATGATTGAAATTCCCATGAGTTCAGTTCCATATAAAAACTTATACTTAATTTACGATTATCAATCAAAAAAGTTTTGTTATTCCACTATCCTGCTCCTTTTGTTGAAGAAAAAGAGCGAGGTTTTCTCATTAGTATGATACTATGGTCAACAAATGCCCAGAGAAATTAATATTTTTTAATTAAGCTATCTAATAAAACATAGCCGAAAATAATTCCTGCAATTGTTGGAAACATTAGTCTTGTACCATTAATTAATCCTGTAATGTAAGGAATATTTAAAGGTAGACCTAAATTAAAAAGAAGCGGATATAAAGCTATATATAAAAAAGGAATACCAATAACTAAAAGCCTTATCCAATCAACATTCCAATGCTTTTTTTGTTTTATATCCATTACCAATTTAGGCAGACCGAGAACCATCCCCACAAGAATTGGGAATAAACTAGCAAAAAACAAAGATGGAAGTATCCTAAAAGTATCTCTAGCATATTCCATTAATCTATAATAAATTAAAGCACCTAAATACAAAAAGGTAATAAAAGCAAGCAACCATAAAAAGTATTTAGTTAGCCTATTCAATTGGAATCCCTTCTTTCTACATCATATAGGGGATGTTAAATATTACCATTTACTAGAATATATTCGTCATGAAAATTATGATTCCTTCTTAAACTATCCTCCCCGTTACTTCAATAAGAAAACAACATTACTTATCAAAGAAATGTATCTGGTAGTAAAAAATTTTAAATCGCAGAATATTACCTAAGATCCCGTTTAAGTCCAAGTTTAGGGGTTTTTTCCATATATTTTGTTCCCTTCGCCATCAAAAGCATTAATAGTGACTGGCATATTAATTTGATCTCTATTTATGGTTTGATACCATAACCAAAGCTCATCATTTATTTTAATTTTATTTGGTTGAATACTATTTTCACTTGTTATGACTATAGACTTTACAACGTCAGAAGCGAACCCCCATATCATTGAATACCCATCTTGAAAACCCCCAATTGTACTCCATAAAAGAGGTTCATCAGAATCAAACATCCATTTTAGACTAAGACTGCCACTGATTGTTTTAATTTCTGTTAGATCGTCATTTGTTTGAGCAAACATTAACTTAGATTCATTTTTATAGAAAACAATATTAGAATTTGAATCAACTAAATAAATATCTGAGCATTCGCTGTCTACTTTCTCAATTTGATTACATAGTCTTTCTGAATAAGAATTAGAAGAAGAAAAAAACACGAAATACACGGTACACATAATACCTAATGTAAAAATAGTTATAAAAAATTTCACCTTCATCCCCACCCCTCCTTGTGCCATTTTGCCAAAGCTTTGTGCTAACCTGCCCATTTCGTTTTAAATCTGACAGTGCAATTTTAACATAATATACCAAATTTATGTTTTGAATATTCTAAAAAGGACAAAAAAAGAAAAAGGTTTCCAAGATTGATGACCTTTTTGTACTGATACTTATTCAACTAAACAACTCCGTTACTTCAAGAAGGGAAATACTCCATTGGCTCCGTACAATGAACGTAACCATTTTTCTTATAATAATTAATAGCTTCATCACTAGGCCAAACAATAACAAATTCATAATGGTTTTCTTTAATCCACTTGTTTATTGAACTTAGTACTTTACTTCCAATACCCTTATTTCTATATTCTGGAATTGTATATACATTTGTCATATAAGCAAATGGGTATGTTATTCTACCAGGGCGTGGTACTTTTTGTATTGATTCTAAATATATATGTGATACAATTTTTTCATTTTCCTCCGCAACCCAAATAAACCATTGACCACTATTAAGTGCATTCTCTAAAAATATTTGACATTCTTTTTCAAAATCACCATATGATTCATTTTTTTTACTTTTATCAAATTCAATAGTATTATCCCATCTCATTTTTATTAATTGCTTAATGTCTTTTGCTTCCGCAAGTCGGATGTTCAACTAATTTCACCTCTTAATTAAATTATTACTTCTACAACTAAACCCCGTAGTGAAAAAATCTGTCAATGCGAAACAGTGATTCAGACAATAAATTTAGTAAACCACGCCACATAATGAGCACCTGGTATAAACAATATCTGAGCAAAAAGTGTACCTAATAATCTTGATGTAACCAGCATAAGTGAAACGCCTTTAAGAGCAATGTAACTCCCACGTTTATTGACCACATCGTCTGCGAGTACAGAGATTTTGGGATCAATAAAAACAACAAGTAGTATCGTGGCTACTCCATTTATAAGTCCTGAAGCCATAATAGCAGTTGACGATTTTTCGGGAGCAATTAGAGCAGCGTATAAGGCTGACAATACACCGATGGTATAAATAGCTGTTATTACCATATTGATGATAAATAGTTTTATAGGAACGTCTTTAAGACTAACATCCTTCAAATAACTAATCCTTGGCAGTTGAGCATGTTTTATTCCCCGTTTTAAAAATTCAAAGGAAAGCCCCTTTTTTATCAAATTTGGTACTGACCCTCTGGTTTCAGATAAATGGATAATGGCTCTGGAAAACAAGGCAATAAATGTTGGAAGGAGAACAATCCCTAATAGGGTCCCTACTGAGGATGAGCCAATCAAAAATCTATACTGACTCTCGACAAAAGAAAGTGTGTTTTCTTGAGGTGCTGTATCTATGAGACTACCAGTGAAAGGTTGTTGCAGCATATTCGCAAGTCTTGAAACGATCACCATTAGATTAAACAATGAAAGAGCAGATGCAATCATTTTAACTCTTGCCCCTGAAAGCCTTACTGCGTATGCTAGTGTTTCAATACAGTGGATAATAAAAATAAATAGAGCTATGAATACTAGCTTCTCAGTTATAAATTCCACGATTATACCTTCTTTTTCACTTTTACCCTTATTTTACCATATTATGAATGTTGCTTATTAAACTATTCTGCCCCTTTAGTTCACCAACTAACTTCCAAATAAAATGTGTTAATCCCTTTATTCTTCTTGAATCTACACACCCGTTTGTTTCACAATCCCGCTGACTCAATAGTTTCAAATACACTTGAATAAACACTTTTTATGTTGGTATCATTTTCAGTATCATTGTATAGACCGAATCCCCAAATTTTAAATGTATCTTCACCTTTACTGATAATACCTGTTATATACATTTGGTCATCAATATCTGGTACTTCATTATAGGTTAAATCATCATTTATAAAAGGTACATATGCTTTTTTTGATTCTATGAAAAATATAGGGAGTTTTAATTCTTTATACACTTTTGCATATTTATTTTCTGCAGCTTGTTCCAAATTTTCCTTCATTATGAAAATAGCATCAAAGTTATCAGAAATGATATTATTCGCAGACTCTAATTCGTCTAAAGATACACTTTGAAAATGAACATTTTTCTCCCTTACATCTGGTTTTTCACCGATTACACCAATGGTTAAATCCTCTCCCTTATAAACTGGAGCTTCATATTCATCTTCTGCATTACAACCCATTAAAAAGAACAGTAAGATAAGAATTCCTATAAATAACTTTTTCAATCCCAAAACCCCTTTGTCCAAATATCCGTCTACTTCTTCAACTAACCTCCGTTAGTAAAACGTATTTCCTATTCTGAAGGGAAGCAGGTTCAGATAATAAAAGTACAAGTACCAATATTACTAAAGCTAAACAATAAATTTGAATTAAAGATCAGTCATAGTAGCCTCTACTAAAGACAATCACTGCTTCAACTAATTCATTAGGTGATTCTTCCATAAAATAATTCGGTGCATATAATCCAATACCAAGTTTTAATGATGTTACTCCAACAAACTTTCTGTTGTTAGTTTTGTATTGCAATAATTTATAAGTATCATCGAATTTGCCCTTTGGTCTGCTGAAATAGTAAATTTCTAGACTGTTTTTTCGGTATAAATAGCTAGATTCTCGAGGGTAGAACTCAAACCCGCATCATGTTCTTCCTTTTGTATTCCTTCGGGTACATTCTCACAAACGATGGTAACCATGGTACCATCCGGAATGGCTTCTAAAGACCATGTCATGATCATCTCCCCCGCAAAAACGGGATCGTCAGACTCAAATTCTACTAACCACACTATCCTCTCATTTGGGACAAACTCCAAGAATCTCCCTTTGACGAAATCAGTATCTTCTGTGGTCTTGCCTTGCGTTGAATGAGTAGTGTCAATATATGTGAGGGACAATTGAAAGGCACCTCCGGCTCGAGCGTCAAATTCATAGATATGACCTTTCATCCCCTTGGGTGGAAGCCAGGAAACCAGAGCCTTCGGGTCCACGAATGCCTTATAGATTGTTTGTGGTGCTGCTTTGATGACTCTTGAAGCAAAGTCAGTTCTCTTCCTATTCGATTCATTTGTCATGATTCGTTCCTCCTTACTATTAAAGTTGGTATTCCAAAAGAATTCCGCGTATTACTTTACAATCAAAAAACAACTTCTATTTAAACTAATCCGCCTCGTTAGTGGAATAACAAAAGCCGCCTGTGACAGCAACTGGATCTTTAAAAAGTAACGTAACCGTTCGTAATATAAGGTTATCCAGAATTTCCGGTTGACCTATTTTTATATGGTCTATTATTACGGTAGTCGGGGCAGAACGTCGCACCCGTGGGAATCAATCCCGTTAGCAAAACTGTTCACCTCATACTTGTATAAACATGTTTCAGGCTGGTTGAGACAAAAAGATCCCGTTTAATAAGCGAGCCTAATCGTGATTCCTCCCTTAACCCAAAAATAATAAATTCAAGTAGTCTTTTTCGCCCCTTTGGTTCAGGATCATTCTAACATAATATTCCAGTTTTATGACAATGAAATAGAAGAAAAGAAAATGGCCGGCATCAATGCCGACCTCTTATAAATCATTTTAATGGAAATTCTGCAATCACATTCGTACCGTCTAACACTAATCACTTTCCTTCCAGAGCAACTTCCTACAGTTCTTTGCATTCGTTGATCGCTTATACCGATAAGTTGCGTGAAATTCCCCTGTTTCATCGGGGCAATAAATCCGGTTCGTCAACGTAATTCATATAAAAAGAGCTAACAGTAAATCGTTGCACTTATTTCCTCATTTACGTTATTATCCCGGATCCCTTGAAATTAATTCATTTTAGGCTGTTTTCGAAAAGGCTGTTGCTTTCTTGACCGTTTTACACCCACAAACTTTGCGAAAGCAGCCTACGGTCATATTCTGTTTTCCTCAAATAGAGAGCTTTCGACATCGGGGATCATCTTCATAATGCGGACTTTCAAATGTTTTCGGCGAAAAGGGTATCCTTTGAATTCCGGAAAAGCCAGCATCGAATATTTGGGAATCATAGTTACTGGAAGTGCTTCTTCCCAATCTTTTTTCCTTTGCTTCCATTCTTCGCACGAAACGACTTCTTGCAGCTCCGCATGTTTCCAATAGCCGTAATACGAAATTTCCTCATGTGAGGTTAAAAAATCGTCAAACTCACTCTGCGCGAAGTTAAAGAGTGCAACAACCTTCCCTCTTTCCAGAACGTAAAAGTTTCCTCTAAAATCGAAGTCTGCAATCGGAATGCGAAACCCCCGTTCCACGACATCTTCCTCATATTGTTCTTTGAGAAAGTCGTAAATGGCCTCTACGGTGCCATTTGTACGTTTGGCCAATTCCACAATGTTTTTGACAAACAGTTCTCTTCGGAATTTTTCCAGTTTAATCGAAAAATCTCTCCAAAACTTCTGCAATCCTTGAATCCCGTCAACGTGAATCATGTAGCCATTGTATATTTTGGTTCCCATTAGACAATTTCCTCCTTCAGTGGAATGAGTCTAGCGCGAATCGTTGGTTTGTTTACATGATACGAGGTCCCTGAATTCCAAAAGAAAAGTGGTTACGGTTAGGATTTGTCTGTTGCCAGTAATACCGACAAAAATCGTGAGATGCCAGGAGTCTACAAAATACCGATATGGATAGGCGGTTTCCGTTATTTTCTTTGTCGTAATGATCCAGCTTCCATTTACCTCTTCTTTGCTTTCGATTTCCAAGGTGCAGTTGAATTCAAAACAAAAATGCTCCAATTCTTCATGTAATATTTGCTGGAATTGTTGGTTCATGGATTTCCCCCTTCACTTTCGCGATTCAGAAGATATCCTCCTTAAAAGGATCTCTTCATCAATTTCTAACCGTTCGCTTTCTCTTTTTTATCACCCCTTTCTTGCGAACGTCCCGATTGAAGCAGGGTAAAAATTCTATTACCACATGATGGCGGATTCAAAACCTTTGTCCAATTTCTAAATTATGGAATAAAAAAACACGAGATAAATTATCCCGTGTATGGTTACTCCAATAAAGAGTAGAGCTTTGCGTGAAATTTTCTATAGATAAACTCTTTATTCTTGAGTCTCTAGAGCTAATCGAAGACCTAAACCAACATATACAAAACCTACGACTTTTTCAATCCAAACATTCTGTGTTTTAGAAAAGATTTTTTCACCAATAAGACTCGTTAAATAGGCTAGTAAAATTGTATAAATAATACTCATTATAATAAACGTTAAACCCAGTATTAACAGTTGAATTGTTACCGGATAACCGTCATTTTGAACAAATTGTGGTAAGAACGCTAAGAAAAACAATGCCGTCTTCGGATTCAATACCTCCGTTAAAAAACCTTGACGAAAAGATAAATTCGTAGGTCTTACTTTATCACTAAAATTCCCTTTGTTCTTCGTTTTCTTAATGAGCATCTGAACACCTAAATACACTAAATAGGCAGCACCAATATATTTAACTAACTCAAATGCAAGAGCCGAACTCATTAAAATAGCAGATAATCCCAACACTGCTGCAAGTGTATGTACAAGATCACCCAGTCCAATTCCAAGTGCTGTTAGAATACCATTCTTTTTCCCACCCTGAAGTGTTTGAGAAATAGTAATAATCACTGCTGGACCAGGAATTAAAAATAACAAGAAGACAACTACAATAAAAGAGAACAAATGCCATCACTCCATTCTGATTTAATAAGGGTGACATATTTTTACTGCAAAAAGGTGATTAGTACAAAGGTGAGATTACCAATACATCCTTAAACCTATCCAAACTGCCCCGTTTACACAATTATTCAATAAAAAATTGCGTTAATCCTTCCTGATTCAACGCAATCTGTTGTTAGTCTTGTAGTTCAATAATTTATAAGTATCATCGAGTTTAGTTCATTTGTCGGCAAAATATTAAATTTCCAGACTGTTTATTGGACGTAAATAGCTCAATTTTCCGGGCAGAACTCAAACCAGCATCATGTTCTTCCTTTTGTACCTTCGAGTACATTCTCACAAACGATGGTAACCATGGTGCCATCCGCCGCGTTAGTGGAATGACAAAAGCCGCCTGTGAAGGCAGCTGGATCTTAAAGTAACGCACTCGTTTGTTTAAGTACATATTTTCACAAACTATTATTCCCTCAGTTAGCCGAAAAACAAAAATGAAATCGTTGTTAAAGATAAGAATTAAGAGTTCTCGGAGGAAGATAAAACTGCATATTTAGCATGATTAACGACTGTTTTGGTTGTATCATAATGTAAACTTTGGCTCGATTCCACTGAAATTTCAACAATCACACTATTTTCCCTTACGACTTCAACAACACCTTCAATTGTTATTTCTTTTCTTTGAAAAGAAATCAAGTCACCTATTTTAGCTTTGTTCCTAGTCATTGTTCATCCAAAGTTAAAATTTTGTGCAGCAAGAATTTATTTGAATCTAAAACTCCTATAATAATCTGATTATCTTCTGTTAAGGTTATATATCTAAAATATTCGTTATTATCAATGGTAAATTGGTTTTCTAGTTTGCTCTCTAACTTGCCGAAGACATCTTCAGTGTACTGTAGAGGGAGTATATCATCTAGTTTTTCCTCTGGGTACTTGAGCCATCTAATAACATAGTCTCTTAGTGACCTTTGTTCAATCATAGATAACCTTTTCTTGAAATTTAATTGTGATACAGTTACTGTTTTCATTGTTTTCACTCCTCAAAAATACAGTCTATACTGAGAAGGTAATGACAACAACACTAATACCATGACATTCTATTTACATTTCGTTTACTTGGTAACTTTGTAAAGCGTTAGACATACATAAAGTCAAACAATCAATATATCGTGAATAACTGTATTAAAAGCTTTAAATAAAAATTAACCCTTTCATTTAAAAGTGTACTAGGTGATATAAAAAGCCGATTTCCATATTTGGAAAATCGGCCATTTTGATGTATCGATTGACGTTAGATCAGTAATTATCAATTGGAATACCGATAAAGTTGTCTTCAACTTTTTGTCCTAATGGAAAGATTGCAAGACACAGATCTGTTAATCACTGGAGCGGTGCGACTGATTAAACCTGGATGTATATACTCATTATAATATTTGGATATACCCTTCTGTTCCATGCACCCGAATTCGTTGCCCATCTTTTATGAGTTTGGTCGCATTTTCCACTCCAACAACTGCTGGCAAACCATATTCACGTGCGATAACTGCTCCATGAGTCATCAGTCCGCCAACTTCGGTGACTAGGCCTTTTATGGATACAAACAATGGTGTCCAGCTGGGGTCAGTAAAGGAGGTGACTAAAATATCTCCATCTTCTAGATCAGCATCTTCCATGTTTAAGATGACACGTGCTCTTCCCTCTATAACTCCGGAAGAAACAGGCAGACCTAGAATGGCTCCGGCTGGGAGATTTTCTCGTTTGTACTCACCTGTAATGATTTCGCCGTCAGACGTGATAACACGTGGGGGAGTTAATTTTTCATATAATTTGTACTCGTCTTTTCGTTTGCTGATAATCTGGTAATCCAGTTTATTTGTACGGACGACTTCGTGAAGTTCTTCAAAAGTGAGATAGTAAATATCTTCTTTTTCATGAATAACGCCCGTTTGTACGAGTTGTTCGGCTTCTTTCAGCAAAGCTTGCTTATAAACAAAGTAGCGACTAACCATGGCGTATTTTGGATATTCCCTAAACCCGCTGAAATTCCGGATTAGGTCGATCATTCGTTTTGTTTCTTTCGCTTTTTGTTCACCATCCGGTAATTGCTTTAATCGTTCTAATAACTCTTGTTCTTTTTTCAAGGCAACACGCCGCCCTTGCTCAAATTTCCGATGGCTGGCATTAGGCTCACAGTTCTTGATGTTACTAAGAATCAGGGGGACAAGTGCAATTGGTTTTTCGCTCCAACGAGTTCTGGTCATATCGATTTCTCCAGTACATCGCATTCCGTATTTGTTGAGATAAGCATAGATCGCGTCTCGGGTTTTTTGTCCACCTTCAAACTTAGCCAGTTCATCCAAAAAGTTATCATCTTTTACATGCTGTAAATAATCAATGACTTCTGGATAAGGACGAATAACATCGGCGACTTCCAATAGCGCCAGACCCATTTCCGAAGTAATATTGTTTGGTACAGATTGAGAAAGCGTATCGGCAACGTTTTTTTCACCTAACCACTTGTTCATGTTTTCATTGATCCATGATGAAGCATTCATAGCAGCCATTATCACAGCTGAACTTTGCGGGTCAAATAAAATCTTCTTTAATTGCTGCAGATCTTCCAGTATAAATTCAAACAAATCCGATCCTGATTTCGTTTGGATGGTATGCTTTAACTCTTCTATCGATGTTTGACTGCGCTTAATCAAATCAGAAACGATTGTCGGATCGTTTTCGAATGGTGCTTGAAGACCCGCAGACGACATACCTTTGTTGCTTTTACCAGGACTCTGTTCTTTATTATCATTTGGTAACGATTTTATAAAATCTCCTCGCTCTATTATGGTTATAAGTGCGTCTTTTATGAGCGGATCGGATTGTCCCAGGGTATCTAATATCCTTTTTCTGCCGACAGGTGAAGCCAGATTATTCGTAACATCAACAAACAACCTTCCGCCAGCTGTACGCATGGGTGCCGGAGTCGTTAACAGGTAAAAAGACAATCCCAACGGTTTTAGGGGTGCGGTCATCATTTGTTGATGACCGACAGATACATAGACGTGAATTTCTTGGGTTTTACCAGCTTCATGAATGGGGAATAAAGTCGTGATCGGCCGACTCTGGACAATATAAAAAGTATCATCAACCAAACACCATTCGATATCTTGTGGGCAACCAAAATATGCTTCGATCTGCCTACCAATCCGTTCAAGCTCTAACACTTGCTCATCTGAAAGGGTCGATACATTCTGCTGACTCTGCTCAATCTTCTTTTTCTCCGTTCCGCCTTCTTTTCGTGTATATATAGCCAACTTTTTAGTGGAAATCCTCTTCTCCACAATCCTACCTTCCCGCACTTTATAAATGTCCGCAGACACTAAGCCAGAGACAAGTGCCTCACCTAGTCCGAAGCTTGCATCGATCGACAGTACCTTACGATTTGAGGTAACGGGATCAGCTGTAAATAGAATTCCGGAAGCTTTTGGAAAAACCATCCTTTGAATAACAACTGACAGATGAACCTTTCGATGATCGAATCCATTTTGCATACGGTAGATTACCGCGCGATCCGTAAATAGGGAAGCCCAACATTTGCTGATATGCTGCAAGATTGCTTCTATGCCGATAATATTTAAATAGGTGTCTTGTTGGCCGGCAAAAGAGGCATGAGGCAAATCTTCAGCCGTCGCACTTGAACGTACTGCATAAGCATGTTCTTCACCAAGCTGGGAGAGATAATGAGTAACAGCTTTCACAACATCGGAAGGAATTTCTGCTTCCATAAGGATTTGTCGAATCTTCCTGCTGATCTCACTAATTTGATCTCGATCTTCTGCTTTTAGCATGGTTAGTTGATCCAATAAAGCATGGTACGTTTCGTTTTGTTCGATGGCTTTTTGATATCCCATTGTTGTAACACAAAATCCTTCTGGTACTTGTATTCCTTGAATTTTTGATAATTCCCCTAAATTCAGCCCTTTTCCGCCAACGAGCCAAAGCTTTGTTTTTTCTATTTCCTGAAAACCGAGAGCCAAAGAACTCATTCTACACCTCTCCTATCCATTAGCGTTCTATTGATATTACCAGCAGTAAACGGGAATAAATAGTCTATATTTTCCATTTTTTATATGCTATAATTAAAATAGGAAGGGTACAAAAAAATAGCCTGACCTTACCATACTGTAAACTGATGCCCCGGTTCATCCCCTCGAAAGCCGCTCATCTACCTTTTAACCCACAATATGATTAAAATTAACTTTTTTCCATTTAATCCGTTTAATTCCAAAAACACCTTATATTAATATGAAAATTCAAGCTCTTATGAAACTAACCCCCCGTTAGTTAAAGAACATCCTATGTAGAACTTCACCGTTCCTTTATTAAATATTCTAATGAACACAGTTCCAATATGCTCTCATCGGATGAGAGTTTTAATTGTCTTTAGGTTGGCAAAAAAAAAGCGATGCTTTTTCTTCAGCAATCGCTCCTGATCGTTTAAATACAATTGTTCACTGTCACCTAAGATCCATAAATCATCGAAATCTTATCTTCACCGAATAACTCTTCCACAAAGCTCGTACTGCTTGCCAGTAATAAAAGCAATAACAACGCCTTTTTTCTCATAATCTTTTTTACATCCTTGTATTGTTGCCTGTTGAATTCACAGTTATTATATCCTTCTTTTTCAGTAAGGTATTTAATTTTTCTGAACTGAAAAGCATTACTGCAATAAAAATAACAATACAAATTGGGAAGATTCCTATTGTTGAACGAGATGCAATCCAACCAAGAAGAGGCGGTACAAAGGTACTACCTGTATAGGCAACAGCCATTTGATAACCCATAATCGTCTGGGAATGTTTCTTCCCAAAACGTGTAGGTGTTTCATGCAACATACATGGAAATATCGGCGCTAATCCTAACCCAATCATAATAAAACCTACAAGTGAAAAAATCGAAGGCAATGGCAGGAAAAGAAGTGCTGCACCAACTAATGCTATTATTTGCCCCATCCGAATCAGAATAAGATTACTAATCTTAAAGGTAATAAAGCCTGTAATAAATCTGCCAATTGTGATTCCTCCGTAATAAAAGGAAACCCATTGGGCTGCGAGTGCTACAGGTAACTCCTTAACATTTACCAAAAAGCTACTTCCCCAAAGACCCACTGTCGCTTCAACTCCACAATAAAATAAGAAGGAGACAAGAGCCAGTTTAACTCCTTTCATTTGTAAAGGTTTGATATCTTTGGCGTATTCATCAAAAGATGCATCATTTGTGTCTTCCAGATTTTCATTTAAGGCGAGATTGCTGTTTTTTGTTACCCTGTTCCATAAGGGCAAAGTAAGGAAAAGGATTATAACTAACACAAACTGAATTGCAGAGATAGCGAAATATCCGTTCCTCCAAGAATTTTGTTCCGAAATAAACTGAGCCATAATAATAGGACCAAAAGTAGCTCCGACTCCCCAAAAACAATGTAACCAACTCATATGATGTGCCTTATAATGTGTAGCCACATAATCGTTTAATCCTGCATCAACAGCTCCTGCTCCCAATCCAAGCGGTATCGCACATAAAATTAACCAAGCAACCGATGGAGCAAAATGAAATCCTAGCAATGCACCAGCTGTCATGAAGACGCTGACAAATGTAACCTTGCCAGTGCCAAACCTTTTAAGTATCTTTCCGCTAAATAAGCTTGAGATAATGGTACCGCCCGCAATTGTCATAAAGAGCAATCCGGCAGTCTCAAGCGGAGCATCAAAGTCTGATTGCATTACAGGCCACGCTACTCCCAGCAATGAATCAGGTAAACCTAAGCTAATAAAAGCCAAATAAATGATCACTAAAAGGAATGTTGCCATATTCAACCTTGCCTACTTTCCTATTATTTTACTTTAGCGGTTGATTCAACATAAGATCCAGCCCCAGACTCTGTAATCCATATAAATAATCTTGTTTCCAGTCACTTATAGTAAGGTCTGGAAGATGTTCTGACGGGATATATTTAGAGCTTGCTAAGGCGATTTTTTCTACTATTGCTTCTTCAACTTCATCATTGCAAAAAATGATGGTATGAGGGTTAATGATAGCTGTAAACGATGCTACTAATCTGCTGATTGCATCAATCTGATAATCTTGGGAGATCGGTACCTCTTTAGGTCCAGTTCCGTTTTCCAAAGCTTGCCGGAAGTTTCGGTCATTATACTGAGGCACGAATGAAACTTCTCCGGCGAAAAATGTACTTCCCCTCACAACATCTCCATTGATCATAAATCCAGCACCAGGACCATTTTGACCGGAATACAAATATACAAGAGATTGATTGTCCTGAATCCTTCTATTATGGTGAAATCCGAGAACCGCAGCATTCATATCGTTCTCAACGACGACAGGTATTGAAAAATAATCCTCATAGAATCCTTTTAGATCAAAATTTTGAAACTGCTCATAACCAGGTATATAAAAAATCCTTCCATTATCAACGGAGCCAGGAACGCCGATTGCAATTGAACTGATTTTTGGATATGCAGTTATTAATTTCTCAATGGAGGTAGTTAATAAATGTAAACCATCCTCAACTAATACACTTGGAACTTTTCCTTGTTCCTTTACTTCTCCTACACAATTAAAAATTGCATAATTCGTCTCTGTCCTCTCTAAAAAAATGGCAAGGCCAAGCATATACTCAGGATTGTACATATACCTTTTTGCTCTTCTTCCACCACTCGATTCATCTAAGCCAACTGAAATAACTTCTCCATCCTTCTCCATCTGTGTCAGGAACTTACTTATTGTTGGGAAACTAATTTCTAATTTATCGCTGAGCTCAACTTTTGTTGCACTTCCAAATTCTAAAAGAGATTTACGAATACCAGAAAGGATTACCTTCCTTAGGCGTTTTGGAGTAGCATTCACAAACATCACCACCTATAACCTAAACTTATTAAACAACTTTAATAAGTATCGAACAAAAAACTTATTAAAAGTCTTTAATAAGTGATTCTGATACTATATCATATAAAATTAATGAAAACAATTGCTTTCCTCTCATTTTCTATGATCACGATGGTTCCGGGTCTTTCTGTCAGGCAGAATGTATGATCATGTTTTTCTACGACCAAGGAACATTTAGATCACTCGCAATTACTTCTAACTCTTTTTTCCCTTGCTCATACGGGAAGTGCTCGTTGGCTATTGAATTTTGCTGTTGATTTGATGAACACCCAAGAAATAAAAGAAGGACCATCATATTTACGCCTAATATTTTTTCATTAGTAGTCACTTCTCCTATTGAATTTTCTATCTATTAATCTCATTTCAGATTTGACCTGCAAATAAAATCAACTTTGATTGATTAATGAACACTTGTTTATAATTATAAATAGAAACCTTTTGCTTACAATCGTTAAATAAATTCAATTCGTTTGTTAATCAACAAAGTAATCGATTTTGTTAATTATTTTTAGGAAAGTTTGGTGACTAAACAAATGTCGAAAGTAGATAGAAGAGTAACCAAAAGCAAAGAAGCCATTAAAAAGGCTCTAATCGAGCTGATGTCTGAAAAAGGTTTTGATAACATTACCATTCAGGATATTGCCGACAGGGCAAATGTTAACCGAGGCACCATTTATCTTCATTATCTAGATAAATTTGATCTATTAGATAAGATCATGGAAGAACATATCAATAACATGCGTAATTTTTGCGAGTCGGCAACGGAAATGGATTTTATAGAATCAACTGTACACTGTATGGAATACTTAGAGAGCAATTATTTATTCTTTTCAACGATGTTAGCGAGTGAAGGAGCCCGCTATTTTCGTGGTCGGTTCCTTCAGTTTAATATTGAAGAGTTCAAGAAAGATGTAGATATAACAAAAGGAAAAAATTATGGTCAAGATGAGGATGTCATTGTTCAATTTGTTGCAAATGCTTACGTAGGGGTAGTGGAGTGGTGGTTAAAGAATAGAATGCCTTATCCGCCAAGTGTTATGGCAGAAAAAGTAGGGGATTTGTTAGAGAGGATTTTATAGTTATCTGATATGGAAACCTCCTTTGAACAAGAGCATATTAAAAATTATTCTCCTGTTGTCATTTAGATTTTATGAAAGCAGCAATTGTTCAGAATCTGTTTATTTTACAGAAAAAGAAATAGAGCATGCAAAGCGAGCTGATGAAAACATCAGCTTTTTTTTGTCTAATGGCATTTGATTATTTTTTCTATAACTCTAGATTTTTTGATACCACCAATCTTTCTGTAAGATTATCAACAATTTTGATTCATTTGTTGAATAAACAACAAATCGTGTTCATTTAACCATTGAAAGCAACACGTTTCTATTTAAAATTATAAACAAGTGTTGATAAATCAACCTATCGTGGCCATTCGTTCTCCCTCGCTTATGCGGTTGCAAAAGCTGTATGACGTGCAGACTGAAGAAAAACAAAGGAAAAACACTTTAGTATGCTATATAGGCAGCATTTATACCCCGGCACAAACGTATTCTCTAAAAAAATAAAATTGTAGGAGGTTTTATTCATGATAACTGCAAAAGCACGAGCGGTCGACGGCCCAGACAAACCGTTTCGAGCCGCTGAAATTAAAAGGCGCGATCTTGATTCGCATGATGTTCTAATTGGAATTAAATATGCAGGTATATGCCATTCAGATATCCATTCTGCTCACGGCGAATGGGGTCCCGTAAATTATCCGCTCGTTCCCGGACACGAGATTGCAGGTGTTGTTACGGCTGTAGGACCCAATGTTACAAAATACAAGGTTGGTGACCGGGTAGGGGTCGGATGTATGGTTGACTCCTGTGGTGAATGTGAGAACTGCCGTAAAGGAGAAGAACAATACTGTCTCAAAGGAAATATCCCCACCTATGCTGGAGTTGACAAATACGGCGAGCCTACTCAAGGTGGCTATTCTACCCACATTGTTGTAACCGAGGACTTCGTAGTCAGAATACCTGATAGTATTGATCTTGACGTCGCAGCACCATTGCTTTGCGCCGGTATTACGACATATTCTCCATTAAACCATTGGGGAGTTGGTCCAGGTAAAAAGGTAGCAGTTGTCGGTATGGGAGGTCTTGGCCATATGGCTGTCCAAATTGCACATGCCATGGGTGCTGAGGTCACTGTTCTGTCACAAACATTGAAGAAAAAGGAAGATGGTTTAAAATTAGGCGCAGACCATTACTATGCTACAAATGACCCAGAAACATTCGAGAAACTTGCGGGAACCTTTGATTTAATTATTAATACGGTGAGTGCAAAGATTAATCTGGATGCATATTTAGGTCTGCTCTCTCTTGATGGAACATTGGTAAACGTCGGTGCTCCTGCAGAACCGCTGTCGGTAAGTGTGATCAATCTAATCGGTCATCGCCGCTCATTTGCCGGTTCCATGATTGGCGGCATCCGTGAGACTCAGGAGATGCTGGATTTCTGTGCAAAACATAACATTGTTCCTAAAATTGAAGTTATTTCAGCAGACCAAATTGACGAAGCCTATGAACGTGTATTAGCTTCTGATGTGAAGTATCGATTCGTAATTGACATCAGCACCATGTGAGTTGGATAATTGATAATTTCTAACTGTAATTTCGAGGGTGTCCTAAAAGTCTAAGCTTTTGGGACATCCTTTTGTTTATGTATTTCAAAGTGGAATTAAGACGCAGATAGAATCAGCATAAGGGGTATTTTTTTATTGGTAACCGCTTATTCAACAAAACTGCTTCTTTAGTTCAATTAGTTCAACTAAGGAGACGGTAGTCCTTCTTGGATCATCGCCCCTGTTTGTTACAGAAGAATTTTATTCTAAATACCAGCTTTCATCAAATTCAAGGCATAAAGCTTTTCCTAAATAAATTCCAAACCTAATAAATCCTCTTCCTCTTGCTGTAATTACGTTGCCATCCTGTACAATCAGTTCTTCAGAGTAATTATTTTTATCAAAAACATCTAATTTCTCAATACTTTCCATAGTTAATCCAACCGTGTATTTTTTCTCCGTTAAAACGCCCGCCTTCGCTAAAAGATATGGTGAGCTCGATATTGCCGCAATCACTAGTTCATTTGAAGCAAATTGCTTAATAAAATCAAATAGTTCATTGTTTATCATTAAGAGTCATAATATCCATACAACCTGGCAATACAAGGCTATCAAACTCATTTAGGTTAGCTTCATTTATTGTAGTGTCAGCTACACAAGTTAATCCAGACTCACCCTTAATCGTATTATTGTTCACTCCTATTGTAACGATTGGTTTATTACCTTGCATTAAGATAGATAATGCTACACTTAATTCATATTCACTAAATTGGGGATATAACAAAATGGCCGTTTTTTTCACAAAGTTCACACCTCCCACAAAGTAATAATGTTAGCTACAAGTATTCTTCTAAATAATGAAAATTCCTTTTTCAACAAACCTGCCCCGTTTGTTTAAATACATTAATTCACACGGATTTTTCAGGCTGCTTACATATATAATGTAAAAACAAACTCGAAACAGCCAATTTAAATCTTTTATCTATTGAAATTGAACCAGGCTCGTGTATAAAACGCTCCACATCTTCCGTATTAAGATTGGCATATAGTGCTATTGTTTCGAATGATATTCCAAATAGATGATTTAAAGTTTGAATAACTGCCATAACTCTTTCATTATCTTCGATTGATTGTGACTGCCTCGATAGCAACATAATTAGGTTAAAAATATCTATGCGAGCAGAAGCAGGATTGTTATACCATAAATCATCGTTCTTACCATTTGCAAAATCTAATATCAGATCCTTCTCTACCCCAGTAATCTTACTTAATGATTCGGGTGAAATCTTAAAATTATTGATAATGTCATTTAATGTTTCTCTAAGGTCTATACTCGTCACGTTCGTAACGCCATTTCCTTCTACGTTCATTGTATACCTCCCTTATTATTGCAATGCCAATTATGCTGATTATGCACATCGAGTTTTTTCTCCATGGGACTACTAAAATTAAGTTTTTTCGGTTTATTTATCCTCATCATCACTAAGCATTATTAAAGTAACCTGTACCGTTAGGACAATAAGAAAAATGCCGCCTAATCTGGCAGCAAACTCTGGAACTCTAACTACCTTTAGTTAAAATACATTCCCTATTTGCACATTTGAGATGAATCTACTTAATTTTATTGAAGTTTTACATGTTCACCATATTCGTCTTCACCAATAAATAATACGTAACGATTAATGGCCTCTAATTTTTGTTCGATTGTATATTTTGACATAAAAACTGCACCTCCAAATGTTAGATATCGTGTCTAACATTTCGGGTGCAGTTCAATTTGGATCAACGCACCCGTTCAACATAGCACTTCTAAACTTACTTTTCAGGCTTTGCTTTTCTTTCCAATTAACTGTTTAAATTTCTAGAAAAAAATCGAAATGATCGCCCATGCACCAATCCAACCGAACGCTAAAATCAATATTTTTACCCATCGCATAAAACCTTCTCTTTCATCTGGTTCTTGTTCGTGTACATGTTCATAAAAACTTTTATGCAGCCGCCTCATAAGATTCTCCTCTTTTCGGTAAAATATTTTGTCATTTAAAAATATATACGTTTTTAGACATTAAGGGTTTCGTTATTCTGTAAATTCTGAAAATATCTAATCCCCATTCATTTCCAGTCAATAGTCAATAATACTGTGGCCATTAAAAAACTAAAGTCTTCCGGGTTATCATTTGGTATCGCCTCTTATTTAGATGTACGTTACCCTTCTTAATCTGCTACATTAATTCAAAAAGAAAAAGAGCTGCGATCAGCTCGTTGCTCTTGAACTAAAGCACCTGTTAGTTGAACAAGGAACGAATTATTAATCTGACCTTTTAAAAATAATTTGTACAACAAAAAGACATCAATCCCTTCATGGATCAATGCCCCCAGTTAATGTAAAAAGAAAACTATGAGTCTTTTTTATCAGTATCGAAGACTGAAGATAAATTCTTCAATCTCCTCATTTCGTGCATTTGCAAATCCTTTATCTTCTCCGGTTAACTGAAATCCACATTTTTCAAGAACCCGCCTCGATCCGATATTATCTTTTGCAGCACGAGCATATAAAGGACGTATTGTTACTAAAGATAGAAATTGCTTATGTGCATCCGTTGCAATACCTTTTCCCCAATGTTCACGGTCTATCCAGTAAGTTACTTCACGCTCTTCAAACATTTCAAAGCTGGAGATATGACCCACCACCTTATTTTCTAATGTAATAGCCTGCTTGATAATGGTTTCATCGGTTAATATACGGTTCCAATGCTGACAAAATTGATCCCAGTTTGTTGGATCTTTTGACGTGAAAGCTGCCATCTGATTGGCAATGTCATCTTTCTGATGTTCAAAGAATACAGGTAGATCACCAGATTTGATATCTCTAAGTATTACTTTATTCATAGTAGCCTCCTTTGATATTTCTTTAAACTAATCTGCCCGTTAGTCATCCATGCAGCGCAAAAATCGGCGCTGCACCACAGAGAATGAAAATGAATTGAATCCGTCCATACTGATTCTATGGCTGGAAGAGGAAGGTCGATGAACTATGGTGCCTTAGAGCCC